>CAYZJR010000010.1:71201-86928 GCA_964478655.1 uncultured Candidatus Obscuribacterales bacterium
GCTGTGGTTGTGGCTTCACCTCTGTTTGCGGCGGCTGTACCTGTGGCTTCACCTCTGTTTGCGGCGGCTGTACCTGTGGCTTCACCTCAGGTTGTGGCTGGGGTTTCACTTCGGCTTGCGGTTTCACTTCAACTTGAGGTTTCGTCTCAACTTGTGGGCGGCCTTCAACTAGTTTGTCTACAAGATACTTAGGCATGTTCGCACCTTGCAATGCGGACCTGAAGCCAGGGTTATCGTAGATCTGCGGGTTGCGCTTCGCTGCTTCGTTGATCCACTGTGCACCGATTTCAGGATATCCCCACTTCGAGCAGGCGATTCCGCACATTGCACGGGTGTACCAGCGAGCATTTTCTGCATATGAGAGTCGTGCCTTGTCGAGCTCGAGCTGGCGAGCCTTTTCGGCATCCGGCTTTTGTTTGAGAGCTTCGACTTCTTTTGCGATGCGATCCTTTTCCATCGCAATATCCTGCGGTGAAATTCGATCTGCAAGCGACATAGCGCGCCGGAAAACGTTCTCCTTGTCCGCTAGGGTCGGCGCATTTGGCATCTGATTGATCGTGTCGACAATCGACATAGCTTGATCGTTGATGCGCTTGGATGCTGCTGCGTAATCCGCTTCTGTTTTTTCCTTCGGCTTGTCGGTCGGCTGCGCGTCAGAGCCGGGTTGCGGCGGCTTCTGATCGGTCGGCTTGACTTGATCCTGGGGTTTCGGTGTGGTTTGATCGCCTGGTTTCACTTGATCTGGCGGTTTTGGCGTAATTGAATCGTCAGCCACGTCAAACTTTCGACCGCGCATATTGTTGCCGGCATAATCAATATACTGGTGAACACTACCGACGGTATCACCCAGCATGCCGGGTGTAATTAAGCTTGGTGAATCCAAAACAGGTTTGCCCTGACCATCCGGACTGACCGATGCAACCATCGTGTAGGCGATGTTGTACGGCTTTACCTTTGATGCGGCCAATTGTCCGAGTTGCGAATTCGGATCTACCTTATCGACATCCACATACATGTAGACAGCGTCTTTTTGCTTCATTTGATTGACGCCGCCATCCAACAATTGCTGGGTGTGCGAAAGTTGCGAACCACCGAATACCATGACCAGTGGTTTGCCTTCGCGAGCGGCCTTATTCATCGCCTGCTGAGCATTGTCTTGCGTGAATTCGAAGTTGTTCTTCACAGCATCGTCATAGGACTTGTTCACAATTGCGAAGTCGTCCTTGACGCCGGGCTGTTTAATTCGGCGCTGTTGCTCGATTTGCTTCTGAATTCTCAGCTGCTCGTCGTTGCCTATATCGAGTGTAATTCCGGGATGCGCAACCTGCGTATCTATCCGTTTATCTGTCTCTGGTCTGTGCGGTTGGTACTGCGGCTGGTACGTAGGTTGATACGTAGGCTGATAAGTCGGATAGTACCTTGGACTCGGCACATTGTCAGTGGGACAGAATCCTGGCCTTACTGGATTTCAACCCATGAGAGACTCCTCGCGAACGTTCCTCGTTCGCCGAAAAAATAGGGGATGTGTGCTGGGGAATACGTTAGAGCCGATTTGTGAACTTTTGGTACCAGCCCCCGGTTTCCCGCAACTCGGTTCCCAAAAGACATAACCATAGCTAGACGAACTTCACAGCGGATCCGGGAGGTTAGGGTTGCAGAAGCAAAATCGTTGCAGACTCTTTCTCTCGCTCAAGCTTGTCGGCAACGATGCCGGGGAAATGCTTCTTAAGATCGGCAACTCCCTTGGCGGTAATCTTCGTGCCGCTGAGATTGAGCTCCACCAGCGGCAGCTTGTACAGGTGCTTGATTCCTGCATCCGACACCGCTGTGTGCTCGATCGAAAAGAACCTCAAATTAGGCAGGGAGGCGGCATATGTCAAACCTTTGTCTGTAATGCTGGTAGAGCGAAGACTGAGAACTTGCAGCTTGGGAAACAGTTGGACTATTCTGCGCACTCCATCGTCAGTAATTTTGTTGTCAGCTATCGATAGAGAAAGCAGAGCGTCAGACTTGGGAAGCAAGTCGAGGATAGAATCATCGAACTTGCATTTCGCAATATCAAGGTTGGCCAGTCTTTCAAAATTGATGTGCTTCAGTCCGGGACCTTTGATTTTGTTATTTGCAACATTTAGATAAGTCAGTCGCAACGGCGCGAGATATTTTAGGCCCTCATCAGTTACTTCCGTCATGTCCATAAGTAGCGTCCTAAGAGATCTCATTCTTCCAATCAAAGGCATCTGTTCGTCACCAACGGACGTCAGGGCAACGCCAAGCATAGTTACTGGTTTGTTTTCTAGAAACGACAGATCGTCGTCAGACAACTCTGCCTCCGTGTGCCGACCATTTATTTCATAGCTGACGCGCCCCCCAAAGATTCGACTCGGCACGGACAAGTTTGCTATTACTTCTTGACGAATCGCTTCGTCTCTTGTAGCGGTCTTCTCTATAGTCTTCGCCTTCTCGCCGGAAATCCAAATGAGACCCGCTAAGCCACCGACGATCAAAACGGCCGAAACAACGACGGCAGGCACTATCCACGGTGCGCGTCGGCGAGCCGCAGATTTTGAAACCGTGGTTTCCGTCGGTAAATCTTTCTTCGAAAGAAGTGCATCCTTGACTGCATCGGCAGTTTGAAAACGGCTGTCGGGGTGCTTCTCTAGGAGGCGGGCAACCAGCTGTTCCAAATACAATGGAAACTCCTTGCCACCAGAAGCGATCTTTAGGGTCGGCGGAGCCTCTGTCTGATGACGCATCACCACAGATAGTGCTTGACCGGGAAATGGCACTCTACCGGTGAGCGCCTCGAAGAGCGTACAACCTACAGAATAGAGGTCTGTGCGTTGATCGAGAACAGCATCGGTTACTTGTTCGGGGCTCATATAAAATGGACTGCACGCCAATTCATCGACCTTTGTCGTGTATCCATCTTTATCGATCTGTTTTGCAGAACCAAAGTCGATGACCTTAACAGACCATCCGCCTGATGAACTCAAGCCAAGCATGATATTGCTTGGTTTGATATCCCTGTGAATTATCCCATTGCGATGAGCATGAGACAGCGCGTCCAACACCTGACAAAAAACCTCTGTTGCAGAATCGATTTTTAGCGTTCCATGCCGCTGGAGATACTGGGCTAATGTGATTCCTTCAATCCACTCTGAAATCAGGTATTGGCGTCCGGTCTTCAGCGTTCCAACATCCAAAATCGAAACAATGTTTGGATGATACAACTGAGATGCAGATTTCGCTTCGCGGATGAAATTCGCAGTCGCGCGGTCATCTCGATCGTGAGGCACCTTGATTGCTACGAACCTTCCGAGCTTGCGATCTTTCGCTTTGTAAACGGTCGCGAATGCTCCACTTCCACTTTCGCCCAGCCACTCATAGGGGTTTCCAGCGATTGCATCGGCATCCAAAAGCTCTGACTCATGATCGATTTCGCGCCGTGTTTCCAATTCTGTCGATAAACAATTGCAAGACTTGAACTGAAAAATCCATTGCGTCATCGTTCCACTTCGCGAGCGAGTAGTTTGCCCGCAGACCGGGCAAGATCGCAAATCTCGAACTTCAGACTTTTCACCAGAACAAACGCAACTTTCGCTTGGGCGGAAAACCCATTGCGTCATGGTTCCCGTTTTCGCAACGGGTTTGCCGCATTTCTGGCAAACTCCAGTCGCTTGAACCATCGATCAAGGGCCTCCGACGCGCAGCAATTACAGTTTCGTTAACGACTCTGGGCTATATATTCCCTCTTCACGAATTCCTCATGCCTCGACTCTAGATTGTTGAAAGACGCAATTGACCCCCTTGCTCGAGGACAAAGTTATGCCTGAAAAACGAACAAAGGAAAACAACAAATCAAAGAAAGCAGACAAATCCAAGAAGCTAAAAGTGACCGAACTCAAAGACACAAAAAACATGAAGCAAACCGCAGGCGGCAAGAAGCAGCTCGACCTCACGCTTATCGGCTGCTGCAATTAGCTAAGAAGTTACAGCTGTTTGGGTGGGAGTGGAAATGCTTACCGGTTGATTGAGTGGAATTCTGAACCAGAAAGTGCTGCCCTTTCCAAGTTCACAGTCGACACCAATCTCGCCACCGTGGCTTTCAACAATTGCCTTGCAAATTGGAAGCCCCAAGCCAGTTCCCTTCTTTTCTCGCTTATCGGTTTTGTCTACTTGTTTATAGCGTTCAAAAATTGCACTCATATACTCAGGCGGAATGCCTCGACCTTGATCTGTTATGCGAATCTCGACAGTATCTGCATCTACATTGGTCGTGATTGAGACAGTTCCTTCCTTGGGTGAGTACTTAATTGCATTGGACAGCAAGTTGACCATAACTTGTACCAAGCGATCGGAGTCTGCATAAACCTGACAATCCACAGGTTGAGTGGCAATCGCAACATGACTCTCATCAGCGAAGGAGCGTACGGCATCCGCCGATCGCTGAATCACATCATCGAGTGGTCCCATGCGAACATCAAGTTCCAACATTCCGGCTTGTAGTTTTTCAATATCGAGAAGCTGGTTGATCATGGTAATCAAACGCTGGCAACTACGCTCAGCGATTGAAATACACTGAAAACCCTGCTTGGACATTTCTCCATACGCGCCCATGGTTGCCATCGACAAACACAACTGAATCGATGTCAGCGGAGTGCGTAAGTCGTGGCTGATCATCGCGACGAATTCCTGCTTCATTCGTTCGATTTCACGGCGCTCAGTGATGTCCTGAAGACTGGCCAAAAGCTTCGTTCCTTCTTCCGGTGTGGACAACTCCGTGATGGAGATCTCGACGGGAAACTGCGATCCATTGGCGTGTTTGGCAGCATCAAACTCGGCAGGACGTGCATGCGCAACGGTTTGCGATTCAACTAATTGCGCAAACGAGATCTCATTTTCTTTCGAGATTTCGAAGAACGAATAGAGTGTTTTGCCAACAACATCGTCGGCCAGGTATCCAAACATCTGTTCAAATCGAGGATTTACGGACTCGATTACACCCTGGTCTGTCAAAACCGTCAGACCGACTGGCATGCTTCGAAACATGCTGCGGATGCGTTTGTGCCCCTGCTCTAGCGCCATTGCAGTGATTCTGCGATCTGTTATGTCGCGCGCGACAACGAAAAATCCTTGGTCTTCCTGCGACCAAGTCGCTGTCATGATCAGGTTTGACAGCATTCCGTCGGCCTTTTTGAACGATGTTTCGAACTGCACCGTCGACGATTCGGAAAGCGCGGTTGCAAGATGCTGACGCGTGGTGGCGGCGTCTTCCGGTCCGATGAATGATACGAACTTCTTGCTCACCAGATCTTCGATGCGGTAACCCCAAAGCTGCACACATGAAGGGCTGGCGGTCTTGATTTTGCCGTCTCTTTCGAGAGTCAGAATTGCGTCGAGAGAGCTTGAGAATGCCTTTTCCTTGCGCTGTGATGCTTCCAACGAAGTAACGATTCGGCCGACCGACCTTTCCAAAAGCGCAATCTCATCCTCGCCAGGCAGCGCATGTTGGCGGTGATCCATCTTCTTTGTCATCTCCAGAACATTGCGCAAACGCCCTGAAATACCCGAAGTCACCAAGAAAGCAAGAAGCGCAGTTGGAATGACAGCCAAGGACATGGCTATGGCAGCAAGCACCTGAAGACTGCCCAAAGCATCTCGCGCCTGATCCTTTTGGAAGGCAAGCTGGTTGGTTGACACATGTTCGCTCAAATTGTTATGAATCTGCCCCAGCTGCAACGAAACCAAGACGACAATTGCGCCTTGAAGTGCCACAGCGATGCTGCCTAGAACGATTGCTTTGGTCGCCAGCTTCATAAGGAAGAGCAACCTTTCTTCTTAGGGACTGTCTATATATTAGCAGCACCTAATACTCAGCCAAGATTTGCAATTTATCGCAGTCGCATCCGTGAAACAGTCCTGGGTCGTGCCAGTCCTTCGAGTTTATGCTATGCCACCGGAGAGACCGAACCCTGTTTAGCTAGCTTGCTGTTCTTACGTCCATAAACGAAGTAAATGATGAGTCCGACCGGACACGTAATCGAGTATGCAATCAACACGGCCGGGCTGAGGAAACAAGCAAGAACCGAGCAGCTAAGGGCTCCCGTTAGAGCCAAAGCGGGGTTGACCAGTTTCAACCTCAACGCGCCCAGGCATACGAAAACAAAGGCTACGAGTGTTCCCAAAACCATCATGTCCGCGATCTCACCGAACGGCACAAACCCTGCAATTACGGCGACAATGACACCGTTCAACGCGATCCCGACCACCGGATTGCCTTTGTTGGTCTTGTGAAAGATCGGAGGCAAAAGCCCATCTTCAGCCATATTTCGGAAGATTCTCGGTCCCCCCATACACAAGACGAGAAGGACGTTGAAGATCCCAAGAACGGCTCCAGCTGCGATAAATGTCGAGGTCCAGTCCTCACCGACACTCTTCAAGAGCTTCGCAAGCGGCGCCGCCGCCTCAGAACCGACGAACAATGGGTTCTCCTGGCCATTGATATAGCAAGGTTGCAAACCAGTAGCGACCGCCATGACTGCGACATACAAAAATGCGACTAGCCCGACGCACAAATATGTTCCAATCCTTGTGTCTTTCGGGCTTTTTGACTCTCTTGCAAAAGTATAGAGCGCGTCGAATCCGACATAAGGAAAGATCGCGGTCGCGGCACCTTGCATCACTCCTTCCCATCCCCTGGGCCCAAGAAACGGCTGCCAATTGGCGGGATTGACGTGCTTGATACCAAAAACCAAGAAGGTCACAAGCAATGTCATTTTGAGCAAGACAAGAAAGAAGTTGAGTTTTGCGGACTTGCTGACGCCGCCAAAAATAAGGATGAGCGTGATGACGATAACCACGGCAACGGCAACAACGTTGACACCGAAAGTGTATTGCATGTTCTCGAGTTTCGGTCCGGCCCAAATTCCGTCAAGCTTAAACCCAAGCGCAGTTTGCAGATAAACGCTCCAGGCAATTGAAACGGCCGAGGCACCGAAGCTGTATTCCATGAACAAGCCGAAAGCGACAATCCATGCCACAAGTTCGCCAATCGAATGGTACACGTAACTGTAGGCAGACACGCCGTGTGGAACCAGTCGCGAGAACTTTTCATAGCAAATAGCAACGATCAAAACCACCAGGCCGGTGATGAGGAAAGACAGTATTCCTGCGGGTCCTGCTTTCTGCGCGATGATTCCGGGCATTGCGAAGATGCCAGCGCCGATGGTGGCACCAATTCCCAGCGCAGTGAGCATCAACCACCCAAGATGCTTCGGGTTTTCAGCTGCGTTGTAATCCTCCGGCGTAGCTGGAGTGCGCCTCATTAGTGATGTCATCATGGCAACGTGCTGTTCCTGGAATCTAGAGAAAAGGTTGATATGGTCAAAGTGAAAACTCAAAGATGCTAGCATAGCGGGGGATTGAATATATCTATATTTGGATCATTCCTTGAGTGAGAGGTTCGTCTAATGAAAGTTCAAAGGGCAGCAGTCATCGGCGCCGGCGCCATGGGAAGCGGAATCGCCCAGGTTTTAAGCCAGAGCGGAATTGAAGTGCTTTTGAAGGACGTCAATCAGGCGTTCATCGACAAAGGTCTTGCCAACATCAAGCGCATGTACGATTCACGCGTCAAGAAAGAAGTGATGACGCAAGCGCAAGCAGACGAACTTTTCGGACTGATCAAGGGTTCGGTCGGATACGACGACATGTCCAACGTCGACCTCGTTATCGAAGCGGCCCTCGAGAAAATCGATGCCAAAATCGAAATTTTCAAGCAGTTGGATGCAGCGTGCCCGTCGCGGGCAATTCTGGCGACCAACACTTCGGCTCTTTCGATTTCTGAGATCGCTTCAGCCACGAAGCGCCCCGAGAAGGTTGTTGGGATGCACTTCTTTAACCCAGCTCAAACAATGAAGTTGGTCGAAGTCATTCCTGGCGTCAAGACCTCAGACGAAACAGTGCAAACTGCCATGAACCTCTGCAAAGAGATGGACAAGATTGCAGTAAATGTAAAAGAATGCCCCGGCTTCCTTGTCAACAGATTGCTTTTCCCATACATGAACGAAGCTCTCTACGTTCTTCAAGAAGGCATTGCTACACCTGAAGAAATCGATAAGGCGGCTGTCGAGTTCGGACTCCCGATGGGACCGTTCACTCTCTTCGACATGACCGGCATCGATGTTTGCGCACATGTCAATGAATTTTTGTATGGCGAGTATGGTCCAAGGTTCCAACCATCACCATTACTTGCAAAATTGGTTGAAGCCGGTCACCTTGGACAAAAGAGTGGCGCAGGTTTCTTCGTGCATGAAAAGGGTGTCGTTCCTCAAAAAGGCGAACCGAAAAAACTCAATCCTGATCTCGACAAGATCGTCAAAGAGTGCAACAAAATTCTGCCACCAGGCAAAACCAATAAGAAGTTCGATGCACTCCGCGTGGTTCTTCCCATGTTCAACGAAGCGACATATGCGTTGCAAGAAGCTGTCGTCGACGCACAAAGCGTAGATGTCGCGATGCAGTGGGGAATTGGTTTGAAGCGAGGCTTGTTGTCTCTCGCTCAAGAAAAGGGAATGGACTGGTGCCTCACCCAACTTGATGAATACAATAAGGATCTAGGCGAAAGATTCAGACCATCGTGGCTGCTCAGAAAGCTCGTTCGCGGTGGACTGAAAGATTTCAAGGCGCTCGAGCAAAAGCAGATGGCGGCCAACTGCTCGTAGTAATCCCTACACCATCAGACGGAATCAAAAATGCTTAAGTGGCTTGCTGTACTCCTTCTGTTCTGGTTCTTGTATCACGTTAGAGAGGCGTTTCCGCCTTTCATAGTCGGCGGCATCTTTGCATATCTGTTGCTTCCCGTCGTGAATGGTGCCAGCAGGAGATTGAAAATCCCACCCAAGATCGCGGTGGCGGTAATTTATCTCGCCATTTTGGGAACCATAATTGGTCTTTGCTCCGCCTTTGGAAAGTCAATGGTGGACCAGATAAACCAGCTTGCTAATCAAAGGCAAGAGATAGTGGTCAACCTTGTGCAGCAACTCACCACGTCGTTCAATTGGCAAATCGATGTAGCCAAAACTTCCGATGACATTCTCAACAACATGGAGAATAATCTCGGCAAACCGGAAGAACTCGTGCACCTAGGAGGTCTCCTGTCCAAGAGCCTTTTAGCGATCTTGGTATGCATCGTTTCATCCATTTATTTCATCGTGGATAGCGAGCGCGTTGGAAAATTCCTTTTGCGCTTCGTGCCCGAAGAAAGACACGAAACCGTCATCAAACTCTTTAGCCAGATGAACATAATGCTAAGCAAATATGTGCGCGGACAGCTCGTGCTGGTCGCGCTCATGTCCTGCGTGGCCTACTTCTTCCTGCATTTTTGTTTTAATCTGAAGTACGCGTTGGTGATTTCAATACTGAGTGGTTTTCTTGAAATCATTCCTGTTTTAGGTCCGACGCTTGCAATCTTGTCTGCCATCATAGTCGGTGTCTCGCAAAAAGGCGTCGGAGTTGCACTGCCGATTTTTCTTTGCTACTGGGTCGCTCGCTTGATCGAAGATTACATTGTCGTGCCGCGCTTCATCGGACACACAGTAGAACTGCATCCTCTCGCAATCATTTTCGCCGTGCTCTGTGGCGAAATCATGGCAGGCGGTCTTGGAATGTTGATTGCAATTCCGGTGGCGGCATCGATCAAGGAAATAATTGATTTTTGCTATCCGCCTACAAAAACCAGACATACAGTGAAATCGGACTTGCAAGCTGATCCTGCGAATCTATATGAAACGTGCACGCACGAACATACCGATGAATGCTCGCACGATTCAAAAGAGGGCAATCAGCGAAAGAAAGTCGAGAGCGACAGCACTTAGGATCAAACACTTAGGATCAAACACTTAAAGGATCAAAGCCCTTCGAGCGAAGCTTCTCCACACTTCGCCCAAAAGGAGGCCTTGAACCTATCTGATTTTCGATTCTTTGTAGCTGCCTGGAGGCTCTCCCCAGAAACTCCGCGGCTTCGTGACTCCTTTGTGTATTGGCGACTGGGTAACTTCTTGCCTTTGACACTGCCACAATACGACCGAATACCTGAGTAAATCCTGAGGACCGACATTAACCGACAAATTCTCCAATCCTGAATATACTTGTAGGGACCCCACCGATAGGAAAAAGAATGCGCTTAAAGCCAAACCTATTTGGTCAGGGGCTTTTGATGGTTGCCATACCAATCTCATTTCAACTGATTTTTCTGTTCGTTATCGCCTTCTATCTTCAGGCCGCAGAGAAAGAGCTGGCTGAAGAAAACCGGCGAAAAGCCTTGGCTCTCTATTGTCATGAGATTCAGAATCAGTTTTATCGAAGCGGTGTGGCCATGAAAGGGTTCAAGACCACGCGCGATCTGTCAAACATCACGCGGTTCAGAACGTACAAAGTAAAAGTTGATGAGACATTGAACAAGATGTCGGAGCTCATCAACCATAAAAACATCGACGAAGAAAACCTATTCATCAACTTCAAGAACGCAACCAACAAAGGAATCGATGCACTAAATCACCACTTCGACGTGATGCTTGCAATTGGTAGCGGCAGCGAAACAGGTCCGGAGATGGAGTTTGGACTCTTCCGATTCCTCTACAGCGCGCGCGAATTGCTGCATCAGATAGAGCCGAAGAAGTCGCCCCAAGAAAGCGCGCGAGAGCGCCAGCAAGTCATCTACCTGTTGTATGTTGGCTGCGCAATAAACATCGTCATAGGTTTCTGTCTTGTCTATATGTTTGCTGGCGGAACAGTAAAGCGTTTGCGTGTGCTCATGGAGAATACTCAACGATTAACCAAGCATGAGGAACTGCTCGGCAAAATCGGCGGAAGCGACGAAATCGCACACTTAGACAGTGTTTTTCACGACATGGCAAAGTCACTGGATGACGCGGCGCGTCACAAACAAGAACTCGTTCAGATGGTAAGTCATGATTTGAAGACGCCATTGAGTTCAGTGCAGATGTCACTTTCATCCATGGCGGATGGAGTCTACGGCGATCTGCCTACACCTGCACTAAAGCAAATTCAAATCTCGGAATTCAACGTCACGCGTCTCATGCACTTGATCAGAGATCTACTAGATATCGACAGACTTGAAGCCGGCAAACTCGAAATGGATTTTCGAACTGTCGATGTTGCAGACATCATCAAAGAGTCCATTACTGCGGTTCAGGCCTATGCAGAGCGGGCGAAAATCAACATTGTTCCGCCCAAAACCACTGCCGCAATCGAGGCCGACTCCGACAGACTCGTGCAAGTACTCGTCAATCTCTTGTCCAATGCCATAAAATACGCACCGAAAAACAGCACAGTATCGATCAATGCAATCGAAAAGGGCAGCACGGTCGAAATACAGGTAATCGACTCAGGGCGAGGCATTCCGCCTATGTTTATAAACTCGATTTTCGATCGGTTTCAGCAAGTTTCAAGTTCAGATGCCACACAACACAAGGGCACAGGTCTAGGCCTTGCTATTGCAAAAGCAATTGTTAATGCTCACCATGGCGAGATTGGCGTCATCAGCAAAGAAGGCGAGGGAAGCACCTTCTGGTTTAGGCTGCCGGTAAGCCAGGCTTCGAGCTAGGCGGTTTTGGCTTCGCAGCGGTCGGGTAAAACCTTTAGATGAAAGTTTGAGAGCGCCATGGCCAAAATTCTACTAATTGAAGACGATGAAATACTGGCTGACCAAATCGACGTCTACCTTGTGGCGAAAGACTTTACGGTCGAGACATGCCATGACGGCCGCCACGCACAAGAACTCTTAGAATTCGGGAAATTTGATCTGATAATTGTTGACTGGGGTCTGCCGAACGTTTCCGGAGTCGAGATAGTTCGCAAGTTTCGTGCGTCCGGCGGTGTAACTCCTATTTTAATGCTCACCGGAAAAGACAAGGTCGATGAGAAGGAAACCGGCTTCGACGCGGGCGCGGACGACTATTTGACCAAACCGTTTGATGCAAGAGAGCTGCATGCACGTGCTCGCGCACTTCTTCGACGAGCGCCTGAATTTCAGGGCAGCCGCCTGGAAGCAAGCGGCTTAAGCGTCGACACATCCTCACACCAAGCATTTTTCAAAGACAATAAACTCACCTTGCAGCCAAAGGAGTTCCAGCTTCTGGAATTTCTGCTGCGTCATAAAGGCAAGGCCGTGCGAACAAAAGATTTGCTCGATTATGTTTGGAGTTCAGACTCAGATGTAACGAGTGAGACTCTGTACACATATATAAGGGCTTTGCGCAAGAAGATTCAAATATTGGGTGGAGACCCGAATGTAATTGCCACAGTGCATGCCGTTGGTTACACCATTCGCGAATAGCTCATAAAAGTGCCTAATCGAAGTGTGACATCGCTGTGAAATTGCCTCAGGATTTCCTCAGCTTGCGACCGCTAAGGTACATGCTACCCCCAAGGCGCAAGTAGGTCGAACAGCTCAGCTATTCGGCGGCACGCGCCTTCGCAAAAGAGGTAGCGTGAATGTTTAACGTCTTCGAGAGTTTCACACCAAAAGAAGGACAAACGGTTGATACGTCCAAGTTCATCCCAGAGTGGAAGTCTTACGGCGACATGCCAAAGAATCAAACGTCAGTTGAATTGCCAGAACTTACTATCACCGGAATCGACGAGAAAGAAACAAAAAACGCAAATACAGACAAGGCTGCAACACAATCAATGGCCGAAGCAGCGCGTATAGCAAATGCAATTGAGGATGCTTGCAACGGCGGTTTCTTGGGATGGGGAACAAACTTCGATAAAATCAAAGATCTTTTGCAAGACAAAACCAAAGCCGAGATCGAGCTTATCAACAAAGTCTTTGCCGAAAAGCATGGTAAGAAATATGCGGAAGAAGGAAAGATCTGGGATCTCAAAGAAGAGTTCAAAAACGAAATGTCGGGTGCCACGCTAGATCGCGCGCTCAGTCTCCTTCATGGCGTTGATGGAAACAATGGCGGCGATGCGGCGCGCATTCATGCTGCATTAATCGAAAGAGGGCAAGCTATTGTCGGCAAAACAGACGAAGCTTGCGAACAGGAAATTCGCAGCAAGTTGGCGACGATGAATTCAAAAGAAATCGCACAGCTAGAAGCGGACTATCGGAACATGTTTCCCGGAAAGGAACTGAGAGGCGACTTACTAGAAGACAAAAACCTATCAGACGAAACAAAGAAGGCGATCGCAATCTATCTCAAAGGCGTTGATGGTCGCACTTCCGAAGACACGATGGCACTAGCCGACACAGCCTTACAAAGCCGCAATCTCAAGATCTTCGAAGAAGCCTTTCGTGATGCTTCACCAGAAGTTAGAGAAGCATACGCGTCTAAAGAAAACCAAGAACGCATTCGAGCTGCCTTCGATGACTACACCGAAGACGGCAGTCGCATTGAAAGCAGAGATACAAGAATTGCCAAAGACTTCGTCGAGTTCGGACAAGTCAGTTCGATAAATGAAGTCAGAGAAAATCGCAGCGTCATCGGCGACAACGAGCGAGCCATCGAACAAGCACTCATGCACATGTCGAAGGAACAACGAAATCTCTACGTGACCGGTCGCGACCTCGTGGCAAGCAACCTCGATGGAGACACAGAGTCCGACAAGTCTGCAATTGAATACTACAATCGCTTGCACCAACAGCTCGTCAAGACTGGCAACGAAACCGAGGTTCTTAAGTGGGAAGATCAAATTTTGCACGGCAAAGAAACACTGGTGTCCGCGCTCGCGAATCATCGCGGAGTATTCAATGATGACGAAGCCGGCGTTTACAAATCGATCGAGAATATGTCTCGCGAAGATTGGATCAGATTGAAGATGGAGCCGGGCTTCCGCCAAGGAATCGACAACGTACTCTCCACATACTTGAGCGAATCGGAACAACAACAAGCGAAAGAACTCCTCGATCAAAAGACGGCAGCAGTCCTCGATCTTGCACGCGTAAATGAATCGTACGAAGCTTCTAAAGAAACGGGCAACCGCTCGCTCGAAACTGTATTGAAAGATATAGTCGGCGCATGGAGCACAGACAGCAACATGATGTACGATGCAATCTCGAGAATGACTTCAGATGAACAAAGACGCTATAGAGAAGACGAAAACTACAGAAAGTCGATCGACCTCGCAATTAAATGTGCTTTTGAAGATTTCAACCCGAACATTGAAGTCGCAATCGGAATGTTGTCACATATGCTAGACGGCGAAAAGCCCCATCAAGGCTTGCCCGAGAAAATCACACTGGCAACAGCAAAGGGACTGGGTCTGCGGCAAACAGTCAGCGAAATAGAACAAGCATTCAAAGAAGACGCAACCTTGCAAAAGCGCCTTCAAAATCCGGAAACGGAATCAGACAAACAGCTCGCGGATGCATTCAACAAGTCTTTGCGCTGGGTCGGGAAAAACGAGTATGAAGTGTACATCAAGCCACTTCTCGAATCCGAAGACGGACGCTTGTCCCTGGCTGACAAAGTCAGACTACGTGACAGAGGATTCGACGACGACGAGCGCGGCATTCTCAAAGACATCGCTGATGCCACAACCGCGGAAAAAGAAAAGCTGAAAACAGACAGTGCGTACCGCGCCACAATCATGGAAGAGCTAAGCGCAGAGCAAAAGAGAGTCGCCGATTACACAACAAGTCAAGGAAAAATGCAACTTGAAGACGAAATCAGAGTCTGCATTCTCGGCGCAGGAACCGACGAATCCGGCATCAAAAAAGTGCTGACTTCTTTGACACCTTCAGAGATCGAGACACTTAAAGCAGATTACGCACGCAAGTATGGCAGCGAACTTATCGCAGACTTGCACGACGAACTGGGCGGTCAAGACAAGTTGGAAGTTCGCAGAATGCTTGAAGAGCAACCAACTAATGTTCGCGAACAGTTCAATCGCGACCAAGATCGGTACTTCAATTCTCGCGATGGCATCGGCAGCAGATTTGTTGATGCCTGTTGGGACGGAACAGGCTTGAGTCTCGACAACGCCATGAATGCTTACTCGAAGGAACTTGCAGAGTGCGCTCGAAAATTCCAAGAGTTGCCCGAGGAGGAACGCAAGAAACTGATCGATAATCTCAATGCAGCAGCAGATCTTTTTATTCAATCGAAAGGTGCGGCGGCTGATGCGATGTCGGATGCTCTGCTGGCAGTCGGAGCTGTAGCCGGAGCCGGATTCACAGGTGGAGCCAGTCTCGGTTTGATCGCACTCATGTCGGTTGGCGGCGCAGCCGTAAAAGTTTCGACAAAAGCACTTATCATGGGTGGTGACTATGATTGGACGAGCACGCAACCAATCGCTGATGGAGTCAATGGTGCAGTGAACACCGGAATGAACTTCGTCGGGGCTGGTGAACTGCAAAAGGCGTTCAGGCTGGGCAGATACGCATCAGTCGCCGGAGCAGGTTTTGCCGGTGGCTTTGCTGGCGGCGTGGCTCGCGAATCGTTCAACTGGGACACAACCTTAAGCGCAGACGAAAACCTGGGACGACTGATAAAGGCAGGTCTGACATCAGGCGCCATCGGAGCTGGAGCCGGGGTCGCCTTTACCGCAGCATTCGACCTGGTCGGCAAAGGAGTAAATGCACTGCGCGCAGCAGATGCTGTCGCGGACAACTCCGATGTCACAGCAGCAAAAACAGCAGACGCGGCAGCGGACAACTCCGATGTCACAGCAGCAAAAACAGCAGACGCGGCAGCGGACAACT
>CAYZJR010000010.1:87028-98713 GCA_964478655.1 uncultured Candidatus Obscuribacterales bacterium
AACTCCGATGTCACAGCAGCAAAAACAGCAGACGCGGCAGCGGACAACTCCGATGCTGCCGGCAGAAAAGCAGCTGACGCAGTAGCAGACAATGCAGACGTTGCAAAAGCGGGCACGCCAAAACAACCTCGATTAATGAGCTTCGAAGAAGTAGATGCAATGTACAAACAACTGGCTGGCGAAGATGGCGGCAGCATAGTTCACTTCAGAAAGAATCCCGATCTCGAATACACTCTCAAGCAAGTAGACTCGCTTGAGCATCCGAACGGACTATTCATCTCGACAAAGGAGAGCACAATCATCACCAAAGAAATCAGGCTCGCAGACGGAACCATAATTCCCGAAGGCACCGCTCTTCCTTATGGCGTTCAAATCTCTCCCGGCGCAGTCGAAACAGTAGGCGACGAAGTAAACAGAATTGTCGGTGGAAAAATCATCGTTCCTGGCGACGGCGTGCAGCTCGCCAACGGGACGATACTGCGCACAGCAGATTTGGCAGACAATGCCAATTTCGAAATCTTCAAAGGACAAGTTGCTAATCCGGCAAAAAACGGTAAACCAGCAGATTGGATCGTACTGCGCGAAACCACCGATCAATTCGACAATCCAATCTACGACGCATACACCAATTCTGACGCAACGAAGTTGAAGAAGTGGCGACCGGTTACGGGACAAGACGGTGTGTACAATCCTCTCGTCAAGCCAGATGAGGCGCCCCGTGAAATGGTGCAGCTCCCGGCAGACGAACGCATCATGTTCGATACAAACTACGGCCGTGCGACAGCTTCCGAGCCCTCATTTTTAGCTCGGCAGCCGGACGGCAAATACTACCTCGTCAGCTACAAAGATGTCGGTGAAACTATGTTGCCTGTAGACGCTCGATCCGAGGCTGTAATCGCCAATCTCAACACAAAAGGAGCGAATCGACTCAGTTACGACTCCGCCGGAAATCTCACAAAACTTGACCTCGGCAATAACACCAGCATCTCCTTAGAGAACGGTCGACTCACCATTCAAGTTGCTGGCGAGCCGCCAGTTGTCTACCCGGGAAACGGTGAAATTATTGCGTCAGATGCGATCACCAGCGGCGATGGCAGGGTGGCAGTAAAATTCGGCAACAGAAGAGTCAACCTTGATCTAAACGACGACATGACGCAGAGCCTGAAAGACCTGAATGATGAATGGTCACGTGTCAACGTCAACGCAGATGGTTCGTTTCAACACGCTCTCGACAAACGAACGATGACGTATCGCGATAGCTCTGAACGCTTGATGAAAGTGGAACACAATGGGCAACTTGCAGGAACATTTAAGTATGGTGATGGAGCAGCTAGTCGCGAACTCGTAGAAGTAGATTTTGGTGGACCGAACGGTTTTAGGGCCGAGCGAATCGAAGGCAGCGACAATCTGTGGAGAGTGACAGAGGGTGGAAAACAATACGACTTCAATGGGCGGATTGAAGTGGTCTCAGACGCAACTTCAGATGTCGGGCTGTCAGTCAGACGAATCAGCTCAGACGAATCAGATAGCATTACCGAACTCCTAAACTTGGACGGCAAAGCATCCACTCGACTTCCTGACGGAAGCGCCGTCTATAAAAATGCAGACGGACAAGTGACCAGCGCTTACAACGGCTACAGAAGCGCGTCTTATGTATACGCAAATGACGGGTCGGGGCTTCAATCCGTTGAGATGAGCGGTCGCATGCGAGCCACCAAAGTTGGCGAACGCACCTGGCGAATCGAAGGTGAAACCGTTGAACCGTACACGTTCAAAGGAGATTTTGAAGTGAATCAAAGCGGCTCGCTATCGAGAATTCACGAAAACGGAGTTAGAGAATCATTCAGACTCGATGGCAGCAGAAATATCGCCTACGAGAACGGCACTCTAGTCAAAATTGATGCGCACAACAGAATCGTCGCAGCTGAGTCTGCAGCCGGAAATTCTAGCGCCAGATTCGACTATGTCGGAGACAGCCTGACGAAAGTAAGCTCACCTAACCTGAATGCCCGCAGAATCCGTGCCGAACAGTGGGTAATCACAACCCCGGATGGCAGCCAATCGATCTTCAATGGCGAAATCTACGTCAATCCAACAGGCGAAGTGTGGGCAGACCCTGCCAACGGCACCCTTCAAAGAATTGCTTAGAGTTACTCGGGATTTCCTCAGATGTCCTCGGATATCTTTGGTGCAACATGAAGATTTGGAGGATCTATGCAGGTCATTGATACGGTAACCCCTGTGGCTACGTCGTTTGCCCCTCCATACAGTGCCACGATTCCACTGGAAGTCGATCCGGAGTTCGAGGACAGGCTCAGTGAACTAACTCAATGCTCGGCGCTTTGCGAACAGAGAGTAGTAAACCGCATCGCGATGCATATCGCAGGCGCTAAATATGCGTTAAGGAAAAATCGACTTGGTGAAGCAAAGGGATTGTACAAAGTTGCTTTGAATCTATGGGTTCTTTCCTTACTTCCGGAGAGTCTATTACTAAGTGACATCACTGCCAGCCTCGCCGAAATCGAGTTTCTCACGGAGGATTATCAGCGAGCAGAAGACCTATTGAACTGGTCTATAAAAATAGATGCAAAAAGACTTGGCACATCTCACGCACAATATCTCAGAAAAGTGGATCAGTTCAGCGGTCTGCAACTAGCACGCCGGCATCGGATGGCAGCAACTTTCAAGGTTTAGTGACCGTGCGCGGGCACATCTAAATTGATCATTGCCGTGATCGTGGCCGCGTATACAAGAACACCTGCCATCAAAATGAATGGATTGAGTTTTTCCTTCTCAACGAATATCAAATACATCGTTGCCGAACAAACTGCTACAACGCCGGTCAAAAGCACGCCTGCATCAAGAACCCAAGGCGTAAATGCCACACCAAATGCTACGGGGAAGCAGCTTTGGAAAACCAATGCCCCTGTGACGTTCCCCAAAGCCAACGTATCTTTGCCTGTGCGAGTCCACAACACACTGTTGATCTTCTCCGGCAGCTCAGTTGCAATCGGCGTGATGATCAAAGACAGAATCAGTGCGGGGAATCCGAGATCTTGCGACAAGTCATCGACGTGATCGACGAAAAACCAGGCACCGCCAATGATACCACCCAACCCGAGCATTATCTGCGGAATGATCAGCCGCAACTTATCCGGTCCCAACTTCAAAAGCTTGTCGAGGTGCAAAGCCTCAGGAGCCTCGCCCACTTCGCCTTCGTGCTGAAACGTCTTGTACAGATACAAAGGATAGAGACTAAACAGAAGCAGGGCCATGAAGCCCCGAATCCAGGGATTTGGCGGGGCAAAACTTGTCAACATCGCCACGATGTAGGCAATGATGAAAAACTTCAAATCACGCCCGATAACACCTTTGTTGATGGTCAGCTTCGGCTCTCTGCGACCGCGTTTGGAGAAAAACCAGGCTGAGAACCCGCAAATCCCAAGAGTCAGCGTGCTCAACATAAACGGGGCGCCCATGATGGCGCCAATGCCTACCTGTTCGCCATGTTTTTGGCCGAAAAAACAGACGGCAATTATCGGAATGAGTGTTTCCGGGAGGGCAGTTCCTACCGCAGCAAGAACGCTACCGACAACACCCTCACTAAGTTGAAGCCTCTGCCCTAGCCATTCTATACCGTTTGTAAAGAGCTCCGAAGAGCCCACGATAACGATTAAAGCGATGATGAGAATTGCGGTATCTAATAACATGTTTCAAATCGGCTGCTTTCTGCGAGAATAGCAGAATATTGATCAGAAAGCCCGAGCTTTACTGGTTTCCTTCAGGAATATAGATGATATCTTCTGCAAACGTTGAGCATATCGCGAAACTCGCCAGATTAACTCTGAGCGAAGAAGAGAAGAGCCTCTACACCGAGCAACTGGCCCGCATTATCGGATACTTCGACGAACTCGCAGCCGTAGACACAACCGGCGTCGAGCCGATGTCGCACGCACTTCCCGTCGTCAATGTCATGCGCCAAGACAAGGTCGAGACTCCTCCCGGCCACGAGATATTGCTCAAGACTGCGCCTGACAGCGAGAAATCCTTCTTCAGAGTTCCGAAGATAGGGGAGTAGGTTCATGATCAGTCAAAGGATATGGAACGGGAAGCGGCTCTCAAAGCAAGAAAAGCTCCCCCTCCCATCCCCCTTGACGCATATACGAATAGCAGTGGGGTTCCTCCCACAAAATCAAAGCACTAATTTCCATGCGACTCTTAATGACGCAGTCGGACTTGCGTCGAGATCGCTTATATTAATGGTTGGAAGTCCGCGTGTAGAAAGTCGCGCACAGGAGGCGGTATGAACACCAGGTATGTATTCGTTACTGGTGGAGTGGTCTCTTCATTGGGAAAAGGCATACTCGCTGCCTCTCTTGGACGCCTACTCCGGGCAAGGGGTTTGACGACGACAATAGTCAAACTAGATCCATATCTCAACGTCGATCCAGGCACGATGAGCCCCTACCAACACGGTGAGGTGTTCGTCACGGAAGACGGCGCTGAAACCGATCTGGATCTCGGTCACTACGAACGTTTTATAAATGTGGATCTGAGCCGCATGAACAACGTGACGGCAGGCTCAATCTATAAGAGCGTTTTGGAGAAGGAACGGCGCGGTGATTATCTGGGCGGAACAGTCCAGATGATTCCACACGTCACCAATGAGATTAAGAACTTCCTGCGCAAGGCTGCCCAGGCCTCACAAGCGGACATCGTTATTGTGGAAGTGGGCGGAACAGTCGGGGACATCGAAAGCCTGATCTTCCTCGAAGCGATTCGCCAGATGCGCAAAGACATAGGCAGAGACCATGTTTGCTATATCCATGTGACCATGATTCCGAGCCTGCGTACGACCAACGAACTCAAGACGAAGCCCACACAGCACAGTGTCGACACGTTGAGAAGTCGAGGTATTCAACCCGATATTCTCGCTTGCCGCACTGAAAAGGCGCTGTCTCCTTCGATCAAAGAGAAGCTGTCGCTATTTACTGACGTAGATATCAACGCGGTTGTTGTATGCAAAGATGTGCAGCATTTGTATGAGGTGCCGATATTCCTCGAGCAAGAAGGGCTTGCTGATAGAGTTTTGGAACGATTGCATCTGCCCAACACACCGCCGGATCTGACCGAGTGGAAAGAGCTGGTCGAACGCGTCAAGCGCCCAAGCAAGACAGTGACAGTGGCTATCGTCGGCAAGTATGTAATGCTGTCCGACGCCTACATCTCTGTAGTTGAATCGCTCAAACATGCCGGAGCCAAGCTTGGCGCGGCGGTGACAATTAAGTGGGTTTTGTCTGAAGACATCGAAAAGCATGGAACGCAAGAGTACCTATCCGACGTAGATGGAGTGCTGGTGCCTGGCGGCTTCGGAGATCGCGGAGTGGAAGGAAAGATTCAAGCTGCGACATATGCAAGAAACAACAAGATTCCATATCTGGGACTGTGTCTCGGCATGCAGACCGCAGTCATCGAATTCGCTCGCAACGTGGCAGGTATGGAAGGTGCGCACTCGACAGAGTTCAATCCATCAACCCAGTATCCGGTTATCGATTTGATGCCGGATCAACATAACGTGGTTCTCAAAGGCGGAACCATGCGCCTCGGACGCTACCCCTGCAATTTGAAAGAAGGCACCAAAGCAGCAGAAGTGTATGGGCAATCGGTTATTTCGGAACGCCACAGACATCGCTATGAAGTAAACAACAATCATCGCGAGGCGCTGGCAAAGCACGGTCTGATCTTCTCAGGCCTGTCGCCGGATGGGCGGCTCGTCGAGATGATCGAACTCAACGACCATCCCTACTTCATTGCTTGCCAATTCCACCCGGAGTTGAAGTCACGTCCCGACAACGCACATCCTCTGTTTGTTGGTCTAGTTGACGCAATGATTCAAGAACACGCCAACAAGCCACCGGAGTCATCGACTGTAAAGGGCGGTCAAACTGCGGTTCCACGAACTGCGTAGGCTCAGGCGTCTGGGATTTTCGGTACCTAGCAAAGACGAGTCGGTTCGACGCCGTAACCAAGATAAAGCGGATGCTTCGGAGCACCGACTTTAGTTTTGCCAAAGCACCAGATACGGTGCCGCTCCCGAATCAACCGGAGCACTTCTTCGTCGCGCTGTAGAAGCGTGCCATGATTTCCCCAAGCGGCGATTATGCAATCGGCTCTCTGAGCGGCATCGAGAATAAACTGATCGTTGTCCGGTCCCACCGGGTCGCTTGCTCGTTTCAATACTTGTGGCTGCGTAGCCTTGAATGCGAACAAGTTAACTATCTCCGCCCTTTCAAATCCCCAGAGTTTTGAGAGTTGAGCGCAGCGTGCAATTGTCGGATCATTTTTCATCTCGTCGGCAGTCGAAGGGTTCAACATAATAAAGAGCACCGTGGCACTCCGTGCCACAGACTGATCACTAATCCACTGCCGCCAGAGTAGATAACGATACTTTTCCTGCTTGTCAAAGATGGCTCCCGATTCGACGGTGCCTTTCGAAATGCGATAAGATTTGACCAGTGTTGACTTCATGTTGGCACGTCTGTCATGCATGCGAGACACTCTTAAGATACCCACTCTTATGATGATGCAAGCGCACAAATTTCCAATACTCGCAAAACGACCACTCACCGCATTGTTGGTGATGTTTTGCAGCACACTTCCCGCATCGTCGCAAGTTGAAATCGGTGATGAACTCGTCTTCAAAGATTCGAAAAAGTCGATAAGCAAATCGGTATATCGCAATATGACCAAAGTCCAACTTGCTGCCGAGCAATATGCGAGCCACCACTCAGGCAAGTATCCCGTGTCGATAGATGATAAGTTCAAGAGCTTTTTTCCGTTCGGTTCGCATGATGACGCGACGTTTCTCACCGTTTCATGCATTCCGAATCCCGTAACAAAGAAGAAAGAGTGGGCGACGCTGGGGAAACTCACTTCAGAGAAGGCGGCACGTGCCGCGATAAATGACAAAGTGCCGCCAGGGGTAGTGGAATACTCTCCAATCGGCAACGGACAAGGCTTCATCATCCGCGGTGGCAATGAACACGGCAAGCCGGTGACGAACCAAAAGAATCAAGTTCTTCTTTTGATATCGAACGATGTTGTGCTCGCAAAATGCAACATGTTGGCAGTGCAGTGGGCCGTCGAGTCGTATGCGGAGCAGAACGACGGCAAGTTTCCCAAAGTCGTAGACGACGAGTTTAAGTGCTACTTACCGGGAGGAGATCCAAAAACCAAGAAGCAAGGAAGAAAGCTCTACAACCCATTCACGAAACAGCTTGAGTGGCCGCTTCAGGGAAAAGTCGTCAACACAAAACTGGCACGCGCCGAGGCTCCTCGCAGCATTCTACCGGGGACTGTTGAATACAGCGCCATTGCCGGTGGGCTCGACTATGCCATTAGGGGCGGTGACAAGAACGGCAAGGTATACGCGGGCCCGGGCGGAGCCTTGAAGTCTATAGTATTGTGCAAAGACGGAGAAATGGTCGACCAAAGCCGCGAGTCAATTCATTTCCCACTCTGAGTCGAGGGCTCATTGCTTTCCGCAACGGTATCCAACAATCCTCTCTTTCGCACAAACCAAATTGTTCCAACAGCCAAAACAACCATAAGCGAAAGTGCCCATGGATAGCCAAAGTACCAGTGCAGTTCGGGCATATTGAATGGTGACAGTTCACTTTTGAAGTTCATGCCGTAAACACCTGCCACCAAAGTTGGAGGCGCACAAAGCGTTGTGATGATCGTCAGAACTTTCATTACTTCGCTCAATCGATTGCTTATGCTCGACAAGTACACGTCCATCAAGTCAGAGCCTATTTCTCGATAGTTTTCTATCAAATCAGCAACCTGAACGGTGTGGTCATGACAATCCCGCAAAAATATCAAAGTTTCTCGCGCAAACAGGTTTGAGTTATCTCTCAATAAAGTACTGATAGCTTCTCGAAGCGGCCAGATTGTCCGTCTCAATCTCAGAAAATCGCGTTTGATCTCATGCACTTGCGTCACGGTCGCACGACTCGGCTTTTCTAGAATCTCGTCCTCAAGCCACTCCAGCTTTTCACCTAGCTCCTCAAGCACCGGGAAGTACCCATCGATGACTCCGTCAAGCAATCGATACGCAAGGTAATCCGCACCGGATGTGCGAATCTTCCCAAGATTCTTTCGCAACCTATCGCGCACCGGTTCAAAACTATCGATTGGTCCATCTTGAAAGGTAATTACAATGCCGTGAGTCATGAACATCGAAACCTGTTCTATCCCCAGCCCATTTTTCGATTCAACCATATGCGCGATTACAAAGTAGGAGTCGCCATATGTCTCTGTCTTCGCTCTTTGATTCGGTGTCAGCACGTCTTCGAGCGCGAGTTCATGGATGTTGAACAACTTGCCGATCTTACTTATCACATCGACGTTTCCCAAACCCTCGACGTTTATCCAAACCACTTCCCATTTGCCGTGCAACGTCCCGAGAGTAGCGGTGTCAGTGACTTTCTGCTCGATAATGTTGTTTTCGTCGTAGGCGAACACCGTGATGTCAGTTTCAGTCGCATCGGGCACGGCAACAAGCGTACCGGGCGGCATCCCTGGGTGAATTGCCGGAAACTCGTCTGTGTAGCTTTGTCGTTTGCGTTTGCGATTGCGTCTCGCCATAGCAATTACTCCGATTGCAGTACTTCATGAAAAGTATAGGACCTTGACAGTGCTTTACAGAGTGAGCCGCCGAACGGCCTGATGTATAGAATGAATCGTGTATAGGAGACCGGATGTGCAGCCAGTTCTCAATCTGCCTTTCCAGCTGAAGCCGGAAAGCTCGGTACTCATTGCAGGCAGCGGCGGTGGTTTCGACGTCGTTTGCGGGCTGCCCATAGCTTTGAAATTGCATCACGATGGTCACAGGGTCCATCTTGCGAATTTCACCTTCACGCACATGATGTCTGTGCCAGGCGCAGAGCATGTGAGCGAACAGCTTTATCGGATTGATGAACATTGCAAGAAGCCCTTAGGAGGCTATTTTCCGGAGCTCTATGTCTCGAAATGGTGGCATGAAGAAACCGGAGAACCAGCCTCGGTTTGGTGCTTCTCTCCTGCTGGCGTTCGCCCCATTTCCGCAGCGTATAAGTATCTGCAGAAGGAACTCAATCTAAACGCCGTAATCGGAATCGATGGTGGCGTCGATGGACTGTTCATAGGCAATGAGTACAACACGGCGACCTCAGTCATGGATTCAGTCTCCGCTATTGCGGCTTGGCAGTTACAAGACTGCGAAAAGATATTTGTTTCGACAGCCTTTGGTACTGAAGGTTTCGGCTACGAAGTTCGTCATGCCGACGTACTGAGGCGAATCGCAGACCTCATCAAATCCGACGGTTGCCTCGGTGTTTGCGCATGTCTCAAGAAATCACATTATGGTTCTGCATTTCTGCGTGCACTGCATACGGTGCATAGTTCAATGGACAGATTGCAGCACAGTATCATCGCAAGTTCAATAGAAGCAGCAATGCATGGAACATTCGGAGAGACGGTCTTAACACCGAGAACTGAGACTGCACCAGTTTGGGTATCACCATTGACATTGTTGTATTGGTTCTTCGATCTCAACAAAGTTGCAACTTCGAAGCCTTATTGTCGCGAAGTGTTGAACTCCGAAACGGTGATGGAAGTTTCCGACACAATCGAAGCATGGCGGCGCAAAGTTGGCGCACTGCCTCGAACGGATATCCCAATTTAGCCTTAGCCACGGCTGGGTATCGGGCACCTTGAATACGTCGAGGCAATTTCAAAACTCCTTCTTCGCCCGCCTCAACGGTTAAAATATCCATGGCTCCCCACCAGTGGAAGACGATGAATCAGTTTCAAGGTGACATGAAAATTCCGGATGAGATGAAGGAATTCATCCGGCGTTCGTCAGACTCGGAAGTGGAAAAGCTAGTTCTGGACGGGCTTAAAGAGTTTTGGAAAAGCCCGGAGCAGGTCAATGAGATGTTCGGCTCGGTGCCGCCTCATCTTTTGGAAAGCGTAAAGAACGTCCCAATGACGGATGCCACGCTCAAGCCGATTGCAAAGATGATGACGCAGATGCTCATTCAAGAAGTCCGTCATGGCAAGAAGCTTAGTCAGAAGGATTTAGAACAGGCGGTCGGCTCCGCCATGCAGACGACGCCGACTTCGATGCCGTGGATGTCGCAGCTTTTAGACGACTACAAGACAAGAAAAGATGAGGCGAGCAAGCTTCCGGAGGAGATGAAGCAACGCATACAAGACCTGATCAACACTGGTGAAGACTCGCGTCGCGATGGCGATCCACTATCGGCAGAAAATCAATTTGCGGAAGCGTTGCGACTATTGGAGGAGCACGAACCAGACAGCGCATCAATGTTCTCCGCATTGCAGCACGTCTCGATTGCCCAGCTGGAACTGGAAAAATTTGCAGAAGCAGAGAACAATCTGAAGCGTTTGATCAAACTTGGAGAGCGACTGTTTTCGCCGGACTACGCTGGAATCGCAGTTGGTTATGTCGGACTTGCACGCGTGCGAGAACATCAACAGAAAAACAACGATGCCGATTTGTTGTACACGCGCGCCATAGCGATTGCAGACAAATCATGCAAGGATGAACCTAATGAACAAGCCGATATTCTCGAGTCTGCAGCGGCATTCTACGAACGCCAATCTTGGTTTAGGAAGTCAGACCCACTCTGGCAGCGCGCTTACGAAGCTCGAAAGAAAGGGTTGGGAGAAGACAATTTAGAACTTGCAGAACAGGCAATCAAGTTCGCAATCTCGCTTTTGGATCGAAACAAGACAGCTGAGGCAAAGAAATGGTGTGAGCGCGGGCTTTCTCTAAAATCGCGCCTGCTGCCTGAAGATCACCCAGACCTGCTTCGCACGCAAGTCTTGATGTCTGACATTTTGATCGCCGGCCAAGAACTGGACGCAGCAGAAAAGCTTTTGACTTCGGTTATCGAACACGTCGAGACGTCATCCAGAGACGATATGCTGGCGTACCCGCTGGAACTTCTGGTCGACATCTACAAAGAAACCAATCGCCTCGAACTGATTCCGCCCCTGGAAGCCAGAATAGCGACACTTCCTCAAGTCGATGACGACGACGATGACGAAGACCACGAGGATTCGTGATATCCGTACTTAGGGCGGCAAGCCCAACTTTGCATAAGATAATTATCTATTGACTTTAGATCTTGACAACCATACGATCTCAGGGCTGGGAAACCATTTCAGGTTCTTTGGCGCGGAATCCATGCGCGAACGATTTTGTCATGATTTTGGCTAGGCTAGGAGGCTGTTCCAGCAAGTGAAACAATGAAGTGCTCCATCATGGGGCCACTCAGAAAGCCCCTATTTCGTATGTTCTTCTTCGCCGCGTTGTTCTCGAACATCGGCACGTGGATGCACGACGTGGGTACGGCCTGGCTAATGACCGGATTGACATCCTCGCCGTTAATGGTGGCGCTCCTGCAAACGGCTGTCTACACACCATTTTTCTTTATGGCGCTTCCAGCAGGCGCACTGGCGGACATTTTTGACAGAAGGGTAATGCTTCTGTTCGGTCACATTTGGATGTTTCTGGCCGCACTGTCACTTGCCGGGCTTGCCTTTTTCGGCTTGGCCTCCCCGTGGCTGCTCATTGCCTGCACATTTGCACTCGGCTTAGGCGCGGCATCCAGC
>CAYZJR010000011.1:0-64008 GCA_964478655.1 uncultured Candidatus Obscuribacterales bacterium
AACCCAAGCGCCCGGCCAACTCCCTTGCCTATCGTAAATGACGGAAACAGAATCTGCCCTACGCCAGAATCAGCGAAGTTCAATCCCAGCTGCCCTATTATCGATGCCTCGTTGTCTACGGTCATATTGCCGTTTTCATCGAATCGACACTTGATGGTGAGTATACGTTTAGTGCTTCCGGAAGCTGAACCAATCGTCTCAATGGGGTCATCAACAACCAAAGTCAGGTAAGTTGGTTTTCTATCTCTACTCATCTCCAAGTCGGCCGACCGAAGTAATCCACTAGTTTCAACTATTTTAAAGCTGGAGGAGCCATCATCGTTCTGCACAAGTTGCAGCTTTTTGATTGTGACAGGCAATTTGTGCTTGAAAATCTGTGACAGGAAATCCTTAGCGACAACATTGTCTGGAAGATCATTGAGGGCAATACCTTGCACACCAATCTCCAGTTTCTTCTGATTCAGGTTTTTAACGTTCAAACCTGAGATGACAATTTGCTGGCTAAGCTTCATCTTTAGTCCTTGCACATCGACATGATTCGGTGCCGTGCCTGTGCGCCCGAAGATTAGGTCGCCATCTTTGTGTTCTACCGAAGTAACATGCGCAAAGGCAGCAGCGAGTTGCTCAGGCGCACCAAGTTTTTTGAGCAGCTCAAGCCGCGACGACTCGTCTCCCGACATTCTGATACTCCAATTTGCATCGAGTAGTGCTTCAGGATTCGCACCACCTATAGCGGCATCGATAGGATTCTCCGCACCCGATTTTGATTTCAACTGAAACACCAAATCCAACTTGCACTCGTCTTTTTCATATCGCAAGTTCACGCAAGTCCTTCCTTGCTTTTCTGCGATGCGCATGTTCCTGTCGACATAGAGCGAAAGCTCCGAAACCGCAGAATCAGTTATGAGTCTAACCTTTCTTACTCCTTCGCTGTCGGCTGAATCCAGGACAATTTTCTTAATCCGGATTCCATTTGAAACTCCAAACTTTTCAGCAAGTTCGCCAGGCATTTTCAGATTGACCTTCGGCGCAGAGTCCCCTAAATCAAGAGAAAATCCCTTGTTCGCATCGCCATCAATTTTGGCAGTTATTTCTTTTGGAACATCCACACTGATCGCATCTAGTTCAATTCGTTTCGCTGCTCTCGCGCTGAATTTCAGACAGTCTCCGTCGCGTTCAACCTTTTCAAACATTGCCAATAGCGTTGCTGTCTCTGCTGATTGCGTAGCAATTGAACCTTCTAACGCCTTAAGTGTGGTTACGACTAAATTGCGATCCTTTGGATTTTTGGACAGTTCGTTAATCGCAAATCTGAATTTATCGGCTTGTCGATCGGTGACATCAAACTGCATTGACAATGCATCTTGTGGAATCATACCTTTGAAGATGAACGAATCCTTGAGAGTAACATCGGCTTTCACGGATTGTCTTCCTTTGGAGTCCTGCTGCACAGACACAACTATTTTTTCGAAAGCGTCATAACCCTTTCCACTCATTCCTAACTGGAAGTTTTTCAAATTGTTGAGAGTAATAGTCTGTTTCTCTGCATCGACCTTGAAGTCCGCCTGCAAGTTTGAGAAACCGACCATGATCGAACCAGCATCCAGAGGCACGGGGAGTTTCTTGCCTACGTCAATCGCACCAACTCCATCGATTTTGATCGTGTTGTTATCGATCTCACCACCGTGCACGCGACCAAAAAGCATATCCATGTCTCTTGGTATGCGAAGTCCCGGAATTGACTGAATTGATTTCTTCAAACCGCCGGTTCCAAAGTCCAACTTGATACCCCTATCGGAAGCAGCAAAGCTCATATTTTCAGGACCGTTTTTGAAATAGTGAAACACTTGCTCGGCCCAATCAGATGCCGGTTTGTACTGACTACGCGCACGAAGCAATCGTTCAATTTCTTTGGCTTCGTACTGACAATCTTCAGCTTCGAATTGGTGGCTGACCTTCTTCGAAGTCGCATACATAGCACCGTATAAAGTGGCGGCGCCCTCATACGCTTGTTTAACTGACAACAGGGGCTTGTAATCGTCAAAGCGATTGATTGCAAGTTGTGAGTCTGTCTCCCGAATTTGAGGAACAGCTCTGGATGTGAGCACTGAAGCAACCGTTGGACAGAGATCTGGGTGCTTTTTCACCAGATCTAAGACAGTTCCAAACGCTTTTGATGCATCGGCTCTATCTGTTTTCAAACCAGTACCACATGCAACTTGAACTAGAATTCCAATCGCATTAGGATCCTTCTCATTTGCGGCCCATTTGCACAACGCATCGAACTCCCTACTTCCATCATCGAGGCGACGCTCAATCCCAGTTCGCAAATACAACTCCTGCATTAGCGGACTTGCTTTATCAGAACCAATTCGAATTGCATTGAAAATTGATCGGCTAATTTCGCGCCACTGCATCTCTGTCGAAACGAGATTGAAGAATCCGTTTATCGTATCTTTTTGCGCTGTTTCTAATGAGCTGCCGCCTCCAGTTCCAAAAAGCAAATTCTCAGCACCGACTCCAAGATTCATCGCTTTGACCGCCAACGCTGTGACAGCCTCAGGAGCCAAAGAATTTTTCGCGACTTCCGCAACAGTTTGAAGCATCTGGAGTTGGGAATTCTTCCAATGCTCCGGGTGCTTTGCTCTGATCGAATCGACAACATCGTCAGACAACAGATTGGCTCCTGTACTTTTATACACTTCTTGCAGCAGTTTGCGATCTTTCGCGTCCAGTACATGTCCGCTTATGAGTGACTGTGCGAGTTTGTTTCCTTTTGCGGCTTCCTCGCACACTGCACTGATGCAAGTTGCAACAACCTGGCTGGGACACGAACCTCCGCCCTCCAATTTCAGCACGTGCTTTTGCACGCGCAACCAATCAAGCGTGTTTCGAATCTGCTCGGTTTCAGGAAGAATCATCGAACCCAATTGTTTCTCAACTTTTTCGAATTCTTCTGCCGTTGAATCTTTCTTCAAATCAGCGCACACGCACCGAACGAAACGATCTGCACAATCAAGTTCCAGTTTCTTGCGCTCATCCTGAGCGCCTTGCTCAACAACTCGATCGGCTTCTTTCATCCACTTGATGGCGTCTTCGAGATCTCGGCTCCTGCCGCCTGATAATGTTGAAAGCGCTTTGATGCACCTCTCTCGTTCATCATTGCTGCCGGCTTCTTTCGACACGCATGCTCTAATGAAATCACGCATCAGAGCTTGTGCGGACTGCAGTTCCTTTTTCGATTCCTCGATATCTGCAGCCATAGCTTTTTCAAAAACTTCTCGAGGAACATTCTGGAGCAACGCTCTTCTCTCATCGGATGGAACGATCTTAGAATCAGTCGATTCGATAGCCTTTTGGAAATCTTCATACGTGATCGGTCCGTCAGAATTATTTGAGGAACCCTTCGTGAAACCTGCACTTTTAGATGTCTTCGAATAGGTTTCGAATGGAAGACTTGCTCCTCCGCTCAAGTAGCTAAGTGCACTCGCTCCCGCACGTCTTTGGGCACGGAGGAAGTCCTGCAATGCTTCTTTCTGAGCCTCAGGCGACTCTGCAGTCTCTTGGATCTTCGATTGGAGATCGAGACGTTCTGCAAGATTTTTGGCAGCTTCGATGTTCGTAACTTCAGGATTGTTGGTAAGTTGAGCATCGAGAAATTCCTTGCGCAAACTCTCAATTGCCTGAAGGCGTTCCTCACGAGATTGAGCCCTCAAGTACTTTTCCAACGACTCCACTCGCCAAGCCTGCGACGCTGCAAGCACCGAGTCCATATCGACACCAGGAACTCCATTCAAAATTCGAACTGTTGAGTTTTCGGGATATTGCTGCGCGGTTCGCTTTTCGGCAGGGGCATTGCCGCCGCCTACTTGCGGAAAGTTGTCCATGTATTCGTTCATGAACGCCAGGCTGCTGCTGTCAACGCCGACATTACTGGAATCGGCACCATCGGTTGGTTTCGAAAAATCGTAGTAGTTCATCTGCAAATCCCGCCTAGCTATGGTTTTAGGCTACGTGGAATTTGCAAAGAAGTTGCAAAGACGCTCGCTAGGACAGTTTGCTCAGCGTCGGAAGTTCAAACCAGAAGCAGCTTCCGGCATGGTCGCCAGGGCGGTATCCGATTTCTCCACCTTGAGCAGTGACCAGCATTTTGCAAATGTAGAGTCCCAATCCGCTGCCTGTCTTTTTGATTTCGGAGGGTTGATCTAGTTGGCTAAACTTGTTGAAAAGCAAGCTGCGTTCAGATTGAGCAACTCCCTCACCGTTATCTTGGACCTCAATCCGCAGAAGACCTTCTTCAGAACCAGGCACGGCTTTGATCGATACAGAATCATTGCGCGGTGAAAACTTAATCGCATTCGAAAGCAAGTTAACTATGACTTGAATAGTCCGCTCTTGATCGCAAGAAAGCGACCATGACTTGTTCAGTTCTTCAACTATCTGAATGTTCCCAGCATCAGCAAGCGATCTGACCGCCGCGATGGAGGGTTCTACAACCTCTGCCAGGCTCACTTTTTTCATCTCGACTTCCAGTCGGCCGCTCTCAATTTTTTCAATGTCGAGGAACGTACTAGATAGTCGCACCAATCTATGAGCCTCTGATGACATTCGGTCGAGTCGTTTGAGAATATCTGGTGATAGCGAGTCCGAATGCTTCTCCAAAATGTATTCAAGAGTGATCGACATGGACGTCAACGGAGATCGCAAGTCATGACTGGCCATCGCCATCAATGACTTGCGAATCTCATCGAGGCGCGCTCTTTCCGCGGCCATCTCATTGAAAGCTTTGTCCAATTCTGCCAGTTCGTCATTTCCGCTGAGGGCTTGCAACTTCGCTTTTGGCTGTGAAAATGCCCGAATGTTGTTCATCAAAACTTGCAGACGCGAAAGTGTGTTTTGATTGACCAACACCGCCAGTAGTATCACCAGTATGATATTGAATGCAATGGCGCCAATAACCATCGTTCGCAACAACATCCGTTCTCTGATAGCTTTCGGTTGAAACTCCTCAGCAATCGGACCGTATATTTTCTTCAGCTTCTGCCCATCTTCAGCCAGTATTCGATACGCGACATCAAGCGACTCCAACATCTCTTGATTGTCGAACAATTGCGCAAGATACATTTTCCCGCGCCCAGGAATAAGGCTTTTCGCAATATCTTCCCAAGCATCCAAAAATCGCTTCAAGTTGGCAGTAAAATGCTGGACAACTTCCCTTGCAGACGAATTGTCCAACACCAGGTTTTCCATTTCTTTGAGTGAAGCCAAGATCGTTGCATTTTCAATGCGGTAATGCTTTCTCGGAGAAAACACCTGGCTCGTAAGATCGATAATGCGTTGTCCGGTAAGGCCTATTGTCTGTTGAACAAGACCCATAACCTTCTTCGCAGTGGCTTCCTTGCGTGCCGCTTCGTCGACTTGCGCGACGGAGTAAGCCAAAATACAGGCACTAGCAATCTGGCATGCAACCGGCAAGCCGAGCAAAACAAGAATTTGATCACGTACTTTCATTTGGTGGTTCCTGAATCTGATTCTCGAGTTTTCTTCAATAACGCCTTTCTAAGAGTCGTGATTCTCTCCGGTAAGCCCGGGTGCTTTTCAGCCAATGTCATGTCGATAGAATCCAGCGTTTGAATTGCCTTTGCAATGTCATTTCGCTTCGCGCATAGGCGCGCATACTGCAGACGACTCAGACAGTGATACCAAGGAAAGTCTGACCATTCACCAATCTTCGAAGACTCACGCGGAAGCGGAGTGAGTTCCAGATTTTGTTGCATCATCACCGAAGCCTCGTCAAGATGCTCGTTATTCTTTAGGTAGACATTGACGACGTTAAGGTTGGCCGCCGCAAGTAAGTGATAATCATGAGCGCTGAGAGTTGCGGGATCAAAACCAGGAAACACCCGTCTCACTTCATTAAACTCGAAAGTGGCACGTTGCACATTTCCCTGACGCTGATACATCACCGCCAGGCAATAATGTCCCATCGATCGTCCCCTCAATCCATTCACCGTATTCAGTTGCATCGACCGAATCAGTTTTCGAACATCCTTCTCGATCAGTGGGTAAAGATCGAGTCTATGAGCCGCAAAACTTCGATCAGCGAATTGGTTCCAACTGCCCAATAGTAGAAAACGCCGCTCATCAGTTTCGTAAAGCCTTCCAGCATCCGATAACAACTTCAAAGCAGAATCAAAATCACCCGACTTCATAGCACCAATCCCAGCTTGTTCGATCAGCGCACTAAACATCTCAACACTGACTTCTGTCTTTCTTAGCATTGGCGTTACCTCTGCCATTTTTCGCCAAGCCTGGCCTTTCCACATCAGTTCGATAAGCTTTCTGAGTTGCCCCTGATAGTGCTCTGCCGTACGAGAAAAGTACCGTCCAACGATGTTCAGCATTTCGGCTTCTTCATCGATTGCTTTAGCCTTGTTTCCGACCGCCATATCAACTCGTGACTTTCGCCTGAGAAACCGTACCGGCAGCATTGGATCACAAAATTGTTTACTGTGTATCTGACTCTCAATGGTCTCCAGAACCCGTAGCGCCTGAGTGTAATTGCCGGCAACCATATGCGTTTCGGCAAGATTGATTATCAAGTCATACACATATTCAGAGGTCGGGTCAGTCTTCCTGATCGTCTGAATCGCCCTGGTATACAAGTCCACCGCGCCTTCATAATCGTTCTCGTCTACTTTGTAGCGTGCGGTCCGACTCATCTTGCGCCAGTCTTCTTGAAATGCCTCGGCTGGTTCTGCCGAAAGAAACCATGATGAGATGATGGAACTCAGAACCATCAATATCGCAAGAGCCAGAGCGCTGCATCGTGCAGAGGATGCAATTACCCGACGCGTGCGCGTCAAAATTCGCGATTGGGTCAAGCTGAAAATCATATTTCCCCACGCCCGGCTACTATTATAGAAAAGTTACGGCAAGCGAGTTCGCCGGTTTTCAAGACGGAACGGTTTGAGCCTGAAAGGCGCATGTCAAGAATCTTACTGGTTGATGATGATGCAAGACTCCTCGAAGCGCTAAGCGACGGGTTGAACACTGCAGGTTTTGTGGTCGACTGCGCAAACTCGGCTAAAGACGCCGAGCCACTACTTGCGGTATCACCTTACGATTTGATCATTCTCGATTGGGAAATGCCCGGAATGTCAGGACTCGAATTTCTCTCGGAACTGCGAAGTAAAGGCATACAGACACCGATATTGATGCTCACAGGTCGTGACTCGGTTGATGATAAAAGTTCAGGACTCGATCGTGGCGCGGATGACTACTTGACCAAACCGTTCCATACCAAAGAATTGATTTCGCGCGTGCGAGCATTGTTGCGTCGCCCACAGAAGGTCGAGGCGTCAGAATTATCGATAAGCGGCATCGTGCTCGACCAGCTTTCCCGTCGCGTTACGCACTATGGAACCGAAGTGAAGCTGACGCGGCAAGAATACTTGTTGCTCGAGTTTCTAATGCGACACAAAGATCAAGTCTTCAACGCAGAAACGCTCGTTGAACGCGCCTGGTCCAGCCTATCGGAGTCGTCGCCCGACACGGTACGCGCGCATATGGCAAATCTGCGCAAGAAGCTCGAAGTGGGCAGCAGCAGCGAGTGCCCCATCCGCACACTTCACAGACAGGGTTACATGTTTGTCTCCGACTCCTAGAGCTATTTGAGATTTCGCTTATCTAATGCTCTTTTGGGAACATTTTAAAAACGTTGAAATTTGGAACCCACAGTGTGGGAAGTGTATGGATGCCCGGCTAAATTGGTCGGTCAGAGCCATAGAATGTGCACATAGCGATAGGGCTAGACCCAGCGCAAGGTCATCCGGAACATCTTAAACGAGCCGAACGACTAATAGTTGGAACCACCGAAACAGTTTGGAGATGCAGGCGCATTTCCGGGCGGCATTATCGCGCATGCACTGGGCGACACAAGATTCACCACAAAGCGGAACAAGCAATGAACAAGTGGCTGACTTATCAAAAGGAACGATTTCCAGTTCTCAGCTATGGTTTGCTGGTCGCCGCCTTTGCGTACTCCGGTCTCAGTTTGTCATCCATGCTGCGCGGTGCGGACAGCCTGCCTGACTTTAAGGCGATTGCAGTAGCCTTCACCGCAACATTACTTCTTTTTTGGCAGCTGCGAGTTGCCGATGAATTCAAAGATTTCGAAGATGATTCAAAATTCCAACCAGACAGACCGGTGCAACGCGGTCTCGTAACACTTAGTGAACTCGGATGGACAGCAGCCTTCGCCGCCGCCATTCAACTCGCTGTTACCGCATGGTTGAGCCCGATCTTGGTACTTCCTTTACTTTGCACATGGGGATACTTCGCATTAATGAGCCGCGAATTTTTCGTTCGCGAATGGCTTCGAAAGCACCCATTCACATATCTCTGGTCACACATGCTCATCTTGGTTTGCACCGATATTTACATAACCGCATGCGATTGGCTGGTGGCTGGCGATGCGCCTCCCCGCGGTTTGATTCTGTTTCTAGCTGCGAGTTTCTTCAACGGTATCGTAATTGAAGTTGGAAGAAAGATGCGCGCACCTAGCGATGAGAAAGTGGGTGTGGAAACATACACAAGCACGTGGGGAATTCCAACATCCGTGTTCATCTGGCTCGGTGCCATCGCACTGTCGGCAACCTTTATCGTTTTGACTGCAGCTCAACTCGGCTTCGCTGCTCCTATTTTGATTGCAATCGCAGTACTTTTTGCATGCGCCGCAATCATGAGCATCAAGTTTTTGAAAGCCCCAGTTTCTTCCAGAGCGAAGCGCATTCAAACCTTCTCAAACATCTGGACTCTCCTTATGTATCTCGCGGTCGGCGCCGTTCCTGCGCTGGCCCGCGCCCTCTAAATGCGGAGTCATAGCAAAAACATGAAACAATTCATTCTCACCCAATCAGAAAAACGAGCCGAGATTGTCGGTGGTAAAGCAGCGAATTTAGCAGTGCTTCAAGAGCTTGGCTATCTTGTGCCATCGTGGTTCGTGGTATCTCCTAACGCATTCTACGCAAGTCTTTCAGAAGACCAATTGAATGTACTTAAATCTGCCGATGTCGCGCAAAAGGACATTCAAGAAATCATCGAAAACATCAGCGTCAATGAATCACTCAAAAGATACATCGCAGAATGCGCTAAGACACTATCGACATCACAACTCTTTGCAGTGCGTTCTTCAGCACTCGACGAAGACGGTGCAAAGCACTCCTTCGCCGGTCAACTTGATTCGTATCTCGAAGTTCAGATAGGCGATGTCGCTGCGACCGTCGCCCAAGTATGGCGCTCCGCCTTCAGCCGACGAATCATAGCTTACCGTCAATTGAACGGGCTTCCACTGCTGCCAAAAGCGCCCGCGGTCATCGTACAAGTAATGGTTCAACCTGAGTTCGCAGGCGTATCATTCAGCATCGACCCGGTCAGCGGAGATCGCGCAACCGCGCTTGTGTGTTCTACAAGCGGCAACGGTGAGAAGCTCGTCTCAGGCGAAGTAGATGGCAACACTTATCGCGTAAAGTTGGACGGTTCCATTTCTGAATCCACAATTACGCAAGAAGGTCCTGCAGATGCTTGGGTTTCGAAAATTGCAAACAACGTTCGCAACATTTCCAAGCAACTGAAAACAGATCAGGACGTCGAGTGGGCGTTGCATGGAAATAAGCTCTACATGCTGCAAACCAGACCAATAACATCGATGTCGCCGGCTGCGATCTCTACCGTCGAATTCACCAACAAACATACTGTTCCATACAAAAATACACGAGTTACGATTTGGGACAACAGCAACATCGGCGAGAGCTATCCAGGCGTTACTACACCTCTTACCTTTTCATTCGCACGAAAAGCGTATCAGAACGTCTACCTCACCTTCTGCCAATTCATGGGAGTTTCCGCAAAGAACATCAAAGCAAACCAACAGGTTTTTCCAAACATGATTGGTCTGTTGAAAGGTCGCATTTACTACAACCTAGTCAATTGGTATCGACTGCTCTCTATTCTGCCTGGTTACAGATCGAATAAACAGTTTATGGAACAGATGATGGGTCTGAAGGAACCATTGCCGGATTACGCAATTGCAGAGATTGCCCCCAAAGAGTCGCATGGATTGGAGAAAGTCGCCGATTCTCTTGGCCTGATAGGTAGCATGACAGGTGTTGCATTTAATTACTTGACGTTATCGAAACAGATGAAAGCTTTCGACGCACGATTTGCAGATGCACTGGCATCAGTCGAAAAAGACCTATCCAACAAATCGCTAGACGAACTTGCAACTCTATATAGAGCGCTTGAAGATAGACTGCTTTCTCACTGGGACGCTCCGCTCACAAACGACTTCTTCGCGATGATCTTTTACGGACTATTGCGAAAAATGAGCGAAACCCTTGCAAAGGATGACTCAAGATTTTGCGGTCTATACAACGATTTACTTTGTGGACAATCAGGAATCATCAGCACCGAACCAGCTCGCATGATGCGCGAAATGGCTCAAATTGCCTGTAAACATCGTTCGCTCGCGGTTAGCCTCGTAAGTTCCGACGTGGTGCAAGTTGTTGAAGAGATTTCGAAGGTTCCCCAATTTGAAGCGCTATACAACGAGTACCTAAATCGGTTTGGCGATCGTTGCCTCGAAGAGTTAAAGCTCGAAAGCACTACGTTGCATGATGATCCGCTGCCGCTGCTGAGAAACGTTGGCTTCTTGGCGCAACGCAATTCAATCACTGAGATTTTCGAAGCGGATTCAGCGGCAACAATTCGCGATAACGCAGAGAAATTGATCGCTCAGGTGTTGCAGAAGCAACCAACTAAATTGGCAATTTACAGATTTGTCTTGACGGAAGCAAGAGACCGTGTGCGGGACCGCGAGAATTTGCGCTTTAAACGGACGCAGTTGTTCGGAACGGTTCGCCGAATTTTCAAAGCGATTGCACTTCGCTTCCAAACACTCAATCTTATCGAAAATGTCGACGATATCTTCTATCTGGAAGTAGAGGAAATATTGGGTTTGATTGAAGGAACTAGCTCAACATTGTCCATTAAAGAAGTAGTTGCGGCGCGAAAAGCTGAGTTCAGCAAATACCGGAATGAGCAAGCGCCTCCTTCGCGGATTGAAACTTCCGGCATACCGCAACTGTTCGAACCAGAAGCTGCAATAGTGTATGGCGCCGGAAACACGAAGTCTGGTGCTGCCACCATGCTTCGTGGTCTCGGATGCTGCGCAGGTACAATCACCGCTCCTGTTAGAGTCGTCCTAGACCCACGAACAGCTACACCACTCGAAGGTGAGATTCTGGTTGCAGAACGAACGGACCCGGGTTGGATCGTTGTCTTCGGTCAGGCGCTCGGAATGATTGTCGAACACGGCAGTCTCCTCTCGCACACGGCTATCGTCGCTAGAGAGCTAGGTATTCCGGCGGCGGTTTCGGTTGCAGGTGCAGTAACAACGCTAAAAACTGGCGATTGGGTATGTCTTGATGGTTCCACCGGTGAGGTGACGATCGTGAAACCACCAAGTTCGGTGACACGTATCGCGTCCAACAACGGACAGAAAGAAGCAAACACTGTTATTCAAATGCACGGTCATCCATCAGGAGATCGAGCTCATGCGTAGTCAAAGGCGAAACGATAGCGAGATAGCGTCAAAGGCGTCATTTGAAAAGATTCGCTACGGACAATGCTGGGAAGACGCTGATGTAGTGCTGGAAGCGATGAACGTTCAACCTGGTGATGTTGTCCTTTCGATTTGCTCAGCTGGAGACAATACATTGGCAATACTTGCTAAAAATCCAGCAAAAGTGATCGCAATAGACCTTAGTTCGGCACAGTTAGCTTGCCTTGAACTGCGAGTGGCGGCTTACAAGACTCTCGAATACGAACAAGTCCTTTCCCTCATGGGTTGCGATAACAAGCACAATCGAAGCGAACTCTACAAGCACTGCCGCAGCGAACTCTCTACCGAAGCACAGAATTTTTGGGACGAACACAAAACAACGATCGACTTGGGTCTCTGCGCAAGTGGTAAGTTTGAAAATTACTTTTCAGTCTTCAGGAATGTGGTTTTGCCTCTGGTGCATACATCCGAAGAAATCTCGACTCTAATTGCGGGTGGCTCATCGATTCAACGCAAGGCATTTTACGACAAAACGTGGAATACCTGGCAGTGGCGAGCACTGTTCAAGCTGTTCTTCTCCCGTTTCGTTATGGGTCTTTTAGGACGGCACCCAAGCTTTTTCCGATATGCGCAAGGTGACATCTATAGTTTTCTTATGGGTTCGACAAAGCATGCCCTAACGACTCTCAACCCATCGGCAAATCCATACCTACAATGGATTCTCACTGGTCAATTCAAAACTTCTCTGCCGTTTTCGCTTCGCCGTGAAAATTTCGACGCAATAAAAGCAAATCTCGATCGGCTTGAATTGCGCAAACAGTCGCTCGAAGAAGTATTGGACGATATGCAAAACGGTTTCGCCAAAATCAAGTTCGATGCTTACAATTTGAGCGATGTGTTCGAATACATGTCGACAGACGCATATGAAAATCTGTTGACGAAACTTGTGTCCGCAGCAAATCCGGAAGCCCGCTTGGTTTATTGGAACATGATGGCAAACCGCCGCCGTCCCGAGAATCTGTCAACTCAATTGATCAGTCAAGAAGACCTGGCAACCCACTTGTATAAAGAAAACAAGACCTTCTTCTATACTCGCCTGGTAGTGGAGGAGGTCGCCAATGCTTAACACTGCGCTTGCGATTCTCTTTGTTGTTCTTTCACTATGCACGACCCTGCAACTGCTTAGCTCTGCCACGAAGAAGTACAACATTCATCCCGAAATAGTAAGGAAGCTGCTACATGTGACGATGGGCTGTTTGACCATGACCTTTCCGTTCATTTTCAGCGAGCCATGGCCCGTGGTGGCACTTTCAATTTTCAGCAGCATTTTTATCTCCGTTTTGAAAACAGCACGCGCAAGTAGTTGGGGCAACGTCGTTTGCGCAAAGGGGCGAACATCAATCGGCGAAGTCTGTTTTCCGCTTGCAGTGGGGTTGATCTTCGTACTTGCGCGGGGCAACGTCGCTCTTTATTTGATTCCGATCATCATACTCACTCTCGCTGACGCCGCCTCCGCCTTGATTGGAATGAGATATGGAAGCATTCACTATGAAGTGGTTAACTCGAAGAAGTCGATCGAGGGTTCTATCGCATTCTTCTTGATTGCATTTGTCGGCAGCGTCATCCCGCTTCTGACGCTCACTCAAGTTGGTCGACCAGAGATCCTCCTCATATCTCTAACACTCGGAGTGCTTGCCACCATGTTTGAAGGTGTTGCATGGCACGGATTGGATAATCTGATTGTTCCTCTTGGATGTTACTTCGTCCTCAAAACTCATTTGGGATTGCCGATCGATCAGCTCATCACTCAGTCGATTGTGCTTCTGGGATTGCTGGCATTCGTCATTATTGCTCGGCATAGAACGACCTTGAACGGTGGCGCGATTCTGGGTGCCGGACTCTTCACCTATGCGAGCTTCGTCATCGGCGGTTGGGCTTGGTTAGTAATACCAATCGTGATGTTTCTCGGGTACCGAAAGCTCCTCCCTCGAAGATTCCATCAGCTCGAAAATACGCACTCCGTATATGGTGTCATCAGCGTTGCTTCTGTTGGCATCATATGGCTCCTTTTCGCCGAGCACCTTGATGTTCCCAACCTGATCTATCCCTACACTCTGGCATTCGCTTCGCATGCAGCAATCATGGCAGTCGCGCACATGCGCCACACAACCCTCGACAAACCGCATCGCTATGCAATCTTGTACTCGGTGTTAAAGAGTTGGTGTCTTTTGTTCATTCCCTTGCTACTAGTTCAAGGGGTATCGCGCCCACTTCTTCTGTACATTTTCTTCGCGCCGTTTTGTATCGGACTGCCTACATTAGCGTTCTATCTTTCCAATTCCAAAGGCACCGGTCCCATCAATTCTAAGCGAAGATGGTTTAGGCAAGCCGCGTTCGCAGCTTTGGGCTCATTACTCGGGCTCATACCTTTTGCACTCTTTGTTCATTAGGAGGGAACATGAAAGCAACAGAAACATACACAATTCTCTCCGTTTCGACCGAACAAGAAAACTCTCAATATCGCCTCGCAGAAGAACTTGCATCAATTTCGTCGTATAACGATCTCAACCCTTGGACTGATGCGCCGAATCACCATCTCATCGCCTGCAACTCCCGCAGAGAAGTCATCGGTCGAGTGTCGCTTTGGTGGTCCAAGACGCCAAATCACAAAGGTCTGCGGACTGCGTTCGTCGGTCATTACGACGCGCTATGCGATGCAGTTGGTGAGGCTTTACTCAGCGAAGCATCATACATCGCCACACAAAATGGAATTGAGATGCTCGTCGGACCGCTCGATGCAACAACATGGAAGCGTTATCGGTTGGTGACGAAGCGATCTGAACACCCAAGGTTTTTCCTTGAGCCTGACAATCCGGATTCTTATGTCGATCATTTCCAGAATTCGGGATTTGTGACCAGTGCAATCTATCGATCGTCGATTGCTAATTCGGCACGCCCAAAAGACTCTGGACTATCCGAAATTTCAGAACGACTTCGCGATCATAATGTCATCATGCGCAGCTTGAATCCCGCAGACGTCGACAAAGAACTTGCTCGCATCTACGAGTTGTGCATTGAAAGCTTTAAGAACAACCTCTTTTACACAGAAATCACGCTCAATGAATTCGTCGGCATGTACAAGCGAATTCTACCGCTCGTTGATGTGCGCTTGACTCAAGTCGCAGAGAGAGACGGCGAATTGGTGGGTTTCTTGTTTTGCTACCCAAACAAGGTTGACGCCACCGGAGAGCGGGCGATCGTCACCAAGACGCTTGCGAGAAAACCCGATCGCGCTCTCCGTGGACTTGGCAAACTGTTGATTCACAACGTCACCGAGGCAAGTTTGCAACTAGGATATAAACGTATAATCCATGCGCTCTACTTGGGCGGCAATGAGTCAGAAAGAATCAGTGCAAGTTACAAGTCCAGCATCATGAGAGAGTATTCGGTATTCGAGAAAGTCCTATAACAATGAACATAGCGGAAAGACTGAGAGACAAAGCGATTCTATGCGGAGACCGAGAAGCTATTCTCGAACACAGAAGAGACCGCTCGCACTTCTTTAGCAGCATGCATTCGTCCTCAGTCGGCGTCTCGTATTCTGAACTCTTTGAAAGAACATGCAACATTGCCGAGCAGTTTAGAAACAAAGGAGTGAAGCAGGGCGACGTGGTTTTGGTCGCGACTTCAATGTCTTCGGAGTTGTACACGGTCCTGCTTGCGGTTTTTCAGCTTGGCGCGACAGCTATGTTTATCGACGTTTCACAAGGAGCAAAGCATTTAGATAGGTGCCTTTCGATTGTGAGACCGAAAGCAATTGTTGCATCGTGGAAGTTCTGCGTCGCCACATTGTTGACTGAAAAAACACGTGCGATACCACTGAAGTTTCAACTAGGAAATGGCATACTGCCATGTTTTCACAAATTGCGCGATGGAAGAAAAATATTCGCCGGCAAGACACTTGCACAAGAAGTTGGAGTTTCGCCAGAGCATGCGGCATTGATCACATTCACCAGCGGTAGTACCGGAGTGCCAAAAGCGATTGTCAGATCTCACGGCTTTTTACTCACTCAACTGCAAGTGCTCTCAACTCACACATCGTCGGAAGAGCATAAAAACGAGCGAGAACTCGTGACTCTTCCGATTTTCGTACTCGCGAATCTAGCATCAGGCATCACGAGTATTATTCCGGATGCAAATTTGAAAAAGCCTGGCTCTTTCGACGAGCAACCGGTGATTGCACAAATTGAATCGACGCGACCTTCGAGAATTACGGCATCTCCTGCGTTCCTCGATAGACTTTGTACATTTGCAATGGCGAACAATTTGATGTTCCCCACAGTCAAAAATGTATTCACTGGTGGTGGTCCTGTCTTTCCCAAAACTGTTGACGCCGCCATGAAAGTGTTCCCCCATGCCGATGTTCAAACGGTTTACGGGTCGACGGAAGCCGAACCGATCGCACTGACTTCTGCAAACGCTCTGACGCTAGACGATAGAACGAGAATGCTCAACGGCGCTGGATTACTCGTCGGCAAACCGATTCGAGAGATCGACGTAAGAATAGTCGCTCAAACAAACGTACTTGACGGAAAGCCGCTTACACTGAAGCGTTGGGAGGAACTGACCGAGTCATCGGAAGTCGCCGGAGAGATTCTGGTTGCGGGCGACCATGTCAACTCCGGTTATCTAAACGGTCAAGGTGAAGCTGAAACCAAGGTCAATGTTGAAGGCAAGATTTGGCATCGCACCGGTGATGCAGGGTATATCGATCGACAGGGCAGACTGTGGCTCTTGGGGCGTCATGGAAATCGCATCGCGAACGATCGAGGGCAGCTCTTTCCATTTCAAGTTGAAGCGGTCGCAAAGGCCCAGCCTGGAATCTCCGCAGCAGCACTGGTTGAAACTGAGTCGAAACGCATCCTTGTTATAGAGTGCCGTTCACGGCGCAGAGGACGCCGTATTGCCGCCGCGCTGAAAGCACAGCTCACTTGGGCTCATATAGACGAGGTGGTCGTCGTGCGAAAAATTCCGATGGACAAGCGACACAACTCGAAAGTCGTTTATGAACGCCTCAAGCGGAAACTGAACATCGCCTGATTTGTTGAAGCTCTGAAGTGTTGAAGCGACCTAAGTGGAAGAGTTCTTGGGAGTGTAGGTGCTCACCAAGTTGCCCGATTCACTTTGCTCAAATGCTTCAATTTGTGAGGTCGGGATGTTCATCGCGGACAATCTGCTTGACTGTCCCAGCGTGACCATTCTGTCCATCACTGCGAAGATATCTTCTACATAGCGGGCAAGAGCGCGTCCCTGCGGAACGATCTGCTCGACGGCCACACCGAGGTAGTAGTCGGCTGTAACCCCGAGAGGCTCTGTAGTGTTTCCCTTTCCGGGATTCCAGGCGCATTGGAAGCGCAATGTCAACGGCGCGCCCGGTTCTGCCAAGAGAATCAGTTTGCGCATAAAACCTTGATTATTCAGGTCGATTTCGCCGGTCAGCTTGTTGAACGACTGAGGTCCATCAGGCAGTGTTCCCTGCATTTTCCCGGCTGTGGTTCCCAATTCTTGAGCCAATAGCTCCACCAGCGATGCAAAGGAGGCAACTCCTTGCAGGTCGATAATCGACCCCTGGGCGGACTTTTGCGAGTTATCTGAAGGAGTCATGTGAACGAAAAAACCTCTTGACTAAGTCTGGTCCGGCGTTGTCCATACTTGTTCGACACAGCAGTCATCATGGCAGCAACATGACAATTATACAAGGATGCTGGTGTTATCCGCTCCTTTCGGCTAAATTCGATGTATTTCATTGGTATGTCTTTTCGTACATTCTTGGCTTAGTTGTTGATCATGTCTTCACCTCCACAAATTCCCGCACCACCACAAAACCCGCAGCCAGTCGGCGCCGCCCGCGAATGGGCTGAGATGATCAAAATCGAACACACTGTGTTCGCTCTTCCGTTTGCTTTGTCGGGAATGATACTTTCTGTAAACCAGCTGCCTGGGCTGGCAACAGTGTTCTACACCATTATTGCCTTTGCTGGTGCACGCGCTGCGGCGATGACACTTAATCGCGTGATCGACGCGCAGATCGATGCCAAAAACCCGCGAACCAGCACTAGAGCCATTCCCGCAGGACGCATCAAAAATAAACCGGCTATGGCATTTGCGGTACTATCATTCGGCATTATGTTGGCAGCTGCCAGCCAATTGCCGGGAATTTGTCTGCAACTGTCACCAATCGCGGTGTTCTGGCTTTCGTTCTACTCCTTCACGAAAAGATTCACTTGGTTTTGCCATTTCGCGTTAGGCATCGCCCTTGGTGGCGCAGCACTTGGCGGTTGGATTGCGTCCAGCGGTTCTATAACAGGTGTTGCACCATGGCTGCTTGCTTTGTCGGTAGCGACATGGGTCGCCGGTTTCGACATCATTTATGCATTACAAGATGCTGATTTCGATCGCGAGAACAAGCTGCACAGCATTCCAGCGCGATTCGGAATCAAGAACGCACTTCTTATCTCCACCCTGTTGCATGTTGTTACAGTGTCGACGCTGGTCGGGTTAGGTCTGGCATTGGGGCTGGGCGTGTTTTATTGGATCGGCTGCGCCATGGTCGCCGGAATGCTGACATACGAACATAGCCTTGTGAAACCAGATGACCTGTCAAAAATCAACGCTGCGTTTTTCAACGTCAACGGCATTGTAAGCATTCTTACTTTCGTGGCGATTTTTTTGGACAAGATCTTCTAGAAAAGAACCTCGAAACAGGCTCTTTAAGACAATCCTATTCGTGTTGCCTCGAAACAAGCGATTCTACTTCGACAAAAGCATCGCAACTCCGGGCAGCTTCTGATCGGGGCGCGCTTGTCTGTCACCTTTCAAATACTTGTCTAGAAAAGCAATGGTGTAGTGTTCGATCAACCGCTCTCGTGAAGTCTGTTTGTTGAGATTCGTCCACGTGAAATGATTAGCGCCCTGTAGCTCGACGAGGTATGCAGGCGAATTGGTTTCGTTGTACGCACCATTAGCAGAAGTGAGAAATGGCGTTACGCCTGGATCGTGAGTACCGCATTGATACATGACGGGCACATTCATTCCATGCAAATTTCCTTTTCCAAGAAACGGACTCGTATATGGAGACAGAGCTACAACCGCCTTCACTTCAGGCAGCTTCCAACTCGACCACGCTCCACCCAAAGCCAAAGATGTGTAACCACCTAGGGAGTGTCCGATCAATGCTACTTTCGTCCAATCAATCGCCTCAACGAACTTCGGTTCACTCTTCAAAACAGCAATCAGTTTCTCGATGTCTTCTCCGCGGTTTTTGTATGCCGCATCGTTCCACTTTCCACCTCTCAAGAATGGCGCTTCTGGTCTGCCGATGTATTTGCCGCTTGCAAATGCATCTCTGTGATTCGGAGCAACCACCAAGTAACCTGCACTTGCTAGTGCGCGCATGAGAGATTCACTTTGCGCTGCCACTCCGCGAAAACCATGCGAAAACACAACCAGAGGCGATGGTCCGAGCGGGTTCGCCGGTCTCCATACTGCAACTCTCAAACCTGCAATGTTGTCGGTTTCGAACTTGTATGTAGCTTTTTTGTTGACACGATTAGCAACTCTTTCGCGAATGGCACTGCGTACTGGGCCCTGCGCATTCACCTTCTGAAACAGCGATTGGCATATGTTGAATGACACGGCCAGAGCCATTGAAGCAGCGATTAGAGATTTGGAACGGTTCGAGTGAACTAACATAGGCATGTTTAACGTACTCCGGATTTTTTCAACATTGAGATTGGTCGAGAACTAGATTGTTTGTCATCCATCTCCCACACAGTGTGGGATTTCATAGCCAGCATGATCGCCTCGCCCACCAGGGGAGAAGTGAGGTAATGTCGCGAGTATTGTTCTTTCACAGTGCAGCCGACAAGCTCGCAAGTGTAAAGAAGATCAGTGAGCATATCAGCGTCTTTCGCGTAACGCGCACCGGCCACGGCGAAACCAGTGCCTGATGCGCTTAAACCCATGACGACCGGTCCCGAATCAACGTCACCACTGGCGGTAGCACCTTCGGGGTACTCGCGAATGCCGGGAAAAATTCCCCACACTTTTGTGAATAAAGCTGACTTGAGTTTCTGGTACTGTTCCGTCGCCAAATCTTGATCGATAAAAGGCAAATAGAAGCTGTTCCAACCGGCTCCAGAACCTCGGCTCCGAGTACGGTCGCCACCATCGGCGATGACTCGAAACACCAACAAACCATTGCGTGAGTCTCTCCAAGTTTCCTTTTTTGCATTCGTAATGAAGTCGCGGGCAACCCACCTGCAAGGTGGCGCGATCTTTCTAATTTGCTCAGAACCGCTACTCGCAAGCGCGATTTTGACAAGGTTCTGCAGAGAAGCGATAGCCACGACGTTGTCGGGTATGTAGATCTCTCCAGGATAGGTTTCGACCAACGTGTTTTTCACTGCTGCGTACTTCTCAACCAACGCGGAAGAAATTTCCACAAACTCTTTGTCAAATTCGTCACCGCCTCCGGACAATTTGTACGCGGAGATCATGAAGTTGACATGGCCAAGATAACCGAGGTGTCCCTCCTTAGTCTTGAGAGACTCCATCGCATCAGTTTTCCAGCGATCTTTGTCGAACTGTCTATATCGTTCTGTCAAAGTCTCAGTAATAATCGATTGCATGTACTGCAAATTGTCCGCTTTCGAATCGACGTACATCGATGACAAGTTGGCGAGAGAAGCGACTGTCATCGAAGCAGTGACTAGTGCCCATTCACCTTGATAATGCGGTGACAACTCACGGGGCATAGAACGAAAAATGGCATCTTTATCGCGGACAATTCCAAGAAGGTAGTTGCGCCTTTCCCACAAGTCTTCTCTGACTTGCCCGGAGAGGACATCAGCGCCGGAAATGGCAAAAGCCGACATCCAAATACACTTCGCAACGACTGCTAATGCAATCACTGCTCCAAGCGAAATTGCGACAATCCTCGCTGTCTTTTTCACTCCAAAAGTCCTTGGTCCGCACGAGATTTATAGCAGATCTACGCGGACTTTTGGGCGGGTTCTCGAGGAAAAGTGTACGCAACCAGGTCGCCTTCCATTGTCCCCAAAAACATCATCTTAGAAGTTAGAAGCGGGTGCGACTCCACGTGCTTTCCAAGGTTCTTTTGCCATTGCAACTCGCCGCTCTTCAGGGCGAAACACTGCATCCAGCCCTCTTTACTCACTGCCAACACTGAGCCTGGCGCGGTCACCAAGTTTGCCTGCACTTTGCCGCGAACCGCGCCTTTCCATTGCAGCGCGCCACCATACTTCTCACAGCAATAAATCCACTTATCCAAACTGCAAAACATCACGGATGTAAACGCGATAACTCCCCGCGAGAGTATCGGGCCATTCGTCGAGTACTCCCAGACCATGCGCCCGGACTCAGCTTCAAGCGAGTAGAACGTGCCTGCTTGGGTACCTATATAAACGCTGTCAACAGATCCGGCGGGACTAGCGACGATAGGTCCATCTGCAGCGAATTGCCAGGTGCGTTTGCCGCTTGAAGATGAAACTGCGACAACCTCGGCAGAGTGAGTTCCAACATAGATGTTTCCTGCATGAAAATGCGGCGTTCCTACAATCGCATCACCGACTGAGCATTTCCACTCGCGCATTCCGGTTTTCAGATCGATTGCAAACAGATGCCCATCGAGAGTAGGAACAGCCACAAGTCCCTTGCAGAGTGTCGGAGTAGCCACAATTGAAGATTCACCTTGGTACTGCCAGTGGGGCTTGCCATCTGTACGCGAAATTAAAGAGACCGAGCCGTCAGTGCTTGCGACCAAAAGTTTGTCATCGACAATAATTGGGCTAGCCATCACCGGTCCACTAGTGCTAAACGACCAGAGCACTTCGCCGGTCTCTGAAGACAATGCATAGACTCTTGAATCGCTTGAGCTCAAATAAATCGCTTTCTCGCTGCGATCCATCACAGGGCAAGATCCCCAACCGATAGGCCCTTTCGACTGAAATGTCCAAGAGACTTCGAGGTTCGCCTTCAATGATTCGAGAACAGGCAGCGTACCTGACGATATCTTCGCGCCCGGGACATCAAACTTCCCACCAACACTAGGTGCGGTTTTAGATGTTCCGTGAGTGCTTACTGCAGGATTTTTAGGCGGTGTTACAGGCGGTGCCTTAGGCGGAACGGCTGCAGATTTAGGCGGCGTCACCAAATTTGCTTTTGCTGTTGCCGATGTCGGTGGTGTCACGGGATTCGCTTTCGGTGTTGCAGGTGTCGGTGAAGGCTGGCTTGGCGCGGCGTTCTTTGCAGCTTCTACGAATGCTGGATTAGTCGGCGGAGTCGCGGACGAACCCGAAAACTTCGGAAGTGTCGATGTCGTATCGCCCTTCGATGCTGCAGCGATGTCTGCATCTGAGAGGGGCTGAACCGGTCCGGACTTCATCTGCGGTCTGATACCTATGCCAAGCCGCGCAACACGCATCTCAAAGATAAGATCATCGAGAATCGTTTGCACTTCGGTCATGGTCTTGAAGCGGTCATCTGCATTCTTCGCCATCATACGCTTGATGACTTTATCCAAAATTTCAGGCACCATCGGATTTAAGCGCTTCGCCGACGGCACTGCAGCGGTTGTATGTTTCATTGCCATTTCGATCATGCCTTGCGCACGATACGGCAATTGTCCGGTAATCATCTCGAAAAACAGCACGCCCATCGAGTAAATGTCAGAGCGATGATCTTGTGGTTCCCCCCTGCAAAGCTCAGGCGACATATAGGCTGGAGTGCCCATGACCTGCGCGCGTTCTTTCATTGAAACGCGACCAACAAGCAATCTCGCCAAGCCGAAGTCGCCGATTTTCAGGTCGCCTTCATTGGTTATGAAAATGTTGTCTGCTTTGATGTCTTGATGAACGACCGCGCGTTTATGCGCGAAACTCAGTCCTGCAGCCAATTGCTTCATCCAATTGAGCGCATGTTCGACCTGTAGTGCGCCGTGCGCGACCCTCGACGCGAGATTGCCGCCGGGCAAATATTCCATCGCCACATAGTGATGCAGCTTGCTGTGCCGATCTTCGACTCCGACATCATATACGGTGACCACGTTCGGATGTTCGAGCTGGGCTGCAAGGCGTGCTTCCTGCCTGAAAATCTCGACGTTATTCTTATCTGCCATTAACTCAGGGAGCAGCATTTTTATCGCTACATCTCTTAAAAGCAGTTCATCGCGACAATGGAATACCACGCCCATTCCGCCAACACCAAGCTCTTTGATAACGGTGTAGTGACCGTTCTCAAGCTTGTCTCCGCGCGTAAAAATGACTGGCATGGATACCTTTTCTGCGGGGCATGCGCCGACCATTTTCAGAGCCGCGGCGCTTTTCTCTCCCCGCCAGCTAAATACCCATAAATGGGGTGGCAATCCCGGTTTGTGAACCATAACTAAGGAAAGGAAAGAACTTTCCCTTGAAAATTGGGCTTTGCCATCACCATGTGGACTTTGGTCGAATCCCGAAACCTCCACTTGGCAAGGGAAGCTGAACATTTGTCAAGAAAGCCCGGAGGTCGAATGGCTAAAATGTCAGCGTCCGATATGTGCACATCCGCGGAATCATGATTCAAAAACCCAAGAGCCACTCACCGATTACTACTCAAAGCAAGCTTGATTTTGCCCCCACGGCGCCGACCGGCGAGATTCCTGAGGCAAATTTGAGAACATTGGAGCTAGCCGCCAGAGTGCTCACAATGGAAGCCGAGGCCATTCTCAGCGTGAAAGAGCGCCTGGGCGCGCAATTCGAGAAAGCAATTGACCTCCTTATCAATTGTTCCGGAAAAGTTGTTGTTACCGGCATGGGCAAATCAGGGCACATAGCCTGCAAAATTGCCGCTTCCTTCGCTTCTACCGGAACGCCTGCATTCTTCGTTCATCCAGCCGAGCTCAGGCATGGGGATTTCGGCATGCTGGAAGAGCGCGATTTGTTGGTGGCCCTGTCAGGTTCGGGCGAAACGCAAGAAATCAAACTAGCACTCGATCCCATTAAGCGGCTCGGCATCAAAATTATCGCTCTAACAGGCAACTCAAATTCGACATTAGCAAAGTGCTCGGACATCGTGCTGGATGTAGGAATCGATCGCGAAGCTTGCCCGTACAACCTCGCGCCGACATCGTCTACAACCGTCGCCTTGGCAATGGGAGACGCTCTGGTCGTCGCACTCATGATTCGCAAGAGCTTCAAACCGGAAGACTTCGCACGCAGCCACCCAGGCGGAAGCCTCGGTCAAAAGCTTGTCACCGTCGGCGATATCATGCGCACCGGACTTGATGTTCCTACCGTTTCACTCGAAGCAGACCACGCCACGATTTTGGCAGAGATTACCAACAAGAAACTCGGCTTTACTTGCGTCGTAGACAAAGCAGGCGCACTATGCGGAATCATCACTGATGGCGATCTAAGACGCACACTTTTGAAGTGGGGACCATCAGTCTTCAATCAAATGGCAAAGGCGATGATGACCGAGAATCCGAAGACGATCTCATCGCATTCACTGGCAGTCGAAGCTCTCAAGCTAATGGAAAAACACTCGATTTCAGATCTGCTGATTCTCGATGCCGATCGCAAACCTGTCGGATTGATCGATCTCAAAGACCTGGTTCGGGCGGGACTTATCTAGATTTATTCAATCAGCGCACGAAAACAACCGCATTTCCTGCGGCTCGCATTTCATCAATCACGATGATGAGGTGCTGATATCCTTGCCCTGTGCCGGAGGGCACTACAACCGTAATCGTGTCATCTTGGACGCCTACGACATTCGCGCGTGCGTTACCTATGTAGACTTGCGTTGCCGATGTATCGAATCCGAAGTACGAACCCCTGATCAGGAGCGTCGAACCGGCCTGCACGACGTTCGAACTCGTGCCTGAGACCTGCGGTGCGCCACGCACGACAATCTTGATCGCATTGCTGCGATATCTTCCAATCATCGCATAGAGCGGATAGGTATTAGGGCTCAAATAGGGAGGAACAACGATTTTCAACGCAGTGTCCGAGATGCCGACAATCTGTGCCGGCTGGTTGCCGACAATGACTTTGTTTGCTTCGGGCTCGGGACTAAAACCAGCGCCATGAACAATCAAACGCGCGCCCGGAAATGTCAACGAAGAGTTGATTGATGACAGCCTGGGTGGAGCCACTGCACGCAGTTTCCAGCTGAAAGTCGAGCCAGGCGAACCAGCCGCCTGAATGACAATTCTGCTTGAACCAGGCGGCAGCTGCCCTGACACGTTCAAATAGACCTGTGCAGAGGCTCTGAAAGTGTTCTCGTCCACGAGCAGTTGACCAGTCGGCTGTCCGCCGCTCATTCCCGTAGCAAGAAACATGCGCACCCACGTAAAGCCCGGAGCGCTGAGCGAACCGTTCGTTGCAATCAATGTCAGAGGCTTACCTGCGAGATCACCGGGCACATAAAACTGGTCTCGAAACGTCTCCATAGCAGTCGAATTCGCGACATATGGACCGCCCGATTGAATGACTATTTGCGGAGTTTCCGGGAGTTGCGCCCACGCCGGTTTCGCAACGAAACACAGCGTCCAAACAACAGCGAAAATGGCTGCCGTTAGCCGTTTAAGTCGATGCCAATGCCAAGAACACCTTGCTTGCATAAATAGCAGTATCCCACAGCTCGGTTTCAATGTGCATTTTTCAATTGCTCATTTCGTCGCTTGCTCAAAATTTCGGAACGGCTTTCTGATAAAGATGGATCTCTGTAAGGAACGCCTGAGATTGTCGCCAGTTTTTGAAACTCATCTTCGTGCAATGGCAGAGCGGTTGAAGGTTTCAACCCATCAGAATTTGGATTGGACGCAATTGGAATCGTTGCCATCGTGCCACCAGATTTGCCACCAACTGCTTCGGTGCGCCAAACATCAAAGCCCGCTTCGACGAACCCGCCTCTCACGGCAGAGGCAGAACTGTATGTTAGAACTCTTCCATGCGGAGAAACCAATATCTCTCTGTAGACCCTAAAAATATCGGACGTCCAAAACTCTGGAACCTTCGACGGAGAGAAGGGATCGTGAAAGATCAAATCGTACTTTTGAGGTGGTGTCATTTCGTTTCTTTTGGAACGTAATCGGTCACGCAAATCTACATTTTCGATTCGAATTGAAATCAGGTCTTGCGAATTGATACGTCCCCTCAAGACAAACTCACCGAAATAGGACAAATCTTTTTCCTCGATGTCGAGAGCGTTTCTCAATGCATCGAAACACTGCTGCTGAATCACTTCCGGAACTAGCGCCAAAATCTCTGCATCGATTTCGACGGCATCAACTTTTAGCCGAAGTGGTACAGACCAATCTTTGCGGCAACGATACATCTGATCGATCAAAACGAGCGTGTTGTATCCGAGTCCAAAGCATTGATCTAAGACAACGATCTCTTGCTTAGTATAGGCAAGCTCGCAGGCTTGCGAGGGTTCCACATAATTCTTCAGAGCTTCCAAGTATGCGCCGGCACGATTGTGATACAACTCGCCCGTAATTGGATCGCGGCAAGTGAGACTTCCGTCTTCGGTAATCACTGATACCAAAGACATAAAGATCAGGACTCCATTGAGAGAATTATTTTGCCGAAATTGCTGTTACTCTCCATGTATTGATGCGCCTCTGCTGCCTCCTCCAACTTAAAGACCCTGTCCACAACAGGCTTCAGCTTGCCCGCTTCAAACAGTGGCACAACATGTTTTGCAAAGGACTGGCTGACTTGTATTTTCTCTTCTATTGGTCTTGCTCGAAGAGTTGTACCGAGAACCTTCAAACGCTTCGACAAAACCTGCCCCATGTCTAACTCTGTTCTGGCACCTCTCAACAAACCAACAATGATGATTCGCGCTTTCCGAGCAGCGCATGTAATGTCGTCTTTGAGATAATCGCCGCCGACCAATTCAATCACGACATCAACGCCTCTACCTTCGGTCAGTTGCATAACTTGCTTAGCAAACTTCTCTTCTTCGAGCACGATTCCATGCGTAAGTCCCAGTTCTTTCGCCGTATCAATTTTGTTCTGACTCCGCGCAGTACCAATACTGGTGGCACCAATCGCATTGGCGATCTGAATTGCGGCAGTGCCGACGCCGCTACCAACAGCACTTATCAACATCGTTTCACCGCTGGTGAGTCCGCACTGCAACACCATTGCATCGTATGCCGTAATAAACGCTTCGGGCACTGCTGCTGCATCAACGAAGGAGAGATTCGCAGGAATGCGAATGAGAGTTCTTGCGTGCACAACAACTCGTTCGCAATAAGAACCCCCACCGATCAAGCCAAAAACGCGATCACCTTGCTCTGCCTCACTTACACCAGACCCAACACTTTCAACGACTCCGGCGAATTCCAAACCAGGAACATCTGCTCGACAATCACTTGGAGCCGGATATTTACCTAGTCTCTGCAGCACATCCGCGCGATTGACTGCTGTCGCCATAACACGGACAAGCGCCTCTCCCCGCTCAGGCCGAGGATCTGCGATTTCCTTTAGTTGGAGAACTTCAGGACCACCAGGTTTCGAAATTACGATCGCTCGCATCAATGCTCCTTCACAAAATTTCTCAGTTCAGCGACGTGCAGCAATCATGTAGTTTAACGCAACAGAACCAAACTTTTACACTTCCGCTCATCTCAGTATTCATGCAGTTTTCCACCTTCACGCAAAGTCTGTGCAAAGAAACTTCGATTGCGACGAAGACCGGAAAATCTTATACTGTGCTCATTACGAAAGTAATTGTGCTGCGTATCAAACGCACCAAATTGCCGTTGTGCACTGTAATACTTTCGCATTCATTTAAGGAAGCCGCTCATGTTCTCAGTGCATTCGAGGAAAGCTCGCAAAGACGAAGACCCAAAAGAAAACGAAAGCACCGATGCAACAGAAAACAAAAGGTGCTGCGAACATCAATGCGGTTCCAGCCCCTCTATCGCAGATCAGCAGCTAAACGCAGCAGCCAAGCCTCGTAAAGACATCTGGGACAAAATTGGTGCGATCGCACCGATTGTCTCGGGCATCCTCATCTTCGGCGCAGGATGGCTTTTCACATATGCCTACAACGAACAACAACTGCGACTGCAGGAAGTACAAACAATTGAGCGGTTTATTCCTCACTTGATGGGTTCGGAACAGAGCAAGAAAGCGGCTATTCTCGCTATTTCCTCACTCACCAACCCAGAGCTCGCCGCTCGATTCGCATCAATATTCGCTAGTAGCGGCACGGTTTCGGCACTCCAATCAATTGCAGAACAAGGTGATCAACACGAGAGAAAGGTTGCCACCAAGGCGCTTGCAATCGCCTTAGAGAACTTGGAAATCAGAGACTCTAAAATTTCAGATCTCGAAAACGCTTACAAATCACTGCAAGACAACAGCGATCAACCCTCGCAGCCCAATCCATTGCCACCAGTTCAGCAGTCAGAAGGTCTCACCCCAGCTCGCTTAGACAAGCTGGCACAGGCATACAAGGCAATCGGCCAATTCCCAAACGCAGAACCTCTATTGAAAGAGTCGCTCTCGATTCGAGAAAAAGCCTATGGTCCATTGCACCCAGAAGTGGCTGCCAGCGCCAGAAGACTCGCAGATCTCTATCAGGTAATGGGCAAATCTGACTTGGCAGATGCAATGTATAAGAAAGCAAAAGATATCGAAAACAAAGTAGGCGACAGCAAGCCAGCACCCAGCCCAGCAGCAGCACCTTCGACCACTAACGATACGAACAGTTCGCAGGACAGCAAGAAAGATCAAGCTGAGCCTAGGGACCAAAAAGATCAAAAGGGCGAAATCAACAGTATGGAAAAGGAATCAATGCTGTACACAGAGCCGGTCGGCGAAGGCTAAACAGTCTCGCGTGCGTGCTCGCTGTCGGCGTACTTATTTTAACTTATGTAGTTATCCCAGTACTCGGTGCGTTCTTTCCACTCGCAGCCGCTATTGCCGCATATGAGAGTTACTTTCGAACCCTTGGTGCTAAGACCCGAATCGCCGGCGCCATCCCAAACTGATTCGGTGAGTTCGACAAATTTCTCGAACTGCTGCACCGGATTCTTGCACTTTGGACACACCATCTTTTTATTGTCGATTGCTTCTTGAAGAACCTTGAGTGACATTGAACAAACTCCAAATAGCCATGAGGTCGGGGACGAAACGGCTTCCCGAGCGACTCACTATTGTACGCTGCTCTTAATTTACCTGAACCAGCGTCGAAAAGATGACTTACCAAGGTGCCATGCTTTGGATTCTTCACCGCATGGTGGCTGAAAAGTCGTTCGCCCACCACCACGTGGGAGGAACGCAGAAATTTCCAAAATTTTGCCCAACCTGTTGACACCTTCCATGTTTAGACTTATTCTAAGTACAGAACCAATCAAAAGTGAAACGAAAGAAGAGACCAGTCCAATGTATGAACCAACCCCCAACAATCCCAAGCACGTTGATATAGAGGAACTGCTCAACAGCCACGGAGTCAAGCCGACGCCTCAAAGAGCAGTGATTGCGGAGTTTTTGATCGGGACCTGCAGCCATCCAACAGCTGACGAAATCTTTCAAGCAGTGGCCGACAAACTGCCGGTACCGCTGTCGAGAGCAACTGTCTACAACACTTTGGGGACGCTAGTGAGCGCCGGAGTGATCAAGGAAGTCTTTACTGAACCCGGAAAAGCCCGATACGACGCGAACATCACGGAACACCACCACTTCGTTGATGTGAAAACCGGCAAGATTATTGATGTTGAGCCCGAAATGATAAACAGGCTCAACCTTAGTCAGCTGCCAAACATGAAGGTTCACAGCTATCACATCACGTTTTTCGGTGAACTTCAACCACAAGAACCGGAAGCCTAACAGCGAGCCTATCCAAAAAATTTTCCCATCAACTTAGATTAATTCTACTCTTAGATGAATTCTAATCACCGTAAAACTAAAGAGACAAGGAGACAGAAAATGAAAAAGCTAGATCAAAGCAAGACCTCGGAAAACCTGCACTCTGCATTCGCCGGCGAATCAATGGCCAATCGCAAATACCTGTACTTCGCGAAAGTAGCACGCAAACTCGGGAATGAAGAGATTGCAGAGTTGTTTGAGGAAACTGCGCATCAAGAAACAGGACACGCATTCTCGCACCTGGAGCTGCTTTATCCACCTTCTGAACTGACAGTGGAAAAGCTGCTCGAACTTGCAATCGAGGGCGAGCTGTACGAAACCAATCAGATGTATCCTGAATTCGAACAAATTGCCTTGGAAGAAGGGCGCATGGACGCAGTCGCTGAGTTCAAAGAACAAGCTCTCGAATCAAGAGAACATGCGGAGATCTTCCAGCAAGCGGCCAAGCGCTTTAAGGCGCTGGGGCGTGTTGAGAAGTTCCACGCCGACAGATACCAAAAGGCATTGGACAACCTCAAAGCGTCCTAATAGTGCCATAATTTGGCAGGAGAAAAGCAATGAAAAACAATGTCTTGGTGATAAGCACGAGTTTAAATCCTGGCAGCAACAGCAGGGTTCTTGCACGCGCTGCCTATGAACTCTTCAAAAGTACAAGCAATGTAGAAGTGGAATGGCTCGACCTGCGCGAGATTCAATTGCCCCAATGCGACGGCGACGCAGCTTATGGACACCCCAATGTTGAGAAAGTAACGGCTCAAGTAAAGCGTGCTGATGCAATTGTCATGGCTGTTCCTATCTACAACTACAGCATCTCAGGCGCCGCAAAAAATCTCATCGAACTCACTGGACAAGCATGGAACGACAAAATAGTCGGCTTCCTTTGCGCTGCAGGTGGGCGTTCGAGCTACATGGCCGTGATGGGAATCGCGCAAAGTTTGATGCTTGATTTCAGATGTTTGATAATTCCGCGCTTCGTCTACGCTGACGGATCAGCATTTGTCAAAACTGAAATCTCAGACGATCAAATCACATCCCGATTGACAGAGCTGACTCAGACTGCGGTTCGCCTAGCAGGCGCTTTGAAGAGCAAAACCGAGGCTGCCACTGCCAACGGTGCATAGCCTCCGCCGACGCCGCAGAAACGATGCCGGGGAGTTCTTAATTTCAGTTCTTAGTTGGATTCTTCTGTTCTAAGAGTTCTGGAAACTTTCTCTCCATGTCGATCACCTTGTTCAGCCGGCGAACATGGCGATCGGCCCCTGAGAAACGGGCAGTGAGAAATGAGTGAACTACTTCGAGCGCTAATTGCGGACCAATTACACGTGCGCCCAAACACAAAATATTTGCGTTGTCGTCTTCGACGCCTTGATGCGCAGAGAAAGTGTCATGACACAATGCGGCTCTGATTCCCGGAATCTTGTTCGCCGCCACAGAAGCCCCGACACCGCTTCCACAAATGACAATTCCTCGGTTGGCTCTTCCATCCCGAACCACTAATGCAACAGCAGCGGCAAAGTCAGGATAGTCGACGGCTGCATTAGAGTGTGTTCCCACATCAATGACGGACTTGCCTTCCTTTTGAAGCACCTCTTTGATAGTTTCCTTCAGTTCGTATCCACCGTGATCTGCACCAATTGCGACTGTTTCATCCATACTGACGCTAACCTCGCTCAAACACTCTCTCAACTCGTGACCAAACATTGAGACGCGAATTGCCTCTTGCGATGCCCGGTTTATCAATGATCTCACGAAAGATTACAGAAATTGAGTGGTTGTATTTAATCGCCGTGAAGTAATGTAACCTTCGGCTCTGACATGCATGGAGCGCGAAGAGATGACCACTTGCATCAACAAGACAAAACCGTTGCTTGTGACAAAATCGATTTTGGTCGCAACGTACGACATCGATTTCGCAGGTCACGTTTCCAACATCGCATATTTGCGCTGGTTTGAAGAGTTGCGGCTGCAAATTTTCGACGAATACTATCCACTTCAACCACTGATGAATGAAGGCTTGTTGCCGATAATCTCTGCGACGAAAGTTGAATACAAACGCGCCATTAAACTGTTCGATAAACCGGAAGGAACAATGTGGATTGGAAACATCGGGGCAGCCAGTCTCACGTTTCGCGGTGAGGTTCTGCTCAACGGACACGTCGCGACCAGAGCAGAACACACAGGTCTTTTCATCAACGCCACAACTCAAAAGCCGGTCAGATTGCCGGCGGAGTTTGTGAAGTTGTTCCGCGAGTGCGAAGCAAAAGCATAGGAGGTAACACATGCAGCGAACTGCTCTGGTCACCGGTTCTACAAGTGGTATCGGACTTAGTATCGCAAGAGCGCTCGCGAAATCAGGCTGCCAGGTCATGTTAAACGGCTTGGGCGACCGCGATCAAAACGAAGATATTGCGAAATCTCTTGCCTCTGAATTCGGCCATGACGTTGTCTTTAACTCAGCCGACATGACTAAGCCGCACGAAATTGAATTGATGATTGATGACTGCGTTAATCGCCTCGGCTCACTCGACATTCTTGTCAATAATGCGGGCATTCAACACACCGCACCTATCGAACAGTTCCCCATAGAAAAGTGGGATGCAATTATTGCAATAAATCTCTCATCAGCATTTCACACGATTCGATGTGCGATTCAAGGCATGAAAGACAGAGGGTTCGGCAGAATCATCAACATTGCGTCAGTCCACGGCCTGGTCGCCTCAGTAAACAAAGCAGCATACGTCGCTGCCAAGCACGGGCTTATCGGTCTAACCAAGGTAGTGGCGCTTGAAGCGGCAGATGCCAATGTCACATGCAACGCAATCTGCCCAGGCTGGGTCGACACTCCTTTAGTGCGCAAACAGATCGAAGCGATTGCACAAGACAAAAACGTTTCGCTTGACGCAGCTACAACTTTGCTTCTTGAAGAAAAGCAACCATCGAAACGGTTTGTCGAGACCGAGCACATCGCTGAGTTGGTTTTATTCCTCGCAAGCGATGCAGCAAAAGGCATCACCGGTGTCAGCCTGCCAATTGATGGCGGATGGACAGCACGATAGAGACAATGGAGGTTTGTAATATCACTCGAACTCTATTTTCTCAACAGGTTGTGGAGAAATAGCGAGGTCGTCGGTTGGCTATAATAGGTTTGTTGTTCGAATAGTGAATCCAAAGTACCTAAGATTTCCGAATGGACGGTAGTTCAGACCAAGAGTTGCGATTCCTCGTTCACGAGGCCGTTCAACTGCGTACAAAAGACTTTTCGAACTCGAAGTTTCTGAAACAGTTGAAAGAGCGCGTTCCAGGTTACAAGGACGCTGAATACACAAGTGTGCGAGAACGGGTAAACAAGCTCTTCGATACCGCATGCAAAATCGCTTTTCGTTGGGTAAATGAGAACCACCCCGGCGCGGAGTTCGAACTCCCTGACAAAGATGGAAAGGTGCTCTACGAGCTGAAAGAGCTTTGCGAGAGCTTCTCGGACGACGAATACAACACCGCCCTGGAATATGGCTTTCAGAAGACAATCTTCTGAGGTTAAGAGCGTTAGAATATCAGTTATAGCGCCCCTCTTCGGAAACCCTATTTTGCGTAAAAGCACCGCCCATGGGCATCTTTGTTGGCTCTTTGCAATGATGTTGCTTACGGTCTGCTTGCCGTGCTCTGCAAAGGTCGATGACAAGACTGATGACACCAAGCCCGCCTCCACGCCCTCTCGACGCACATTGGATTCACTTGCTCGAAACTGGCTCAAGCGGCCGGAACTGCAACACTCGTCAGTGGGGCTTGAGATTATGGACTTGCCCACAGGCAAGGTTTTGTTCTCGCACAACGGAACTCACCGTTTCACACCCGCCTCCACTGCGAAGGTATTTACGACAGCTTGTATTTATGAGCTGTTTGGTCCCGGTTTTACCTTCAAAACTTCTCTTCTGGCAGAGGGGCAGATTTCAGGAAAAAAACTGAGCGGAAATCTCGTGCTTGTTCCCTCACAAGATCCGACCCTTGATCGTCAGGACCTGAGTCGGTTGCTGTCTAGCGGCACCGCTGCCGGCAATCGGTTGTTTCCTGAAGGTTTGAAACAAGTGGATGGAACATTGAGACTTGCCGCAATTGCAGGCGGTTACAACCAATTTTCGCCTGCATGGTTGGTGGAAGATTGGGGTCAAGATTGGATGCCTGTGTCATCAAATCTGGTGCTAAACAGAAATGTCGAACAAGGAGCGCCAACAATCAAAGGCGTCAAAGTGATAGCAGATCAAGGCGAGCGGAGCGCACTCACAAGAACGCTTCTCAACTCCTTCCTTGCTCCAGGTTGGTTGTCTTACGATGTATCGACAAATGTCGTTAGAACATACCGAAGCAATCACCCAACGATGAGTCAGTCGAGTCCGCTCGTAGTGGGAAACCCTGATGAATACAACATTGCGATTGCACGCTCAATTCTCGACGATCTGCAAGTCAAATCATCCGGGCGAGCCCAAACAGTTAACACAGAAACCGTTCTGCTTGCTGAACACAACTCAAAACCTCTGAGCACCATTATTCAAACAACGCTGTACGAAAGCGATAATCTTTATGCGCAACAGTTGTTGCGAGCGATTGGTTTGTTCAATAGTGGAGCGAATGCGAAAGACACTCGCAGCCTCGAAGAAAAAGGTCTTGCGAAGCTGGGTTCTTGGTTGTCCAGCATGGGAATTCCGGCACAGCAGGCCATCCTCTTCGATGGTTGCGGTCTGTGCAGAAAGAATGGAATTTCACCGCACTCACTCAATACAGTTCTTCGCTACATGGCAGCTAAACCAGAACGTGCAGGTTATCTCAACCTGTTGAAGAGTTCAGACCAGTCATCGACCGGAAGAGGCAACTACAGATTCAAGACCGGTGCAATGGATACTGTGCGCTCGATATCTGGAGTTTTGACAACTAGCGGCGGTCAGACATTAGCACTGACAATCATCGTAAACAATCACACTCCTGCAGTACGCGACTTGAGAATGTCTCAGGCCGCTTTAATCGATCAACTTCGAGACATTCAAGAGATCGTAACTGACGGAGCCGCGGCATCAACTGACAGTTCAGAATCAACCCCAGCATACGTCAAACTTGCGCCCCATAGGGCACAACCTAAGTCGCGAACAACAACCAAACGCCGTCGCGGTCGGCACTAAATCTATAAAAATGCGACTGAAGTTTTGATTAGTTCAGAATTTAGTGAATGACGTGATGAGAAGAGTGCATCGGTGATGCAGCAAGAATTGTATGTTCTTCAAGCTTGCAAGAGCGCTCAACTACATCTGACACTCTAGTTCTCAAACCAATCAACGTTCTCGGCAGTTCGCCTTTCACGGCTTCTCGCATAATCCACTGCGGTACGAAGAATCCGGGATCGATATACATGCTGTAGGTCAGGCAAGTCTTTTTACCGTTATCGGCAGGACTCATTTCCCAGAATCCTCTGAAGTCTCTAAGCTGACCGCCGACTCTCCAGAATTCTATACGTGCACTAGATTCGGTGCGCTCGTATTTAGACTCAACCAGATACACAATGTCCGGAATAGGGAAAGTGTTCATCGTAACTTTCAAGACCGACACATCTTGCTTGTCTTTGATGACTTCTACGTGTTTCATTCTGGGGGAAATCTTTCCCTGAAACTCAAAAGGATTGACCATTACCGGCCAGACTTTATCGGGCGTATGATTGATCAGAACTTGACCAGTCACATATTTTTGCGACCCAATGTTGCGAATCCCGACGATGACTTCTCCACGCTCCAATTTCTCGTGCACCGCCTGCGGTGTGTCTTCATCTTTAGCGAAGGCACTCGGCGCGTAAGCAGTGGTGGAAACAACAGCGGCTAAGGAGAGGAGCACCCCCATAGCGCGCTTCGAATTTTTCATCATTTAGGTAAGAAACCACCTTTGGTTGCCGTCGCATTTGCTAGGCAGATACCGTTAGTTGATCCATGTACTTAGGTAGTAACGAGTTCGATGAAGAAATTAGATAGTTGCCAATCCAACGCGCCGTTAAAAACATGGAAGAACGCTTGTCAAAGGTTACAACTGGATAGGTTATAACAATTTGATTCAGTCTATCAAATGACCTCTTTGAAGGTTCGGTCCTGAATCTAAATTTTGTTGACTTCCCCTAGAATGCGACTACCCTCGAACGCCTGACTACACTTGAAAAACGCTTTGTCAAGTATATATTTCTAATGCATATATGAGCGAAAAATTTATCTGCCAAAACGCTCTAGTCTAGAGCATTTCAAGAGATCGAATCTTGGCATGATTTTCGAAGATACGATCCAATCAGGACGAATTTTTTTCGGCTACATTTTTTATACGACACCGAAGGCAGTACCAAGTTAGCGAATTGTTCGATGAAAAACTACACGTGACCCCAGCCGAGTTTGTTCAAAATGGCATCGAAGTCTTCTCTGCTTCCAATCCAACTTTGCATGGCAAAAACCGCTTGATCTTGTTTGAGCGAATTATCCTTCAAAAATTGAAGACATCTCTTCGCTGTTTTTATGGTCGCAGCATCTACCAACTCCAGCTTCAAAAAGACTTCTTCAATCGGAACACCAACGGTAGAGCTAGTATCAATCGCTTTGATCAAATCCTTTTGACCGAGTAAGCCAACCAATCGTAGAAATTCAGGAAGCTCAATGCCTTGTCCGAAAGTGGTCGGCTGCGGCGTGCTGTTTGCCAGCGCTTGAGACAGTGACATTCCGGTGCTTCGAATCTTGCGCAAAATCTCGGCTGCTTGCAATGGATCTAGAGATCGCTTCGTCACCATTTGCTGCAGTGTGAGGGCTTGGTCTAGTGTTGTTTCTGTTATGAGATTGGCATTGACCAGAATCTGTCCAATTGGCTGCCCATCATTGAGACCTTGCTCGACGGCTGACAACAGATCAATTTCCTGCACCTGCCCGGCAAGAATCAAGAGCTCACCAAGACGTACAACGTGAGCTCGTTTGAGCCGTAACATTCCATCAGGATCCAACGTTTCTTCAATAGTTGCTTTTCGTCTTGCACAGAGTTTCAGTCCATCGATTGCTTGTTCGCGATCGATCTGTTTTTCGCGAATCAAAACTTGCGCAGTCAATGCTGCGTATGCGACATGTTCCGAAATTACTTTGCGAAGCACCAATATGCGACCAAGCGGAAGACCGGAAGTAAAACATTCATCGAGCGCATCATCAACGTTTTCGCGAGTCGCGCACTGCGAATCAACAAGCAAGTTGCCAAGTCGATTTGTAGACTCGTAGTATTCAGAGCGCCAACCCAATTCGTTAAGCGCGTTTTCAAGCGTGATGTTTCTTTCCGCGACGATTCTCAAGGCTTTGATTGCCAGATCAAAATGCAACAAAGAGTCTCGAATCAGTGATTGAGCCTGCACTGCGGACTTGAATTTCTCCTCCGACAGATAACCGGACCCGATCAAGACTCGCCCGACCGGAAGTCCTGTCTTCAGTGAAATCGGCATAGCATCGGCAAACTGACCCAACGTGACCAGCTCAGCCTTGACCAGTAAATCACCGATCAAAACTTGTGGAGACTTCTTATGTTCGCTCGTCGGCATTCAACACCGTATCGACGCCCTGGCTAGAAGACATCACCTCTTGCCATTACGGCACCGGACATGCAAGAGAAACGCTATCTTCTTCAAGTTTACCAGAGCAGGATACTCCCTCAAAACACGCTCATCTTCAATGGTTGGTTCGTTGAGCTTCTCCAATTGAAACCCCTCTTCAACTAGTCCGTTCATCCACTCGCTCAACGTGTGGAAATATCGAGGAACCCTGAATTTCGGATACGCCTCTGAGACTTCGGAGGGTGCCGCGGAGAAGGTCCACTCCTCGACAAAGTACGGTCCAACGGGACTGCCGTGATCTTTCTCGAAGTAGTCGCCAACTAATGCCCCGAGGGTCTCTCCCTTCAGCCCGTACTCGCCCGATTCATCAACAACCCATTTAAATCTGCGAGTGACAAAACATGGATGCAGAATGGAAAACTGCAAGAATCCACCGACCACTAAAACTCGGTTCAATTGCTTCAACACCGCCCGAAAATCAGGAACATCCATCAAGCTCATCGTCGCAATGGCGAAGTCAAATGAGTTCGGCTCAAATGGCAGCTCGGTCGCACAGCACTCGTGATATTCGATGCCATGCGGCTCTGCAATTTCCATATCACGCGCATGCCGTATAAACGTTGGAGAAACATCGATGGCTGTCATTTTGGCGCCCATTTGCGCCACCTTGCGAGTGTTGTAGCCTTCACCGCAACCGACGTCGAGTCCCCTCAAGTTCTCCACACTAGGCAACATTGAAAGGAACGCCGGAGTATTTACGAGATTGCGATAAACGTCGTAACCTTGGCGCGCCATCTGCGTCCACGCCTCTGCATTCTCTTCCCAGTATCGATTGTTTTCTTTTAGGTCCATCTGTTTCGAGCGTGATATTACTGCTGTTTCTTTACTGTGATTGAACGCGCGCGTTCCTCCAGATCTTGCGCCTCCATCGTCCTTCCTGTGGCTCGCAAAAACTTCGCATAAGTATTCAGCGAATCAGCAACACGACTATCATCAGCACCATATGCAGCTTCCTTAATACTGAGCGCACGCTTGAATAAAATTTCTGCTTGATCGTTGCGTCCATGCGAGCAATACAGCCACGCCAAATCCGGCATGAGGTCGGCAAACTTCGTACTCGTGCCGCCAAACGCACCTTCTGCGTTCCGCATTGCAAGTTCATACAATCGTTCAGACTCTGGATAATTTTTTCGCTTGTGATTGAGCAGTGACAATCCGCATAAACAGTTGATTACACCCGGTCCCATCATGCCTTTCGACTCGGCATCCTTTATCGCCTGTTCCCACAGAGACTGGGCTTCTTCCATACGGCCCTCACTCATAGCCTTGCGCGCAGCGACATCCATATCGTGCCAGCCCTTGGCCTCAGCCGATTCCGGCTCTGCGGTGGCACCGAAAGTTCCTTGCGCGAATGAGGGCAAAGACAATAGCGGGAGAATCGGCTCTAAAAGCGCCCACAAGATAAACCCTGTCAACAACAAGGCTACAAAAGCTTTGGACGTCGTTCTAGTCGAGTTTGTCTCCAGCATTCAACAGGTCATCGATAAGGATTATCTGTCCCTTCTCTTTCTTGACCTTCATTGTACGTCCAATAACGTCCGCTGTGCCGGAAACTGCATTCATCGGCGCAAATCGCGCAGGAACATCTTTGGTGTCGAGATTCGATTGAGTAACGACTGTCCCTTTCGCCAAGTCAACCTTCGCGATGACGACGGTCTGCATCTTTTCTTGAGGCTCAGCATCATCGGCCATTGCGGCCAATCCGCTTGTCGAAACAAAAGCCAACGTCAAACAGGTCGCTCGAAAAAGTTTAGACAGATCGACTGGACGGAAAGACTTGAATTGATCGGCAAGCATGGATAATTACCGTGTCGTAGTACTTAACTCAACCATTTCGAAAAGGTACGACTGAACTTCGCCCACCATGTCGATCTGTGCTGTTCCAATTCGCGGTTGGCATCAATCAACTGCCCTTTCAAACCTTCAATAGTCGCTTCCAAGCCAGCAACTTTGTTCTCTGCCACTGTTGTTTTTGCGGCGCGCAAAAGGAGCTCGGGCATAAGTTGAACTTGGTCTTGCTTCGCAGCCAGATCGAGTTCTAGTCGGCGAATGTCGTATCGATACTGCGTCATTTGCTCCTGCGCATAATCCAATTGCGCTTTGAGCAATTGCTCGCTTCTTCTCAAATACTCGATAGTGACTAAATCTTCTTTTTCTTTAGTAGGAACAAAATCAATAATTTCAGAAGTATCGACTTGTGGTCTTTGCACCACATTTAGAACCGTGGTTTCAAATGCGAATACTCTATCAAGCAACGCATCCAAACCATCGAGACTGATCATTTGCTCGTGCAGTTGTCGTCTTAATGCAGGCAACAATTTGACGTCGACACGAGGTTGAACACCTGTGAGTGGTTGACCATCGACTCGCGACTGTGCAGCCACGATGTTGACCGGAGGCGGAGTTGCCACGAATGGTGTAGAGACTTGTGCAGCAGCGTTCATAGAGGTCGCTTTCTAGACAGACATTCGGATATTAGGGGCAAGGGCAAACTTGAGACAGAGCTAATCGTATCCTAAGACGCTGCTAATGCATATCCCTGATAGTGATGTCAAGCGAGACTTTTTAAGTTGGAGCTAACCCTGTCGAATCAGCTACGGAAACTTTCGGCACGAAAGAAAGCATCGCCGGATCATCAACATCGCTTGAAAACCGCATAAAAAACAAGCGGTTCTCACGGCGCAAAACAAACAAACAGACAAACCGTCCAAAGGTTTTCGAAACTAGGACAGGGTTCCTGCAATCACTGTCGTGGCGCGATTGGGGTGGAAGTAGTTTCGCATCGCTTCATCGACTTGTTGTTTGGTTGCCGATAAATATCTCTCTGTAATTAGATCTAGCTCTCCGATTCCAATTCCTAAGAATTCGAACTCGTTTAGTACTCGGGCAACACCGAGAGAAGATGCAAGACCCACACGGAAAGAGCCTACGGCTCGTCCGGCTTCCTTATCTAGATCTTCTTTTGATATACCTGACTTCAGATAATCATCGAGAACAAGTGAGACAAGTTTGAGTGCTTTTTCTACGTTACGGGGATTGACGGTTAGCGATACCGACCAGGGTGCACCACCGTATGCAGTGTCAGAGAATCCGGAGTAGATACCATATGTCAGCCCCGCGCGATCGCGAACGACTTGGCCGAGTCTTGATGTAATCGTATCTTGTCCCAGAGCCGCGTTTGCAAGCTTGGCGTGGTAGAAGTCTCCGCCTTTCCGCTTCAACGCACACGGATGAGCGATGATGATGTCAGCGCTGCGCTTGTCGGCAAGGAAGATCTCATGTCGTTGTGCAGTGTCAGGAATAACTGCTTCCGGAATGATGACGTTGCCGGTTGACTCACCCTTCCAATCGCCGAAGCGCTCTTTGATCATCGCCAGCAGCTGATCCATATTGGCATCGCCGACGACTGAGATTACGCTGCCTTTTGGTGTGAACAACTTTTTGTGAGTTCTCACCAAATCATCGCGAGAAATCTCATCGAGTTCTGTCATCTGTTCTTCATATGTCTTCTCGTAGAACGGATGCTTCGGCTGATAGATCGATCGACGAGCGGCATTCCAAGCCATGCTCTTTGTGTTGTTCAAGGCTTCGGTGAGGCGCGCTTTCCACTCGACTTTGGTTTTCTCGAGTTCGTCCTCAGCGAATGCTGGTCTCAAACAAATGTCAGACAACAAGTCCAGATATTGAGCTAGGTCTGCAGTGACCACATGCGTACCCAAACTCAAACGATAGTTGTCTACGGAAAACTCAAGCCCACCGGGAATGCCCATGCTTTCCAAGGCTTCCGCGATCTTGATTTTGTCGTAGCTGACAGAACCCTTCGGCAAGAGATCTCCTACCAATTCTGCAAGGGCATGCTTCTCTTCGTGTGTGAAATAGCGACCAGCTCTGAGCAAGATGGAAAATCCGACGGAGTCTGTTCCTGGACTTTCCATCAGGTTTACAGTCAACCCGTTGGGTAACACTTCGCGGCGGACTCGTTTTTCAAAAGATGGTTTCTCGCCCTTGGGCTCAGGAAACTTCACTTTCACCGGCGGTGTTTTCAAAGCGAGATAAGTCGACAAATCTGCCGGTTCGTCAGGCGTTGCGGCGGTCTGCGGTGTGGCGGCTGCTGGTCCAACTACGGCCTTGTGTTCTGTCGGCACGTCTGCCAGTTTCGGATAGAAGTAGCCGACTGTTCGGTTTTCTTTCACGAAATACTTCGCGGCGACACGCATGATGTCTTCTTTGGTTACTGCATCGAAGCGATCGTCATAGTTCATCAACCAGTGCCAATCAGCCTTCGATTCGGCTTCTCCGAGCATAAATGCAAAACTGCTTGGATCTGCTTTGGCGAGAATCGTTCCCTTTAGATTGGCAGCTTTGGCTCTGCGCAATTCTTCGTCGCTGACTGGTTCTTTCGCCAATCTAGCCAGCTCTTCATGAATCGCAGTTTCTGCTTCCGTCGGATCAACTTCAGGGTTAAGCATGGCATTGACCATAAACAGCCCAGGATCTCTCAAATCATCATGACGGGCATAGACTTCTGCGGCGATGCTGGTGTCGATGAGACGTTTGTACAGTCTGCTAGAACGTTCATATGTGCTGCCTAAAATATGTCGCATCGCGGCGATGGGATAGTTATCGTCGTCATCGGCTTTCGGTACGTGGTAGCCGATTAACACGCGAGGAAGGTCACCGGCGCGGTGAACCTCGAGCCTGCGTTCACCTTCTTGCGGCGGTTCAATTGTATAGACGTCTGGTATTGCATTCGGTGCAATTGGAATCTTGCCGTAGTGCTTGTGCATCATCTCCAGTGCTTCCATCTTTTCGAAGTCACCTAAGATGATCACGGTGGCATTGTTCGGCCAGTAGAACGTGTTGTAGAACTCGCGAAGACGATCCATTGAAACACCCTCGACATCAGATCTCCAACCAATCGTCGGATGGTGGTACGGGTGCTCGCGGAAAGCGACTGCGTACAGCTCTTTTTCCAAAATATCGTCCGGGCTGTTTTCGCCACGTTCGAGCTCGTTGCGAACAACACTCATTTCAGAGTCATGGTCTTCTTGTCTCAGCAGCAGATTGCGCATCCGATCTGCTTCGAGCTGAATGCAAAGTTCCAGAAACTCCGACGGCACAACTTCGTAGTAGCTTGTGCGATCAAACCATGTTGTGGCGTTCCAATAGGCACCTATTTGAGTCAGCAGATCGTCTATTCCGTTCCCTTTATCTGGGTTGTGATCTTTCGTTCCTTTAAAAAGCATGTGCTCAAGAAAGTGAGTTGCTCCGGTGTATCCGACAGCTTCGTTTCGACTTCCCACCTTGTACACCACCAGTAGTGTCACGACCGGAGCTGTGTGATTTTCGACGAGGAGGACTTTCAGTCCATTCTTCATCTTGTACTCAGCAACATTCTTGACTTCTGAAATCTTTTCGATTCCCAGTTTGCTCAACGATGTATCTTGAGTTTGATTAACTGTTTTGCTCATTCGTCTCTCTCTTGCTCTGGCCACCCATTCGAGCGTTCCGCACATCGGCAAGCTCGCTCAAAATCACACGGTTTGGGCGTTCATGCCCAATAGACTGTCTAAGATACAGCAAAATCGTGGCGGTGCGTATCCCTGCGCAAAGCTATGCATGTTTTCCGAAACACTCTTTTTGATGTCAACATACAAGACCATTGAAGATAAGGGAGATATTCGTATCATAATGAACAGTTCGGCAAAGTTGCCTCGCCTGCTCCGGCCGAAATTCGGATTACTCCCTCCCTTTGGATACTTAAATGCTCGTTGCAATTACTGGCGGAACCGGCTTCCTCGGCGGACAGTTTGCTCGATATCTCGTAGCCAACGGACACTTCGCGAAGCTACTCGCCAGAGGCGTCAACCACAAAGACGAAGCCATTAGAAAGCTTCCGAACATGTCGTTTACGCCGATACTGTTCACCGACGACAGAAAGCTCGGAATGGCGCTCACCTCGTGCGACGCCGTCGCGCATCTCGTGGGCATCAACAGAGAGACAAGTAAAGGGGACTATCACCGCGTTCATGTCGAGTCGACAGTGAAAATCATCCACGCTGCGCGCAAGGCAAGCGTCAAGAAGTTGATTTTGGTGACCTATCTGAAGGCGAGACCGCGCTGCTTGAGCGCCTATTTGGAGTCGAAGTGGGAGGCTGAAGAAATTGTTCGAAACAGCGACCTCGACTACACAATTTTGAAACCGCCGATGATTTTTGGACCCGGAGATCACATGGTTTCACACATCGCAAGAAGTCTTGAGACTGTTCCGATTTTTGCACCAGTTGGCATTTTGCAGAAGAAGATACGTCCTGTAGCAGTGAAAGATATGTGCGACATCATGATGACTGCGCTGAAGACAGATAGATTGTCGAGACAAACCTATGCAGTGTTGGGCCCCGAGGAATTGACGCTCGGCGACTGCGTCAAGCGCGTTGCAAAGGTGATGCGCAAACCGGTTTTGGTCGCTCCGGCACCATCGATTTGTCACTACATGATGGCTACTGTTCTCGAGAAGGCATCGAATGATCCACTGATTTCACTCGCGCAAGTTCGAATGCTTGCAGAGGATATGAGCAAGCCTCTAAAGAGTTCCGCAACGCTGCCTGAAGACTTGCAACCGAAAATCCCGTTCAATGAAGAGCAAATTAAGAACGCTTTGGGTATGTCGGAGTAGCCAACAGCTCAGGCGAAACGGTCTTGACAGCCTCAAATGAACAATTGTCAAATCGTCGAAGGGCGCTTATAGGTTACAATTAACCTGGTAACAAAGGGCCCTTTTCGTACTATCAATGCTTCGATTGAATAAATCAAAAACAGTAGCGACCGCAACCATGACGTTGGTCGCTGCACTAAGCTTTGCCACGAGCGCATCGGCTGTCGATGATCGCGCGTGGAACAAATACACCGAAGCTGGTGCCAAAGCATACGAAGCTAATAACTTTGGTCAGGCGGAGAAAATGTTTCAACTCGCCCTGAAAGAAGCTGAAAAGTTTGGACCAAATGACATTCGACTTGCCACCAGCCTCACCAACGTTGGTGTCATTCAAAACTTCAGAGGCAATCAAGCAAAGGCAGAACCTTTGTTTGAACACGCAATCAAAATCAAGCAGAAGGTTTTGGGACCGGATAACCCTGATGTAGTTTCAGCAGTTTGCAAACTCTGCCAGTTCTATATCGGCAGAGGAAACTACGCGAAAGCAGACAACCTTGCACAGAAAATCATCACTTTCGGAAACCGAAAAGTGCATGAACTCAATCAAGTGCAAGCAAGCTTTAAGACACTGATCGATTTCTACCAAGAGCATCCGGAGCTAGAGGGCGCAGAGCGCTTGATGAAACAAGCGGAAAGCCTGACAGAAAAGGAAAGCGCCAATCAGAATTTGGAACTCGCGGTGTTACTCGATCGTTTGGCGACGTCATACAAAGAAGCGTCAGATGCAAGCGGCAACAAATCACGGTTGGCTCATGCGGAACAGCTGTATAAAAACGCGCTGGAGTTGAGACAAAGAACTCTTGTGGCGGAACATGGTGCAGTTGCGCAAAGTTTGGAAAATCTCGCAAAATTGTACGTCGCGCAAGACAAGCATAGTCTAGCTGAACCACTGTTTCGAAAAGCCCTCGCCATCAGTGAAAAGAGTGGTGGTCTCTCGCGCCCTGATGCATACCCCCGGCTCGATGGAATGGCTCAGTGTTGCGTCGCGACAGGTCGACTGCAAGAAGCGGAAGGGTTGTATCGCAAAGCTGTGGATAACTTGGAAGCCGCATACGGCAAACACAGCAAATATGTAGCAACAGCTCTATTGGGCTTGGGCTCCGTGCTTTCACGTGAAGGTCGCTACGGTGAAGCTGTGCCGATGGTGGCACGGGCGGTGAAAATTTATGAGGCTGTCAACGGTCCTCAACACGCTTCGATGTCTCCGCTTCTAGATAACTATGCGGACTTGCTCGACAAAACAAATCGTAAGTCTGAAGCGGCAAAGCTCCATGCTCGCGCAAGGGCGATTCGCGGCTAGCAAAAGCGTTTGCACGGCTAGTTGGGCGCGTTCCTTGCTAAATAATCATGCGAGGCGCATCGCCTGGTCTACCTTTTTGTGAAGCAAAGAAAGCAGCGCCAAAAAGTCCAGAGCCTCATCCTTTGTAACCATCCACGGTGCGCGATACGCGCGCGTATACTCATCTTGAAACGTCAGGAGTGTTGCCTTCAAAAGGCACATGAATGCATACTGTTCCCCAACCTCAGCTTCGGTGCTCAATCGATTTATGGCCAAGATTGGATACGCGCCTTGATACTGTGCGTTGAACGCTTGCTCTGCAATCTCAGGGCCTTCAGTATGCAACCCCGCTTTTCGCGCAACTTTCGCGGCAAGCATCCAGGCGGCTTCGCGAACAGGTCTGAAGTAGTTGTCGTCAGCGAAGTACTCGACTTTGAATACGTGAACCAAATCAGGGTGCACCTGCCGATTCTTTAAAGCATTAACAAGAGCCCGCAACCGATCATCGGCACCAGCAGGAGTGTCATCTTTATCGTCGCGTTCAAGTGGCGTGGGCTTATGGTCAGAGCCAAGACAAAGCCCCGCATACACAAGGACTGCGTTAATCTCCTCGTGATAGCGCTTGATTGAATCAGGACCTTTTGTCCTTTCGATGTGAAATCCGGTGCGTTTCAAAAACAAAGCGATTGAATCAAAACTCCCGTCCTTTTCTTGCGAACTGACAAACGCCTGCAGCAATCTCTTGCGCCGCGTGGCATTGGGAATTACATCTTCTACATCGCTTGCTGCAAGCAACGCCCGAATCTCATTGTCGGTAATGAGATCATCCAGCCCGCCGAAAACATCGCAGAGCATTGTGAGATATGTTGGGTCGAGAATAGGGAATTCCGCCACCGCAAAATCACCACTGAAAACCGATCGACTTATTCATAATAAGACATTCTAGTTACTTGCAACTACTAACGCCCGGTTCCCTCATCTAAACCATGACGCGGAATTTTGAGGCCTCAATATTTTGGCAAATACTAATAAAGCTCCCTGCTTGGCAGCCCCCGAAGGCTTCGTCAGTCAATGAAGGAAGGCTCAGTCAGTTAAATGGCTTAGTCAATTAATGGAATCTGCAGTCTCGAAGAAGTCACTCGTCGAATTTGAGCCGGTAGCCGACACCGGGTTCGGTCACCAAGTACTTCGGATGCGCTGGGTCGGCTTCCAGCTTTCTTCTCAAATGAGCCATGTAAACGCGCAGATAATGGCTCTCTTCGCCGTATTGATTGCCCCAAATTTCCCGCAAAAGTTGATTATGCGTCACAACTTTTCCGGCATATTTGGCGAGAGTGACGAGCAATTTGTACTCAATACGAGTTAAATGCGCTTCCTCACCATTCAAGTAGACCAATCGCTTCGAGAAGTCGATACAAATATTTCCAAACTTGAATTCAGACTCGGACTCGCTGGCCTGCACCCGCGATGCATGACGCAAAGCCACACGAGTTCTCGCCAACAGTTCGGGCACGCCAAAAGGTTTGGTCAGGTAATCGTCCGCACCTGCATCAAGCGCATCCACTTTGTCCTTTTCCTGACCACGCGCCGAAAGAACAATGATAGGCACAGTCGACCACTCTCTTAACTGCTTCGTCACGTCCAACCCATCCATGTCCGGAAGTCCGAGGTCCAGAATGACGAGATCGGGCCTATCCGTTCCCACCTTCATCAACCCCTCAGAGCCTGTCAATGCTTCTCTAAATTCATAGCCATGACTATTCAAAGTCATTTTCAAGAAACGCCGAATCGGAGCCTCATCTTCAATGACTAGAATAATTGGCTGCGAGCCCGACATTTGTAGCTTCCTATTTAAGGATTCCGTCCTTCTGGAATCCCTCATGGCTGTTTCCGTCGCAGTGTACATCATTCTTCGAATTCCTTTTCGACTCTTGCTCGACGAACTCATCTTCATCAAACTCCGGCAACTTACCACAGCTAGGCAAGGTGAACTTAAAGATGGCGCCTCCGCCGGGGCGATCTTCCACCCAGATTTTTCCTTCGTGCGCCTCGATTATTCCTGAACAGATAGCCAAACCAAGTCCCGCGCCGGATGCACCGTCTTTGTTGGCTCTGAAGAACTTCTCGAAGACTTTCGATTTCAGCTCATCAGACACACCGGGTCCGCGGTCCGCGATTGAAAATTCGATCTCTTCATCGCGACTGACTGCCGCGACCTCAATTTCTCCTGGAGCGTACTTCGCTGCATTTTCCAGCAAATTCAGAAACACTTGCTGAATCAGCACAGCATCGATTAAAACCATCGGAAGATCGGAAGACACATTCGTATGCACATCCAATCCGCCCATGCGTTCTTCCATGCAGTTAAGCGCTGCACCAACTAACTCGTCGACGGGATGCGGCTCTTTGTGGAGGACAAGTGTTCCCGATTCTAGGGTAGTCATGTCCAGAAGGTTTGATACCAGTTTATTCAGACGAATAGACTCATCATAAATTTCCCTGGCCAAGTCTGTGCAGGCCTGTACATTCATCGAATCGTTAGCAGCGAGAATTCCGCTTGCCGCACCAGTGATAGTGGCTAGCGGTGTGCGCAAATCATGAGAGATCGAGCTTAAGAGAGAGTTTTTCAACTGTTCCGTCTTAACTTGCACTCTTGCTTTCTCGTTCTCCTCAGACAACTGCGCGCGCTCGCATGCAGCTGCGGTTTGGTTTCCAAAAGTCTCAAGTAAATGCAATTGCTCAGGCGACATGAACCTATCGTGACTTGATGGCTGGGCAACGAGAACTCCAATTGTTTTGGTGGCACCAAGAAGCGGAACATACAATGCTCCTGCCCCCGGTAGCGTGTTGGTGCCCAACCCAGCAGATTGTCCGTTGCGAAATACCCATTCGGCGATTCCAATGTCAGCATCGGCAAGCTCATATTTACCCTTTGCAGATTCAACCAATAGGAGGTTTCCATCTGAATTAGCAAGGAATACAGCAACCTTGCTATTAAAGCCCTCTGCAATATGTTTGATGGAAGTCGTGATTAAGTTTTTGATGTCTAGTGTCGATGCAAGTTCGCGACTCATTGAATAGAGAGATGAGACTCGCAACTCTCTCAGCCGCGCCACATCCGCCTGCTGCCTAATGGTCACCGTGAGATTGCTGATGACCAATGCAACGATCAGCATCACAACAAATGTGATCAGGTATTGGGTATCGGAAACGGCAAAAGTCAGATATGGAGGAACGCAGAAAAAGTCGAACGCCGCAACGCACAAAAGTGATGCCATTATGGAGGGGCCTCTGCCGAATCGCAGAGACACAAAGACTATCGCCATGAGGTATGTCATGACTACATTCGACAATTCAAAATAAGGCAGCATCAGCCTTGCAAGAAGCGTGACCAAGACAACTACACCAAAAGCCCAAGCATATCGCGAAGGCGCGCTCGTAGTTCTAATCCTCTGCGGATTGTCCTCTGCGGAGGCGGTATCGTCCCCGGTGAGTACATAAACATCTATCGATCCGCTACCGCGAATAACGTCGTCAACAATCGATCCGAAAACAATTTCCTTCCACCTGGGCCGAGCCGGCTTGCCAATTATAATTTTGGAGGCGTTCCACTGTTTGGCGCACTTCAGAATCTCATCAGGAACATTGATACCAGACAACTCGATTGTTTCGGCTCCGAGTTGCTCCGCGAGTCTGAGCGTTGCCACCAATCGATTGCGATTTTCATCGCTCATGGGTGTGCGACCCTCGACCGAGATCACCGTCCACTTCGCTCTCAACGCCTCAGCCATGCGCTTTCCTGATCGAACTAGCCGAGGAGCCAGTGGGCTCGAACTGACGCAGACCAGAATTCTCTCCGTTGCAGGCCATGGGTGCTTGATTTCGTGCGATTTTCGATATGCATCCATCTGCGCATCAACACGCTCTGCCGTATACCTCAATGCAAGCTCGCGAAGTGCAATCAAGTTACCTTTGCGAAAGAAATTTTCGAGCGCCGATGCTGCACGATCGTGTATGTAGACCTTACCGTCTTTGAGTCTTTCCAAAAGTTGCTCCGGCGGAAGATCGATGAGTTCGATTTCGGAGGCATTCTCTAAAAGTGAGTCAGGCACGCGTTCTTTTACAGACACTCTAGTTATCTGGGCTACCAGATCATGCAATGACTCGACGTGCTGCACGTTTAGTGTGGTAAAGACATCGACCCCAGCTTCGAGTAACTCCTGCACGTCTTGCCATCGTTTGTTGTTTCTGCTTCCAGGTGCATTGGTATGCGCCAGCTCGTCCACTGCAATTACTTTCGGCTTTCGCGCAAGCGCTGCATCAATATCGAACTCTTTCAGCTCGACTTCCCGATATTGAAAATTCTTGCAAGGAAGTATTTCGAGACCGGAAAGAAGAGCTTCGGTTTCTTTGCGTCCGTGTGTCTCTACGTACCCGACTAAGACTTCATTGCCTTGATCGTGCAAGCGCCGAAGCGTTTCCAGCATGGCATAGGTCTTTCCCACACCGGCATTTGCTCCAAAAAAGATTTTCAACCGACCGCGACCGCTAAGCACCTCTTCTTGTTTGATGCGTCGCAATAAGAGTTCGGGATCGCGGCGGTCATCTGTCATTTCGCTTTCCCACCCGAATCTATCGTATCTTTAGTTTCCGTAGCGTTGGCTAGCTTTACATCATCTAAGGCAAGGTTGAGTTTGAGAACGTTTACTCGAGGTTCTCCGAAAATTCCCAATTCATGGCCTTGCGAGTTGCGCTTTACGAGCGCAAGCACGTCTTCGACAGGCATGGACCGTTGTTTGGCGATGCGTCTTGCTTGAAATGCAGCGTTAACCAGCGAGATATCAGGATCAAGCCCCGAAGCGGACCTCGTGACCGCGTCGACGGGTGGTTCCTCGTCAGGCAACAATTCATTTTCTTGTCTATACATTACGGAAAGCTGTTTCACTCCAAGAAACGTTTCATTTGCATCTTTCGTATTGGGATCGTCTTCCTTTCCCAGTATAAGCTTGGATGAGGTTGGACCCAAGTTGGTCCCCCCGGATGCCTCCCCAGCCCAGCCAGAACCAGCTGCAGATGGTCGTGGATGGAAATATTCAGGTCGTTCGAACTTTTGTCCCAACAGCAGCGATCCGATAACTTCTCCCTTCTTGTTTTTGATCAAGCTTCCACTTGCACTGTCAGGAAAAAATGTTTGAGCAAGGGCGGTAATGGTTAGCGGAAAAACGAGTCCGGTAAGAAATGCTAAAACCAAAGTAGCGCGAAGCGCTGGCATCAACTGTTTGATCATCTCTCCACCTCTAAATTCCCGGCGCCAATCCAAGCAGAACCACGACTTGATCGATTAGCCAAATTCCTGGAAATGGCGCGAGCAGCCCACCCACACCATAGATTAATAGATTTCGTCGCAGCAAAGCTTCTGCACTCATGGGTCTGTAAGAAACCCCACGCAAAGCGAGTGGTATCAGTGCGATGATGATCAATGCATTGAATATAACCGCAGAGAGAATTGCAGAATGCGCTGAGTGAAGTCGCATGATGTTAAGAGTCCAGAGAACACCATGAGACGAACTGTCTGCCGCATAGAGCATGCCGAACATTGCAGGTAAGATCGCAAAATACTTGGCCACATCATTAGCAATGGAAAATGTCGTCAAGGCGCCACGCGTCATCAACAGTTGTTTGCCAATCTGTACGACTTCAATTAACTTGGTTGGATTGGAATCAAGGTCGACCATGTTGCCCGCTTCTTTCGCGGCTTGAGTACCCGTGTTCATCGCCAAACCAACATCTGCCGCTGCAAGGGCCGGAGCATCATTGGTTCCATCACCGGTCATGGCAACAAGCCTGCCACCAGATTGTTCCTTCCTAATTAGCTGCATCTTTGTTTCAGGCGTCGCCTCCGCCAAGAAATCATCGACACCAGCCTCGGTGGCAATTGCAGCAGCTGTCAATGGATTATCCCCAGTAATCATGATTGTGCGGATACCCATTGCTCGCAACTGCTGAAACCGTTCTTTCATGCCGCCTTTCACGACATCTTTCAAATAGATTACGCCGAGCAATCCAGTAGTATTGTCCGCGGCCACCAGTGGCGTTCCACCAGCGCGCGCGATGCGGCTGACCTCGGCTTCAACTTCCGACGGAACTACTTTGCCTGTACTTTTGACAAAGTTGTAAATGGTATCGGCGGCGCCTTTTCTAATTTGTGTTCCATTCAAGTTAACGCCACTCATTCTTGTCTGTGCGCTGAAGGAGATAAACTCGGCTCCGATGCTGCTCAACTCCCGCTCCCGCAATTGATGCTGCTTGGCGAGTGCGACAATCGATCGTCCTTCGGGAGTTTCATCTGCAAGAGATGAAAGTTGCGCGGCATCTGCTAGCGCTTTAGCTGACACTCCTGGCGCAGGAATGAATTCAACTGCCTGGCGGTTGCCGAGAGTGATGGTGCCCGTTTTGTCCAGAAGCAGGGTATCGACATCGCCGGCGGCTTCTATTGCTTTGCCGCTCATAGCTAACACGTTGTGTTGCAAGACTCTGTCCATTCCAGCGATTCCAATCGCTGAAAGCAGCGCACCAATCGTGGTTGGAATCAAGCAAACTAACAGCGAAATCAGAGAGAACATGTCGGTCGGCGTACCGGAATTTGCGGCACGAACCGAATATATGGAATATGGAAGCAACGTTGCGACCGCCAGGAGAAAGACGAGAGTGAGACCGGCCAAAAGAATGTTCAGCGCAATTTCGTTTGGTGTCTTCTGTCTCTGGGCCCCCTCAACAAGAGCGATCATTCGGTCCATAAATGTCTCGCCCGGTTGAACGGTGATCTGAATTCGCAACCAGTCAGACAATACAGTGGTACCGCCAGTAACAGCACTACGGTCGCCACCACTTTCTCGAATAACAGGAGCCGACTCACCGGTGATCGCGCTTTCATCGACCGTTGCAACACCCTCAATTACTTCGCCATCACTGGGAATGATCTCACCTGCTTTGACGAGGACAATGTCTCCTTTCTTCAATTGTGTGGCAGGGACCGTCTCGTACTTCTCTTTTACAATTTCGCGTTGCGCATTGGTCTCTTTACGATTTCTTCGAAGTGTATCGGCTTGAGCCTTGCCTCGCCCTTCAGCGATAGCCTCCGCAAAATTGGCAAATAGCAACGTGAACCAAAGCCAAACAGTGATCTGAAATTCGAATAGCAGTTCTTGCAACTCTACGCCGCCAAGAAGACTCTTCACAAGCAAAATGGTTGTGATCAGACTTCCTACTTCGACAACGAGCATCACAGGATTTTTCGCCATCGATACGGGATTCAATTTGACAAATGAATCCTTTATCGCGCGTTTCACGATGCTCTTTTGAAAGAGAGCAACTTTCTTGCGCTCCGGAATTGGTACAACACTCAAAGTATCATCCATGGATATAAGGCCTCTTAGAACATTCGACCGTTGAGCATCAACAGGTGCTCAACTATGGGACCAAGCGTAAGAGCTGGAAAGAAGGTCAAAGCTCCTACAATCAACACTACGCTGATAAGCAGAACTACAAAAAGAATGCCGTGGGTTGGAAAGGTTCCACTGGATGGCGGCACCAGCCTTTTCTGCACCAAACTCCCGGCCAAAGCAAGCGCTGGAATCATCATCAGGAATCGTCCAATCAACATGGCCAGTCCGCCGGTAAAGTTATAGAAAGGAGTATTGCCTGTGATACCAGCGAATGCAGAACCGTTGTTTGCAGTTTGCGAGGTATATAGGTACAACATTTCAGAGAAACCATGCGGTCCTGCATTGTTGACGTTGTTGTAGGGAGCACCGGCAGCGTTCCAATATCCGCCGTTGGGAAGATCGAGCACCGACGACGCCGCAGTAAATATAAGAATCGACATCGATCCGACGAGGACAAAAAGCATGGCCATTTTCACGTCTTTTTGTTCAATCTTCTTGCCGACATACTCAGGCGTTCGCCCCACCATCAGGCCTGCAATGAACACTGTGAGAACAGCGAAAATCAGCATTCCATATAGTCCGCAACCGATACCGCCAAACACAACCTCGCCGAGTTGCATATTCAGCAGAGGTACGAACCCGCCGAGCGCTGTATACGAATCGTGCATCGAGTTCACGGCACCACAACTGGCATCGGTAGTGATTGTTGCAAATAGCGCGGAATTCGCCAAGCCAAATCTGACTTCTTTGCCCTCCATATTGCCGCCGAGATCACCAAGGGTTGCGGTGGAACAATTCACTCCAAGGTTGGCGATACACGGATTACCCGCCGCCTCGAAGTGGTAGCAAATCGTCGTTCCGACTATGAAAAATGCAAACATTGCAGCAAGCAGCGCCCACCCCTGTCTTGTGTCTTTCACCAACTGTCCGAAGGTGTAAGTAAGTCCCGCTGGGATGATGAATATGAGCAACATCTGAATGAAGTTCGTGAGCGCATTCGGATTCTCGAATGGGTGTGCGCTGTTTGCGTTGAAGATGCCACCACCATTAATGCCAAGCATCTTAATCACTTCTTGAGAGGCGACCGGCGCCATCGGAATAATCTGCTTCGTACCCTCGACGGTAGTAGCAATCACATATGGCGCGAGACTCTGAACTGTTCCTTGGGAGATTAATATCAACGCAACGACGAAACAAATCGGAAACAAAATGTAGAGTGTCGATCGAACTAAATCCTTCCAGAAGTTGCCGACGGTTGTGGTCGAATGCCTAGCGAAACCGCGAATAACAACCATTCCTGTGGCAAACCCGACAGCTGCCGATACCCAATTGTGAAACGCGAGCGCCAACATTTGCGAGAGATACGACATCGTATTCTCTCCGCTATAGTTCTGCCAATTTGTATTTGAGGTAAAGGAAATTGCAGTATTAAATGCTAAGTCAGGCGTGAGAGTCGTCGCGTACGCGGGAGCCATCGCTGTCGACATTCCCATCGGGTTGAACGGCAGCAGTCCTTGCAGCCGAAGAATCGCATATGTAAACAAGGCAGATACTAAGGAGAACGAAAGCACCGCGATCGCATAATCAGTCCATCGCATTTCCTCATCCGGATTGACACCGATCAGCTTGTATATCAGCCGCTCAATCGGCGAGAAAATTGGCTCGAATAGACTGCCCCCCGTCTCCATAACTTTTGTGATGTAAAGCCCCATGGGCTTCGTTAAAAGCAACAGCACGGCGCAATAAGTCAGTATTTGCGCCCAACCGATAAAGGTCATAAAACACCTGCACGTCTAGAATTTCTCGGGAAACAAAAGCGCATAAAACAAGTACGCAGCCAAAGCGATCGTGACTGCACCAGCAATCGAATATTCGAGTAACATTTGCCGTTTTCTATCCTCACAAGCGTTCACAGCCATGCACGTATAGGGCGCTTACAGCGAAAAAAATCAAAATCATTGATATGTAAAAGAGGTCTGCCATTTTTCCAATTAAATCCGAGCCAATTCCTTTTGTTCAGTTGATGATGCATCGATTTCTCCCTCGATCTTTGCTCCGTCGGCGCTAAATCCGCGTGAAGGCATCTGGCTGTCCCGTAAAAATTTCGCTAAAAAGGCAAGAACGACCCAAACGCTGATATTCAAGCTGCAAAGAGCTGATTTTGATTGTTTTTTGATTCCGCACCACAGGTCATTGATCTGGTCTTAATTGATTGGAAGTTATTTTCAAGGCGGTTGTTAATCGACGGAATTTTAGTACCAATGAATACCCCAAGAACGATTGTGCCGGTTGCCATCCTTTCAATAGCAATGACTTTCGGCATCAAGGCCAGCGCGCAGAGTGCGCCGCCAACCCAACCAGTTGATGCGGGCTCAGCTGCGCCGGCTACCACTCTGCCTGCGCCAGCACCTGCGTCCGCACCAACTGATTGGAGTTCGCCCTCGACTCAACCACAAGTGACGGAACCTTTAAAAATCACAAGCCAAGATGTTCTTCGTAGAAGCGTAGAAGGATTGGCAATTCGCCACGGCTATGCGCCGCCACCATCCACGGTTCTCACGAGATCTGAGCTCGGCAAATACTATTTAGAGCTCATGCCGAAATTGGCAAGCCTTCCAGCGGACCAGTTAACTGCATACGACTTGAAAGAGATTGGACAACTCACAGATGAGTTTTCCGACTCCATGAAAGAGATAAAGGGAACAATCGCCCTGCGTGCGTTCAAGTCATCAATGTCCGATTCGGCAGCGATAGAAACAAAGGTGAACGACGCCCGAAGTCGCCTGTCTGCGTTGGAGAAGATAAAGATAAATGGTGACTTTACCTTTGCACCGCAGGCAGACATGGGCAAGCGTGATCGCGATTCAATCGCAGCAAATCTAAGAGCCCGAATCAACTTCTTCGCGAGGGTGCATGAAGCGAAACCTGAAGAAACTCTTGGAGACGGCTATGTTTTTGCGCGCCTGACAGCAGCAGCGGGGAGATTTTTTCCACGCAACCTCTTTATGCTGAGCCCTCTCAACGACATTGTTGATGCAAACGCATCACCGTTCAACTCAGGACCAAACGAAGTTCAAATTCCAAACCTCGTAATCAACAATAACAACAGTAATAATTTGAGACCAACGGTAAGCTTGGAGCAGGCTTACTATTCTCAAGATTTCAAGCCTGGTTTAGGGCTCAAGGGGAATGCGAAAGCTGGACTCGTTTACCTCGGTGCAATGTTCGACAACAACAACTTTGCCAACAACGAATCGCTGCAGTTTATGAACACGCAATTCGTCAACAGCACCTCATGGCGGCCCAACTTCAATGGACCCGCGTTTGTAATGTCATTGGAAAAACCAATGTTGCGTAATCGAGCATTTTTCCGCGCCACAAGCGCGATGGCAACGATCACGAACAGAGACTTTTATGGTTGTTGGGGAACAAATCATGAGCTTCAATTCGGCCACACATTCTTCAATAAAGAAGGAAATCTGCGCGCCGGATTTTGGAACTGGAGTTTTAGAAGAGGCACAAATGTTCCTTTTACAACACCTCAAGATCTCTTCGGAACATCAATTATTTCAGTAATTCCGGACGGCAACCCAATGAACGGTCCTCGACCGGTTGGTATGTACTTGAACTTCGATCAAAGGATTTGGAAGGACATCGGAATTTGGGGACGATACGCAATGAACGACAAGAATATCGGTCAAGTCTTTCTTGGTGGGCTGTTGTCGTCGCGACAATCGTTCAGTTTTGGAACAGAAATTCCAATAAAGAGTTTCTTCAAAAAACGACCTGATGACGTAATTGGCATCGCCTATGGACAGATTTCGGGCTACAACAGATTGGGTATCGTCTCACCCGCCTCGCCTGCATTTCTTTCATTGAACGGTGTTCCCGCCACCACAATCGACGAAGTAAATGCAAACTTGTCGACAATCAACCCGGGACCACAAAAGCGAAACGAAAAAACTTTGGAAGCCTATTATCGCTACCACATCAACAAAAACATTTCGATCTCACCTGACGTTCAATACATTTGGTCGCCTGGAGGCACAGGTCCGACATCCGGAATTTTCGCCCTCGGCACCAGGCTCAACGTTGTGTTCTAACAAAGTTCGTTAAAGCACGCAAACTTCGCTGTATCACCTGATAAGCTGATTGGTCAGTTTCACCTCTGATCTTAATCAGCTTGCAAAGATGCTCAAAAACCTTTTTGTGATCTCGCTAATCGCTGCAGAACTTTTGTTTTCGGGCGCGTCTAGCCCGTGCATTGCGCAAAGTCTGCAGGCGGAAACGCCGCAAATGGCTGCTCCTGAGCAGGTTTCACAACCTGCTCCACCAGAGACTCGGCCAACAACGTCGCCCTCAGAACAACCTCAGCCTTATGCACAGCCGTACACTCCGCCGCAGCCCTACGGTATGCCACAACCATATCAGCCGTCACCGTATGGACAACCGCAGCCATATGGTCAGCCACAGCCCAATGAACAACCGGCGCCCCAGCCCTCATTTCAACCTGGGCAACCGCAATCAGGCTATGCACAGTACTCGCCAACACAGCTACCAGCTCAGCCGTTTATCCAGCAGCAGCCGTACTCTCAATATGGCGGCTATCAGCCACCGACACAGTTTTACGGTCAACCGCCTGCATCGGGTCCTGGTTACGGTCCCGGTTATGGAGCGCCTCCGCAGTATGTTGGTGACGTGCGAGGCAACGTCGCGTATGCGCCTCAGGGCCTCGTAATTCCAATCACATTGCAGACTTCCATATCAACGCAAGTCGCAAAAGCTGGAGACTACATTCAAGCCAACATCTCGCAGAATGTGTCATTGGGCGGCTATTCGTACATCCCAGCGGGCACGGTAGCAGTCGGACAAATTTCAGAATCGACGGCAGGACGCAGGCTGAGTCGCTCAGGTGCACTCAGCATCGACTTCAATAGTTTGCGTATGCCGAATGGTGTAACGGTTCCAATTAGCGCTCATTTGCTGGGCTCCATCGGCAAATACAAAGACGTGGGCAAGGATGGTCAAGATCTTTATCGAGGCGAGGGATGGGGCACTAAAGCAGGTCAGTTTCTCCTGAGAGGCGGTCTCGGAGCCGGTCTTGGTGCAGGGTTAGGAACGGCGGTCGGTGCCATCGGCGGTGGTGGCTATGGCGCTGGAATGGGAGCCTGGTCAGGTGCCGCTATTGGTGGTGGCATCGGAGCAGCCGATATGCTGCTTAGAAAAGGCAAGGATGTAATCATCCCGTCTGGTACGCAAATGCAATTGCAGTTGAGTCAGCAGGCGGCAATCCCAGTTGCGGCTCCTCTTGGAGGTCCTCAACAGCCGCCGCCGGGACCATCCAGCGTTGGGAATTTCTAGAACATTTTTTCGAAGTGTTGCGCAGCTATCGGACGACAAGCACCGAGCATGGTGCGTGCCGCACGATTTTGTCAACGTTGGTTCCTAATAGTGCGCCCCAGATACTTGAATGTCCTTTGTCGCCCACGACTAGAAGATCTGTTTTGTTCTGTTTGACATAATCCAACATCGCCGAAGAGAATGAACCAGAGACTATCGCACAAGTGACTTCAATACTATCGTTTTCTGCCAAAGACCTTGCCTTCAGCTGAGCGCTCTCCAGCTTTTCGCGCGACGTCTTCTCCGCAGCGAGCACTTCACTCGCAGAATAGGACACATCGGCCACTTCGTGAATCGAGACGATGTGCAGTTTTGCATTCTTACAACCAGACTGTTTAACGGCTTCTTCCAGGGCTCGCCATGAGCTATCAGAACCGTCCAATCCAACAACCACGATGTACTGATTTTTTTCCTTGTCGACCATATGAATCTACTTCGCCTCTTCCTCCAATTTGTCCGAACCCACCGACTTGTTCTGACACTCCCATTCTTCCATCGCTTCGATTGCTTTCTCAAAACGTTCAAAGCAATTTTCCAAATTTATCTTCGCTCCCACATCCTCAAGGGTTTTCCTAGCATGAGCCGGCAAACCCACAAACAATACTTTAATACCCTTTGCTTCCCATTTGTCCATTGCTGTTTCAAGTGCGAATGCTCCGGTTTGGTCAATCAATGGCACGTTTAAGAACCGCAAAATCACATATTTCGCATTCGATAGTTTATCAACTGTGTCAGCAAGATTCTTTGCCTCTCCGAAAAATAGTGGACCGTTCAGCTCGTATGAATACGTACTTTTTCTGACATCTTCAGGGATGTGTTCAACAGTATCGGACAGTTCCTCCAAAGTATCCAAATCGCTGATTGATGAGCTTTTTGTATCGGCTAGTTGTTTGACGAACAAGACCGATGCCAGAGCAACACCAGCCAATACAGCAACAATCAGATCGACGAAAATCGTCAATGCCAAAACAGCCAACATGACAAATACGTCGGACTTCGGTGTTGTGCGAATCGCTCTGATTACGCGCCAGTCCATTATGCTTAAACCGACAGAAAAAAGAATTGCCGCCAGAGAAGCCAATGGAATCTCGCGCGCAATCTTGCCGAAAAACACAAGTACGATTAGCAAAATGACTCCGTGAATTGCGCCCGACAACATCGTTGTTCCGCCGGATTTCACATTAACCATAGAACGCATCGTTGCGCCAGCTCCAGGCAAGCCGCCAACCAAGCCTGCAACCATGTTGCCTACACCTTGTCCGACTAGCTCCTGGTCGCTGTTGTGACGATTTCCTCGAACTTTATCAAGCACAACTGAAGTCAAAAGGGAATCAATTGCGCCAAGAAATGCAAGCGTCAAGCCGTTTTGAATGATCAAATGAGTGTCGCCAAAAGTCACATTCGGCAACTTGGGCACCGGAAGATTGGACGGTATTTCTCCAATTTCCGGAATATCAAAACGCAGACTGTGAGCCATAAGAGATGCTGAGATCAGTGCGATGAGAGAAGCCGGCAATCGTTTCGAGATCCGAGGCAGAGTGTAGATGATCGCAAGCGTCACTGCGCTCACGATCAGGGCTTGCCGATTCCAATCTCGCGGTAGCGCCGAGAGTCCGCCCAATGCCGTCAATACATTGCCGGATGTTGGCATTCCGAATAGAGGCGCAATCTCGATGCAGATAATAATCACCCCAATGCCGGTCATGAAGCCGGAGATCACTGGGTATGGCATATAACCAATCAACTGTCCGGCCTTCGCGTAACCAAGTCCGATCTGCAAAATCCCTGCAGTTACGGTCGCTGCAAATACAAGTTCTGGACGGCTGAGATTTGAACTGACGATTGCTGCCGCCACAACAGTCATTGGCCCAGTCGGTCCAGAACACTGACCCGGAGTACCTCCAAACAACGCCGCGAAAACTCCGCATGCGATGGCTCCGTACAAACCCGCAGCCGGTCCCAATCCGGACGCAACGCCAAAAGCGAGGCAAAGCGGCAATGCGACAATCGCCGCCATCAATCCTCCAGTCAGGTCTCCGACTGGATTCTTGAGGAATCTATCGCGAATATGTGTTGCTTGCCCCATGTCAATAAAAAATGAACAGATCAGCTCGCTTCGTCAAAATGCTGAAGATCGAAGCTTACTTATGATCTATTGAACACGGTCACTCTTGCAAATAGCATTCATGAGTTGCCAATCAGTCTTTATCGGACGGCTCCAGCAACTCCGGTGCCGAGGTAACGGACTGTTCCACACCAGATAAGTAACTTTCCGACACTCCAAAATCATAAGATTGCCCAACAATTCCATCGAAATGTTGCACCATATCTGGTGCGGGCTGTTTCAGGTAGTCGTTCGTATCGGCAAAATAGTTGAGTGGTATCGGTACATGTTCAATGTGCAACTGTAACTCCTCACTCTTGCGATTCTCTGCAATGACCTTCACTTCCTTCACTTCCATGTCTGCAGTCTTAATCCCCCATGTCTTGATCTTTCGATCGAGCAGGACACGAACTTTCTGTTTCAACCGGCGAGGGTCCGTTTGTATTTCAGACAACATTCTCTCTTTTGTGGCTTCGTGTATGACCACTTCTGCAGCTTCGGCCGTAGCCTGATACGCATCAGCCACCTTCGTAACGAAGTTCGCTGCGTCTTCCACCTGAAACATGAAAACCAATGACAGCGAAACGACCGCCCCGTCATAGGTCGCAGCCTCTGTAACTTCAACCGGCATTGTCACCATTCGAGTATCCACAACCAAGAGGCGTTCAACAACCGGCAAAACCAGTTGCAGGCCGGGCCCGCGGCTTCCAATCACCTTACCGAAGCGGAAGACGACCAAGCGTTCATGCTCTCGCACGACCTTAACTCCCGAAAGAGCGATCATTATCAGAAGAACAATGATTCCACCAGCGATTTCGAGCATTTTTCCACCACTCGGTGCTACTCAATTAGTACCCCAAAACACGAATCTTAACTTTCAGGAGAAACCCGGTATTCGGCACATAGGGATTCGGCTAGCATGGAATAAGGTAATCATACACTTGATGCAGAGCAGCGCATGGAAAAGCAAACGTCGAAAGACGACAAATCCTCAGTTGCATTACTATCAGCGAAAGAACAGTGGAACGCGATCGCCAAAGTCGTGCTCCCATTCGCTGGACCCAAAAGCGAAGTGCATTGGGTTAAGCCAAAGAAACTGCACGGAAAGTTTTTTCTCTTTTTCGGAGTCATTCTTCCTCTACTGGCAATGACTTTGGAGTTGTGGACACACACACTTGCGCGTTACTACTTCGATCCATTTCCATCTGGGTATCACGTGCTTCTGTTTACCCTGATTCCGCTTTCCAATTTAATGGCGTATCTCAGTGGTCGAATGGACTTGACGCGTCACTACGTGACGATGGCGCTGTTCAGTGGGATGGCGATGGGCATTGGTGTTCTTTACACATTGATGTTCCTATCTATAACGCCGACTATGTGCCTGGCGATTCTCGCTTGTGGCATCGGTTTGCTCGGCTTGGCACCTTTGCTTTCCCTGCCGTGCACTTGGTTTGCGGGCAAGACTGTATGCGCTTTTGCCCATAAACAGCGCGCATATTTCGATGCGCATCAAGTAGAACATATCGGACACTTGATTGTATTGGTGATGGTAATTGCAGTTGAATTACCATCGACACTGACTCGTGTGAACATCGCAGAGGCGGCTGACAGTCACAAGTCAGCAGAGGCGATCGGCTGGTTGCGCAAATACGGAAATCAGGAAGTGATGCTGAGAGCATGTTATGAACGCTCCGGTCGCGCCACCGATGTTTTGGGCACGCTCTACGAACACGCCCACCCCGTCAGCGTTGAGCAAGCGCGGCAAGTTTTCTATCAGGTTACGGGGAAGGCGTTTAACTCAGTTCCAATCCCCGCATCTGCACGATCGACCATTCAAAAAACCGGCATGGTAAGCGATATCGCAGGCGTAAACGCGACCGTGCAAGATGAATTCGATCTAGACGCCGATATCGCGGGCGAAGCTGTTAGTGGCATTGCACGTGGGCTGGCGGCAAAGGCTTCAACTTTGTCAGGAACGATTGACAACGATGGTGCCATCGCAAAATTGGAATGGACCGTATCATTGCAGAACTCATCAAAGTATGATCGAGAGGCACGCGCCAAGCTGTTGTTGCCTCCCGGTGCGGTTGTGACCGGCGCAAAGATTCGAATAAACGATCAAGAGCGCGAAGCGAACATAATGTCGCGCGGCGTCGCCAGGGAGATTTACACACAAAACATTATTCAGAAGAAAGATCCGCTTCTGGTGAGCATGAGCGGAGTCGATCGTGTATTGATTCAGTGTTTTCCCGTGCGTCCAAGCTCCTCTGCGGAAGTAAAACTCTCCATCGTCGCGCCACTCCAAGTTCTTCTTTCTGGGAAAGCGTCTTTGGAACTTCCAGCCTTCGAAGAGCGCAACTTTGTAGTCGATGGACCTACAGTTCTGAACTTGGAATCAACTCAACCCATCACATGCAGCGCTGCATCGAAATCGCCTGAATCTCGAAAAAGAGCGAACCTATTCATAGGAACGATTGATTCAGCTCAACTCTCACGATTCAACGGAATAATCAGCGCTGATCGAAACACAGATGTGCACCGCACGTGGTGCCATGACTCATTCACTGGAAACGCGTACGTAGCAGAAAGACTACTCGAGCCGAAAACGTTTCCGTTAGCGAAGACCTACTATGTAGTGATCGACGGCTCTGAAGCAATGGAGCCGTATCGCCAACAAATAATGGATGGACTTATGAGCATCAAGCGTGATGTGAAAGTTCATCTGCAATTGGTCGCAGACGAGACGCGAGTTCTGTGCAGCGCTACAAGCGCAACCGACCCTATCTTCGGACGAGCTGTCGGAACTCTCTCATCAACCAAGTTTCAGGGTGGACAGAACGACGAACTTGCAGTCAAGGATGCTCTCGAAGAAGCACTCAAAACCGAGGGAGCCGTACTCTGGATACATGGCTGCCAGCCGATGCCGTCCGTGGTGGCACCGGTGGCGAAGCAACTTTTACAATCCGCAAATCACAAACCGCTCTTGTACGACATGCAAGTTGCAACGGGTCCCAACGAAATACTCTCCGATATTGAGGCGAGCGATAGTTTGATTCGTGTTGCTCATACTGGAAATGTCGCTCTGGATTTGAGCACATTCTTCAATGAATCTCTCATTGAAAATGCTTCGTTGCCTGCAGAGTATCGTCATCACCTAGGCGACGCACCGGTCGAACCCGGTTACGAACTTCGCAACTCGGACCTCGCCCAACTTCGCGCGTATCATCAACTTCTCAAAGATACGCAGAATGGAATGCAAGATTCTTCAACGCAACTTGCAATGCAATATCATCTCGTTTCTCCGGTATCGAGTGCAATCGTTAATGTTCCTCTCGTGAATACAAATGCACTCATCGAACCACCTCCACCACCAACCAAAGACAGCAATCCGTTTGAATCTCGGGATGTTTTACGAGCCCTGGGTGGAGTCGGCTCCGCGATTAGCTATGTCGTTACCGGACAAATGTTTTCAAATGCAGTTTCTTCCGCATTCTCATCAACAATCAGTCAGCTCAACAATCTGTCTGCCGCGGCAGGGACCAGCTACGGAAGCGCAGGAAGCCCTGGAAGCGATGGAGGCTACGTTAGCGATGGAGGCTACGTTAGCCACGGAGGCGGCAATCCCTTTGTGTTTGGAAGTTCATCAGATGACTTCGCGAGTCCTAAGAAAAACAATCAGGTGATTTTGCGAGAATCAGTGGTTCCACCCGCGTCCAGAGTAGGTCAGAGTTTCGGTGACGCATACTCGAGTCAGGGTGACACAGGGCAGTCTTCGAAGTCCCAGCTGCCAACTCAACAATACAATCCAAGTCAATCCCCTATGCTGCAAGGGGC
>CAYZJR010000011.1:64108-97967 GCA_964478655.1 uncultured Candidatus Obscuribacterales bacterium
CTTCTACCCGTTCGTTTTAATCTTCGTCAAAAACCGCACAAAAGGAAGCTACAAGCCCGATAGGGAAAAAGGTTGATATCAAATAGCTGCAATTCCATCATCTGACAGCCACAAGTCTATCTGAATTGAAACTTGGTATTGAATGCCTGCCAGCTAACAAAAGGAAGAACGCGCTAAGCACCGAAATCATGACGTTGGTTAATGAAATCGGTGCGATTGCAAGCCGTCACGGTTTCAGCGTGGCCACAAGAGCCGTGACGCTGCAATGGGAATTCCGGTAATAGATCCGTGGAATCTCTAATTCTTTCCTAATCGCAACAATCCGAAAATCCCGCATTAAATCTGCTACGTAGATTTCCCACCCTGCGTGGTTTCCGTATTGGTCCATATATAAGTAATGAATACCATTGCATCAGTTAATTTCCCCGGTGCAACTTATATATGGCACAGTCCGAAGGCGGATTCGAAGTCTTCAAGAAAGCAGCCGAAGAGCTGCCTTCTGCCGCGAGCGAGTTCGCACAAGAAGTTTGGGAAAACCCAGGACAAGCAATCACGCACGCAGTCGAAGTAGTCGGAGTCTCAGCCGCGTTCGGTGCGGCGCTCGGCTACGCACTTCCAGCTCGCGGTCCGGTTGCATGGATTGTAGGGGCCGGTTTGACCGTCCCTGTCGCGATCAACGGTTACAAACGCCTCGTCAATGCATATGACGAATCGTTGATGCCTGGAGCCAACCAAGATGCAATCGCGCACAACCTCGCGAAAGACACCGTCAGTGGTGCGGTCGATTTCGGGCTCTCGCTAGGTGGTGGCTATGCCGGTGCGGAATTAGGCTTCGCTGCATCGCAAAGCAGAGGCATCGTCGGCAGTATTTCACAAGGCACTCAGCGGATGATATTGGGTGCCGAAAACCGCGCACTGGCGATGATGCGCAACAACTATGCAGGCGAAATCGTCATCAATGCGCCGAGACTTCCAAACGGTTCCATCACAACATTTAAAGGTCCAGGCGAAGTCGGCGAACCAATCTCACTGTCTCTCGATGGCGTAAAACGCGCTTCTAGTGCGGGTCTTATCAGGGGTTTCAAACCGGAAGGCGCCGTCAATCGCAGACTCGGTCAGTTCCTCGGTGAGAACGAAGAGTTGACTTTGTACTTCGGTTCGCTGCACGGACACTCGCGATACTCAGATGGGATGGGGCTTCCCAAAGAGCTCTACACCAAAGCGATGGAACAAGGACAGCACGTCACTACCGTCTCCGATCACAATCACCTCGCAGCTCGCGGTGGCGTAAAGCCGAACGATCCTCGCGCGAACGATCAGGCGGGAACGCCTACAGTTGCCGAGAATCCAATTGAGTATTCACAGACATTTGCAGATGCCGCCGCCACCACAATTCCAGGCAAGCACGTATCTTTGGTTGGAACAGAGTTAGGAACGATCGGCAAAGTCGGTGGTCACAATCACGCAGACATAATCGGCCCCGAAGCACCACAAGGCAAGGGATTGGCTCAGTTGGAAATCAAGCCGCCGACGAGAATTGCCGAACTCTCGCCGGATGTACCAGTCGAATCACCAGTTTCCGGATCTCCCAACGCGCTTGCGAAGGCACCCGAGTCGCCGACAGCAGGAACTCCAGAATCCACTCTCAAAACAGGTCCTGCAACCGAAGCCCAAGCAACCGGTCAACCCGGTACGCTCGACATGCTCAAAGAAATGCAGAAACCGAAACCGGAAAATCCCGGTGGCGAACCGAAACCGGCCGATCAACCAACTACAGGAACAAAACCGGCAGACCAAACCACACCCGGCACCGAAGTCAAACCAGGCGGCGAGCAAGGCAAAACCGGCGATCAACCGAAGACAGGTCACGACCACACTGGTCCAGAAATTCATGTAGAGTCCCCTGCAGAAGCACTTAGCGCCGACCACCTCGGTGGCGTCAACCACATCAATTTGCTCGAAGTGCAAACCTTCTTCGAAGCAATCCGTGAGCCACGTCATCCGATGAGCAGGTTCTTGCGTCGACTCGCAAACATGGACGATGGCCCTATCGTCAAGCCACCAGATGTGGTGAAGTACAACGACGGCGATTACAAAGCCTTAGTCGGTCATCTCGACAAACTGAAAGACTCAACCGGCGGAACGCCTGTGATTCAACTCAACCACCCGAGATATTTGGCAGACCACAACCCGAATTTGCCGAGGGGTTCAAGAGACAGAGACTACGGCCAGAAATCTTTCAAGAATCGCAAAGAATGGCTTGAACGTTTCGTCGATCCATACGTTCGCCAAATTGAACTCATTAAAGGCGAAGCACTCAACCCGAACCCGGTCGACGTCGTCAAAGCCGGCGACATGGACCCGAAGAGTTTCGCAGGCTACCTCGACATGAAGGTGCACGCTAGCCCAACATTCGGTCGCGACTTCCACTTCGGCGAACCAGTCAACAACCCAGGCGCCACCGGAATTCTCGCTAAGAATCTCGACAAGCCCAGCATCATGGACGCACTGCGCGCGAGAAGAACCATTGCCACAACCAGCCGAGACAACCTCTACGGTGTGATGAGCGCCAACAACAAACACGTAATGGGAAGCATTCTCGATCAAGCCGCCGTCAACGAACTCACACTGACCATGCAGATCGGCGGCAACTTGCATCCGGAAGCAAACTACAAAGTCAAGGTCTGGGGCGACGGACGTCTCGGTGACGGCAAACTGGCTCGCATTCTGCAAGAACAAGAAATGACCGGCGCAGAACTTCTGGCGCAAGGAAGCAAAGTCACATTCGACCCAATCAGTCACAAACTTGGAAACAGCTCAGCATATTATGTTGAGGTGGCAAGAAAAGACGCGTTGACCGGCAATCTCGATCGTATGTGGACCGCACCGATTTGGGTTGAACCATTGTCAGGCTCGAAACATTCAATCTTTGCAAGATGGATGGTCGGAGACCAATCACAACAGCTTCTGTCCAAGTAGCATTGCTATAATCATCGAATGGGATTTTTTAGGAACAGTCGAAACAGTTCGGCAACGCCATTTGAGGCGTTCCGAAAGTTCGGTGCGCTTCGCAGCATTGCAACGCTCGCAACTGCAATTTTTTTGTGGAACATAGTTTCAATCGTTGCTCTCGCTCCAAACGCTTCCGCACAAGACGGTTTGTCGAAACCAATTGGCGACAAATGGGCACTGGTTGTAGGCATCAGTAAGTTCGCCGACCCGAGCATTGCACTCAATTTCGCAGCAAAGGATGCTCAAGATTTCGCCAATTATCTAACAAAAGAAGCGAGATTCGCACCCGACCATGTTCGAACTCTCTTAGACGAAGAAGCGACACGCGAAAACATTCTTGCAGAGCTTGGCGACAAGTGGCTTCCGAGAGTCGCACAGCCAGACGATCTCGTTGTCATTTATATCTCCAGTCATGGCAGTCCGTCGACCGTGGATGTAGAAGGATTGAATTACTTAGTTGCACACAATACAAACAAAAATAGTTTGTACGCGACTGGAATTCCAATTCAAGAACTCTCAAGAATAATCAAGCAACGCGTTCATGCCGAGCGTGTCATCGTCATTCTCGACGCTTGCCACAGCGGAGCAGCAAAGACCGCAGAAAAAGGATTGATTAGAAAAGGAAACTATGACGCAGACGAAATTATGAGCGGCACCGGTCAGCTCGTCATCTGCTCAAGCGCACCAAGCGAAGTTTCGTGGGAAGGAAAGGGCTATCAGAACAGTGTTTTCACCAAACATCTGATCGAGAGCCTGAAGCTGCGCGGAGAGTACACTAAACTTGGCGAGGCGTACAATAATCTAAAAGGACAAGTGCAATCGGAAGTTCTTCGCGATCGCGGAGAGTTGCAGAATCCACAGCTCAAAAGCAAGTGGCAAGGCAACGACTTGATGCTCGCGTGCCGTCCCGCACGACCAAGAGCAGGCATTCCCAAAGAGCCGACGATTAGCTACGGCGCACCGTCGAGCTATCCAAATTCGAGCGCCGGAACGGCAGGCTTGCCCTCCACTTCAAACAACCCAACGACAGTCGCGATGCAACCCGGGGCACCAACGGTGGAGGCAGGTGCAATAGCCGGAAGCAACATCAAACTGCAGTCACGCGTTGCCGTTCTTCCTGTAATTGGTCCACAAGAAATTGTTCTCGATGAGATCTGGACAGGACTGGACGCCAAAGGAGACATCAAAGTCAAATCGTCGCCGGAAGTAGCGAACATGGGTCAAGCAGTTCGCGATTGCATGATGACGAGATTGAAAAAGCAAATAGCGGGCACCGAACTTTTTGAGTACAATCCAGGACCTGAGCTGCTTGCAGCATCTGCACAGAAGTCACCGCCACTTGGAGCGGTTCCGCCCTCTCAATGGCTAACTCTTGCACGCGATTCACAAGCATTGTATCTGCTTCAAATCACTATTCAGACCCTTCAAATTAGAACAAGCTATCAAAGCGACGAACTAATTTCTAAAGTCTCAGCGAAGGTAGTTACCGGCGACACCGGTGAAGTGTTGTGGCAAGTGAAGGATCGAAGAATCTCGCACGTGCCGCTCACAGATCAGAGCCCGGCCATTCTCTCGATGATCAAGAACTTTCTAGCACCAAGAATTGCAGGAGACCTCAGCAAGGACATTGCACGTGCCATCAAGGGCAAATAAACTACTTTTGTTGGCAATTCAGTTGCTTGTGGCTGTTCCATCCATGGGCAAAGAGCCCGCGAGCACGACAACCGGTAAAACAGCACCTAAAAAGGTTCAAACAAAAACAGTCAAAGCCACAGTTATAGACATGATCTCATCGGAGTACGGTGGCCTTCGCGTTTTCGCGGCACCGAATATGGTGAAGGTCAAGTTTCGCGCCGGCGGTGAACTTCACGCGATGGCACCAAAGTGGACAGTTGTATGCTCAAATCCGAATGATAAGACGATCATTGAGGTTCCATGGGAGAAGTGGAAAAGCGAGAGTTTTCCAACTTTGGTTGATCTTCGAAGAGACCATTTCACATCGCCGTCAACCAGGTTATCAAAGACCACATTATTGAACAGAGCCGCATTGAAAATCACGGCACCATTTTCGATTCACTCCGCTTCTGCAATTCTTCCGCCACGTTCAGCTTCAATCAGAGACGTAGGAATAGACAAAAAACCCGACACGATCTCCATAACCGGCACCGATCTTCATTTGGGCACAAAGGAGACGGAGCTGCTTTCGCACCTTTTGAAGGTACCTACAGTAATCGGTTTTCCACTTCGAATTTCATGCCGATACAGCAACGGATACAGCGGAGTTACCGTCGACACAAACTCGATAACCACAGAAGTGTTTCCAATCTCATTCTTCGCGGCCCCGACGGGCTACCCAAACAAGGTTCGCACTCCTGAGATGGCAATCGCAGGGCAGCAATTGGAGCGAGCTTTCCAAGGGTTGCTGGATGATGCAAAAAATGACAAGTGATCGCTAATAAATGTTCACAACGTACAATTGCAAATGCGATGCTGAAACGAGAAAAGAAATGGGAAGCAGGAAATCAGTGGTAATTTCAAAAAGCAATTCAATATCCCGAAGCAATTCAATAGTGCGAACTACGGCACCGATCTTGGTATCGTTTCTATTCATCGGAAGCTGCTCCGCGGCGAACGCTGAAAGGAGCGTCACATCGCACCCGACACATCATCAACAAACAAACCACAAGGCACTGGAACCTTACGGGTTTAGCAAAGACCGAGTGGAAGACGTCAACGCCGGCTCAAAGTTTTCCGACGACTGGACAAAACCACAATTTCAAGAGTCCTGTCGTCATTTCGATGATTGCAATTTTGACCAAAGCATGAAGTTCGTCAAAGATAAGATTGCCACCGGAAAAGAAAAAGCTCGCACGTCGTATCGAAACCCACCGGATCGGTCAGAGTGTCTCTTTGCTTTTGGTGAGGCTCTGCACTCCATGCAGGATTTCATCACCCATTCCAATTTTCTCGAATGGCATCTCGACAAGAATTTGAAGATTCCCGATGTTCTCATCAAGGACTTAGAGGAACTCATACAATCAAAAAACTTCAAGTCAGGGTTTCTCACAGACAAAGAAGTCGCTTTGGTGAAGCAGCAATCTCCACAGGAGAATCAAGTTAAGGGGAAGGACTTTTTACATTGGTTTCAGGACAACAAGCTCCACGGAAAGGAGCTGCAAACCGATAAGTTTCACACACAACCACAGTTTAATGAACGGTTCAACTCGACCGGCAAGCCATCATTTAAAACCGCAGTCAACTATGTGCTCGACGAAAAGGACCTGCTGCGATACGAGCTCAATAAAGAGAGACCAAGCGACGCGCAAGGATGCGTGGTCGTGGCGAGCAAAGACAAACGTTATAACGGAAAGACATTGCACCAGTTGGCAGCTGAATCGGCAACAAACATGACAAAGAAGTGCTGGGAGTCAATCGAAAATGAAATCTGGCGCGATGAGGATACTGCCTGTCTACAGTTAGCAGCGCTGAAAGGTCAGCCGTTGCCTGCATTGCAGTTAAGGCTCGGTGCTCCAAAACTCAATGAGAGCAGTGAAACGTTGGGTGGAACATGCACAGTCACCATCAAAAATTTCCCGAAGGATTGTCCTGTGCCTATAAAAGTCAGAGTCAAAATCACGTTAAAACCTGGCGATTCAAGCATTGAACGAGAAATGAAGTTTCAGAAAAACGCTTCGCAATCGCTCTCTCTGAAATCACTCAATTTTCCCAAGGGTTCCTTTAATGGAAAAACTGAAATTAGTGCCGAGGCATCTTGGGTTGGTGCCGAAAAATTCGAGTCATCAAAAGAGACTTGCGCGCTTAGCAATTGACGATTCGCTAAGCACCAAAGCCAAATGACCAAGCTTTGGTGCAGCGCTCAGCCTTACTTATGGTGTCTTCAATCCACTGTCTCGTTGCGCCGTAGGAATGCTCTCGAAAAATAGCAGCCCCCTTGACGGTGCGAATTGCGCTTCGAGGAATCTCGCTAGCACCAGGCGGCAAAAACTTTGCCAATTCCCTTGCAAGCAGTGCCCTTTTTCGAGATTCTTCTCGCTCGTCTGGTGGAATGTATCTCGCGAAAATGAGGTTCGTCCCCCTGTTCCAATAACGCGTGGCATCCTTAGCTTGCCACGCTCCGCAATTTAAATCTCGAGCCATCAGACCTGGGCAGAGAATCTCAGACGGACGATCACTTGGAGGGTCATTCGAAACTGAGAACACAGGACTAATCATCGGGCCTTTGTATGAGAATTGATCCGAAAAAGATTCCTGCATTCTCCAGTTTCCGTCAGATTCCACAACAGCCACGACATATTGCACACCATCTCTAGTGGCACTAACATACTGCCGTCCGGTCATAGGAAACTTTCTCCAATCCAACCAAAACTGGACCTCTTCCATGTTTCTTGCCGGTAGAGGGAACACCCCAGGTCTGACATCCTCGCCTTCGAGAATGCCACGAATTTCGTATACAGATAGAAGCATGCGATGCATTTTCGCATCGCCTCTTCCGGTTTTTGAAACCCCATTGATAATAATTCCATCGACTTCGGCATTTTGACAAACCAGCCTGAACAACTGCTCGCCGCTCATCTCGATCACTTCATGCGTAAAGAACGAGTTAACATGATTTTGATGAGTGTATGCGTCAACAACCCAGCCTTCTGATGTTGTGCGATCTATAAACAGTGACTTGTCTTGCTTCACGCGTACCCACCAAGTCGCTTTCAGAATTGTCTCTGTTTGTCCTGGCGCGGGAAGCACCAGACAATCCTCGAGATCACAAGCATCAGCTATGGAAAGCATCTCACTGAAGTATTCCTTTCCTAGTTCTGCCGGAGATGCATTGCCCAAGTGGAGGAGTAATCCATCTGCATTTTTAGATGCCGAACGAATCAAATCTCTTCCATTTATTTGCCGATAAGAATTCCCCTCGGAATTTTTCTGCAAGGCTTGCGCATCGTAAATCGAGACAAGCAGCCCACCTCTTCCGCCTTTCTTTTTCTGCTTCGCATTCTCGCCTTTATCTGACTCAAGCGCCAAGCGGTATCTCCTCTCAGGCACTTCGAGTATTTGGATAGTTTCATCAGGATGCACTTTCACAAACCATGCGTCACTTTGAATCAATCCCCAAAACAGCTCCTTAGTCCGAGCTTTGTCCTCATCATGGATGAGGTTCATTATTGCCTCGTTCAGAAGAGCTGAAGGCGCTTGGGTCTGGTCATGGTCATCGCGAAAAACAGATGGACCCGTGGCGAAATTAAAGTCGAACCAATCGTATTGATCGTTCCAAAAAGTCATCTATTTGCCTTTTGAAGATTGTGCACAGAAGCGTTCCAAAATCTTGTGCAGACGTCGCAGCCCATTGTGAATCTCCTTAACGGGAACGCGCTCATCCTTGCCATGCATCGTCGCTAGATGCTCGGGGTCAACAGCAATTGGAATAAACCCATATGATTTAAGCCCCAATTCTCTAAACCAATGGGAGTCCGTAAACCATGGCACCACAACTGGTACCACAGGCACTGGTTGTTCCTCTTCTTTTGCAACTTCGACAATCGCATCAAACAGCGGAGACATCTCCGACTTATCTGCTTTTTCCCATTCAAGTACTTTTACTTCAAGCGTCGGATCGTCCATAATCTTTTTCACTTGCTCGATAAACTGCAAATGATCGACACCCGGGAGCAATCGGCAATCAAGTTGCGCTTTCGCCTCAGCGGGAATGACGTTGGTTTTGTAGCCGGCTTTCATAACAGTCAATGACACCGTGCTTGAGAGCATGCAGGCTTTCATTTTGTCTTTCATCAAGACCTTCAAGGCCTTCGGGTCTGTGACAGCCTTTCTCACGTCGGCGTAATACCCTTTCAACTCAGGATCTTCTGCGGTATCCGCGATTTGTTTGTAGAAGTATGCAACTTGCTCGGACACATGAGGCGCCGGAGGATTGGCATTCAACTTCGTCAACGCGCGCACCAAGCGGTTTGTAGCAGAATCTTCCATTGGCATCGAGGCATGTCCAGCCATTCCGCGTGCAGTGATTTCAAGCCACAACACATTTTTCTCCGCAACATCCACGCCCCAGAATTTTACTTTTCCTTTGGAGTCTGCATCGATTGCGCAGCCCTCATTAAGCAAATATTCAGCGTCTTTCACCAACTCAGGGTGATTCTGCTTGAACCATTTCGCGCCAAACTCCGCGCCCATTTCTTCATCGGGCGTGCCAATGAAAATCACATCGCGATCTAGTGTCACGCCGCTTCTCTTGAGCAAAATCATAGACATAAGTTGCAAGATACCCTCACCCTTCATGTCCAGAGCACCGCGTCCCCAGATTTCACCGTCGTGAATCTCGCCACCTAATGGTGGGTACTTCCAATCTTTTGCTTCGACAGGCACCACATCAATATGATTGAGCAAGACTATTGCTTTTTTCGCTCCAGTTCCTTTCAAACGGGCATAAATACAGGCGCGCCCAGGTGCAGTGTCCAAAATTTGAGACTCGATGCCTTCCTTCTTCAAAACGCCGGCAAGAAACTCAGCGCCTTTCTTTTCGTTGCCTGGCGGGACGACCGTGTCTACTTTTATGTAGTCGCTCAGAAGCTTGACGGCTTCGTCACCTGCCTTGGCGTAGTCGACTGGCGATGCAGCATACGCTTTGCAGCCAATCGTAAAAGAACACATCAAAAGCAATGACAACAGTGAATGTCTCATGGCAACTCCGTTTCGAGTCTTGTATATATTTCCGGACACCCTAAATTGTCTCTGATGCTGCACCGATTTCGCTTAGAAGATGGCGCGAAATCCATAAATTTGACAAAATGTGCATCGTACCTAGGGCTTTTCGAGGACCATTACCATGAAATATCGTTTGGCAATCTCTGCTTTGGCGACGATCGCCCTGAGCACCTTTGCCTCAGCTCAAGCTGAAGACACGGCGCCAGCCACGGATGCGACAGCCAAGCCGAAAAAAGAAGGCATCATCAAAAAGGAATTGAAAGCCATTGGAAGTGGCATCAAGAAAGGAACTGAAGGCGTTGTAAAAGGAACCGAAAAGGTTGTTGAAGTCACCGCCAAAGACACCGCAAAGATTGGAAAAGGCACTGTCAAGGGAACAGAAACGGTCGTAAAGGGCGTTGCTAAGGGTACCGAAACAGTCGTCAAGGATTCGGTCAAAGTGACCGAGAAGGGCGCCAAAATGGGCGTTAAGGGAACTGAAACGGTTGTGAAAGAAACCGCGAAAGGCACTGAAACTGTGGTCAAAGGCGCTGCAAAAGGCACCGAGAAAGGCATCAAGAAATTGACGGGTAAATCGGATAAACCGGCTACCACCTCCACAGATGCAGCGGCATCAGCAGACAAGCCCGCCGACGCCAAGTAAGCGTCGACCAAGAGCGATATTGCTCAAGTCTGAATTAACCATTGAAGAACGGCTCAGGAACGCTCCTGAGCCGCTATCTTCAAAAGGACCAAAACGAACACTCGCTACAGGTAAGAGATGAACAGAAAGACTCGCGCATCGGCAATTTTACTTGCACTTCTGACAATCGTTTCGCAGACCAGCATCACTCCAATTTTCGCAGAAGACAAATCGTCAGACAAAGCATCTGACGCTGCCAAGCCATCAACTCCAAAAGGAACCTCGGCGACGAAAGACACGCCAAAGACGACAACAGATGCACCGAAACCCGACGACGCGAAGAGTACGGATTTAGCCAAAGCGAAGAGTGCGATAAAGAAGCAAGCTTCGGCTGCATCGAAAAAAGCGCAAACAAAAACATCGGCTGCAAGTTCATCATCTAAAGGGAACAGTCTGGGTGTTGCAGGTGTTGAGGAAGTGACACCGAAGCCCATTGAAGGAATTTACGAGTACAAACTGAAATCAAATGGATTGCAGATTTTGATGGTGCCGAGAAAGGGTGCACCTGTAGTCACAACAACTGTTGTCTATCACGTCGGTTCGCGCAATGAAGCGGTTGGTTACACAGGTTCGACACATTTCCTCGAACACATGATGTTCAAAGGAACAAAGAAGTTTGATCCACAGAAAGGCAACGGGCTGGATAACTTGCTCAAGCCTGTTGGTGGTGTCAATAACGCCACCACATGGTTGGACAGAACAAATTATTTCGAAGTCGTTCCTTCCACGAGTTTAAATCTTTGTTTGGAACTCGAAGCAGACCGCATGAAGAATTTGCTCTTGCGAGAAACTGACAGAACCTCGGAAATGACAGTCGTTCGCAACGAACTTGAACGCAGCGAAGACGAACCAGATCAACTTCTAGAAGTAAATCTCTTCGCGACTGCGTATCGCGAACATCCATATCACCATCCGACGATCGGCTGGAGAAGCGATGTTGAAGGTGTTCCAACCGCGCGTTTGCGACAGTTCTACAAAGATTTCTACTGGCCGAACAACGCAACCCTGATGGTTTTGGGAGACTTCGATCGAAAAGCTGCACTTCAAACAATCGTAAAGTTTTTCGGACAAATTCCCAAGGCGTCGACTCCTTTTCCCGCTGTCTATACAAAGGAACCACCTCAAGAGGGCGAACGACGTTTTGTCGTTAAAAGAGGGTCAGATCTTCCACGCGCGATAATGGCTTGGCACACACCAGAGGCGGTGCACCCGGATACTTATCCTCTGGACATCATCCAAACAATTCTCGGAGATCACTCCAAGAAGTCGAGCCGCCTGTACAAGCGACTGATCAACACCGGAATTGCATCAAAAGTCGTAGCAATCAACTATTCGTTACGTGATCCAGGTCTCTTCGTCGCTTCGGCGACTGCAACTCCCGGAGGCGATCCTGCAAAAATTGAATCGGCACTCCGGGAAGAGGTTGCTAAGTTTGCAAAAGAAGACGTCACCGATGAGGAATTGGATCGCGCGAAAAAATCAATCATCAAACGGCTCAAGCTTGCAAAATCAGATCAGATGCGGATGTCTGATCTTCTGACAGACGCAATCGCAATGGCTGATTGGAAATGGTTGATGAACTATCCAAAGCAAATTGAAAAAGTCACGAAAGCAGATCTCAAAAGAGCGGCCGCGAAATACTTCCTCGACGATAACATCACAGTCGGACATTACTTTCCAAAAGCTGCTCCAGCAGCCGCTTCTACAACCGAGAAACCGGCAAGCAATGAAGCCGCAAGCGGCACCGAAAGACCTGTAGAATCCGCGGCATCATCATCGGATTCATCGAGCACAACTGCAGATTCAAAGACGGAATCCAGTACTTCGTCCGAAACGGACGACCTCAAAATCGTCGACCAGAAGACTACACAAGTCGAGTTTCTCAAATCTCCGGTTACAACAATTCGCTACAGCAATGGTCTTACAGTAGTTTTGATGCCTTTTGCTGAAGCGGACACCGTAGCAGTTTCCGGAATGATTCGAGCCGGCTATTACTTTAAGGATAAAGATCATTCCCAAGTGCCCGAACTGGTAGCAGAAATGCTAACCAAGGGTTCCAAAAAGTATTCAAAAGAGGTGCTCGCTCAAAAGTTAGAAGACATGGGTGCCTCGCTCGATTTTGAGACGGATCTCTTCAACACCACATTCAATACCGAAGTGGTTTCCGAAGATCTCGATCTCCTCACATCGATAGTTTCGGATACTGTGAGAAATCCATTGTTCCCTTCCAATGAATTGGAACAAGAGAAGAAACTGCAATCGTCAGACATCACTGAAAAGATGGTCGACACTGGTGAGGTAGCTTGGAATGGTCTTTCCAGAGCACTCTACAAACCAGACAGTGTCTATTTCGCAAAAACCTTCAAAGAGCAGATCGACGAAATCTCAAAAACTTCGGCGAGCGATTTGCAACAACTCCATTCGAAGTACTACACGCCTGGCAATACGGTTCTTGCCTTCGTAGGCGACGTGTCTGCAAAACGAATTACCGACCTGGTGAAAAAACATTTTTCCTCATGGAAAGGATCTGAAAAAGCAAAAATCGAAATATCGAACGCTGATCTACAAGACGGAGTCGGAAACAAACAGCTCGTATTTCCGCTGCCAGACAAAGCCAATGCGGATATCTATATCGGACACCCGATCAACCTTTCGATTAAGTCGCCGGACTATTACTCAATGCTGATTGCGAACGCGGCTCTCGGATTCGACAGTTTCGCTTGCCGATTGGCCCCAGTGCGTGATGTGCATGGATTGAGCTATGGAATTTTCTCTGCGATACAAGATGACTCCTATCCGCTTGGCGCCTGGTTCATCAACTTCTCGGTCAACCCCATCAATACAAAGAAAGCTCTTACGCTCGTCGACAAAATCACTGGCGATTACGTAAAGGGTGGTATCACCGACCTAGAATTGAGCAACGAGAAATCGCATCTTAAGGGGCTGCACGCAGTACGCCTGAGAGCTCCAAAACAGCTTGCGGTGAAGCTCTGCAAGTATGAATCTCTCGGACTCGGACCAAAGTTTTTCGATCAATTCCGAGAGCAAATTGGTAAACCGACTCGCGCTCAAGTTAATGCATGCATTGCCAAATACATGAAGCTCAAAGACTGCGTCACGGCAATGTCAGGCACCTTCACTCCTCCGAAGAAGCAAGAACAAAACGCTTCAGATGAGAAGAAAGGGCATTAAAAAGCTGCACGCAAAAGAGAGGCGGCAACGAACGCAACTACACCAACTTAACTTGTCGCGAGTTCTACTTAATTGCGACAAGCCGCGTGCTCGTGCCTGCCATTAGATTCGATTGGCACAAGAGGTTCACCCTTGAGAAGGCGAGCATAGCTCTGTCCAACGTAGACGACGGCCGAAATCAATGAAAGTGGGTGGCGGCGCTTAGTCAAAAATACCGGTTTGTTGTGTTCGAAGACGTAATGACCTGTCAGTTGCAGGATTATGCCCAGTCCTAGCAATGCGGCGCCTTCTCTGCGGCGATCGGTCAAAGCCAGCCATGATCCGGCTAAAATTGCGGGAATGCCCACCATATGGGTAATTTTGCAACCAAGTGTCTTGTGCTGACTTCGGTAGTATTTGAGATTTCGATTAAGGCTGTTCATATCGATATTCTGTCACGTCTCGGGGTGCTAATGATCACTTTACAACAGCCAAAGAGCGCTGTTTCCTAGTGATAACAAAGGTGATAATATTCAGGCCTGTGGTTTACATGTTTGGGTTTTCGGGCACAAATCCTGTATTGCCGGGAGCCCCGAGGTATTCGGGTTCAAAAGGAACAAAGTCATGGTCAAGGACAAACTGCCGCAAGATCCAAGAGACGAAGGTTGGGCCTTTGCGCGAGACACCAAATTTACGAAGGCTGTGCTATCCAACAGGGTTGATCGCCAACGGTTCAAAGAGAATCGGCAGCAAGCATTGCTCGATCGTACACGCAGCGTCTCTGATGACAAACTCGAAGAGTTCGAGCGCGTTTCCCTGCAAGACAACCTCACCGAACTCTATAACACTAAAACATTCCTTCGAAAGCTCGAATACGAGCTCCGAAGAGCAAAGCGCTACAAACGCCCATTGTCTCTATTGGTTCTGAACATTGATGGTCTTCAGGGCATCGGCCGCCAATATGGCGCCCTCACCATCGATGACATCCTCAAAGCGACTGCCGACATCATTCGTGGCGCAATCCGCGACGTAGACATGGCAGGACGCTGCAGCCACGATCAATTGGGAGTCATCTTCCCTGAAACGTACTCTTCGAGAGCTGTCGTTGTTGCTGAGCGCATTCGCGAAAGATTGAAAGCGCAACCAATTAACTATGAACTCCGCAACTTGCGAGTCACAGCCAGTATCGGTGTAGTGTCATTTCCTACACACGCGCGCGACGAGGCCGACCTCATGGAGAAGTGCTTGGAGTTTCTCAACACCGCAACAAATCAAGGCGGCGACCAAGTCTTCAACGGCTAGCCATCACACTCACAAAATTCTTTGCAGTTTCATGGGCTGTTGTTCACGATCATCTTGTTCACGATCATCATGAACTTATAAAATTGTTGTGCTTAGTCAGCTTCATGGAAAGGAGCAAGAGTGGAAAGCATGCCAATGCTGCTAATGGGCGCATTGATTCTGGGTCTTACATGGGATTGATTGGGATCACATTGCGGCCATCGCTGACATCGTTGGCACCTCGACCAATCTGCAATGTGCACGCATGCGATCACTCGGGCTAGCCACTTGCTATGCGATCGGGCATGCGACCGTAGTCGTCATACTCGGAATCGCAGCGATTTCCTTTCGATCCATTTTGCCGGAATGGATCGACGGCATCATGGGAAAGCTAGTTGGCATGACTCTTTTAGCTCTGGGAATATGGCTTTCGTACTCAGTTGTTTGCGCTGTGTCAAGCAAACAAGAATTTCACTTGAAAGGACGTTGGAACCTGTTCGAATCTGCATTTAAGAAAGTAAATACCCTCTTTGGTATCGACCGTAAAGTCACAACAACTCCAATCAAAGGTTACGGTCCGCTGGGTGCCTTTGGTGTCGGCACCATTCATGGAATTGGTGCTGAAACCGGAACACAGACTTTGCTCATAGTTTCGGCCGTTGGAGCCGGAAAAGCGGACGGAATAATGATTTTAGTTGCTTTTGCAATTGGCTTGATTCTCTCGAACACAGCTGTGGCAGCAGCAAGCATTTGGGGCTTCGCTTCGACCACTGAAAGAAAGCCTGTCTTCTTGGCGATGGGAATTCTTACAGCGTTCTTCAGCATCGCAGTTGGTTCGATGTTCATTTTGGGCAAAGAGAATATGTTGCCGGACCTACAAAAGTTATTCGCCTGACGCACTGCATTTGGTGCGAACCCTAAAGTCCGAGATCCTTCATTGTCTTTTCTTCCGGTGTCAAAGGCTTAGGTGCAGTCGGGTCTGCGGTTTCAGTACCGCCTGTGGTTTCGCCTGGGACTGGAGCCTGTCTCGGAGGGGCAGGTGGCACAACGGTTTCAGTCTGTTTCTCCGGAGTTTCAACGGGTGGGGTTTCAACTTTCACTGGTTTATCCGGCGATGCATCCCTGCCACTAGATGCGGTGCCTTTGGATTTTTCACCGATTGGATACGACTTATACAAAGCACCATCAAGATAGACTTTGAACTCGACAGTCCCGTCGCTGCGAGCCGGTGTGCCAGCTTGCATTGCAAAGGATTTCGACTGCCTAGATTCGAGCGGAGGCACGAATTCGTCTACCAATCGCTGTTCCTTTTCCCACATCGATCGGCCGTTCTTAGTATCGTACAGTTCGACTTTAACCGACAATGAATTGAGCGCATTGTCTGAAGGGTTCCACACTTCTCCGGAGATCGTCGGATAGCCGCCATCTGAGCCAATCTGGAGATTGCGCAGGGTCACATCCGGTACGGCGCTGTGCGGGTCCATTTGGCGAGCTTGCTGCAAGTATGCATAGCCCGTATCGGTATCGCCCTTGTCGAGCAATTCTTTGCCTCGACGTGATAATAGCGAGGCTAATCGTCTTTCAGTTCCTGGTTGTTTTCCTGCCAGGTTCATTGACTTTCTTAACTGGTCGATTGCTAGCTCCAGCTGTCCGTTTCGTTCATATATATCTGCGGCCAGTTCAAAGTTTTTTGCATTCTGGGCAATGGTGTTTAACTTGCTGAGATAACTCAATGCCTGATCGTCATTTCGACTTGCTGCGAGTTTGTTCGCCAGTTTCTGATAGATGGTGGCAAGTCGCGCTTCAGCTTCTGCAAAGCGAGAACCTTCTCGCAAATCTCGTACTTCTTCCCAGCAACGAAGAGCCTTTTCGAGTTCTCCATTGCGCAATAGCTCATCCCCCCAAAGCGCATCGAGGTCTGCAAGCTCTGCCTTCTTTCCTGCGATGCCTTCTTTCGCGAGTGGTCTCAAGAGGTCTAGTGCTTTTTGATACTGGTTTCTTTGTCTGTAATATCCTGCGAGTTCCGACGCCAACTCAGGCTCAGCCACGACACCTGCGCCAAGTTGCTGCGCCTGACTAATGCACTCATTGGCTTTGTCGATTTGATCCGTTCCTACATATGCACGCGCAAGTGCGAGAAATACGCGCGGATCGTTAGGGCGAACAGAAGCGGCTTTAGTCAATCTTTCGACAGCCGTTGCATACAGTCTATTTTGCAGCGCTTTTTGTCCCTCTGCGAAATACTTGTCTTCGTCCGGTGGTTTAGTGAATATAAACAGGGTGACGCCGGCCGAGATTAAAAGCAACATCACCGCAAGCAAAATACCTACAGTGGTTGGAATGCCACTGCGGTTTTGATGGTGCAAATTCTTCGAACGCCTTAGCGACTTCGGCTGTTCTTCATCGATAGCGGCAGGTGGCGGTGAATCCGCTCCTGCCGCTTCGTCAGCTTCGTCGCTTCCACCGTCTGACAAACGCGTGCCACAAGAGACACAAGTTTGATATTGAGACGGATGGGTTAGGCCACAGCCCGGACAATGCATCGATTTATAACCCCACGGGTCCCGGTCACAATTCCCAGGTTAGCGCAAAATGGGTTACTTGATCTCGACTTTGGCTCCGACTGCTTCGAGCTTGGTCTTGTATTGATCGGCTTCTTCCTTCTTGATCTTTTCCTTGACCGGTTTCGGTGCGGAGTCAACGAGGTCCTTAGCTTCTTTGAGGCCAAGACCGGTGAGTTCGCGGACGATCTTGAGTACTTCGATCTTCTTGTCGCCAACTGAAGAAAGAATGACGTCGAATTCAGTCTTCTCTTCGGTTGCTGCGCCGCCACCACCAGCTGCCGGGCCAGCCATCATTGCGACTGGTGCAGCGGCGGTCACGCCAAACTTTTCTTCCATTTTCTTCTTCAGGTCTGCCGCTTCCAAAAGTGTGAGCGAGCCGATTGTTTCGAGAAGATCATCAACCTTAGTAGCCATTTTCTAACTCCTATTCTTGTGTTTTACGTTCGTTGAAATACTGTTCTAACCGTGTTTCGCGTTATGAAGGATTGTTTTTCTTCGCGACTTCTTCTGCCAACACTGCAATGTCTCGAATAACTGCTTCGAGAATTCCTGCAATATTTCTGGCGCCGGAATCCAAACCACCCATGATGCTCGACAACAACTGCTCCTTGGAGGGCAGCTCTGCAAGCGCCTTCACTTCGTCGGAAGTCATTACTCTGCCTTCCAACACTCCGCCGCGGACTTTGCCTTTTTTGATTGCTTTGAGAAGATCAACAACACTCTTGGCTGGTTGCGCGGGATCGTCGTATCCGACAACTATTGCCGACGGACCTTTTGCCAACTCTTTGATTGCTGAGAACTCACCGTTGGCTGTCGCCAGTTTCACCAGTGTGTTCTTTGCTACGCGGCACTTCGCATTGTCTTTATCAAGCTTTCTGCGAACCCTTGTAATTTCAGCAACGGTGAGCCCGCTAAGGTCGGTCACGATAGCCACTTTTCCGTCTTTGAAGAAGTTTTCCAATTCGGAAACTACTTCCTGCTTTCGTTCCTTGGTGGCCATTAAGCCTCCTCCCTTTCGACCTCTTACAGATTCTTCAGTCTTGCGTTCCAAAAAATTTTCCAAAAGAAAAATCCCAGGGAACTTCTCCTCCGGGATCACAACAGATAGAGAGATTACATCTCTCTAACTCGACGGTGTCGATTGTCGTGACCTCGGTCGGCGGCTCTACGAGCCCTTCGACTCCATCCCGCAAGCGAGAAGGTGTACCAGACTGTCTGCGGTCATGCGCAGAAACTGCAACGCGTCATTGTGCCAGCCAGCCTTGAGTTCGTCAAGGATTTGCAACGCTGAAACGCACTCTATAAGAGATTCTTTACAAAATCAGACTCTTTGTCTTCGATTCTTCATGGCGTTCTATGCTTCTTTTCAGAGTATCAATTGAGAAATTCGAATGACAATTGAAGTTTTCAAAAAACACGTTTTCGTCTGCACAACAGGAAAGACCTGTCCAACTGAAGGCGGCGTCGATGTCTGCGACGCACTCCGCAAAGAAATTGTCGAGCGCGGTCTGAAAAAGCAGATTCGCATAAACAAAGCCGGGTGTTTCGACCAATGCGGAAACGGTCCAATGATAGTCGTTTATCCGGACGGCGTTTGGTACTCGCACGTGAAAGTGGAAGATGTCAAAGAGATCGTTGAAGAGCACCTTCTCAACGACCGTCCAGTCGAAAGACTGTTTTACGACGGAAGAGGTCGCATCGTCTGAGCAAGTGCTTAAGGAACAACACATCCATAAAGAAGAAAAGGCGCCGGTGGGAGGCGCCCTCACGACAAATAGTCTGAAAAAGAGGCTGCAAGCCACTCCCACCAGCTAATTACAGAATACCCCAACCTTCATCGTTTAAACAGATCTTCGCGCGTCGCATTTCCTTAAAAATCGGGGGCGAATGTGCCGACCGGCTCAACCCTCTGCGGTGGCGGCGGAAGGGGTTTTTTAAAGAGCTCGAGAAGCTCCTGAGCGGGAATTTTAACGGTAGGTAACTGACTGACGCTTGCAAGGTCAGCCACCTTGGACTCGCAAGCCTGTTTTACAGGTGGAGTCAACGGCGGGCAGGCTTTCAGAAGCGCCACTAGGCAATGCAAAGACTTAGTTCGGTCTTGATGGGACGGCCGATAAACCTGGCGACAAACTGATTCAGCGAGCTGACCAATTGGAAAATTGCCAGGAAGCAGCGCAAATCGCGGATACATATAACGGATAACATTGGCTCGCACGTCGGGATCGCTGTCATCAAGAGCCCCAATCAGATGATATGTGACTTGAGGAACGGACCCTGCCCAATTGAGCAGTTCAATTGCGTCGAAACGACGTTTCGGTTCAGGGTCGTTATCCACCACCTCGATTAAATCCTTGAGCATCTGAGGCGCATAGCGCCTTATTTCCTGAACGATTTGATTGGCCGGCTCATCGGAATAGAAACGAATGCCATCCTTTGTTTCTTCTTGATACATGCGTCCTTCAGACGACAATCGATCGAGCCGCTCGCGCAGTTTATCCAATAAGAGTTGCGGTTTCTCCGTTGGAAGATTTACTCTGTGAGGCAGTTTTAGAGCGCGACAAGGAATCTGCTCCGACGCAGGCGACGTAATGTCAACTACGAGATAAACCTTGTCTGGCGGGGACGCGACAACTTGCACGTTGCTTGAAACATTTCTCGCCGTCAAATTCTTTGTGATACGCTCCGATGCAGCCGTAACCTGTTTCATTGATGCGCCGATTTTTATGCCTGCCATTTTTTCGAGTTCTGCTCTCGTTACTAGAGAAGATCCGTAGAACTCCAGACCACCGTAAAACAATGAAACTTCGCTTCCTGCTGCGAAAGCCGCAGACGGAGCCGACATCGAGCATAGATAGGAGCTGTCTAATGAAGTTGACATCGCGAGCGGTGCAACCAGAAGAAGCGCAACAAATAAAAGCACTTTGTGATGCTTAGACGTTTTCATGGTTCCTATTCTAATGCAGTCTCCTACTTCGCTCTCATCTCCGCTGCTTTTGCATCAAGCTGATCGGCGACTTCAGTCTCACCCAGTGTTCTCAACAATTTCGCGTAGATAACAATGGTATTAATGAAGTCGGAATGCCCAGGCGGAAGTGCCTTCTCGCGAAATGCGAGCACGCGCTCATAGAAGTCCGCGAACTCTTTGGTCGAGGGTCCGAAGTGCGCACTGAGGCACGCATAATCAATGTCTATAAGCTGATCTAAGCGTCCTTGCTGCAAAACGTGATTCCATGCATCAAGCGCCATTTGCCTTGTTTGCTTGGCCTCGGCGGCCTTGCCCAACTGTTCCTGACACTCGGCCAAATTCACAAGACAACTAGAAAGCCTTGCCATATCTGGATTTGTCACATTGTCCAGGTTAGACAAAACTTGTTCGAGATAAATCTCGGCTTGCACATGGTCGCCTTTTGATTTGCACAGCAGCCCGGAGCTCAGCGTCTGATCGACATCCTTGCGTGAATTGCCCGCGGTGGCTTTCATGAGCAAAACCGCAACGAAAAGAAGCGCCAATCCACCCGCACAACCTAGCAACAACTCCAAGGCGAAATACCGTTACTTCTCGGTCTTAGCAGGCTCTTTGTTATCAGCCTTTGGTTCTTCCTTTGCGCCTTCACTCTTTTCATCTTTGCCGGCCGTTGGTGCTGCGGCGTCCGTTTTGGGTGCGTCGGGTTTCTTGTCGCCATCAGTCTTTTCACCTTCCGGTTTGGAATTCGCAGCGTCACCGTCAGGTTTCTTATCGGCGCCAGTGTCAGTGCCAGTTGAAGTACCAGTACCGGTGGAAGTTCCTGTGCCCGTCGAAGTTCCAGTCGCGGTGCCTGCATCTTTCTTATTCATCTCTTCGATTTGTTCGACAAGCTCAGGAAGCATCCCGTCTTGGCGACCCTTGAGAGACTTGACTTGTTCGTAGCTGATTTTCACTGCAGCCAAGCCATTGCTGAACGCGCGAGCATCGATAAACACAGCTGGAATGACAAGTTTTCCGCGAAGGTCGATGAAGCCTTTCTTTGTTGACGTAGCAGGCTGCACAACCGCCAATCCTTCCGAGAAATCTTCTGCGTATACGTAACGTGCCTTGATCTGGTACTTGCCCAATCTGTTGACGTAGCCCCACTTCCCGCTTGCTTTCTGCATCAAGGCAAGCTCTTCGTGAAACTTGAACTTAGATTCAAGAGGTTTTTTGAAGACTACGGTTCCGATACTGTCGACGATTGCCAATGCACCAGTCGGGTCTCGCACCTCACCCAGTCTATCTTTCATGTTCGTAGCTTCGATATATCGCGCAGGAATAACCATCTTATTCGTGCGATCGACATAGCCCCAAAAAATACCCTTGGACTTGACGTTTGCTTTTACAGGCGCCAGACCATCAGCAAACTTTCCTGCCTCCAAGTAAGAGAAGTCAATAAGCACTTTGTTGGTATCGACGTTAAGAAACTTCTTCGCATCTTCCTTTTGTAGTCCGACGAAGCCCCACTTGCCTTCCTTCTTGATTGCAACGATGTAGTCCTTTGAGGCATCGGTGTTTTCGATGAATCCAGCATCGCCTATGGCTTCGTACTTAGGGTCAAAAGGAATAATGAGCTGCCCAAACTTGTTAATGACGCCCCATTTCCCACCAGCTCTTACACCGGCGTATCCATTCGAGAAAGGTCGTACCTCCTCGTACTGGCGCTCGATGATGAACTTTCCTTTCGTATCGATGTATCCCCAGCGAGCGCTCTGGTCGACACCCGCAAGCCCGTCGGAGAATGAAAGAACCCGCTCGTATACGGGAGGAAGCACGAACTTGCCGCTGTGATCGATGAAACCCCATTTATCGGCCGTATCCTCGACGACAACGCCGCTGTCAACGTTGCGCGTACATCCCGTAAAGACGGCGATGCAGGCGAGCATAGCGAGAAGTGACCTGAATTTCTGAGGCATATCTATCGCAAATCCACTAGTAAATATCGAACCTAATCACCCTCAATAATAACAATTACACAAGAATCCGCCACAAACACTCACTCCAATTGACAACAGCTCGTCTTTTGTGCGGATGCACCAAGTCCGGTACCGATGGCGTTACACCTGAATGCACATAAACAAGCGGCAATAAAATTCCTTGCGTAAGTAGATATAATCCCTCCTTTCAGACGCGTTTATATCGAGAAACCCAATGTCCATCTACTTGCTTGAGATTGGCACCGAAGAGCTGCCCGCCTCGTTTATCACAGAAGCCCAAATCAGGCTTAAGGAACTTCTTTCTGAAGCCCTCAAAGCTGCGAATCTTCCCTTTTCCGAAATCATCACGATGGCAACGCCAAGACGATTGACTTGCGTTGTGTCGGGGCTGGCTTCCAAACAAGAAACCACAAGCAAGAAGGTAAAGGGTCCGCCCGTAAAAGACAGTTTCGACGAAAACAATCGGCCGCTGATGAAAGCGGAGAAATTTGCTGAAAAGCACAAATTGACGGTCGATAAACTCGATCAAGAAGATATGGGCGGAACAGTCTATCTCGTCGCAAATTTGACCATTGAAGGTTTGAAAGCTCAGGAAGTCTTGGGCGAAATCATGCCTAAAGTTATTTCTCAACTCTCAGGGGAACGCCTGATGCGTTGGGGTTCTTCGGAGCTGAAATTCTCGAGACCAATTCGCTGGATAGTATCGTTATTGGATAGCGAGGTTGTGCCTTTCAGCATGGGTGACGGCATTAACGCTGGTCGTCAATCGTTCGGTCACAGAATTTTGGCACCTGCAGCAGTCACAATCGATACCGCACAGAATTATGGAGAGGCGCTCAAGAAGTCATTTGTCATCGTGTGCCCAGATGAGCGACGCGACTTGATCAAGACTCAAGTGACGGAACTTGCAGCGAAATTGAAAGGTCGCGCAAAGCTTTTGAAAGGACCACTGCTGGAAGAAGTCGTCAATCTGACAGAGTGGCCGTGCGCCGTTTCCGGTGACTTCGCCACAGAGTATTTGGAGCTTCCCGATACTCTCATCGAAACCATCATGGTTCATCACCAGAGATACTTTCCAGTTGCAACAGAGGCGCACGAGAAAAATTCGACGAATGGAACCTCCGTTCGTGCAAACAACCTCTTGCCGCATTTCATCACGATTTCCAACAATGACAGAGAAAGCGCAAAGGACTCCATAAAGAAAGGAAACGAGCGCGTTCTGAAGGCTCGTCTTGCTGACGGAAGATTCTTCTACTTTGACGATCAAAAGATCAAATTCTTCGATCGGAAAGCATCACTGGGTCAATTGACTTTCCAGGAAGGTCTCGGCAGTTATCTTGACAAAACAAATCGATTGGTGAAGCTCGCCAATGAGTTGGCGGCGCAGTTAAACCTAGAAGCTCGTCTCAAGATCTGTCTAGAGAGAGCGGCCGAGTTATGCAAGGTCGACCTGGTGACGAATCTTGTACGCGAGCTGCCTGAGCTTCAAGGTTACGTTGGTTCTTGGTATGCGGAGTCCGAAAAAGAACCACCAGACGTAGTGCACGCAATCGCATCGCACTACTCCCCTCGCTCTACGGATGATGGTATCGCCGGCGATGAGGTAGGCAGATTCACAGCCGTCATCGATAAAATCGATCATGTTGTCGGTCTTTTCGCGCTTGGTAAAAAGCCCAGCGGTTCGAGCGACCCATTCGCATTGAGACGCCAGGCACAAGGACTCGTCGACACAATCGTCGACGGACTTGCGAAATACCCGGTAAACGTCAGCGCCTTGATCAACAGCTTGCTTGACAGTTACGAACCTCTTCTTTCGAACTCAAAGAAAGGATTCGAAAAAGACAAGGTCTACGCCGAAGTCAGTGATTTCATTCTGCAAAGATTGCGTGGAAAATTGCTCGACCTGGCATTCTCGAAAGAGGCTGTCGAGTCGGTGTTAGCGTCAAGAGATCCCCTGCAAAATCTGCCGGATGTTGTCACTCGCTGCAGGGCGCTCGATGAACTGATCAAGTCCGCTGACGGACTGCCGACGATGAAAGCCGGGGTCAGAGTCGCAAATATTCTAAAACCAGACTCTCACCAAACTGCAGATCCTAAGCTCTTCACACTCGATGCAGAGAAAAATCTCTGGAATACGTTCAACGAAGATGTGGCATCGAAATGGTCGGGACTCGAGCCAAAACTTCCAACTTCGATAGAGGAATATAAAAAACTCCTAGACCTTTTGAAAAATTTAGCTAAGCCTGTCGATGCATTTTTTGACGGCGTTTTGGTAGACGACCCAGATCAAGAAAAACGCAAAAATCGGCATGGTCTGCTCTATACAATCGATCGCTATTTCAAGTGCATCGGTGACTTTAGAAAATTGCGTACACTGCTGCCGTCGTAGTCAAGACAGGGAACATTGACATCGCCGTCATGCGTCGTCAAATCAGATGACAAAGTTGCGCCCGTAACACGAGTAAAAACAATGCCCAAAATTTTCGAATACATCCAATTGCTAAAGCTGCAATCAATATTGATCGTCTGCACATTGCTGGTAGCCACAATAGGTTCCGCCAACGGCGCAATTGCCACCAGTGAAATTGCGCAAGACAATATGAAGGTACCGCAATTAGTGGCGGAAGAATCGATCAGCACATATGTTCCTTCTGAAGCAGCAGATGGAAAGGGCTTGGCGGTCAATATTCTCTATGCTGCAAAACCTCGCTACAACGATGGCGCACCGGTCGTGGTGATTGCACCAGGCGGCACCGGAGCCAGCGACGGAATCAAGTTCAACATGCATGCAGCGCAAGCCGGCTTCGTTGAAGTGCGATTCGCTCTGCCTTCCGGCGGCGTGAAAGGATTCACTTCAGGCGGCATCTATGACAATCGCGGCTCACAGTCTCAGCTGGCTCTAAAGGATGTAATTCTATTTGCCTCCGGTCAAAAGGAAGACTATCAAAGCAAGTTCATCAGTGATTTGGTACCAGTTGCAGTATCAAAGAAAAACCTCGGAGTTGTTGGCTGGGACACAGGAGGAAACCTCCTGATTCCCGCATTAGCACGTTTTTCAGCCGAACTTGCTTGCGTCAACTGGGTGGCCTTTTACGAGTCTCCAATTGGATCAATGTTTAGCCCATCAAACCTCGGCGGCATACATGATCTGATGCTCAACACTCATTACCGCCAAGGCTCTGCGGCAACAGGGCGCTGCTTGGTGGACTACAGAAAGTTGAGCTGGCAACCGGATGCAAAAAGATATCCAGGCGCAAGAAAGAAACTTGGCGAGACCGAACTCAAAGGCGTTTTGTATTTTGACGAAAACAAAAACAACTTGTGGGAAGAATCTGCGGAGTTCGCTTTTACCTATACAACTGATGTCGGGCTGGAAAAGCAAATCTATCCACCGGACGTCACCAACGCGATGGAACGCTTGAAGCTGTTCGTCAAGCGTGAAAAAGTCGAGCCGAAGAAAAAGACTGCAGACGAGCTGGAAAGAGAAGCCGAACTCGCAAGGAAAAAAGAACCAAGCAAACTGATGAAAGTGTTCGGCGCAAAAAAGAAAGAGGAGCCAGAAGAGAAGAAGGAAGAAGAGAAGTTCATCGACAAAGTTCGCTGGCCCTCAACCATTGCCACGCTGGCAGAGTCGGAAGCTTACTTCCAAGAGCGTGACGGCTCACTCTACATTTCTGATGTAGCCAAAGCCTTTCCCAAACTGATGGTGGGAATTTTCGGCAGCGATGTAGATCACATGCAACGCCAGCCCGATCATCCTCACATCACGCTTCAATACAACTCCTGGCTGGGAAGCAAAGTCGGTTGGCTTCGTCTTAATCCAGACCCGCTCTATGTGGCAGCATTAGCACAAATGAATGTGCGAAACTTCGTCAACAACCCACCAAACTCGCCAATCGATGCTTCAACGATGGATACGTTTTTGGAGCCCGAAGGTATACTGCCCGACTACGTTTTCATGGAAGCACTAATATCAGAATTGGCTGATAGATATCGCGCAAACAATCTGAAACACCCGTTAGCGGCGCTTTTGGTCAATTACAATAACGGTGCGCAACCACAGTTGAACCCGCCTCAAACGCCTAAAACCGAGTCAGAAGCTCAATAGACAGAATCTTGAGGACCGTTCGAGCCGCAGACAGGCGTTACAGTCTGCCTGTAAGAGGCGCGGTTGTGTTAGGATCAACGTGGGTCCTGAGACACAGAGAGATGCGCATATGTTAAACAGCCCAATAGATATAGCAATCGTATTCGGGGTCGCCCTTCTGGTCTTCGGTCCTAAGAAGCTGCCTGAGCTTGGAAAGGCGCTTGGGCAAGGAATCGGAAATTTCAAGAAAGCGATTACTGACGCACAGGACGAAGTCAAACAAGCCGTCAGCACTGAAGAACCGCCGCCGAAGGCAATCGATAAAGTGGCGCCCGATGACAAACCGGTAGCCAAAACCGAGTCGAAGGTCGAGCCCAGCCCACCGGCATCTTCGTAAGCACCTAAGCATTTTTAAGTACTTCAGGCACCGCCTGGTCGTAAGAAGACAGTCCATACGAAGTAGCTAACCGGCACAAAATGGCAGCCGGTATACATCCTTTTGTATGATTCCTTTTGTATAGTTCCTCCTGTATGACCGAATACTGGACTATTATGTGAGTTGACGCGGAGCAGTGCCCAACAGATGACCGCCATGACGGACACCCCGTTTGAAGTAATCTCCAACTTTTCACCGGCCGGCGATCAGCCGAGAGCTATTGCGCGTCTTGCAGAAGGCATACGCCAAGACATGCCCTACCAGACCTTGCTCGGAGTGACGGGTTCTGGAAAGACAATGACGATGGCTCACACCATCAAAGAAACCGGCATGCCCGCACTGGTTCTTGCCCACAATAAGACTCTGGCGGCCCAGCTCTGCAATGAGTTTCGAGAGTTCTTTCCAAAAAATGCAGTCGAATACTTCATCAGTTATTACGACTACTATCAGCCCGAATCGTACATTCCATCAACTGATACTTACATTGAAAAAGAAGCAAGCATCAACGATGAGATCGATCGATTGAGGCACTCCACCACGCGTTCTTTATGGGAACGAAATGACGTAATCGTCGTAGCATCAATCAGCTGCATTTATGGCTTGGGTGTTCCTGAACGCTATTTGTCTGCAGCAATTGTCCTGAGTGTGGGTCAACAACTCGATCGGCACGAGTTTCTCAAGGCCCTGGTAAACATTCACTATGATCGAAACGATCTGGTTGTCGAACGTTCACGATTCCGTGCTCGCGGCGATGTCGTTGAAGTCTATCCCTCTTATGAAGAACGAATCTTGCGTGTCGAGTTTTTCGGCGATGAGGTAGAACGGCTTGCCATCGTCAATCCGGTGACCGGTGAAATCGAAGAGCTGCCTAAAGAGCTCAAAATTTACCCGGCAAAACACTATGTAGCCGAAGAGCAAGAATTAGAACGCTCCATCAAGCAGATCGAGAAGGAGCTTCAAGAACGCATTGGTGAGCTAATTTCAGAGAACAAATTAGTTGAAGCTCAGAGACTTAAACAGCGAACAAGTTTCGACATCGAAATGCTGAAAGAAGTTGGATATTGCAACGGCATTGAAAACTATTCACGAATACTAGAAGATCGCTCACCAGGACAGCCGCCACAGACTTTGGTCGACTACTTCGTAAGGAAGTTCGGGCAAAATGGTTTCCTCACTTTCATCGATGAATCACACGCGACTATTCCTCAATTGTTGGGTATGTACAACGGCGATCGTGCGCGGAAAGACACACTTGTAGACTTCGGTTTCAGACTGCCGTGTGCAAGAGACAACAGACCTTTGACCGCAGACGAATTCTGGTCGAAGGTTGGAAAAGTGGTTTTCGTGTCTGCAACACCAGGCAATCTGGAAATCGAAAAAAGCGATCAGGTCGTTGAACAAATCATTCGTCCAACCGGGCTTGTAGACCCAGAAATCGAAGTTCGTCCAATCGAAGGACAAATCGATGATCTTATTAAGGAGATCAAGCTACGAGCCGAGAGGAAAGAACGCGTTTTGATCACGACCCTCACAAAGCGCATGGCCGAAGACTTAACGGAGTACTTTCAAGAACTCGGCATTCGCACACGTTGGTTGCACAGCGACATCAAAGCACTCGAGCGAATTGAGCTGCTTCGCGATCTCAGGCTCGGGCATTTTGATGTGCTCGTTGGAGTTAACCTGTTGAGAGAAGGTCTCGACCTTCCCGAAGTAAGCCTAGTAGCCATCATGGAAGCAGACAAAGAGGGCTTTCTCAGGGCAGAGCGATCGTTGGTTCAGACCATAGGAAGAGCCGCTCGTAATGCTGCCGGACGAGTCATTCTCTATGCAGAGCGAATCACTGATTCAATGGACAGAGCGATGAAAGAGACGTCTCGCCGCCGTGAATTGCAGCTTGCATATAATGTAGAGCACAACATTACGCCCACAACTATCGTAAAAGATGCAACCAACAGCATTTTGGATTCTCTGAGACGCGACACCTATGCTGAATCCGATATGGCAGTTGTTCCGAAGAGCCCGCGAGCAAAAGCAATGGCTGACGAACTGGCCAATGTTGATATTGCATCGGTAATTCGCAAATTGGAGAAGGAAATGAAGGCTGCAGCGAAGGGTTTGGACTTCGAGCGAGCCGCCGAATTGAGAGATCGGTTAAAAGTCTTACACGAACAACAAGCTCAGAAGAGAAAAAGCTAGACAGGCTGCGCTTCGAAACAAGCTCCTGACAACCATTTTAGGCTGTTAATCTACGTTAACAGAATGCGCACAGTTAAAGACTCGCGCCTATACTAGGGCTTGCGCTGTTGCCAAGCAACACTGCTGGTGTGTTGGTCCTTATCTCCAAAAGGGAAATCTCGCAAGTTTCGTAAGCCGCATCTAGAAGTCGTTTGCGAATCTTTGCCGCAATTGTTATGGAACTGTGTAGATTCCCCTTGGATTCAACTTACACGCCTACACTATCCAGGCTGAAATTATTCCTGAAAACCATTCTCGTCTAACAATACGGTCCTAAATCCGGGACACCAAGTCAGATAAGCCAGGACGAGATTAAAGGATTCTTACGGATGATTCGGTTTGTGCATTTTGCACGCTACCGCGCACGTAAATACCGATGTTGAGGAAACTATGGCGAAGACTAAGTCCCCGGACAATGAAAGAGTTATGGGTTCAATCCTTGTAGAAGATGAAAACCTGGCCAAAAGAAACGAACTCGAAGAACTAGACCTCATTGATGAAACCGATCAGTTCACAATCATCGATGACGAAGAAGACAACCTCGATGACGATGACGAACCGGTTGAACTGCCTTCAAGCCGCGAAATAGCCACCGAAGATTCAGTAAGGCTATACCTTCGCGAAATCGGAAGAATTCAACTTCTCAAACCAGACGAAGAAATTGAACTCGCAAGAAAAATTCTCCAAGGCGACATGATCGCAAAGAGAAAACTGGTTCAAGCCAACCTCAGACTGGTTGTATCCATCGCAAAGAAATACATCGGAAGAGGTCTTTCCTTCCTCGACCTCATTCAAGAAGGAAACCTCGGTCTCATTCGCGCATCTGAAAAGTTTGACCACGAGCGCGGCTACAAGTTCTCCACTTATGCAACATGGTGGATTCGTCAAGCAATCACTAGAGCGCTTGCCGACAAATCGAGAACCATCAGAGTGCCCGTTCACATGGTGGAAACCATCAATAAGCTCAAAAAGGTAACCAGACAACTGGCCCAAGAGCTCAACCGAAAACCGACTGAACAAGAACTGGCAAAAGCAATGGACGTGTCCATCGTGAAGCTGCATGAAATCATCAAAGCAGCTAAAGAGCCAATCTCTCTTGAAACTCCAATCGGTAAAGAAGAAGATTCGAGACTCGGTGATTTCATTGAAGATGCGGAAACGGATCGCCCTGAAACCACTGTAACTCACGAGTTGCTCAGACAAGATCTCGCCAAGATGCTTAACGAGCTGACTCCAAGAGAGCGCGATGTTCTCAGACTTCGTTTCGGCCTCGATGATGGCAGACAACGAACTTTGGAAGAAGTCGGTCAACTCTTCGCAGTAACTCGCGAACGCGTCAGACAGATCGAATTCAAGGCGCTGAGAAAGCTGAGACAACCAGGACGCTCTTCTCGCTTGAGAGAGTACCTCTAAACAAATCTGCAAGAACCCGAGTTCTTCCAAGTTTTGGTTGAACTCGGGTTCTTCTGTTTCACAGGAGTGTTCGATGTGACCTACGAAGACGACTACGTATCGCCAACTTCATCGCCGTTCTCCGGAGACGAGGACGGTGACATTTTTGATACACCGGATGTGGTGTGGGACTCGCCTACGACTACAGAAAGAGTTGTCGACACACAGTCCGGATTTCTCGTCGTCATCAGGCGAATTGACGATCGCCTCTCGCTTTCGGTGAAGCGGCGCCTCGGCACGCCACCGGTAAGTCAAATCATTTTGACCGTTGAAGAGTCAATGGCACTCTCCAAAATTCTTGCAGCCCCAATTCCGACGCCTCAAAAAATGGCAGCCGTAGCTGCGGCATCACCTGCAGTGTCGGATTGGTTGGAAACACTCGACAAAGATATAGACGAATATAAGTCGCACGCGAAGAGCCGGCAATCCGGCAGTTATCCCGCGCAACCACCACTGACTCCGCCTGAAAAAGCTGAGAGCTTCGAAGATATCGTTGAGTCACTCCATCGACCACACGCACGATCACAGGGTCGCCCTTCAAGAGCGTCGCACGCTGCTGCGAAATCGAAGGGTCTTACCGTTTCGCATCGCCAGAGAATTATTGTGCTCGTCACCTTGCTCACATTCGGCTCGTTGGCAGCGCTCTTTTTCGGTATTAAAGGTCTCATAGATTCAGGCCCGCAAGGAAATGCACAAAGTGCTGCCGCCAAAGCGCCACAACAGTTGGATTCGCTTGAAGTCGATAGGTTTGTACGGACGTTCGTTGCAAACATGCTCGACTTCAACCCATCTTCTTATCGAGTTTCACAAGTACAAGCAATGGCTGCAATGTCGCCTGAGCTGATGGAAAAATATTGGGACGAAACCAACTTTCCCATCTCACAAAGAAGATTGAAAGCGTTGCCGCAAGGACAAACTCTTATGATCACTCGTGTAACGCAAGAGAAGCTCGACTCAAAAACAAGCAATGTAGACATCTTTGCTGATCTAGTCGGCGCCGACACTAAGAGTAAAACGCCCGTTCATCTCAAAGTCAAAGTCAGCCAAGAACGAGATGGTGTGCTCAGAGTTCTCGAACAAAAAGATTTGAGTTCGTCTGCAGGCTAAGCTAGTTAAAGCGTTTCTGGCGTCACAAGTTTTTTGTCGGTACTCGCGCGCGCAATCGTTTCCAAACGATCACCGCAAGCACGCCTAAAACAACCCCAAACAGATCAACAAGAACATCGTTGACGCCGGCACTGCGTCCAGGAACGAACGATTGATGCCACTCATCGCTCATTGCATAGAGCGCAGTCGCAAGAAATGCGATTCCAGCATGCCAATCTTGCACCGATGTATTTCTCAGAGTGACAAGAAAAGACCAGTGAAACAGAAAAAACAAAATGCAAAATTCTGTGATGTGGGCGACCTTTCGCACAGGAACATTGGCATCACCAAGATACGCCTCTGTCACGGCACCTGAATGTGGTTGCGCCGAAAAGAGGAAAATCACGATCATCCAGAGAATAGTCGCCAACCATGCTACGACTCTGTAATTCAAACGTTGCTTAATATCCTCCATCAATGACTCCCTTTATCTTGTCAGACCTCACTCCGCTTCAGGGCTTGCTTGACCAGTTCTCTTCTGCCTCTTAAAGGCAGACCACTTCTTTACCGACACGGAAGGATTTCCTTTCAATAGAAATCTCCACATCCGATCTGCCGCTAATGTGATTCCGACACGCGGCGTGATCTCTATATCGCTGTCATGTACTGTGGGTCCTGGTTCCATCCACAGTTGCGACTCAGGATTGAGCAGCGTTATTCCATTAAACGAACGATCGATATGCCACTGCCGGCAGAGTCGCCCAGGTCCATTGGTTCCTTCCGCATCCACCGCACGAATCAAGACAGCTCCTGCCTCTCCGTCTCGTTCTGTAACGACATTCAAACAATGATACATACCGTAGATGAAATACACATAGGCCATTCCTGGCGGACCGAACAGAACCTTGCAACGCTCCGTCAACCCCTTGAATGCGTGGCAGGCTGGGTCATCTTCCGTATATGCTTCCACCTCCACGATTCTGCCTCGCAAAATAGTTTCGTCCGGCAAACGGCGGCATAACCAGCTTCCAAGCAGCTCTGGCGCAACCGCCGGCGCAGGCCTTGCAAAGAATTGTTCGTCAAAGCCAGGACTGACTTTTGGGGAGCTTGTCGAGCGGAGTTTTTTCATACGAATAATCGTAACCGTTAATGAGCCCGAGCGCGGTCTAATGCCGAATGCTGCATAATACAGGACAATAACCCTTTCTAAGGGAATCAAAGCGCCGTGTGCGGGATTGTTGGCTATTTAAATCTGAATAACACACCACTGGACGGTTCTGAGTCACACCTGTCCAGAATGTGCAAATCGATTATTCACCGCGGACCTGATGAAGAGGGCATGAAGTTCATCGGTCCCGTCGCATTGGGAATGACGAGGCTCTCGATTATCGACCTGGCAACAGGGCAACAGCCGATTACAAACGAAGACGGCACAATCTGGATTGTGTTCAACGGCGAGATCTATAACTTTCAAGAACTGCGCGAACAGCTGCTTAAGGCAGGTCACACCTTTCAAACGAGAAGCGACACTGAAGTAATCGTCCACCTCTACGAAGAGCATGGAGTCCAGTGTTTGAAGTATCTGGAAGGCATGTTCTCGTTTGCGCTTTGGGATATTAAGAAGGAACGGTTGCTGCTCGCTCGCGATCGCATGGGCGAAAAGCCACTGCATTGGGGGATTTTCGGTGGCAAATTGATTTTCGGCTCCGAGATCAAAGGCATTCTCGAACACCCCGAAGCACGCCGCAACATCAATCTTGAAGCGCTTCACCGTTATCTTGCGCTGGAGTATGTGCCGGCACCACATTCGATGTTTGAAGGCATCCACAAGCTGCTGCCGGCGCACTATATGCTCGTTGAAAACGGCGAAACGCGCACTTTCAACTACTGGGAACCAGACTACTCTACAAACGAAGACATCGGTGAGCAAGAAGCTAGCGAAGAGCTTCTCAGGCTGCTCAAGAAGTCTATCGAGCTGAGACTAATATCTGATGTTCCACTGGGAATTTTCCTTTCTGGCGGTATTGATTCATCGGCAATTGCGGCTCTGGCCCTAGCTTCTGAAGGGGTCAAAAAGCCGCTGAAGACATTTTCAATTGGATTTTCCGACCCCTCATTCGATGAATCCGTGCACGCCAGGGCAGTTGCCGGGCACATCGGTGCCGACCATC
>CAYZJR010000012.1:0-76265 GCA_964478655.1 uncultured Candidatus Obscuribacterales bacterium
TCGTCTTAGCGCGCCGGAAGGAATTGCCGCCTACTCGTTCAACGGAGACACTTTCGTTCAATTGACTCAACCTGGACGAGTCACACACGAAGAGCACGACCCGATCGCGCTTTCGCCAGGTACCTATAAGGTAGTGCGCCAGCGCGAATACACACCGGAGAGAATCGTTCGTGTCTCCGACTAACGTGCTTGACGACGAATTATTTGCCCGAAAGTTATCCCAGTATTTAGACGAGCTGAACAGCAAACTCAGCAGCAGCAGCCGCACCGATAAAAGCGCGGCTGAAGAGTCTATTGCTCAGCTCTATGAGCTTATGGGAAGAGAAAAGCCGCGCGTATTCTGGTGCGAAAGCCCGTTTCAAATGTTGCTTATGACCGCGGTGCTGCGCGAAGGAGTCAGTCGTGACCTGCATTTCTTCAATCACCGACCCAATCCGGTAGGTGATGAATCGCCCGTGCCGGAATTAAATGCTGACAAAGTTTTTCCTCGACTGTGGAAACGAATTGACGCTCAAGCCGACGATTCTAATCGAGCTGAACTGCACAATGCCAGCAAGATGAAAGTAGACGCAGCATGGATAGGGCGCTTGCCGTTGCCGTTCAAGAAAGACTACAAGCCAAAACCAGCCCCGTGGACACCGCTCATTTTTTCTGTGAGAGGACTCGCTACTCAAGCAAGCAAGGAGCTCCAAGGGCTTCTCGATGGCTACTTTGCTAATCAGCCGGCTTACAAATCTTTGAAGGAACAGTATCGAGCAAACAGACGATCATTCGAAAATGATTCGTCCGGGCAAATCAGTGTTCATTTGAACCAATTGATAATGAGCGGCATTGAGCTTCCTTTTGAGCGCATGCCTCTCTCTCGTGAGGACTTGCTTCGATTTGCATTGGAGTCAGTGACAGGCAATGCAAAAAATGCTCTCGATGAGCTCTGTCCGCGCGAGAATCGAGAAAGGCTTCGTTTGTTCTTTTCTGTTTTTACTGCCAACAGCCTTGTTTTTTACCCACGATGGAACCTGGAACTGCTGCCCTTCTACCGATTCCTTTCCGATGAACTGCCGAATCTTCCGGTTGGTCCGACCAACAAGCGCCGCATTCGCACATTGATGGAATTGGCTACACAAGGGCTCTGCTACATCTTCTACGAAGGCTATGTCTTTGCTTGTGAGTCACCGACACGATTGTCTGTTGATGAGGGCGGGCGCTTGCATTCTGAATTCGGACCGGCACTGAGTAGTCTGGATGGTTTCACCATGCATTCGTGGCACGGTTCTACGGTTTCGCGGTGGATTATCGAAGAACCGAAGAAGATCACAGTCCCGCGCATCATGAAAGAGTTCAATGCCGAAGTTCGACGCGTCTTGATCGATCGCTATGGACTTGAGAAGTTTATCAAAGCGTCTGGAGCTCAGCAGGTTCATCGAGACGAATGCGGCGTGCTGTATCGAAAAGAGTTTGACGACGACGAACCGCTGGTAATGGTGAAAGTGAAGAATAGTTCGAAAGAACCAGATGGGTCATACAAGCACTACTTCCTGAGAGTGCCACCAGATATGAAGACAGCGCGCGAAGCCGTCGCCTGGACATTCGCTATGGACGAAGCCGACTACAAACCGGAACAGCAGACCTGATAAACTGTTCCAATCATGCGAATCTCTCGCAAAATTCTGATTCTGGTTTCGATACCTCTGGCGTTCCAGCTGGGAATGTCCGCATTTCTATTCGACCAAGTTCAATCGACTCAAAGACGAATCGAGCAAGAACTTGAACGAAAGAGATTGGTCGCCACGCTCGACAAGATTCATCACTTGCACATTCGCAGTCTCGCTGCAGCCGCTTTCTACAGCATCAATAAAAGCGAGGAAGTTGGTAAGCGTCACACAGAACTTTTGAAAGAACTGACCGTTCAAGTGAAGGCGTTGGCACAGCAAACAAGCGGAAATGCCGAACTTGCCGAGTTGACCAAAAATCTTCGGCAATCAATTGCAACTGTTGTGAAGTACGAGCTGTTGATGCGAAAAGTGTCGCTGATGACCGATGCGCCACAGTTGGGAACATCTCAACAAGCACGCGAAGCAATCAAAGACTCCATGCATCAGATTGAGAATTTTCAGTCGAAACTGATTCCACCCGTTGATGATTTGCAAGCTCTTCAAAAAGCGGCGCAGGAACAATTGATTAAACTCGCAGCAGTATTGGCGGCGATTGTCGGCATCATCACAGCTTTATTGATATGGTCTCAGAAGAACATTATCGAAGTGCTCGGAGCACTTCTAAAACAAATTTCGAAGTTTCGGAACGGCGAATCAATTCAACCAACTCTCAAGCCCGGAAGTGAAGTCGCTGAGCTGGAGGGAGTTATCTGCGATTCCGCGAATCGAATCGCTACGCTAGAACGACTGAGAAGAGAACTCAGTTCGATCGTCTCGCATGATGTGCGAGCTCCAATGACTTCAATCGAAGGCGTCGTAACGCTGCTTGAGGCAGGGGCTTTCGGAGAGCTGGATGCTGATGAAGAAGCGTTGGTTTCGAAGCAAAAAAGGATAAGTGGAGATTTGCTATCTGTTCTCAACAACATTTTGGACTTAGACAAGTTGCGCTCCGGAAAGTGGAACATAGTCGCCGCACCTGTCTCGTGCCAGGATATCTGCAACAAGTTGCGCGCTGATGTTTTCGCTTCGTGCAACGATCGCGAAATGCACACAGAGTTCTCAGAAGGGCAGTTTACTTGCGACATCGATGCTCTCTCAAGAACTGTAGTTGCACTTGTCGGTGCGGTCGACTCAGAAACAGTTGAGTTGAATTTTCATAGTACATATTCTGCACTCGAGTTCTACATGTCGGGACTTAGTCCGGATTCATCTTTATTGCGAGGGGAGCATACTCACAAAGAGCAGATCGCATTGGGTCTGGCGGAACTGTTTTCTGACGCACAAAACCTGAAGTTCTCAATAATAAAATCGGAAGGAACAGTGCAGTTTGAATTCGTTCCGCGCTCAAGTGGTTCTACCGTTTCGAGCGCGACCGAGATCTCAACTTCACTGCAGCCTGCTGAAAACAAGGGTTCGTTTTCGAAAGTCGGACGCCGCTTGCAGGGGCTTATCAGTCTACCCATGGCGGTTTCTGCGACTGCCGTCGTTCTTTACGGAGTGCTGCTCAATCAACTTGCGCACGATATCGGGCGAGAACTTGTGTCTCGCGAAATCGTTCACCGTACCACGAACATTTCTTCAGGAAACACGCAACTACTTCTTCTGTCGATTCGACGGGTCCCTGGCGAGCTGGGCGACGAGCAAGCTGCTCGCAACAGAGTGAAGGGAAAGATTGAGGCCAACTTACAAGCGTTGAGAGATCTCGAATCGCGTGCGCGACTCTCGATGCCGGATGAATTGGCGCTAGTGGAGAAGAAAGTTGCTGATGTGCAGCAAGTGTCTAAAGAACTTGTGGCAGGCGACTTGTCGGATCTGCCTGAAAGATTGAAGACACTTACAGGAAAAGATGGCGCACTCTCTTCGATTGCTTTCGTCAAAGCCGGCAGTTTGCTCTCCGAGCGAGAGTCCGGAGACACGACAACGAAGGCAATCGCTGATATGCGGACTAACGTTCTCAACTTGCTTGTCGGTGCTTCGATTGTCACTGTCCTTCTCACCATATATAGTGCAAGACGAATTGTTCTCGAGTTTGTCTCAAGGTTGAACAATGTCGGATGGAACGCTCGAAGGCTTGCACATAGAGAGCCTCTTCGTGAGCCCGACAAAGGTAATGATGAGATTGCAGATCTCGACTCGTTTTTCTACAAAGTTGCCAGTCAAATCGATCAGTTGGAAGTAGAGCGTAAACACTTAGCGGGACTTCTGAGAGAACAGTTGAAGACGCCGCTTATTGACCTGCGTGAAGGATTTGAATCATTGTATGAGAAGAAGGGCACGCTGAACGAGAAAGGGCGCAACAGGGTTCAACGCGTCTTGGTTGAAATAAATCGCCTCAGCGATCTCGTTGATGATTTGCTACTTCTTGACAGTCTCGAAGAAGGCGGCGATCTAACTCCAACAGTTGTTTTGACAGATGCAACCGTGCGCGAGATCGTGGAGCCGTCAATTGAGGCTGTGACGCCTCAAGCTGACCTAAAGGGAATTTGCCTTGAATGCTTCGGCGATATGAATGTCAAAGTACGTTCAGATGTACGAGCATCAATTCGAATCGTAATCAATCTTCTGTCGAACGCATTGAAGTTCTCACCGGAAAACAGCACAGTTGCGGTTTCCGTTGAACCAGGCGATGCCGAGAGAATTTGCATTTCGGTAATCGACAAAGGCAGAGGCATTCCCGAAAGCGAAAAGCAGAAAATATTCTCGCGCTTCGACCAAGTCACTAAAGACGACAGCAATAAAGGCAGTGGCTTGGGGCTGTTCATCAGCCAAAAATTGGCTGACGCGCAGGGAGGTGCCCTAACCTTCGAATCTGTCGAAGGCGAAGGAACAACCTTTCAGCTAACGATTCGCAAAGCGGACGCTTAGCGCTTGTGATACCAGCTGGGGTGCTTCTCAACGTGCATGACACCGTTGACGACCTGATTGAGATCGCCGGTGTGGAAGAAGTACGGATACTGCACTGCCGGTTTGCTGAGCTTGTCGAGTTTTTCCAATAGTTCCTTGGGAATTTGAAACTCGAGTGCTTTGATGTTGTCTTCCAGTTGTTCCAACTTACTGGCCCCGATGACTGACGAGACGACTCCCGGTCTTGTTGTAACCCAGTTGAGAGCAACTTGTGCTGGGCTTTTTCCGAGATCTTTCGCGATTGCAACCAATCCATCAACGAGTGGTGCCAAACGTGCAGCGTTTGCATTTACATCGGGATCTGTCACCCAAGAATTGGCAACGCGACCATCACCTTTGAACTCCTTGCCGTCGAATTTGTACTTGCCGGAAAGCAGTCCGTTAGCCAATGGACTCCATGGGCAAATGGCGATGTCCATCTCCAAACATGCGTCGGTGTATTCGAATTCAATGTTCCGCACCGCAAGTGAATACTCCATTTGAATGGCAGAGATCTTTTCCCAGCCGCGCAGTTCAGCTAGTGTCTGTGCGCGTCCGAGATACCATGCGGGCGGATTGCTCAAGCCGATATAGCGAACTTTTCCTGATTGAACCAATGCGTTCAGCGAACTCATAACTTCTTCAGCAGGCGTGATTGTGTCCCAGTTATGAACCCAATACATATCGATGTAGTCAGTACCTAGGCGTCGCAGAGAATTCTCGACCGCTTCATACATGTGCTTGCGGCTGTTGCCACCACCATTAGGGTCACCCATGCGTGTGCCAAACGTGAATTTGGTGGCGATAATGACTTGGTCTCTGTTTGTAAGCTCTCTAATTAGCTCGCCGGTTATGGTTTCGCTTTCGCCTTCATGATAAGTATTTGCGGTATCCACAAAGTTACCGCCTGCTTCCAAGAACCGCTTCATGAGTTGGCGCGCTGCTGACTTGTCAGTACACCAGTTAGGTCCCCAAGCTTGTCCGAATGTCGCGGTGCCGAAACAAAGCGGCGAGACCTTCAGACCACTCTTGCCAAGTCGATAGTACTTAGCGAGGCTGTGAACATGCTTTGATCTGTCAATTTCAGGAAGGGTGCGTTCGAACTTTTCAACAGTACTATTCGCCATGGTTAGCCTCTCTGCGATGATGAGCTTCTATGCGCACCGCGAGTTTCCGCCAACAAGGGACACTCGCCTGCACGTCTGATTAAACGACACGCATAAGCCTAGAATGACGCACAGATTCTGTCAATCTTCGTAGGCCATAGCCGGAGCCTGCATTAGTTCGTCTGCGAGTTTTGAATCGCCGCTTCTGCGCAGATCGGATGCTAGCAGCAGCAAATCATCCATGCCGCTATTGCCGTGTTTGAAGTGGTTGACCAGAGGTTGCATCGCTTGTTTCGGTTTGCCGAACTTTGCATACATCACCGCTTCGCGCAGACAGCCAATTTCACTGCCTATGCCGGAGTTCTGCTGCAAATGTGAATGTTCGATGCCGGTTTTGTAAGCTTCTGCAAACCTCGGATCATTGCCCGCTTTGTAGGCAACGGCGAGCAGTTCGTCCACAACTGGTTCATTGTCCAATCCACTGTCTTTGATCATATCCAACGCTTCTTTGACCTTGCCTTGGTCTAGCGCAATTCGTACTCTGATTTCGTCGATGTTGTCTTTGGTGCCGTGATATTTACGATAGTCTTCCACGGTTTTCGATGCCTCTTCCAGCTTACCGCCGTAATAGAGACACTGAGCGTCAGCAGTTGCCTGTGGCTCGGTTGCGTTGTAGTTGGAATAGTCGTATGCAAAATACGCAATGTATTGACGCGAGCACATTTCACCAAGACTTTGATAGAGCATTAGCGTGTCGACGGCTTTGGCGGCTTCTTGTTTGCGACCAAGTGCGCAAAGTAGCAGCGTCAAATCGCGGCGCGATTGACTGTGCCACGGGCAGACCAAAAGTGCTTCATTGTATGCGGCGACTGCATCGTTCCATTTACCCATCAACTCTGAGATTCTTGCTTTTTGTCTCAAGATCGAAACTGAGTTGGGAATTTGCTTTAGGGCAGCATTGATGTCGTTCATTGCGAGATCGTACTTGCGTAGCTGCAAGTGACCTTCCGCGCGGATCATGAGCGCTTCTGCAAGACTCGGGAATGCATTGAGCACTTTATTTGCGTCTTCAATCGCTAATTCTGCACGCTGCGAATTGGCATAGATTTTTGCGCGTGTCAGTCGAACCGGAACGTAATCAGGATGCAACTGCAAGAAGTCATTGAGCCGTTCTAACTCAGGTGGAACATGTTTTGTGTCCTTTCTGCAGGTCGCGTTGCAGGTTTGTGTCACCAGGTCGCCCACCGTCTGCGTATCGAAGGACTTATACATGTTTGAGAGTTTCAGAAGTCGTTCTTTCTCTGGCGCCGCAAAATTCTCTGAGATTAGTTTGTCTCGAGAGTCGCAGTCCGCAAAAGGAAAGAGAACGATACTTCTTTCCATTTGCACCGCCGCCTCGGACTTCTTTCCTTGCGCAATCAGAACTTCGGCTAGTCGCGTTGAGAATGGAGGATTTGAAGGTGTTCGTGAGGCGGGTGTATATGCCTGCTCATTTGCTGCATAGTCACCGTACTGCCAGCCCACGATATGCTCAGCAAGTTTGTAAGCCTTATCAAATTGCTTGTCTTGAATGTACTTGGACAAAAGCGATTCTTTGGCTTCCAAATTGTGGGGGAAAAAGGCTACCTTTTGGCTGAGCCGCGCATCCGAATTGAAGTCGCTGTCCGACACATACTTGCTGACAGCGAACTGATACATGGAGTTTGCCGTTTTGATGTGCTTCATACCGCTTTCGAAGTTGCCGCCCTCAAGAAGCTTGATGCCTGTCTGAAGTTCTGCCGCAGACTTGGTTCTAAAATCTTGGTTGTATATGGTGCCGACCAATACGCCGGTGCACACCACCGCTACCGCGCCAATAACCGCGTAGTGCCTAGTCTTGCTGCGCATGAATTTTGCCTCCGGCAATAGATTTAAATTTTAATCTGATTCGGTGAGAGCTTCTTATAACTTTGTGCCCGATCAGATCCAACTCTAGTCATAGTGTTAAGCACTGTCGAAGCTGTCACTTTTTGTCGGCTTGCAGTACGTCGCCAAACATTTCCATCATTGCTGCAGTCTTTTTATCGATGAAAACTTCCATATCGGTCTTCGCCTGTCGATAACCGGTCGGCGGTTTGAAGCTCGCAACATCAACGGTTGCCTTTTTGGCGGAGTAAGTCTCCAAAATGTTGTACCGATCGCCGGTTGTGTAATAGTAAGTGACTTTGATTGGAACGCCTGGAAGTTTCGGCATTCCATGAAAGTAGCAGAGAGTCGCAGAGACATTGGGTTCGACGCGTATATCTTTCGCGACCCAATAGTCTATTGCTGAAATTTCACGCTGTGGACCTTTGCGGTCTTTGGTTTGGAGAACAGGCATTTTGTCTGAAATTACGGCCTTCCACAATTCGCATTTGATGCCGTTTATTTCTTCCGTTTTTGAGGCTCGTTTCGGAGCCGGCTCAGAGCCGGACAATGCACCTTCAAGCTTGCAGAGCAGCTTGGCGCGCCACTTGTCTAATGGAGTGACGAAGTATGCTTGTGTTTTCTGGTTGTACAGTGTAACCAGAAACTTAGGCGGCGTGCACATGACCGTGTCTTGCGCCGTGTGCTTGTAAGCTTTCAGGGCGTTTGCTGTAATATGAACTGTTGATTTCCCTGAAATTTTTCCTTGCTGGGCAAGAATCCAACCATTGCTGTTGCCCTTGTTTTGTGCGAATGCAGGCGCCTGCGCGTTCAAACAAACGCACGAAATCACAAGCAAGCTTGCAATCCGAGAGATGATTTCATGCTTCGACCAGACCAATGCTCGGGTTCCTCGTCCACGAAATCGTGCTGAAAACATGATCTCACGAATCTGGAAACTTTGCGCGCGCTTCATTCTGTAGGTGTCGAATTAAGAATGAAGCGCCGGTCAAAGTTGAATATCTAACTGGTTTGATGCATGCACCACAACTTGGGTGTCGAGATAAGTTGTGGTGCGATCAACTGTCTTCTCTATGCTGCGTACTTGGCGAGGAAACCGCGTCTTCTTGCTTCATCGAGGAAGAACTTGAAGGTGCATGTCGAAATCGCCATATACAGAACGTTGAATGCAGCTGCGTACATCAAATGCTTCGGGTCAAGCTGACCCGTCGAGATTACTTGTCGCATGCCTTCAAACACATGTGATGCAGGAACGCAGAATGCGATCGGCTGCAGCCACGAGGGCAAAATGCTCACCGGGTAGAAGACTGCCGACACAGGCTGAATCAAAAATGGCACAGCCCATGCCAATGCTTCTGCCGGCGGCCCCCACCTCAGTGTGAAGCCTACAACAATCAAACCTAGCCACCATCCCATAATCAACAAGTTAGCAAAGAGCATGGCTGAGCCAAGACCTAGACTGAAAATGTTGAATGAGTAGAGGAAGCATGAGAGTGTTCCTAACAGCACAATCACTATGACGCCTTGCACTAATCCCATGAAATATGCAGCGCCGACGTATTCCAACGGCTTGATTGGTGCCGCGAAAATGTTCAGAAGGTTTCTCGACCAAACATCATCAAGGAATGAAACGCTGACGACTTGCTGTGCCCGATAGAGCACATTCCACAAAATTACGGCGGCGATGAGAAAGGTCACCGCGGTTGGTACCGCGTTCGACACTTTCAGCATATACACAGTGACGAAGCCCCACACAATCAGATCCATCACTGGCCAGAAAAACAGGTCCAGCGCTCTAAATGTGTTTCGCGAACAGATAAATCCGTATTTGAGCACCAAGGCTCTGACTATTCTTAGGTTCATGTTACACCTTCCAAAATCGGTTCTCGAGCAATCTTGATGAAGACTTGCTCCAATGTGTCTGTGCCGTACGTCTCGAGAATGTCGCGAGCCGCGCCTTCAGCAACGACTTCTCCTCTGCGCATAAAGAGAATTCGATCGCATAACTCGTGCACGTCGATCATGTTGTGTGACGTGTTGATCACGGTCATGCCTGTCTCTTTCTGCAATTGGAGAATCACTTTGCGAACTTTGTCAGCCTGATCTGGGTCAAGGCTGGCAGTTGGCTCGTCCAGCAAGAGAAGGTCGGGAACATTGAGCAATGCCTTACACAGGTTCAGCCTGGTTTGTTCACCTGCTGAAAGAAGTCCTGTGCTTCTTTGGCGAAGCTCAGTAAGCTCGAATAACTCGAGTAGCTCGTCGATTCGTTTCTTGCTGTTTCTCACTCCATAAATCTCGGCAAAGATAAACAGGTTCTCCCAAACCTTGAGGTTGTATGGGAGAAACTGATAGGCAGAAGCGAAGTTCATCTTTCGCAAAATGCGAACGCGATCTCGCTTCAGATCCATGCCGAAAATTCTGATCGAGCCGTTTGTCGGCGTGATCAAGTCGAGAAGCATGTAGATTGTTGTGGTCTTTCCGGCACCGTTGGCGCCCAGTAGACCAAGAATCTCACCCTCTTTTACTTCGAATGAGAGATCTCTGACTGCAACAGCATTTTTAAACTCTTTTCTTAGATTGCGAACTTCAACTACGTTACGGGACATGGCAAAAACCCTCTGAAAGAAGCTCGAACGAGCAACTCGTGTGTATAAATCTTTGGAATGTGCGCGAATAAGCAGCAGAGCCGTTATAAATCGAAGTTCGAGTATTTCGGATGCGCCAAGACACGCACGAACTGTCATCTCGCAAGACAGACGTTTCTCTTATGAGCGCAACTCAAAAATCGATTAGGCTTCGCTTCTCGCCCCGGTGCGGGCTACCGCGAATATCAAACTTTCGGTGTACGGAGAACGCCCGTCAATGTCTGAAGGGCACTGGTTTAGGTAATTTGATTCCGGTCATGTTTCTTACCTGAGAAGGGACAAATTCTTTCGACACCTGTTGAAAAGCGTAACCGAATCGCTGCCGTTTGACAAGCACAGGTTTGCTAACCAACTTCTTAGGATTACAAGAGCCGCCAGCCATCCAGTAATATGAGGTTGAGAGTTCTTTGCATTGGCGAGTATGGCGCCAATGTCCTTGCAGCCAAGGGCCTCTCCTGATAGAGTTTCTAGGCTATATAACTAGTAGATGTCATGAGAAACTTTGGATCGTTACTTGAGCGTGAAGTGGAAGTAGAACAGCCGCCGCCTCCGCAACAAGAAGAAGAAACTTTGAAGCCCATTGGGTCTTCGAAGTCTGCAAAGCGGGCCGCATTGCTTTCGATTGTGCCCGGCGTCGGACAGCTATACAACGGTGAGATTAGCAAAGGAACGCTGTTTCTCGGCGTCACCGCTGCAAACATCTCGATTCTTTTGTGTGCGCTGAATTTGCAGACAGTTCTTTCGGTGATTGGACAGATTGCTGCCTCTCAAGGTCTTCAGCTGCATCTCGAAAGCATGAATTCAATCTTCAACACGTACAGTGCGCGAGTTGCGACTGGCGTGTATCTGTCTTTGATTCTCACGTTCATCACGTATTCGGTGAAGGACGCTTACGATACCGCTTCGCGCAAGCAGCAAGGCGTAAAGTTTGCGAAGTTCTTCATGGGGCTTCCTGAAGTCACCAGCGGTTCGTACCTAGTGCACTATGCAGTCATGCTCGCCATGCTGATTACTATTGTGTTGGTCGTTGTTCCAAAGCCACCACAAGACAATGTGATTGAGATGGAACTGGTTCAGCCTGAGCCACCACCGCCGGTGCCGGAACCGCCGAAGCCCGAACCGGTAAAAACACCTCCTAAAGTTGTCGAAGAGACTCCAAAACCGAAACCGACACCGAAACCGGTGACTAAGCAAATCATCAATACACCGGCGCCGGATCTTCCTATAGTAGAAAATTCGCCGATCTCTGCACCTCCTCCCGAGCCGGCGGCTGCAACACAACCCTCTGGCGACGGCGCACCCGGAACCGGCGGCGGAACGCCCAGCACCGGCGGTGGTGGCGGCGACGGACAAGATGTCGATTTCAGCAACTACATGGCTGAGATGGAAAAGAAGATTCGCAAGGCCTGGTTTCCTCCGAAAGGAAATGAAAGCAAGCGCGTAAAAGTGAAGTTCAAACTGAACAGCCAAGGCGTCGTACAAAGTGTTCGCATGGTGACTTCATCGGGCATTGCAATTGTCGATGAAGCAGCGACGGCGGCTATTCAAAATGCCTCACCGTTCGGAGACCTTCCAAAAGGATCGCCAGACGTGGTCGAAATCAAGTTTACCTTCGACTACAACGTCTTCGGCGGTCAGATGAAGATGTAGTCGACAGTTTCAATTGTTTCAATAGTTTCAATCATTCCGATCGTTCCGACCAATTTTGGCATCACTTTGTCTAGCGGCTTATGGGCAAATTTTTGCGTGTTGCAAAGTGTCAAGCGCGCTTGACAGTTTTTCGACGAAAAATTGGGAAAAAACAGAGGTCAGCCGGCAGCCGATTCCCGAAAAGCGCATTCTTTCGTTGCTAAAGTGTCAAGCACGCTTGACAGATCGTTACTGCGATTTTTTGAACCCCTATCACTCAGACACATTTTTGTGCCGAAAAAAGGAACGAGAAGGTCACACTTCGTTGGTATACCAATCTCGTAATTCGGCGGTTGAGGATTTTCAAAATGCAAACAGCTCTTACCACGCGCACAATGGGATGGATGAAAGCCGCTACTGCCAAAGAATCGCCGTCGCTCAAAGAGTATTTGAAGAGTCCCGGTTTCGGTAACATCGCGCCAAAAGGAATCGAAGAGCCAATGCCATTGGCTCTATACGAAAGACTCTGTGCAGCAGTGTATGCGGAGCCTCCATGCAACATCTCCATGCACTACAGCGATTGGGCAGCGCAGTTTCAATAGATAAATTCAGTTCCGCATTTTTTGATTATCGGAATGATTTTGCCTGTCTCCGAGCGAAACTCGAGCGGACTTATCTGTTGCGTCGTGTCCCGTTGCGCCGAGAATTATCAGCACTAAAAAGAGAAAACACCACAATTAGGAAAAAGACAACATAAGTCTTGCCACTTCTGGGTAGTAGAAATGGAGGGGAATAATTTCGCTTCGTGACCCGGGGCAGCAATGAGTTTTGAAGAACTTCTCGTAAAAACACAACTGGTCAGCAGAGAAGACATAGCGGGTGCTCTCGAGCATGCGCTGGAAGACGCCGAGGTTTTAGGCAAACTGTTGGCGTGGTGCGGAAAGCTCGATGAGGAAACCGCTTCATCAGCGGTAAAGGCTTTTGCTCGCGTCAAAGCTGGAGGCTGGAGTTTAGATGTTGCTGCTAAGGCGCTCAAGTATTGGGTTCAGAAGAACAAATTGCAGCCGGCTACATTCGAAGATGCGATGGAGGAGCTGAATTGGTTGGGTTCTCGCCCAGGCAAAGCAGTCACGCCTCAGTCGACACCAGCCATCGCCAGTGCTGCCTCAACGCCTGCTGCTGTCACTGCCACGGCATCCACGACAGCGGCGCCGACAACTAACAAGCCGAATGGTCAATTCTTCGGTCCTGATGGGCAGCGAGTCGATGGAGCGAAAGCGGTTTGGAACAGCACCGGCGGAGCCCAGACTGTTTCTGCCGGCGGCGCCCAGACTGTTTCTACGACCGCTGCACCGGCGGTGCCTGACGGTCCGGCAAGAGCGGCTGCTGCCACAGCGTTTAGGCTGCCTGCCATGCCTGCCAAAGACGTGCTCATGATGTCCGGCTCCGACGCGCGAGCGAAGGCCGACGACGTGCTGACAAAAGACGAAGCGCAAAATCCGGAAGGAGCTATCGCTGTGTTGGCGCACATGGCTGAACAATATTTTGATAAGGGCGAGTTTGCAAAGGCGCAAGAGATGTACGAACAGATCGTGCGTATTCGCAAGACTACTGTTGGAGATGGAGATCCAAACCTCGTTCAGGACCTGGCGAACGTCGCGCGCGTTATGTGTGTGCAGCGGCGCTTTCTGGAAGCGGAAAAAGTGCTCGAAGAGATGATTCGAAATCTCGAACAAGGCGATCCCGATAAAGAAGATCTCGCTGCCGCATTGGGAACTCTAGCGCAGGTGTATTTCTACCAAGAGAAGCTCGCAGCCTGCGAACCTGTGCTAATCAGATCGATGAAGTTGAAGCAAGAAGCGCTTGGCCCTGACCATGTCGAGTTGGTGGCAATCTATCAAACTCTCGCGCGGTTGCTCGAAAAGACGAATCGAACGAAAGAAGCAGAAGCGTACAATAATTACGCGAAAATGATTATGGTTCGAAAGGGCATGACCGCCTAGGTGTTGCCTGGCTTGCAACGGAGCGCATGCTTTGAATGCATGTCCGGTTCGCCGACTAACAACTCGCGGCACCACAGTCGATGGCAGTGCAACAATCAACAGACGTGCAGCAATCAAGTCCACATCCACAGTGGGCGCAGTCTGCGGCACTGCAGCAATCTGCACCCGCGCAGCAATGTTCTGCCGCGCAACAATGCCCTCCGGCGCAACACTCGCCACTTGTGCAACATTCTCCTCCAGAGGAAGAACAGATGTCGCACCCTCCCTCCAATCCGCATGCGCAGCAGTCATCGCAATCCAAGCAGCAACACTCTCCGCGTGACCTTCGTGCTGTGGTTCCATAGTAGGCGTCTTCACCACAGACTGCGCAACTGTCGCAGAAGAGGCAACCTGCAGCGGCACCAGGATAGGCGCTCTTTGGCATTCGCCTGCTGCGTTGAAATCTTCCTTTTGAGTGCGTGTGTCCTTGTCGATTCTCTGGCTCGCCTTCAGAAGCACTGCCGTGCAGTTCGCTCTGGTCTTTTGGCCAGCGGTTTGCTGAGGTCTTTCTCGTTTGTCCGCGAGTGCCCTCGCTTTGTCTTTGTCTCTGTCTTTCTAGTTCTTCTTGTTGCGCTTGGGCTAGGAGTTGTTGTTGCGCTTGTAGCAGCAGCTGTTCTTGTGCCTTTCTAAACAGTTGCTCGCCTGCATGTTGTTGACCTTCTTGCTGTTGGGCGGATTCTTCTTGCTGTTGCGAGGACGCGTCTTGCTGCGGGGATGCGCCTTCTTGCTGCGAGGAGACCTCTCGTAGAACCGGTGTTTCCTGTTGCCCGGTGGCGGAATCAGACTCTACAATATTGATTGTCTCCTCATCGTCGGCGTCTTTGTAGGGGCGTGAGCGTTCCGGCTCGCGACGAGAGCGATCTTCGGGAGAGTCGCCGTGCGAACCGCCTTGCGAGTCACCACCTACCATTGAAAATGCATATTGCACTTTCTGTTTTCCAGCATGCGCTATCTGAATCAGCGCTGCGGCAACAGCACCCCAAAATATTAAGTTGAAGGAAAGCTGTAAGTGTTCTTGATATGACTGCGCCAAACGGCTGTGGGACGGCGCTGCGAATGCAACGAAGAAAACCCACCCGAATATGATTGGAGACAGAAGCTTCACGGCGAGATGACAGTCTCGATTCGAAGTCAGCTCTCTTGCACGAGAGAAGGCGTATCTGAAATCCAAAGCTGCAACCGCCGCTACGGGCTTGCATGCTTCTGCGAAATCAAGCTTCTCGTGTCTTGCATCGTGACGTGTATCGCATCGACTAAATATGCCGAGCTTGTGACTGAGGCGATGTTTTCTCCCGAAGTATCCCCAGCTTTCGTACTTCGAGTCAATGCGTCGCAGTAGGTTTCGCTGGAGCGTGTTTTTATGGTCGACAAACTGCGATGTGTCTATTGGTAAGACCAAAAGCCCCAGCAGGACCTTGTTTGATTGTATTGCGATTTTCGTTGTAACTAAGTCTAGAATGCTCTCCGGTAACCAACTTGTCCTTGCTTGCTGCGAACCAAACGCAGTTGAGATTGCGTTGAATTGCCCTCTTTCGCGATCCTTCTTGAAGTCTTCCAGCGCATCCAGTAGATAGATGAGTTTCCCGAATGCGTGTCCGATGTCTCGCATCGTCGTTGCGAACTCGCTTGCTGCGCCAACTGCTTGGGCGGCGTGCTGAAACACAACAGCACTCACTTCAGCAGTTTCTTCCGCCAGTGAATCTAAGTCGTTGCACGATCTTTCAAGCGATGACTGGCGCTGCGTCAGCTCCTGCAGGACTGTCGAGGGGAAACCAACAGCAACGAGATCTTCGAGAGCCGTTCGGAATTGTTTTGAGAACACTCTCGCTGTTAATTTCGAGGCACCGCTTTTGGTGTCCTCCAGATGGTCCTCAACCTTTAAAGCGGCGAGAGTGACGCAAACAGCCGAGGCAACTCGCATGGATTGTGGAATCTCCGCCTCTTGCGGCAAGAGCATGCAATTGAAGTTCCTGAATGCACTCTTCGATCCAATGTTCATTTGAATCTGTGCTGGTGCAATCTTCTCAAGCAATTGCGCGAGAAACACGACGTCGTTGTTCAAGAAAACTCGCGATGACTGTCCATAGAGAGTGCCGATCGCTTTGCATGTTCCGCAGTACAAAAGCCGATGCTGAGCGCGTTCTTCGTCGGTCTTATGACACGAGTGAAACTGCATCAAGCCGAACATTCTAAATCCTGCCTGGTGCTATTCTCTACTGCGTTCGATTGACATAGATTGCTAGTTGATTGCGGTGAGCGCTTCTTCAACGATGCGCAATGCTTCGTCGACTTCGCTCGACGTAACGTTCAACGGTGGGAGGAATCTGATTACGTGATCATCGGTTCCGCAATCGAGAAGCAGCAGTCGCCGCTTGAAGCACTCATCCACTAGTTTCGAAAGTTTGTCACCATCTGGCGCACCATTCTCATCGACTAGTTCGACACCGATCATCAGACCCAATCCTCTGATGTCTCCGATGCATGGGAATTTGCGAGCGAGCTCTTTGAGCTTCGCAACCATGCGAACACCCATGATTTGTGCGTTACTGATCAGGTCTTCGCTTTCAATTACTTCCATGCTTGCCAGTGCTGCCGCGCACGCCACCGGGTTGCCACCATATGTGCTTCCGTGTCTGCCTGCAGTCCACTTTGCCATCAACTCGCGGCGCGACACAACCGCTGCCATTGGAAAACCTGATGCAATCCCCTTCGCGAGTACCATTGCGTCCGGCACTAAGTTCCAATGATTTGCGGCAAACCATTTTCCGGTTCGTCCGAATCCTGTTTGCACTTCATCCAAGATCAGCATGATTCCATGCTTGTCGCATAACTCTCGCAGGCGTTGCATGTAGCCGCCTGGCTTGTTGTAACTGCTTGCAGGCACAACATAGCCCCCCTCACCCAACACAGGCTCCATGATTATTGCCGCCACGCTGTGCGGTTTCACGAGGTGTTTCAGTGACGTTTCGATGAAGTCGAAACATTCGAGTTGACACGAACCTGCGGTTTGCTTTGCAGGGCATCTGAAACAATGTGGATAAGGAACTGCGAAGATGCCGCTAGGCAGTGGCTCATAGCCTTCGCGATAGTGCGTCTTCGATGAAGTAAGCGCAGTCGCTAACAATGTTCGTCCGTGAAATGATCCCGTAAAGTGAATGATGTTTGGTCTGCCCGTGACGAACCGCGCAAACTTAATGGCGGCGTCAATAGCCTCGCCGCCGCTATTGTTGAGAAAGACGCAATTGAGATCGCCGGGTGTGACTTCTGCAAGTTTTTCCGCAAGAGCGATGATGCCCTTGTGGCTCGTGACAGCGGAGCAGTGAATGAGTTTGTCGATTTGATTTTTTGTCGCTTCGACTACTTTCGGGTGGCAGTGACCAATGTTGTTGACAGCGATGCCGGTTGTGAAGTCTAGATATTTTGTACCGTTAACGTCCCAGAGGTAGGTTCCTTGCGCTTTAGCGGCGACAATATCAAAAGCGCGCGCATTTGTTGGACTGATGAACTGAGCGCTCTTCTCCATCAATTCAGCGTTTTTGTCGGTAAGGAAGTTGACTGCCGTCATATGCACTCCTCCAGGGTGGGCGCATGCAATACCGCATAGCTCCGATGTTTTGGAGGTATGCGCCTTTTCATCGGCGATTATAGATCTGAAGATGTAAGCAGTAAATTCGAAACGGTTCAGAATCGCATGTTGTGGGCGTTAGCTTGTTTTAAGAGATGTGTTTTTCTTTGGTGGGAACGATTGATATTGTTTTGTTCCACTCTTTCTAAAATGGCTCTGTGGCTCGATTTTGCCCTGTGATGCCGGAAGTAAAATACCGCGTGATTCGAAGCGATGGTGTGCCACGAATTTTTGGCTCGATTCGACTTCATTAGCAGTTCCACTTTGCAACGTGATTATGAGACTGTAGATCTAATTTGTGCTGCTATTTTTCAAGACCTTTTATCTAACTTGAAGGTGATAACGTTAGATGTGGGTACATAGACCGCGCGGGCCTAATGAGCTTGAGCGCGGGTACTGTTACTAAGTAGCCCGCAGTTGGGATAAATCGAATAGGGGTCAAGGCCTGGCGTTGGGCGAATAGAGAATAGATGGAAGCACTGCTTGAAGGCGACATAGTTGAGTTTGGTGGGATGGTCGATGTCCTGGAGACCATCGCGGGCATGAAGCGTGTTCAGAAACGGCTTCTTTGGCTGAAGTGCGCCAACACGAATCTGATTGGTTGGATTGCATTTATCGGACAGTGTCAGCTGATTGGCGCGCAAGTGGTCGAAGGAGACGATCCGTCGCTCGGCACAGTGGCTGCAACGAAGTTGTTGTCTATTGCGGAAGGAACATTCTCCGTGATGGATATCTCCGCAGAATCTTCGTCAGAAGTCGACCAAGGGCTATTGGTCCAGGTCGCCGGAATAATTGAGAACATCGGCAATTTAACGAGCTATATGGCGACTTTGCCGGCTGAAGAGTTGTCACAGACCGGCGCATCTGGAGCGCCAGCGCAGGCAGCGGTGGCAGAACCGAGTGCACCAGTTACTGCAGCAGAGCCGACTCCGGCACCAGCACCAGTTCCTGCGGCAGAACCGACGCCGGCACCATCACCGGTTCCTGCGGCAGAACCGACTCCGACACAGGCAGTACCGGTTCCTTCAGAACTCTCAGTTTCCGCTACACCGATGCCGTCGTCTTTACCAGCGTCCCCTGCTGCGTCTACAGCACCTTTGACGCCTGCCGCCGCGACTCCAATGCCGAGCAACCCGAGTCCGATGCCAACCTCAGTTCCTGCAGTGGAGGCAGCCAGCACTGCTGCGCCTGCCGAACCAGCCGCAACTGCTGCGCCTGCCGAACCAGCCGCAACTGCTGCGGCAACTGCTGCAGAAACTTCCGACGATGAGCCGGAGCCCGTAAAAGTACAAACCAAAGAAGAATTCTTGTCTGGCTGGGGCGCTGCCGTCAAGGGCGAACCTGAGCCACCGCCACTCAATCCGGAGCAAACAGTAGATGATTTTGCACAAGGTTGGGGCGCGGTTGCCGACGAAGAACCACAGCTAGTGGCAACAACCGCCGAGAACTTCTCGGATGGCTGGGGCGCTCCGGATTTGAGCGAACCACCCAAAACATCTGCGATTCAAACCTTCTCAGAACCTGGATTGAATTCCATTGTTGCCGCTGTAACAGAAGACATGCGCGCAACTGCCTTAAAGCCGCAACCTAAACCGGCTGAGCCCATTCCGGTCTCAGTTCCGGCACCGGAGCCCGTGCTCGCTCATGCACCACATGCGGTGGCGGCGCTCGACTCCTCGGTTCCGGTTGTAGAGCCCACAGCTGATGCCATAACTGGTAATGGTCCTGTGGATAGTTCTGCTGTATCGGTTCAAGATTTGATGGCACCGTTTGCAGCGGCATCGCAGCCGGCTGCGGCACCTTCAATGCCATCCAGCAGAGGCGGTCCGGGCGCGCTTCTCAAAAAGAGTTTCGGATTCGACGAAGATGACGACGACAATTTCAGCCAATCGCCGGAGGCTGCGGCGCAGCCAGCGACCGCGCAACCAGCTGCAGAATCAGCCACAATGCCTCCGGTAGAATCCACAGGCAACGGCGCCGATAATGCGACGTTTACACCTGCTTCCCCTGGTGACTGGGCTTCTGCGACCAATTGGCCGGCGATGCCTCATTTGAGTTTGCCAAATCCAGCGCCAGAACCTGAAATTCCAACTCCAGCAGAACTTCCGGCTATTGAAGCAGCGACAGAAAACCCTGTTCCGTCATCTGAGACAAGCCGCTCGGTCACGTTCGAAAGTCAGTTTCAACTGCCGCCAGGCTTCGGAAGCAAAATGCCGGGCGACTCTAAGTTTGCTGCGCCGACGCCGAGCGCACCAGAACAACCTGAAATCGCTTCTGAAGAGCCGGCGCCAATCACCACTCTGGAGCCGGCGCCAGCCATCGATTCCGCTTCAGCGCCAGCCATCGATTCCGCGCCAGCGCCAGCCAACGATCCCGCTCCAGCGGCAGCATCCACGCCCACCATGGATTGGAGCCAGGGTGCTTTCAGCGGCACTTTCACCATGCAGCCTCCAGATTCCGCTTCGGTGGAGACGGACTCCGAAACCGGTGGTGAAGAATCAGGCGAATCAGACAAACCTATGGGAATCAAACTCCCTCAATTCTTTATCGACAATCCACCCGAAGGCGCTCCTGCTGCGCAAGATTCCGCTTCGGCACCGCTTCAATTCGCCATACCTTCGCCAACTCCGGAGTTGGTTGCAAAAGATGATGGTGGTGGCTGGTCTTCCGCGCTCTCGCTTAGCTCGCAACAAAACACAGCATTAAATGAAGCGATGGGAGTGAAAGATCCCGGCACCGATACGGGATCGCATCCGAAGAAAGCCGTTATCACCTCACCGCAGCATAAAATCGATGCTCAATGGCTCTCGGGGCTCGACAGCGACGCACCTCACGATGATGCGCAGTCAATAGAGTCCGCCTCCAAGGAATATCTGAAGAGCCACACGGACAAAACTGCCGAACCCACAACCACGCACACGCGCATTAAAAAGATGCGACAGGCGGTGACCCTCGAACCGCAGCCAGAACCAAGCAAAGGCAAACCGTGGTTGATTCCGGTTATTATTTTGGTAGTAGTCATTCTGCTGGCCGGAGGTGGCGCGGCATACTATTTCCTAGTAATGCAGCAGCCGCACTAATCGAAAATAAGGAGGTGAGTTCGGCATGCCAAATTGGGCCGATGACCCGGACTTCGATCAGGGGCTACTTGAAGAAACAAAAAAGAAAGTCGAGAAACCTCCAAGATACAAGGTTCTCTTGCATAACGACGATTTCACCACAATGGAGTTTGTCGTGTCGATTCTAATCAATGTCTTTCACAAAACCGAGGAGGTTGCCCGCTCCATAATGATGAACGTGCATCTCCAAGGAATCGGTGTTGCCGGTGTTTTTAGTTACGAAATTGCAGAGGCGAAGGTTAATCGTGTAACCGATCTGGCAAGAGCAAACGAATTTCCGCTCTTGTGCACTATGGAAGAAGAGTAATCGTGCTAGAAGTAAGTGTGTAGTTGAGTCAGTCTTTCGAGTACCTAATACATAAATGATCACCAACGAGCTAAAAGAAACTTTCACCACAGCATTACAAGATGCGATGCGTCGTCGCCACGAGTATTTGACTCTTGAGCACTTGCTCCTTGCGTTGTTGGATGAGAAAACAGGCGCCGATGTGGTTCGAAGTTGCGGCGGCGATATTCCAAGATTGAAAAAACAGCTCGATGAGTATTTGTTGGAACAGGAAGAAGTGCCCTCCGGTGCTCAGGAGTGGCCGGAACATACCGCAGCAGTTGAACGCGTTATTCAAAGAGCCGTAATGCAAGCGCATTCATCTGCGCAGAACACCATAGACGGTGGCAATATCTTGGCTGCCATGTTTCAGGAACGGCGATCGCATGCTGTCTATTTGCTGGAAAAGCAAGGCATGACAAGACTTGATGTACTTAGCTATATCTCCCATGGAATCTCGAAAGTCGACGGAGCAATGGGCGATGAAGACGGTGAGACGACGTATCACGATGAGGAAGATGACGGTCCTGGACAATCTAGAGACCCGCTGGCAAACTTCACAGTCAATCTCATTGAACGCGCAAAGAACAATAAGATCGACCCTCTCATCGGCAGAGAAAATGAAGTCAAAAGAACCATTCAAATTCTCTGTCGCCGCAAAAAGAACAATCCTGTATATGTTGGCGACCCAGGTGTTGGAAAAACAGCCATTGCCGAAGGTTTGGCGCTAAAGATTCAAAAAGGCGAAGTTCCCAACCAACTAAAAGGCGTTGAGGTGTTCCAACTCGATTTGGGATCACTAATTGCCGGAACGAAATATCGCGGCGAGTTTGAACAACGACTGAAAGCCGTAATTAAGGCGATCGAAAAGAAACCCGGTGCTATTTTGGTTATCGACGAAATTCACACAATCGTCGGGGCTGGTGCCGTCAGTGGTGGCTCGATGGATGCCTCCAACGTTTTGAAACCTGCACTTCAGTCGGGCGAGCTTCGCTGCATAGGGTCCACAACATACCCTGAGTACAAGCAGTCGTTCGAGAGAGACAAAGCGCTAGCAAGACGTTTCCAAAAGATTGAAGTCGGTGAGCCGAGCATCGAAGACACCATAAAAATTCTGCACGGATTGAAATCCTATTATGAGGAACATCACGGCGTCATATACACGGACGAATCGATTAAAGTTGCAGCAGAACTCTCTTCTAAATTCATCAACGACAAATTTCTTCCGGACAAAGCAATTGACGTGATCGACGAGGTCGGTGCCTTAGTCAAACTGATGCCGCCCGAAGAACGTGAGTCGAAAGAAATTGTCGCGCAAGACATTGAAGAGTGTGTCGCGCGCATGGCGAAGATTCCGCCCAAGTCCGTTTCTTCGTCCGACAAAGAACGTCTTCTGCGTCTCGAGAAAGAACTCAAAGCAGTTCTTTACGGTCAAGACCATGCAATCGAACAAGTCGTAAAAGCAATCAAACTGTCGAGGTCCGGACTTGCAAATGTCGGCAAGCCCATTGGTTCTTTCCTGTTCTCCGGACCTACTGGCGTAGGAAAGACGGAACTCGCGAAACAACTCGCCAAAGTGCTCGGTGTCAATTTCCTTCGCTTCGACATGAGCGAGTACATGGAAAAACACACTGTCTCCAGACTCATCGGTGCGCCTCCCGGCTATGTTGGTTTCGACCAGGGCGGATTGTTGACGGACGCAATCAACAAGACACCACATTCGGTGCTGGTGTTGGACGAAATCGAAAAGGCGCATCCCGATCTGTTCAACATTCTTTTGCAGGTCATGGATCACGCCACTCTGACCGACAACAACGGCAAGAAAGCCGACTTCAGAAACGTCATTCTTATCATGACCACCAACGCTGGTGCTCGTGAAATGTCCTCCGAAGACATCGGTTTCAAAGCCAGTGCTCCAGTTTCAACATTTGCCGACAGCGACTCTTACAAAGCCAGTGCCGATGCTCAAAAGGCTAACATCGGCATGGGCAAAGGCAAGAGCGCAGTCGAGCGCACGTTCAGCCCTGAATTCAGAAACCGGCTGGATGCGTGGGTTGTGTTCAATCAACTTACGCGCGAAAACATCAGACGTGTCGTCGACAAGTTTGTCAAAGAGGTCAAAGACCAACTCAGCGAAAAGAGCGTATCGCTCGAACTCACTGATGCAGCAAGAGAATGGTTTACCGATAAAGGCTTCGACAAGCTGTTCGGTGCTCGCCCGATGGCCCGCCTGATACAGAAGAATATCAAAGAACCACTCGCCGAAGAAATTCTCTTCGGCAGACTAGAACATGGTGGCAGCGCCATTGCCGATGTCAAAGACAACGCACTGGTCGTCGAAGCAGTCGCTGGTGAGCCGCCCGCCGAAGAGTTACCGGTCGAAGGAAAGTCATCGGCTGAACCAGTTGCACCACCCAAGAAAAAGGCTGAAGCGGACAAAACATCCGACACAGACAAGAAATCCGGCTCCGACAAGAAATCAGACTCCTCAAAGAAGTCTGACTAGGCGCATGAAACGCCCTGCGACTCAGAGTAAGGAACAGAAAAAGTCGGGGACTTCCTCTGCATATCCACTCATTGGTGCGCACGTGAATGGTGGCGTCAAAGGTGCCGTGAAAAAGGCCCTGGAGATAGGCGCCCAATCCATGCAGATCTTCATTGGTTCGCCTCAAACTTGGCATGCACCTGTTCCTGACCCTTCCGATGTGAAAACATTTATTGCAGGCGTAAAGAACAACAATCTGGGTCCTGTATTCGTACACGGCAACTATCTCGTTAACCTCGCAACCCCAAATTCCGACAACCTGAAGAAGTCGCTCTACAACACTCACGAAGCCTTGCGCATGGCTGACATGGTCGGTGCCCACGGATTGATTTTTCACCCCGGCTCTGCGCGCACTGATTCCCATGATGAGGCAATGGTTCGTTTGTTCGCGGCGATTCAAATTGTTCTCAGAGGCTATGAAGGACGCTGCAAACTGTTGCTTGAAGTCTGCGCCGGTCAAGGTGGAACCATTGGAAACAATTTCTGGCACCTGAAAGAAATAATCGGAGCGCTAGGCAACGATGAACGCTTGGGCGTATGCTGGGATACTTGCCATCTGTTCAACGCTGGGTATGACGTCTCGTCAGAGGCTGGTTTAGCAAAGACAATCGATGAGTTCGAAACGATAGTCGGCTTCGAGTGGCTCTACGCAGTGCACGCCAATGACAGCAAGACGACGCTGGGCGCTCGTCGCGACCGTCACGAAAATATAGGCAAAGGCTATATCGGCGAAGACGCGTTTCGCCGCATGCTGAACCACCCAAAGCTGCGGCCGCTGCCGTGGATTCTTGAGGTTCCCGGCATGGAAAACAAAGGTCCTGACCGAGCCAACATAGACATACTTCACCGATTGGCAACCGGCTAAAGTCGTCGTCTGCCGGAAGTCTCTAACCCGATTTGGTAGAATCTCGGCTTAGAGACTGAACCAGAGTTGTGGAGGATTCTACAGTGGCGGCTCCCATTAAATGTGACCGAGTGCGTATAGCTTTGTTGGCTGCCGGCTTCGTTGGGCTGGTCTCCTGTGCGTTCAATATGCCTGTGCAAAGTGCAAGCTCTCCAAACTTGAAAGTGACTAGCACCGCATTTGGTGACGGCAAGGCAATTCCAAAGAAATACACTGGTGACGATAAAGACGTATCACCAGCCCTTCAATGGTCGGCACCACCTGCCGGAACCAAATCCATCGCCATCTCCTGTGAAGACCCTGATGCGCCTGTCGGAATCTGGTGGCATTGGATCATCTACAACATTCCGCCTGACGTGAAGTCGTTGAAAGAAGGAATTGAGAAAACAGAGACTCTCGCAAATGGTGCCTCACAAGGTACAAACGATTTCAAAAAGGTAGGCTATAACGGCCCTGCGCCGCCGCCAGGCGCAATGCATCACTATCACTTCAAAGTAGTGGCGCTCGACACTAAACTTCTGCTCAAACCGGGCTGCACCAAAACGGAGTTTGCAGGGGCCCTGCGTGGTCATGTTCTTGGTTCTGGTGAATTAACCGGAACATACTCTCGATAGCCATGGCATCGAGACGCAGCATTCGCCAGCTTCCTTTTGTGTTTACACCAGCGTTTGCTCTTGCGAGATTTTCCCTAGCGTTTGCTCTTGCGGGAGTTACCGTGGCGGGACTCGCTCTAGCGGGATGCAGCGATTCCTTTCATCAAGATCGCAGCGGCTATATTCCCAAAGTCAAGGCGCACGTGTTTGAAGTTCCTTCCCTAAAGCTGCTGTGGGACGGCGATTGCGGCGTTCGTGTCAACCAAGATATCCGACAAGTTTTCCATGGTCCGCAAAGTTCTTCTGCGATTCCAGCAAACAGCGGTCCTTACTTCATTGCGATGTCTGACGAAAGCACCTTCTCATACTTACGCCTCACCGACGCCAATCGAATTTCTGAATGCGAACCGGGTGAAATCGCGCGATTGCCTGTCGCCGTGCCGGGTATGTCGGCTCAGTTTTTTCTCGATCAAGTCTTTGTGCACTTTCAAGGAAAAGTGGTATCACACTTCAAACTTCCGGAAAAGTCACCGGTGCAGTCGAAGGTTCCTGGACTTCAGTACATCTTCACCAACAACGATCGTTCGATGGTTGTATACCGTCCAAATACGCATGATTCGGGGCTCTTCTATATCGATAATGTTGGTGATCCAAAACCGTTTCATCTGCCAGGGCTCGGCAACATCATGCGAGTTTTCGAACCAAAGCAAGGCGTTTGTACAATCTTGATGTGCAAGCGCAATGAGAGTTACGGCAGAAACTATTTCATCAGTATCTTTGATCCACATGCGTCAAGCCCGCTTCAGATGCTGACTTTGCTAAATGACTTTGAAGAGTCTTTAGACACTCAAGTGCTGTTTTGCCCCGAAGCAAATCGCGTGTTGTTTCTCAGGCAAGGTGGAACGGTCAGGGTACTAAATACGGAGACTGGTCAAACGAAAGAACTCAGTCCGGATGACTTGGGACGAAGGCCTGAGAGCACTGATATCGCGTTGTTGCCTGGCACTCCATTCTTGTTGTGTGACGGAACGCTGTATGATTTATGGCAAATGAAAGTGATTGGAAAAGTCCCTCAGTTCTCTGCAAAGAAACCATTTGCGGTGGCACTGATGGAACCCCCGTTTGAACCAAAACCAATCCTCTACTACAATTCTCCACGTGGAGAGAAAGACGTGAAGTCACTGGAGAACACTCGGATTTGCGGTTTCGATTTGCGAAAATTGGAAGTGGAAAAACGGATCGACCTCTCCGGACCATGGGATCAACGCGGAAACGAACCGGTGTTTTTACCCGAAGTTAAGAAGATGTTCTTTGTTGCTCCAAATAAGCTTGTGGTTTTTTCTGGAGACTCGACTCGGTATTTGGTGCAAGAGTGAAAAGACTTCCAACACTGCTAATCGTTCCGCCCATTGCGCTAATGGGTTATGCCGCATCGATATTGCTTGCGCCGACCTTTTTTTTCATGACTTCGCATCAAGCTTCCTATCTGGCTTCCCACCAAGCTTTTGCACAAGGCGCTTTGGAACAGGGGCGGAAACTCTATGAGCAAGGGCTCTACTCCGAGTCTCTGGTTACGTTCCGGGCGTGCTTGATGCGCAATCCGAACGACTGGCAAGCCTGGTACTACGTCGGTGCCAGCGAGTTTAGACTTCGGAAGTATGAAGAGGCAGTCGATTCTTTCAATAAGTACTTTCTGCTCTCAGAGCCGAATTCGAGAGATCAAGGTGCCGCATACTACTTCCTGGGTTTTTGCAATTACGAAATGGGCCGTTTTCCTGAAGCACTTGAGTCTATTGAAAGGCACTTTGGTGTCTACAAGCACTTGGGAAAAACGCCCGACCCAACTGCCTATGCATTGCTTGGAAGATGCCGCAGCGTAACTGGAAAATATGAGGAAGCGATCGAGCCTCTGAAGAAGGCTGCGATCAAATCGGAACCGAACAGCGCGAACTATTACTACCTTGCGTATGCGCAATTGAAGGCGGGCAGACGTGATGATGCGCTTGCCTCACTTAAGATGGGATTGAAGATCAACGAGAAAGACGAACAAATCGCTGCTCTCATCAAAGAAGAGTTTTCGGGTGACGCTAAGGTTTCCGGCGAAACACCTAACAAAGCGTCCGACGAGAAAAAGTCCGAAGAGAAAGCCAACGCGACTGAGTCGAACTGAGTTTGAAGTTCTGCTGGAGTGACAGATGCCTCCAAAGTAATTGAGCTGGCATGAAGCAACCTTGGCGAGTTTGTTAGCGATTCGCAGATAGCGTCATCGCAAGCAGTTGTTGGTAGATTTTTGAATCCATTACTGCAAGAAATTTGCGACCATCCTTCATCTCACAAAGAGCGCAAACAGACTTTCTGTTGCCGCCGATGATCAGTCCCGCAAACAATCCGACCGGTCCCAGAAGACTCCCAGCAAGACCCCAGGCAGCCATTTCAGGAAGCTTCTTGACTGACTCTTCAGTCTGCAGTTGCACGCTTTTCAAATCGCCGTTGAGATTGAGCTGATCGAAGGCTCCCCAGAGGACACCCATGTTGAATTCCCAATCTCCAGGTGTGATATCGCCACCCAGCACCTTGACCTTTTTGTTGTCAAAAATCTTGCTGATTTCCATAATCTGCCTCGTTCGTCACGACGTAGGAGCGGATTATATCATCACGGGTTCTTGCGTGTTTGTTGCACTTTGCCGACTCGTCCGACGATACAATCTATTTATAGGAGCGATTGTGGGATCTTCAGCGCAGGCAAATGGAACAACCGCAGTAAAGGCAAAAGTTGCCTTCTTAGCTTTTTGCGCACTTACATCTTTATCTTGCCGAGACGCCGATGCGCACCCAACATCTCAGTCAGCGACTGGATCCACGGCTCGCTCGCACTCAACACGCCCAACACGCCCAGTGACCGCAGGTAGTCCAACAACTGAGACTCGCCGCCCAGTTTCTCGCATTAAGGCGTACCAGCTAAAGCAGACCCATTTCTTCTTTGGCGACAACAAGTTGACCATATCTCATGACGGAATGCTATTGAAAAACGAGGGACGGCTTGGTTTCACAGTCGTTTCGAAGGCACCCAATTGGGATGTGATTGTTTATCGTACGGACGAGAAGATATACAAGACGCAAACACTCAAAGAGTTTGAGCACTCTGGATTGGTTTCTGACTACCTTGTTCGATTGCACAACCGAAATTTCGGTTCGAAGTTTAGATACAACGTAGAGTTGTTCGGCAAGAAGGGTGTGCGGATGTCGGGTGGGGACTCCACACGTTTGGACTTTTTGCCAGTCAAAGGGATATGTGCGCCCCAGATTGAAGCAATTTTGTATTCTGCTTATAAGTTTCCGACTTGTGGTGGCATTCCTATCCGCTTCTCAAAATCAGCAACCGGAAAAGATTGGATGACTGGAATTGACGAGACCGGAAATCGAAAAGTATTGCTTGAAACCTTATCGATGGAGGCGTTGACCGTTCCCAGCTACTTCTTCGATGCGCCCCCCGGCTATCGTAAGACTGCTTCGATTATTGAGGTAGTTTCAGGAAAGGCGAGCAAAACAAAAGACAGTGGGTTGATGGACCTGCTCGATGCTGGACATTAAGTTTTGGTGGGCGTTTTGGGAGAACAGGGTTATCGGTTCAGCTCCCCACCTGTTTCGATATCGGCACAGACGCGAGAATCGATCGCAGGTCCCGACGACCCCTATCGAGATTGGCGAAATCGAGTTGTGTCGCGAATTTAGTGGTTAGAAGATCCGACGGTAAGGACGGTATAGCGAACCGGCCAGCAATTTCCGAAGAATCTGGAATGGGTGACGACGTCAACGGTTGCGATGTTGCTATGCCCGCCGTTGCTGAGTTCGACGTGATGTGATGCGTTCTGTCCAAGGCATTCGTTGACCATGGGCACCAAGGTTCCGACTCTGTTCTGTCCAAGCTTTTCTAAGACCACTGCTAGGCGCTGACGGAAGAGATCGGCCATTCCGCCATTTAGCAACGCGGCGAGTTCGATTGCTTCCGCTTTGAGATTTGCGCTGTCTGGTGCAAAGTTCATATCAGTGATCGAATCGGCGATCATGGTGGACCTCTAGTCCTAATGGATGGCTGCGCGAGCACATAATAGATTTGGAGGGGTGGGGTGTCTATGGTGAAACCACCATCCGCAACAACTTGTGAAACTGTATATCTCTCAGCCGGTTGGGCATACGCAGGCTCGACTCCAGGCGAACTGAGGAACAATTCTCTTTTCATCAGACATTCGGCTAGCAAGAGACAGTGTAGAAGTGTCTGAAGCGCCTTGAAAAGCTGGGATGCAAGAACCTGTACTACGACTGACAAAGGCACACTTCAAGCGTTTCGGACCTTTATCGATTTGCAGGATTTTTCGAATCAGCCAAAATCCGCATTCCAACAGGGATGTTTCTCTGTTGACAACCGTAACAGTTCCTACTAAAGTGGTAAGTAAGCATGCAAATCAGCTCTAAGTGCAGTTCTTCGAGTTTAAACGGGTTTGATGCTTTAGGTGATCGACAAATGATGAAACACATCGAACTACTCGCCACGATTCTACTGATGATTGGTGGCATTAACTGGGGTCTCGTAGGTGCGTTCAACTACAATCTAGTAACCAGTCTGCTGGGCGACGGCACAGCAACACGCGTTATTTACGGCTTGGTTGGACTTGCCGCTGCGTACCATGTGCTTCAGTTCATGAAAGCACGTTGTGCAAAATCGTCAAGCTAGCACTTTCAGGCTTCGACAATTTAGTAATCGCACTCCGTAGGCGCGGTTAGCCTTATGGTTGGCTGCTGCCGTGCGTAACAGTGTGTTGGGGTTTACCTCGGCACACAGAGCGACTGCGCCTTCAAACGGTGCAAATTCGGCGACGATTGAAGTCGTCCGACGGAGATTGCGCTTTTTGCGTTCCGACTTCGTTCAAACAGACGAATCGGATGTGGTCGCTGTTGGAAGCCAAGGAGTGTAACCAATGTGTCCGGAGCGTTCTGTTACCCATGTGTCCGGAGCGTTCTGTTACCCATGTGTCCGGAACGTTCTGTTACCCATGTGTCCGGGCCAGATCACATCGTTTTTGAGCGAAAAAATTCTAGAGCATTCCGCGCCTAGAGCATGCCGTCGGCCCAGCCGCCGATCAACGGTAGCTTGGTCATCTTGCCTTTATTTGCATCGAGCATCATCATGACGCTTTTGTACATGTAGCCGCCAGTAAGCATCAAGTTGCCCATGGCGCCCAAGATTGGGTTAAGAAGACCGAGGCACATAACGCCGAAGCAACAGATGAACCAAGCGCCAAGAAAGAAAAGACTCTGCCACGCATGAAATCTGACGAACTTGTTGCTGATTGGTTCTGTTGCAATTGCTGCGATTGACGATGCGAGACTTACAAATGGTAGATAGCACATGATGGACATCAGGCGAAACGATACTTTCAAGAGTTGAGTCGTGCCTTCGATGACCACAGGCTGATTCTCGAACGGGTCCGCCGGTTTGGGTGGTTGAGACTCAGTCAACGCGCTATCCCCTTTGTAGGTTTCCACTTTTGTATCTCCCAATTGTAGACTATCCAAGTTTGGTGAGACGTCGGAAGTGGGTTAGTGTTCCGCCAGATTGGAAGCGGCGTTTCGAAGGCGCAGACGGAGCTAGTATTTGCGAGCTGTCTTCGCGTTTAATGGATACAGAATGCGAATTGATTCCTTGTCTTTTTCGGTCAATTCCGGTGCCATCGACTTCCAGTACATAACGTCCGGTCCGTGTGGTGAGTGCTGTAAACCGAAGGCATGTCCTGCTTCGTGCATATTCAAACCACAGAGATCCTTCTGGTCGAAAGGCGCCATTCCCTCCCCGTTGTAGCTCGTGCAAAACATAATGATGCGAACTTGATCGAGAAGTTTTGTGCGGTGATTGCCGCGAAACTTGTAAAACGATATGGTCCTGCCGCCAGACCCTGGTGGTATCTCGCGATACTCCTCAACCCGCTTCACGACAACATCTGCATCTTCTGGATTGTCTATAAACTTGCAGCGCAAATAGCTTTCCGGTATGTTTGCCCACACTTCGAACCCTCGCCTGAAGCAGCTCACGAAGCGAGGACCGAAACCGGATTCTTTGCTCGAATCGATGAAAATTTTGATTGGCATGCGGGACTTCTCCCAATGCGATGCGGGAAGTGCATCGACATAATCTCTACGCGTGGGCGGGCAATCTCGCTTCATTTGAACTTGTTCCTTCATGTCGTACTCCATGAAGGCTATCCAATCGAGCCAGCCCTGATCGTCTGAACCGTCGTTTATCGCCTTTCTGTAGAATTTTGCTGCTGTTTTGAAATCCTGTTTTGCCGCTTCGCTTCTATTGTTTAGATCTTGATTTAAGCCGCGATAGTAATACCAATCCCCTTTGATTTTTGGGATAACGTCAGGATATTTGTCGATCATCAAGCTGTATTGATCTCTTGCGCCATCAAAGTTTCGACTAGCTTGAAGCTGCCACGCGAGACTCCAAATGTCGTTCCACAAGAGTTTGTATTGAGTGGGGTCAGATTTTTTTACGGCGATCAATCTATGAATAACTTTGATGGCGTCGTCAGGTCGTTTTTGCTCGCCCAACACATCGGCCCACTGTTGAAGCAGATCAGCCAAGCGTTTTTGGCGCGACATTTCACCTGGCTTCAACGTGTCGACCGTTTGCTTGAGGAACTCTTCGATGCTTTTGTCTACGAGGTCGTTCGGAACGTTTGGAACAGATCGCTTGGCCGTTCCGCTTGCATTCGAGCTTGCACTTGCTCGAGCGCTTGCGCAAGCTCTGGCGATTGAGAACTTCGTAACCAGCTCAGCATCAGCATATTGCTTGCTTTGGCGATACGCACGAGCCAACATTTGGGCGGCAGAAAAGGAAGAATCCGAAATTGGATTAATAGCCAACCTCAATGCGAGAGCGCGCTGCAGAGGTTCAATCGCAAGCTGAAATCGTTTGCTTTCGATGTACGAATCTCCGATGTTGTACCAGCATTCGGCAAGGCGTTCCGTTTGAGAGCCGCATGCCCACAGAACAGCGATGGCACTTAAGTCTAGTCCGATGGCATTGTCGAATTCGTCCTGCTGTCTGCTGAACTTTGCCAGCTGAGCCAACTCTTCGCCGGTTTCAATGAGTGCTGCGCGATTTCGGAAAGCAAGCTCTGGGCGATTTCGGAAAGCAAGCCCCGCGCGATTCCGAGGGACGGACAAGCTGGACAAGTCTGGCAACGACGTTGGAACCTCAAACTCGTTTTTCTGGAGCAGACCGATTGCTTTGGCTTCAAGGGCTGTTTGCAGCTGCAGCGAGATTTTTTTGACGAGTTGGCGTTCCAACTCACTTTTCCCGAAGTTGTACGATGCGCTGCGCATCGCATGCATCGCATCTTTCAATTTCGACTCGGAAAGGTGATTGTGGGTTTGTTCCAGATACGCCAATAAAATATAGAAGTCCGAACCGCCTGCCACCTGCATTTTCGAGATTGCTTCGCCAAGTTTTTGCGAGGCATCCTCATGGCGCCCGCGTTCAACTAACAACACTCCTTCGACGTAAAGCGAAAAGCTTTCTACTTTTGGAAGTTTCCAGCGTTTCTTTTCAGCGAGTGCAAAAAGAACTGTATCGGAAAGAGGTTTTGCATTTGGTTTTGGTTCTGCTTGCGCTGCCGCTTGAGCAGCGACTTGGGCTATAGGTTTTGGTGGCTTTAGCAATTTGATCGTGGCGTTTGCTTTTGATAGAAGCAGTGATGCTTTTTCTAAGTTTCCCATGCGAGCTTCGCAAAGGGCGCCGATGAGCAAAAACCGCGCTTTCCAATCACTCGTTGCTGGGTCCGGCAGTTTCGACAGTTCCATCATCAAATCACAAATTCTTTTGCTCGATGCGAGATGTTGATTCAGGCAGGCCGCAAGCGCATCGTCATATGCTGCCTTGATAGCGTCCTGTTTCGGATTCTTCGAACGCATGAGTTTTAGAGCCGACAAAAAACAGCTTTGTGCTTTGTTTTTCATGCCGACCTTGCTCAAGGCTTCCGCTTTTATCAGAAGCGCAGAAACCATTCGCTGTCCACTTGCGCGCCTAATTTGCGTTAACAGCTGCACAGCCTCTTCGATGAGTGGAACAGTTTTTGCAAACTCGCCGCGATCGCTATGAAATCTTGCGAGATTTATCGTCGCATCGATTTCGGATAATTGATCCGAGCGAAACGAGTCGTTGTCTTCCCATGTTATGGGTTCGCGCCAGCCTTGCCAATTGGCAGACGTCGAGTAACTGCTGCCGATGACGAGCCCCATCGCTGCCGTGAAGCAGACAAAAGCTCTCCACTTCGATTTCAATTTAGAGGAGTCCTTCTCGCATCGCCTTTACGGCAGCTTGCGTTCGATCAGATACAGACAGTTTCTCCATGATATGCCGCATGTGAGTTTTGACTGTCTCCACACCTAAAATCAATCGATCTGCGATTTGCTGATTGGTCAAACCTTCTACGACCAGCTTCAAGACGTCCAACTCTCTTGCTGTGAGCTTGACTTTATTGGGTGATACCTTTGTTGTTCCGTCTTCATCAGGCATGTCGCAGACTTTCAGAACGTGTCCTGCAATAGATGGGTCTAGCCACGCGCAACCGCTTGTGACTGACTGGATCGCAGTGATCAGTTGATCTCGAGCAATGTTCTTCACGCAGTATCCATCAGCGCCTGCTGCCAGCGCTGCGAAAATGCTTTTTTCATTGTCGAACGAGGTAAACATGATTACGCTGATTTCGGAATTGCGTTTTTTCACTTCGCGAGTCGCTTCGACACCATCAATTCCGGGCAACCCTATGTCCATCAAAATTACGTCAGGATTCAGGGTTGATGCTAAATCCACCGCGGTGTTTCCGTCTCCAGCCTCTCCCACAACCTCAACCGAAGGGAGTTCTTTGAGCATCGACTTGAGCCCGAATCGCATGATTTCGTGATCTTCGACGATCAAAACTCTTATTGAATTACCGGCGGTCATACTACCCCCAAATCCACTATCCGATGGTTGGCTTTATTATAGGCAGTTCCCCCATGCAGCGCAAAAAAGAGAAGCAATTTGCCTCTCTTCTTGACGTCTGGCTGTCGACTAGAGTGTTCTGCAGTTACTCAGAAATGCACTTGTCCAATTTTGCGTTGACTACTCCCATCGGTGCAAAGAGCATGAAGTCAGCAGTTGCTCTCAACGGTTTGCTCTTGAAGTAGTTGAAAACATCTGTCGGAACGGACAATATTTCGTTCATGATATCTTGCGCGGACTCAGGTGCTTTGCATTGCGGCTTGCGATCGATTGCCATGTCAATCACGCGCATTGACTCTTTGAGACCTTCTTTCGCTACTGAGTTGATGACATGTGCGGGTAAACAAGTTACTGGGGCGACTGCGCAAAAACCGGCCACTAGTACATCTGATACGTCAGGCATTGCTGTCTTTGGTGTTTGAGGCTTTTCTTGTTCCTTTTCTTTTGGTGTAGGAGCCTTCTCCTTTTCCTTTTGCTCAGGCGTTTTAGAATCCTTCGCCTTTCTTGCTGCATCGGCCGCGCCTTGTATTGCGCTTTTGGCGGCGACGGCGCCGATTCCTACGATTGGCGGCAAGAAAAGAGCTTCTGCCAATTCAACCCATACGCTCTCTTGAGCGTTGTTGGATGATCTCTTCTCTGTAGTATCTAGTTTGTCTGGCATTTTGAAATCCTCATCTTAGAAACTGCTTCGGCCATTTCGTTTGGGTTGAATCAACCGCTCGTGAGTGCATGTATACGCAGCGCGAAATTTTTGGACACACCATTTGCGGTATCATTGTGGAACGTTGTAAAATGCTCGAAAACCTGTTTCCGAGCCAGAAACAGGTGAACTTGTTGATTGCTATTGATGCGCTCTTTGCTGCGATCAAATGCCACTATATATGATGCGTATTTCGTCGCCTTCCAAACTAAAGTTGTGCATTATGGCACGGTTCAGTCGGTGAATTTGAATGTAAGTATGCCGTGTAGCTGTGACAAATTAGGGTCGGCGCAGGGTTGGCAAGAGGAGTGGATCTTATAGTGATCCTCTTGAATGTAGAAGAGCATCAGTTTAGGCTTTAAGGGTTCCGCCTAATTGCTACAGGCGGCGAACGGCGACCCTCTTCTCATTGGGACGCTAGGAGGAAAATGTGCGGGCTACATTGACAGGGCAAGTCCTGATGAACCGGTACGAGGTTCAAGAAGAGATTGGTCGTGGCGCACTTGGAATTGTCTACAAGGGGTGGCATCGGCAAATCGACAAGCCGATTGCTATTAAAGTGCTCTTCCAAGAGGTCGGACAGAATGAAACCGGCTTTTTGCGATTTCAGCGCGAAGCTGAATCGGCGAGTAAAATCAGCCACCACAACGTCATAACTATTTATGATTTTGGTCTTTCGGAGGAACGGTTTCCATTCCTCGTCATGGACTACATTAAGGGTCGCAACCTGAGAGATGAGATCAAGCGCGAGGGTGGACTCGAAGTCGAGCGGGCCGTGCCAATCTTCTTGCAGATCTGTGATGGCATGCAGGCTGCACATAGAAGAGAGATTCTTCATCGCGATTTAAAGCCGGATAACATCGTCTTGACTGATTTCGGCGGAAGCCCCGATTTCGTCAAGATTGTTGATTTCGGAATTGCAAAAATGATGGACGAGCAGCGTTTGTCCAAGCGCAAGTTGACGATGGAAGGGCAGGTGGTAGGGACCCCTGCCTACATGAGCCCCGAGCAAATCATGGGACGGCCGCTCGATCCGCGCAGCGACGTCTACACGATGGGCGTGCTCATGTTTAACGCACTCACGGGTGTTTTGCCGATTCTGGGCGGGAATTCCACAGAAACCATGACGAAGCACGTGACCAATGACCCGCTCGACTTCGCGCGGGCGACGAAAAAGATGGTTCCGCTGCCGCTTCAGGCTGTTATTTTGACTGCACTGAGCAAGTTTCCTGAAAATCGGCAACAATCAATGGATGACCTGGCGCTCGATCTTCGTAGGAGCACTGGATTCTAGAACGTGAACAAGAACATCATTTTGATCATTGCCATCGCTGTGATGGTCATCGTTCCGTTTGTCGCCACCGACAGCGCACATGTCGGACCGGGCAGCATCAGGGTCTATAAGGATCTCTTCTACGTTCCTTTCAGTTTCAACAAACGACAATCACTCGATCTCTACTTGCCTGCCGATCAGAGCAAGAAAGCGCCGCTGATCATCTGGATCCATGGTGGTGCCTGGATGGGCGGCAGCAAGGCTGAGCCGCCGATGGTTGAGTTTGTGGACAACGGCTATGCATTTGCAGCCATTAACTATCGCCTCACCAACGAAGCGCACTTCCCGGAAATTTTCTACGACTGCAAGGCTGCGATTCGCTATTTAAGAGCCCATGCGAAGGAATACAACCTCGACCCTGACCGCTTTGGCGTGTGGGGATATTCAGCCGGTGCAGTCATGGCAGCCTTGATTGGAACCACTGGTGATACCAAGGACCTTGAAGGCAATGAGGGAAATGCGGAACAGTCCAGCGCCGTGCAAGCTGTTGCGTGCTGGGCTGGAGGTGGCGATCTTACGAAGTTGAATGAAGAGGTTCTTGCATTGCGCGCGCGCGGAGTGAAGACACATCTCGATATCGAATCGCCGCAGGCCCCCCTCACTATGTATCTCGGCGGTAAGTTGGAAGATAAGATGGATGTCGCGAAACAAGCGAGCGCTTGCACCTATGCGACTAAGACTGACCCACCGTTTTTGATTGTGCATGGAAAGAAAGATGATGTCGTACCCTTTGCAATGAGCGAAGCACTCGGCAAGGCACTGTCTGAGGCTGGAGTTGATGTGAAGTTCACTGCAGTGAAAGGTGTGAGGCATTTCTTGTTTCACAAGAAAACTTTGGTGGATTTGAAGGCGTTCTTTGATTCGAAGCTGATGAATAGAAAGGGAACGTCAGAAGTATCAAAGCGAAGCGAAATTGAGTTTGAAGACCCGATGGCGAAAGTCTATAAAGAAGCGGAAGAGAAGAAGGCGGCCGAGCTGAAAAGTGCGGCAAGCGAGCAACCAAAAGAACAATCCAACGAGCCTTCGAAGGAAAAGTAGACAATGTCGATTCCCGAGCAGATTACGCCGACGAGACTCGGAGACTATCTCGAGATAATGTCGAAGGCGGTCTTTCAAGCTGGGTTGAGTTGGGCGCAAATTGACAAACATTGGGATGGATTTCTCGAAGGTTTCGATAACTTTGACGCGGAGAAAGTGGCCCAATATACCGAGGATGACGTCGAGCGGTTGATGAAGCACCCATCAGTCGTGCACAGTCGCAGGAAAATTACAGCGACAATCGCTAACGCGCGAATGATTTTGGAACTCGACAAACAATACAACGGTTTTGCAAACTATTTGCGTTCCAAACAAAACTATGATGAGTTGAGCAAGGAGCTTCGCCGGAAATTCAAGTTTCTCGGTGAGCTGAGCGTGTATTACTTCCTGTTTCGAGTCAAAGAGCCTGTGCCGGTTTTCGAAGATTGGATTACTACAGTTGAGGGGCATCATCCGCGAATGCGCGAGATGGTGGAGCACGCTCGCAAAAAAGCGAAGTAGATTAATGCAGATTCGCGAAATTGAGATCATCGGCTATCGTTCCGTCCATGCGATGCGATTGCCGTTGGCACCGCTTACAGTGCTGGTCGGTGCCAACGGCTGTGGGAAGAGCAATATCTATCAGGCTCTGCAACTTCTGCCGGCCGCGGCGAACGGACAGTTCGCGCATCGCATCGTTCATGAGGGTGGGATGAGTTCTGTCTTGTGGGCGGGGCGCAGGCATAGAAGTGAGGAAAATCGAGTCACCATTGCCGTGACCTTTGAGGAGTTTCGGTATGAAATCGAGTTTGGATTGATTCCAATCAGCGAGCGACCAAGCGATGGAACCGACCCAGGACTCTCCTTTTTCAAGAGAGATCCCGATATCAAGTTGGAGAGAATTCAATTCATTGATGGCGATCGAAACGTTGATGTGTTCGAGCGTAAACGCGGCGCGATCATGGCGCGAAATATGGAAGGACGAAAGATCAGTGTTCCCGTTACTTTCTTGAACAGCGAGTCTGTGTTGTCTGAGATTCGAGAACCGCAGAAGTTTCCGGAGCTCAGTGCAATACGCGAAGAGATAGCTAAGTGGCGTTTCTATCATGACTTTAGGACGGATATCAATTCGCCGATTCGCAAGCCTCAGCTTGCCACCATGACGCCCATACTGTCAAACGATGGCACTGATTTCACAGCGGCCATCGCAACGATAAATTCAGTCGGCAACAAAGTGCGTCTCGATGAGGCTGTGGATAGAGCATTTCCGGGAGCATCGTTGACGGTCGATGACGATGATGATGACGGGATTCTTTCTTTTGGAATGAACGTACCAGGGCTGGATCGCCCGCTAAGTGCACGTGAACTTTCGGATGGAACATTGCAATATATTTGCCTTTTGGCTGCGCTTTTGACTCCGCGACCTGCACCATTTATGGTGCTCAACGAACCCGAAACCAGCATCCATCCCGATCTCTTTGAGCCGCTTGCAGAGATCTTATTGGTTCCATCCAAAAATTCTCAAATTCTGCTCACAACGCACTCTAAAGAATTGGCGAATCACGTTGCCAAAAAAGGCAATGCGAAAGTGATCGAGTTAGAGAAAGTCGAAGGTGCGACTCAAGTCGTCGGAGCCAAAAAGTTCGATCTCGGTTTCCGTGATGATGATGAATAGGGGTTATTGTGACGCTCACTGATTTCCGAATTCAGAACTATCGCTCGGTCAAAGATGTTTGGCTCAAGCTTCGTCGCATCAATGTCATTGTCGGTCCAAACGGCACTGGAAAGAGCAACCTCTATCGAGCAATGTATCTCCTTGCATCGACAGCGACCGGACAGTTCGCGCGAAACATCGCAGAAGAAGGCGGAATTGAATCAACCAAATGGTGCGGCAGAATCGGTAAAAAAGAAGAGAAGTTATTGAAACTCTCCGTTCGTGTAAATGAGCTCCAATACGACGTTTCCTGCGGCACAGTCTCATGGGCCGAGCGACCCGAAGGCTCTCGCTTTATGCTGGATCCTGAGATAAAAAGCGAGGTCGTTCTGCTGCGCAAAAAGACGACTTCAAAGTTGTTGGAGAGGCGCCTCGTCGAAGTAAAGATCAAAGATTCGACTGGGACGACACTCGACTATTCCGGCAGAGTGTTGCGTAATGAACCTATACTGAGCAGTCTCAAGGACCCTTACAAATACCCATATTTGGCTGAGCTGAGAGACGAGTTGCTAAAGTGGCGCTTCTATCATCATTTCCGCACCGATCGTGAGTCACCGTTGCGACGCCCGCAGTTGCCTGTAGCTACGCCGACAATGTCCCATGATGGCAGTGACCTGCTCTCTGCGATTGGAACCATACTGGAAATGGGCGATGGAGAAGGCTTTTGTGAAAAGCTCGACGACGCTTTTCCTGGTGCGCAAATTGACATACTGCACTCCGTCAATCAGAGCGGATTGAAACTCCAGCTCAAAATGCCTGACATTGCAAGACCTTTCGATGCAATGGAGTTGTCCGACGGTACTCTTCAATACCTTTGCCTCTTAGCTGTGTTCTTCAGCTTAAACCCGCCATCTGTGCTGGCGATTAACGAACCTGAGACCAGCATTCATCCCAGCCTGTTTGAACCTCTTGCAAGGCTGATTGTGAGCGCCTCCACTGAATCTCAGATATGGATAACTACTCACTCACAAGAACTGGCAGACCACATTTTGGACTTCAGCGGCTACGAACCCCTTGAACTCGAAAAGGTCGATGGCGAGACAAAACTTGTCGGAGTTGGTCTGGGGGGCTATAAAGAAGACGACGATGATATTGGGGATGACGATGACCTCATCCAATGAAATCGCTGAACACAAGCGTCAATGGAAAGAAACTGCCTTATCCGTTTCGCGCATGAATCGTGACGCTGCGGTCTCCGCGATCACCGATTGTTATCGCAATGCCGGATTGATGGCGCCGAAGACTTTTGTGTTTCTCGGCTCGCCTGTGAAGGGCGCTCTGGCTGCAGCGACGCTAGTCAAACAGCAAGTCCAAAGCGCGTACATTCCTGTGGTTGCAAATCTCAAGGCAAATGTCGAAATTAAGTATGACGAGCAGTTCAAACTGATGTCGTCGCAGCACAAGTTGCGCGCTGCTGTTGGCGAACTGACCGCAGTCAGAGCAAGCATCTCCTACGCTCGAATGGCGCAGAATTTGCGGGCCGCTTGCGAACGATGGTGTGCGACTTACTGGAACATGGAAGGTTGGTTCGACCCAGATCCTGCAGACTCACTGATGCAAGAGTTATGCCATCAACTCCCGGCTCGCATAGTCGAGAGATTGCCGCTTGCGCCGGAGCGAGGCAACGAATGCCAGGTTCAATTGTCTCGATGTGCGTTCGGCGCGCATGATGCTTTCTGGCTTCAGCTCTACGATTATGCCGTCAAAACCGGCTTCCAAATCGACGAACTCGGACCGCTCGTTGAAGCCGCTAAGAACTGCGGGTGGTGGTGGCCGTTTCATGATATCTGTATCGTTACCGATCGCCCAAAACTGTTGGCAATCGACTCTGAAGGGCGCTTTCACCGTGCTACAGGTCCAGCGGCTGAATATCGCGACGGACTGAAAATATTTGCTTGGAAGGGCGGCTATGTGCCCAAGCGCGTTGTTTGGTTTTCGCAAAACATGAACATCTTCGATATAGATGACGAGCCAAATGTCGAAGCTCGCCGATTCATGATCGACATGTACGGATTGGATAATTTCATTCGCGACGCGAAGGCTCGCAAGATTGACGACGATAGGTACGGAAAGCTCTACATTCGCGAACTTTTGGATGACGAACCAATTGTTCTTTTGGAGGTTCTCAACTCTTCTCCCGAGCCGGATGGGACTTACAAAACCTATTTCTTGCGTGTCCCACCTCATTGCAGAACGTCACGTGAAGCGGTTGCATGGACTTTTGGATTGAGACCGGAACAGTACAATCCGCTGAAGGAAACATAGAGTTCGCTTGCAAATCAAAGCCACCGCTTTTGGCAGTGGCTTCAATGTTCGTGCTCAGTTACGCAGAGAACTGAAGTGCAGAGAAAATCTCTAGTACTTCTTACCTGCTAGACGCTTGTAATGGTTGAACGCATCAAGCGAGTTGTCGGTTGTACATTGATAGCAGTGCACACCCATCTTCACTCTGTCTGCATACGGAAGACCGATTTCCGCATAGATGGGTTCGTCTGAGAAATTCACGCCTTGTGCAGCTGCATCGTATACGGTGGCAGCAAAGTAGATGTTGTCGATACGCGCCCAGCGAGTCGCTGCGTAGCACATAGGGCAGGGTTCTGCCGAGGTATAGAGTTCGCAGTGAGAGGTTGCGCCCTTTTGCTTGAGCTTCAAGTTCGGGTCATCTCTTTTAATCAGTCCGAGGTCGAGAACGCCGAGTTCTTGGCAGGCTTGTCTGATTGCGGTCGTTTCGCCGTGAGCGGTCGGATCTATCCATTTCACGACGGAGTTGTGCGAAATCCAGTAGCGGATCGCGTGCTTGGATTCGTCGTCAATCTGCACGATAACTGTCGAGAATGGTCCGCCGCCCTTTTGAGCCGAGATGCGCGCTTCGTCGCAAGCCAACTTCATCCACTTGTTTCCTTCAATCTCAACGCCTGCGTATTTGCCGCTTGGCTTGATGTTATATGTTTGGCAAGGAAGCCGCTTGGCTTCATCCTCCGGTCTTTCACACTTGTTGCAGTAGCCATTCCAAGGTTGGAGGTAACCAAACCGATCGCCGCCTTTGTTGATGGGAACAACTTTCGTTTCATAGGGTTCATCGCACTCATAGTGCGTCATTTGTGTAAAGTCCGTGTCGTACTCTGCACCAAAGAATTTCTTCTCTGCTTGAGCCGCTTGTGTGAAGCCAATAAACAAGGCTGATACGAGCGCTAAGCCGGCTGCGAGCTTCGAGCGCATCGCGCTACTACTTGCCATCCTGAACATAAAGATCCTCCGAGCAGAATTATGAGGCCGCAATAATACTATCTTGGACATATTTTATTCACTTCTTGTCATTGACCCAGTGAAGTGAGAAATCGGTTCAGCGTTTCACGCGCTGAACCGATTGTGCTGTCAGGTTGATTTGTTCGAAGTGTGCTTAAACGTTTGCGGTTTGATTTTCCGACTCCTTCGAACCCAGTTTCGCATAAGCAAAGGACGCAACGAGAAGAACAACACCGGCAGCCATGAAGGAGATGATTCTGTAGATCGTCTCGAGTCCCGAGAGTTCAAACAGAAGCAGCCTGCCAATCACGATGCACAGAAGGACCAACCCAGAGACACGATACAGCTTGTCTTTGATTTTGAACCCAACGAACAATAGCGCGATTGCTTGAAGCGTCCACGCCACTGTCAACCATTCTGCGGCCACAACACGACTGATAAGAGTGGTGAGAGTGATAGTGCCGGCAACTGCATAGCAGTGATGAATCTCCCTTTCGAAGATATCCATGTGATCTTTCGCTGCTGTGCGATAGATATGGCTCATGAAATAGTGCAAGCCGATGATAATGGCAATCGGCAGTGTTGCCCACTCTATGGATGAGAACAAGAACCACAACTGCCAACAGATCAATCCAACCGTTCCTACCAACCTCAATGGAGAGAACACCAGGCAAGCTCCAATCGCAATTGCCGCGACGCATTGCAGAGTGAGCACGAGGGCGATCCACTGCTCGGCAACGAAAGTTGTTGTCACCAGCAGTGTTGCCAGACCCGCGAGCAACGAATAATAGTAGAACGAAAGCCCGACGGTTGGTGGTTGATGCGTCTCGCGGGATCTCTTCAGCGATTCAAATACATAGACCGCGCCTGCTCCACAGGCTGCGAAGAATGCTGTCAAAGCCGTGATGAGATTTGTTTCTTTGATGTACACGAAGTTGACCGGATCATAGTGATATCGGATGTTTCCCAGCACAGCACCGGCGCAAATGAACGCAAGCGCTGCGCCGAAGCGGCGTACCACTGCCATGTCGAAGTAGTATCCTGCCCAAACTAGAACTGGAACTTCCAAGCACCAGAACGTCGTGAGTGTGTTTCCATGCAAGTTGAAAGAGACCGCGTATGTTGCAAGCGACAGTGCAATCACCGTGTGCAGCTTGAGAATTGCATACATTGAATTCTGCTTGGCTGAGAAACCGGTGAGTGCATAGGCTGCTGCAACGGAGTAGAGGAAATTCGATCTCCATTCGAGATGGTCCGGAGACATCAAGGCAAATACGGTTGGAACAAAAAACAGTGCGTTGAGAAATGCGCTGGTAGCAATGCGATTTCGCTCGCTGATGTTTGTGTATTTGACTGTGAAAATAATCAGATTGAAGACTGCCCAGCAGAAAAATGCATACGCTGTCGCAGTGAAAAAGTGCGAGTCGTTCAGAGTCAAGCCGAAAAACTGTATGGGCTCTGACATGATTTGTGGCAGCACGACGCCTGCGCCGAGCAAATACGAGACGAGTTCAGTGTACACAAGCAAATTGAACCATCGCATTTTCGCGACCAGCCATGCTGTTCCTGCAATCAAAAGTGCAATTGCTGCAACAGAGAATGAGGTCACCGAACTCATGCAAATCGTGACAAAACCGAGAGTCAGAGTGAGTGCCGTGACGGCTTCTGATTTGTATCTGAGCGAGTATTTTACAGCACCAACTGCGATACCGAGCAAAAGAACCAAATCCAGCATGGCGCTGTCGATAATTTTTACTGATGGAACATGGTGTGCGGCAAAAGCACTGAAGTAGGCGAGCGACCAGCCGCCGCCGATCAGGGCTCTTCCGTACCAGCTGAAAGTCGGTTTGCGTTCAAACCATTCACCGCCGATTATCAATGCCACACCGGCGAGGATGCCGGTGAGAATCTTTAACAGTGGCGTGAAGTATTGGAATTGGTAGATGAGCGCGAGAGCGCATCCGATTACGAGAAAGCTGATTCCGATTTTGTTGAGGTTTTTTCCGATCCATACCTCAAATGTTTCCGTCGGTTTGGCACTCTTGATGTTTTCGTCCATCTTGTCTGACGAACCGAAGCCTTCCTCATTGGAATCGGAAGTGCTGCCAGCAAACGCGACGGCTGGTTGCTCTAGTTTCACCGATTCGTTGACGTTTAGCGCTATCTTCTCGGCAGCCTCATCCAAGGGTGTCGATGCAAAGGATTCAGCTACTTTCTCCAGATGCTCTATTCGTTTCATTAGTGCTGTAGCTGAACGCCGCACGTCCTGAAGTTCGTATTGGAATTCGAAATTTGACATAGTTCAATCCTCGCGGTTCCTCCGTGGAGGAGCCTCGCTGGGGGTTTGGTACACAACTATCCGATGTTACGGCGATTACCGACCCATTAGGCATCTCGCCAAACAGTTATGGGACTGTTTGAACTGGAATTTCGACCAACAACCGCGGCTACTTCTTAGTAAACCTAATCACATTGTTTCGATCGTCAATTGTGAACTGCCAACTCTGAAAAAAGTTCTGTCCTAACAACGGACGCGAAGTCAGCGCATCGTCTGTAATACCACATAAAACATTCTTTCGATCTATCGGTCCTAGTTTCACACTTTCCAGCAAGCATGTCGATGCACGCGTAACGCCGGATACGCCTCGCAGCATCATATATGGAGAGTTGACGTTGTAATCGATACCCAAGTCTCGTAGTTGCTGGGAAGTGAACATGCAGACCTCCGCACCGGTATCAAAAATCATTTGTGCTTGTTTGCCGTTGATTGAGACGGAAACAATGATGGTTTCGCCTTGTCTGGTAAACGGAACATTGTAGACATAGTTCCCCGACAAATCGACTGTGAGGGCGGAGTTCGCAGCTATGGTCGGCGGAGTCACGTCGCTCTTTAGTTTGAAAAGAATGGACTCGTTCTTGTTGTCGACAGTGTAGTCATATCCTTTGAAGAACTTGATTCCGAGAAGCGGATACTCCATCGGAATTGGACTAATGATTACCGGGAAGTTCTTTCTTTCAATTCGCCCAACAGAAAGATCAAGGTGCTTGATCCAAATCGGCACCGGTTTGTTTTTGCCGACGCCTGCGCCCAAACCATGCGGCTTGCCTTCGGGTACCGGTATGCCCATGTCCTTGAGATGGTCTACCGTAAGCAGGCAGGTCTCGGCGCCCGTGTCAAAAATCATGCGCATTGGATGCTTGTTTACCCGACCCTCAACGACCAGAGCGCGCCCGACTTTGTTAAAGGGAATCCACGTCTCACGCGGGAGATCTGTTGCTTGTCCCAAGTTTTGAGGGACTTGAATTGGAGCTTCAGCTTGGTGAGCTTTCGCCATTGCCGCGGCTTTGCTTTTGGGAAATTGCTTCAAAAGCCGTTGGACAGTGTCTTGATACTTTGGGTAGTCCCCGAGTTTCTGAAAGCTCAATGCCAAATAGTACAATGCCATACTGTCTTGCGGGTCTTCTTTGATGTGCAGCTCCATGTATTCGGATGCCGATTTATAGTTGCCTTTTCCGAAGGCCGCTACTCCGGCATCGAAGTACAGCCCGTCTGCACGCGCTGGTTGGCTAGTCGCAAACCATGCCGCCAGGCAAAACACTGAAAACAAAAATCTGTCGATTGCGCGCATCAAGGATTCCAGAACCGTTCGAAACGTCTATGTTCTTTCTACCAAGAAAGACGTATCGGCAACCTGAGAATACACGGTTTGTTTGATCACGGTCACAATCGAGTCGAATTTTTCGTCCGAAAGCCAATGGCTGTTGCTGATCATGAAGGAACGTTCTGCCAGTCTCGAAGAGTTGGGAATGTCAAACTTGGCGATATCATTGCGCAAGTAGTCATAGCAGTTGAGATCCCACGCGAACAGGCGCGTGACGCCAAGCCCGCTTGCCCAGAGTCGTTCGAGGATTCGGTCGCGCTGTTCTTTGCTGTTGCAGATGACGCAGATGAATGGCCAGCTGCCGGATTTTGATGGCGCCGGCTCGATTATCTTCAATGCACCGATGGTTTTGATCTGTTCGATTCGTCGCTGCGCGCGCGCTTGATTGCTAGCAAGAAACGAATGAAACCGCGAGCACGACCTAGCGCCGATAGACTTTCGGTAGCGGCTGACCGGGTTGGCTTTAATCACTCCATCGAGATCATCACCAACTGCCTTTTCAATGTCGTTGTTCCTGAGAGCTTGTTTTAGAGGAACGCCATACACGATCGACAGTCCCCAGGGATTGTAGAGAAGTGCATAGCCCAGGAGTTGCGCAACTTTTGATAGCTCTTCGATTGAGTGTTGCGATCTCGTTTTCTGCTCGAGTGCAGTCAACATAGTTCTCAATTCTTGGTTGAGCGACGTGTCTTTAGTGTATAAAAAGCCACCTTCGTAAATCGTTAATCCCTTGCCTCTTGTGAGGCTGAAGATGCCAATGTCTCCCGAGGTTCCTACTGAATCTCCGCCTTCGAATCTGGCACCGACGGCCTGTGCTGCATCCTCGATGACGTATGCGCCGACGGACTTTGCGATTCTGTTTACGCCATCGACCTCGCACGGCACCCCTGCAAGGTGGGTGGGGACGATGCAGAGAGTTTCGCTGTCAGCCAGGCGTTCGAGCGCTTTGAGATCGAAGTCGAAACTGTCGATTTCCAAATCGCAGAGAATCGTTTTCAGACCCGCTTGTGCAATTGCCATTGCCACCAATGGACAGGTGTATCCACCGATGATTACGTTCTTGCGATTGCTTCTCGCTTTGAGAGTGAGTAGCGCGGCTAGTAGTCCGGCTGTAGCCGACGATGTGACGATGATGTCTTTCCCGGAAATTGCGCAATCTGTGGTGTCGCATCTGGTGCTTCTGTTTTCCAGAATTGCTGCAAGCTGTTCTTCCAATTCAATTCCAGATGGAATCAAATCCGAGACTAGAAGCGGAAGCCCCGCAGTTGGTGGAACTTCATACCACATCGCTTTGAATTCTCGCGTCTTCCTTTTGGTCTTCGGATTGACGGCGATGTTCTTCGTCCTGTTTTTCTTCATCACGCTTTCCAATGGCGAAGACGACGATGCCGGCGCAAATGAGAAGGCTTCCAACTACTTGCACTGCTGTGAGGTGCTCGTTCAAAAACAGGACCGAAACAATCAAAACGATTACGAGTTCCAAATGCGATACCGCAAACGCGGGGCCGATTGGAGCGTGTTTCAGCAACGTCATGTAGGTGACAAAGGCGCCGAGATAGCCAACCAGTGCCACGTAAACCCACTTCTCCGTTATGACGCGCGTTAGCCATGCAATATCACAAGCGGCAGGTGCCGTATTCATCGCGCCCAGTTTGAACGACACTTGCGCCATGGTGTCGAATACCAGAAGAATGAGGAATCCTATTATATAAAAGCGCCGCATTAGCCCCACCCAACCAGTGCCACGCCGATTGTGATTAGCAACGTTGCGATTACTCTTTTAGCAGTGAGCGCTTCGCCGAAGAAAATTCTTCCTGCAATCATGACGGCTAAGATGTTGACGCAACCCATCAGTGTTGCCTGAGATAGAGGCACAAGGGTGAGGAACGCCAACCACAGGAAAAACTCAATTGCGTATGAGCCAATGCCTAGCCAAATCCAAAAATCGCTGAGCATCGACTTCCATCTGGCGAGACCGTCTTCTTCTGTCTCCTTTACTGCAGCAACCTTAAACGACAGTTGCCCGCACGTGTCGAGCGCAACGTTTGCAATCCACAGGAGTGTAGCAAGTGGTGTCATTTGTTGTCGCCCTCGCCACGTGTCGCCCATTGTTTGTCTGACTCAAAAAGGTGCTGCAGTTTCTTCAGAACAAAGCGCAGCAGAGGATTGCGCACATAAACGGCGTGGTTTGTCCAAGTGAATTCTGCACCTAGTGCAGCCTTTACTTCGGGGTCGGTCCATCCTGCGATGTAGTATTGCAATTGGTGGCGCAACGCGAAGTCCAGGTTTTGAAACCAACTGACGAAATACAAGTTGGACTGATGAGCTTGGGGGTAAGCAAAGCCAACGTATTTGTCGATTAAAGTGTCTGCGAAAATGAAACAGAGATTGAAGCCGATCAACTCACCGTTCTTGCGATACAAAAACATGATGCCGTTATTGCCCTTGTCTTGAAGCACGTCTTTGAAGAAAGACGCAGACAACTTGTCGAAGTGGTACTTGCTTTGGTTGTAGACGTTGAGGTACAGCTGATACAACTCGAAGAGCACGAGCGGGTCTTCGAAGAGCTTGTCGCCTGTGTGCACTTCTTCAATCACCAGATTTTCTTTCGCTTTCAGTTTCCGCTTAAATTCTTTGCGGCGCACACGAGATAAGCGTTTCAGATACTCATCGATCGATTGAAAATTGACGGTGACATATGCCAATGCCATCCCTGACACTTTCGTAAATCCGTTTGCCGTCAGGTGTTGCATCGTCGCCGCAGATTTGCGAGCTGACTTGTCGCTTATCAGAGTCGATGGCTCCGGAAAGTCCTTTACGATTGCCAGCTGCGCTTTATGCAGTTCCAATTGAGTAATAACCGAATCGGCAAAATCTCGATCGTCAACATCATCTCTGAGCCAGCAGTACTCTGAAACCGTGGTTCCTACAAAGAGGGTCTTCTGCTTCAGGAACCGTGAAATCAGCGGCAACGCGCGCAACTTCTCGGCGACCCACATCTGATCGTCGTCCAACGTCGTCAGCAAATCGAAGTTTGCCACGAATGCCGGTGTGTTTTTCAAAAGCTTCACCGGCAGAAAATTCTCGGGAGGATTCTGCATGAAGGCGTCGACCAGCTGTGATGGTTCCAACTGGTTGAGAAAGCCGTCGCCACCTGCGACTGCAGTTGCGCCTGCCGCTGTTGCGTATGAGCTTCGGTTCGATTCACTTTGCATGACCCGAACAGTTTAGCGATTGGCGCTTCGGGCGTCTTGTGAGAGTTCTAATGAGGTGCTATCCAATAAGCTCTTTCAAGCTCTCGCGCGCTCTTGCGACGTTTTGCTTCGCTGCTTTTTCGTACCAATATGCTGCCTTTTTCAAGTCCTGGTCTAGACCTTTGCCCTGGTGATACATCACTGCCAGGTCATATTGAGCTCGTCCTGAACCTCCAAGAGCTGCTTGTTCAAACCAATATGCCGCCTTCGAAAGGTCTCGCTCGACGCCTTTACCGCCCTCGAAAAGCAGTGCCAGATTGAATTGAGCGTCAATGTCCCCTTGCTGGGCGGCTTCGAAAAACCAGGTGTGCGCTGCCGAAAAGTCCTTGGTGACGCCGTCTCCGTACAAATACATTGTTGCCAGGTTGTATTGTGCAGCCGCCAAGCCCTGCTCCGCGGCCCGGCGATACCAATGCGCTGCGCCTGCCGAGTCTTGCTCGATTTGCTCGCCCTTTCTCAGAGCCAGACCAAACGACAACTGGGCCTTGGCGTCTCCCAATTCGGCCTGTTGTTTTAGCTCTTCAATTTTGGCGTTGTCTGTCATTCTTAATGACTCATGCGATGCAGATCATGCGATAGATCGTGCGATCTGCGATCCGTGTCGTCACCGAAAGTATGGCACATGCACAGCAGCCGAAACTGTAAAATCGTTATACACAGCTGCTAAGGACGACCATGGCGAATCTTGACCTAGACGAAATGCGGAGCAGGGCAGAGCTTTGCCGCAGCATTGGCGACTGGGTAGGAGCCGAACGTCTCCTGAGGCAGGCAATTCAGAAGGCTCGACGGGCGAAGCTGCCTCAAGTCGAATGCGAGCAGATGCAATCGCAACTGGCCGAATGCCTCTCCAACTCTGGGAAACTTGAAGATTGCGAACGCGCTTTCAGCAAGCTGCTCGCTATGCAAATGGCGCGGGAAGGTGATTCTCGCGCGGACATAGCGGCAACCTATGTGAAGATGGGCGATGCTCAGATGCAAGCAAAAGCCTTTACAAAAGCCAGAAATCGATTCCAAAAGGCAGCCGAAATTCAAGAGCAATATTTCTCGAAAGACGCACCAACACTGCTTGAAACATTGTGCCGCATCGCACTGTGTCATGCGGGGCAGTCGAGACATGACCTCGCCGCCTCCACTGTCAGCCGCGCGCTCACGCTCAGCGAGGAGGTTCTCAGCCCTTGGGATGCAAGTACAGCCAAAGTTTTGTGCTGCATGGCGTCGTTGTCTTGCGATAGCGGTCATCCGCAAATTGCGGAAGGGTACCTTGAACGTGCGATCGCAATCATGGACGATCTGCCTCAATGCCGCCTGGATTCGGCGCTTTCGCTTGCTAGGCTGGCCGATCTTTATTGTAATCGCGGTGCTGTTGGGAAAGCTGAGAAGCTCTACGTATGCAGCATTCGCGAGATGGAGTATCTGAAAGGTTCTTGGTGTCAGGAAGTGGCTAGTTCTCGGCTGAAGCTGGCTGGAATCTTCAGAAAGAACCGCAAGTTTGGTGATGCTTCCGACCAAGTCCACCAAGTCATCGCCATTCACCGTAAAACTAAAGGAACCCTCCACCCCGATGTAGCGACTGCTTTGACCGAGTTGGCCTCAATTCTCATGGACAGTCAAGAATTCGATGTGGCTGAAACAGTGCTAACCGAGGCGCTTTCGATTCAGGAGCATCGCCCCACTGGCGTCCTTGCCATCGATCTTGCATCAACCCTCTACAATTTCGGGCGTCTGTACAACGCCACGTGCCGTTTCGCCAAGTCGGAAGAGTTTTATCGACGGGCTCTTTTGATTCAAGAGGAACATTTAGGCTCGGAAGATCTTGTCCTGACCGACACCTTGACCGGTTTGGCGATGATTGCTTGGGCGCGGCGTCGGCACGACGAAGCTGAGCCTCTTTTGGCGAGAGTGTTGAAGATCAAGATTAAGCATCTTGGCAAAGATCATTTGGCGTTGGTTGAAACGCTCAAAAAGCTCGCTGGAGTACACGAAGCACAACTGAAGTTCGACCAGGCCGCCTTATGTCTAGATAGGGCCCATCTGATAGAGCATCAAAACCATTCTCAATTTGCTCAGATCTGGGAATCATAGATTTAATGGGGCATGGGAATCTCCCCATTTAGAACGCGCAGCATTTCATTTAGGATGTCAGTAATCCTGTAAAACATTTGATTTGAGGTTTAGGTCATGCCTGGTGGTGACGACAAAGATATTCCAGTATTGAAGCCTGAAATGCCGCTTGCCCGTCCCGGAGAAACTCAGCCTGGCATCGATCAGGTTTCGCGGAAGCTGTACGAAGACGCGTCACCAGCGGTTGTTCAAATCTTTGCCAGCGGCAAGGCTGCAGATTATCCCGATCAAAGAAGCTACTCACTCGGCACGGGAAGCGGATTTTACGTCGACGACAAAGGCACAGTCGTCACAGATGCTCACGTTGTTTTGGGTGGGCGCGAACTTTACGTCGTAGACAAAGACGGTCGACGATTCAAAGCCAAACTCGAGAAGATGGACGACATCAACGATTTGGCAATACTCTCAACCGTGGGGCAGAAGGTCGCGACGCCATATCTGAAGCTCGCTGAGAGCAGCCATTTGCAGAAAGACCAACCCATTTGGGGCTTGGGTCATCCTCAAGGTCTAAGACCTGCATACATCTCGCCTGGTTATTACCGCTTTCAATCGAACAAACTGACTGAGTTGATGAACATCAACGAGAAACAAGCGGCTGAATTCGTCACGGAAATGAGCTTGAGTAAGACACCCGAAGAGCTCAAAGAAGTCAAAGCTGCACTGGGAAGACCGTTAATGCATGGTCGAGTTCACCTCGAACAAGGCAACTCAGGTGGTCCGGTTGTCGACAAGGAAGGCAAAGTCGTCGGAATTTCCGACCAAGTCGCTCGCGAAGACTACTCACAGTCCTACTACAACCGAGTCGAAGAACTGAAGGATTTACTGGGTCAGAAAGACCCCAAGTTCAAATTCTCATACGCGTATGAACCCTCCGGATGGGCTCAACAACACCTTATCGATTGGAAGAACGACAAGCCGATGGCAACTGCGATGGTCGGAATCGCAGCCGGCAGTGGCTATTTGGGCTACAGAGTCGTCAATCGCTTTCCAAAACTTGGTTTGGGTGTCGGATTGATATCTGCCGTCAATGCGGTTGAAGACAGCTCAGCGTTCTTGAACAGCACCGATTCTCGCGACAGTTGGAAGTACGGACTGGCAACCGCAGCCGATTTGACAACTATTGGCGGTTCCGTTGCAACGATGATTCCAAAAGCCAAGACTCTAGGGCTTGCCGCTATGGGAGTAGGTATCGTCGGACGAATGGCGACTGAATTCATCGAAAACCGATTGGTGCTGACAGATATGCAACGGACGGATGGCAGCTATAGACCGCCATTCAATATTGAGCGTCAGCTGGATCTTCAGCGCTGATTTTGACTGAGCAGTAGATTTTGAAATTAATGTTCGGTTGTTGCGAGTCGTTTGCATACCGGTTGCATAGCGAAAAGCTGCCGCATTGATACGAGGAGTTCCTCCAATAGGCTTTCTTTGCGGTTTTATATAAAGAAATGCGCAACTTTAGTTCCATCTGACTTGTGAAGGTCGTACTCTTAAGTACGTGAGGGAACTCTAAAAAACTGCATTCTGATGCAATGCTTAAGAGCAGCCTCCAATGCGGAGTTCTATAGATGTGTGGGCTCATAGCAGTGACCGGGACCGTAAGTTCTGCTTACGATGTTTTTGGTGGGCTTCTCAATCTCCAGCACCGCGGGCAAGACGGCGCTGGAATCCTGGCTGTAGATTCGAAACGAAAGAATGGTTTTCAACTGCTTAAAGGCAGTGGGCTCGTAGAGAATGTGTTCTCCGAGCGCTCTTTCAAAACCCTGCGAGGAACAGCCGCGCTCGGCCACACCCGTTACGCGACGATAGGTCGCAATGACCCGAACCTTTTGCAACCGTTCCTAGACTATGAGTCTGGAATCGGGTTGGCGCACAATGGAAACATCGTCAATTTTTATGAGCTGAGAGAGGAACTGTTCCAGTCTGACAAAAATCAGCCATGGTTAGAGTCTGACTCTGCTTTGATTCTGCGGCTTTTGAGCAATGAACTGAAAAGCAAAGAGATCAATGCTGATACCGCATTTGCTGCCATAGAAAAAGTAATGAACAAGCTCGCAGGCAGTTATGCAGTAGCTTGTGTGACCAGTGAGGGTCATGTCTTTGGCTTCCGAGACCCGCATGCCATCAGACCTTTGGTGATGGGGCGCAAAGAAACGGAAGACGGTGATGCCATCTATGCGCTGTGCAGTGAAACAGTCGCCTTAGACTTCCTGGACTACACATCGGCTTATGAACTCGCGCCTGGCGAGGCGGTTTTCATCGATGTGGAAGGTCAGCTCACGACGAAGCGAGTGAAGAGTGATTCGTTTAGTCCGTGCATGTTCGAGTGGGTATATTTCGCTCGCGTCGAATCAGAGCTGTCTGGAACTCCTGTCTACGACGCGCGTTTCAAGCTCGGCACTTTGTTGGCTGAAGAGGTCATTGTGCATGGCGTGGAGGCGGATGTTGTTGTGCCGGTTCCTGAAACCAGCAGAATTGCAGCAATCGCATTGGCAGAAGCGTTGAACTTGCCGTTCAGAGAGCTGCTCATCAAGAACAGATACATCAACAGAACTTTCATTCTCGACGATCAACAGACGCGGCAAGAAGCGATTCGCAGAAAGTTGTTTCCGATTTCGTCTGAGTTTCAAGGCAAGCGATGTCTCGTTGTTGACGACAGCATCGTTAGAGGCAATACGGCAAAGCAGATTGTACGCTTGATTCGACAAGCCGGCGCGGCGGAAGTCGTTTTGGTCTCTTCCTGCCCACCCATTGCAAATCCTTGTTATTACGGCATCGATTTTCCCAGCGCAAACGAACTGGTGGCACACGAGAAAACAGAAGAAGAAATCGCAGAAGAGCTTGGTGCCGACAAAGTCATCTTTCAGACGGTTGAAGGTCTCAAGCGCGCATTGGCGCAGCAAACTCTATGTACAGGTTGCCTGACTAATCAGTATCCGACGCCGATAGATAGCGGTCTGCAGTTTGCGCAAAAGCGGCAGAAAGATCGCAAAGTGCCGGCCTCTAAGAAATCGTAGAGATCGAGGAGTGGTGGACCGTGAGTGAGCCAGTTGAGCTGATATACGAAGGGTCCGTCAAGCGTGTGTGGCGAGCGCCCAGCACAACAACCATTGGGCACCACCTGTGGTTCGAGTTCACAGATGACTATTCGGTTTTCGATTGGGGCAAGATGCCCGACACAATCGCCAACAAGGGACGTGCACTGGTGGTGATGGGCGCGTACATGTTTGAGAAGTTGGGCGATTCACAGTTGTGGAACGATTTGCCAAAGTCGAAGCATCTCAAACAATTCAATCAGTCATGGCTGAAGAAGCTGTTCGAACATGACGTGTTCACTGATGAGCATGGTCTTTTAAAAAGAGGTATGCCGTCACATGTAGTGTCTATATGTTCCCCGCAAGAAGAGTTCGAAGACTTGCAATCGGCTGCGCGTTTTCCCGGCCGAGTCTTTCTTGAAGTGCTCGAAGCTCAGGTGCTGCGACCGAAACTTCGTCGGCTCGATGGTCAGTCTTTGTATTTCTATCCGTATTCGCGACTGTCGGGAGTTGAGAGCACAGACAAGATGTTCTTGATTCCGCTGGAAGTTGTCTTCCGATTTGGAATGCCGGCTGGAAGCTCACTGAAGGCTCGTCTTGAGAAAGATCCCGACTATGTTCATGCGTTGGGCTTGTCGCAAGTTCCGAAAGAGAATGAGTGGTTCGACAGACCTGTGATTGAGTACTTCACGAAGTTGGAGCCAAAGGATCGCTTGCTTTCGATGCAAGAGGCAACGATGGTTTCGGGATTGTCTGGTGAGCAGTTCGAGAGATTGCATACGCTGGCTCAGGCTGTGGCGCTCGGTCTGTTTCAAATCTTCCAAGACAGAGGTATTGAACTTTGGGACGGCAAGATCGAGTTGCTGCTTGATGCATCGTCAGATCGAGGGGCGATACTTTTGGGCGATAGCGTCGGTCCCGATGAACTCAGGCTTTTGTATAAGGGCTGCCATCTGTCTAAAGAGATGATTCGCCAAATTTATCGTGGCTGCCCCTGGCAGAAGGGCATCAAAGACGCGCAACAGCAGGCGCGCTTGACTGGTGAGGAGTGGAAGGAAATCATGGTTTCCAAAATGCACCTCAAACCTGAGCCGCTCGAACCGAAGTTCAAATCTGCTGTGGATAAGCTCTATGGCGTCATCGTCAATCACCTTGCAGGCGAGCCGCTCTTTGAAGATCACCCTTCAATCGAGAAATTTGTGGCTGATCTTCCGACTGCGATCGGTTCAGCGGTTTGAGAGGTAACAGAGTTTCGAAATGAGTGCTCAACGCGATAAGAAAGTTTTGGTGGTCGGCTCTGGCGGCAGAGAGCACGCATTATGCTGGAAGCTCGCGCAAAGTCCTAAAGTTCGTCGCGTTATCTGCGCCCCCGGAAATGGTGGCACGGCATCTTCTATTGGCTCCAACGGTTCCTCCTCAAAATTTGCTGTCATTGAAAACGTCGATATCAAAGTGACTGAATTCGAACGCCTGGCGAAATACTGCAAAGACGAACAAGTCGATCTCGTCGTTATCGGTCCCGACAATCCGCTTGCTGACGGAATTGTAGACTTTCTGGAAGATCAAAAAGTTAGAGTATTTGGGCCGAAAAAAGAATCAGCGAAATTGGAGTGGAGCAAGGCGCACGCAAAAGAATTTATGCGCAAGTGCGGTTTGCCGACTGCAAAGTCGGTGGCGGTCAATTCACTGGAAGCCGCTTCTGAAGCTGTTTCTGCCAACTCTTGGGCGCGTGTTGTGAAGGCTGACGGGTTGGCGCTCGGCAAAGGGGTTTTTGTTTGCCAAACAAAAGATGAAGCTTTGGAAGCGTTGGAACTTATGTTCGGTCAACGCAAGTTTGGTGACGCCGGCGATGTTGTGGTGCTGGAAGAAACCCTAAGCGGAGAAGAGCTTTCATTGCTCGTTTTGATTGATGGCAAGACAATTTTGCCGCTTGCCCCGAGCCAAGATCATAAGCGCAGGTTCGATGGTGACAAAGGACCCAATACCGGTGGAATGGGTGCATACTCTCCGGTTGAGCTTTACGATCGCGCCTTCGATGCAATCAACAGTCAGGTGCTCGATCCACTCCGCAATGCATTGAGGGATGGAACCCTAGACTACCGAGGCGTCCTTTATATCGGCTTAATGGTTGATGAGAAAGGTCCGAAGGTGCTTGAATTTAACGCTCGGTTCGGCGACCCGGAAACACAAGCGATACTTCCTCGACTCGAAAGCGATCTGTTTGATTTGTTGATGGCGTGCACGGATGGAACACTCGCAGAGCAGAAAGCCGTCTGGTCAAGCCAATCCAGCTGTTGTGTCGTGGCGTGCGCCGACACATATCCAGATGCGTCATCAAAGGGAGCCGTAATCACAATCGACGAGCAACCGTCTTCCGTGGTCTTCGTCGCCGGCGCCAAACAAGAGAATGGGAAGTTAGTCACCGATGGTGGCAGAGTTCTCTCGGTTGTGGGCATGGCACCGTCGATGGAGGCAGCCTGCGAGCGAGCATATGAAGGTATGAAAGGTGTGCATTTCGACGGCATCGCCTTCCGCGGCGACATCGCAAGGAGGGCTATTAAGCAGTGTCAATCAAAATAGTCGTGATGGTGTCCGGAAGAGGTTCAAACCTCAAGGCAATCATTGAAGCGGTGAAATCCGGTGAGCTTGATGCGACAATCGAGCGCGTCATCTCCAACGAATCGGATGCACCAGCTCTGGAAATCGCCCGCCAGAACAAGATTACCGCAGTTGCGATTCCACACAAAGGGCTCTCGAAAACAGAGCATGAAGACAAGGTCTGGGACGAGATAAAAGATCTTGGAATTGACTTCGTTGTCTTAGCCGGTTACATGCGCATCGTCTCTGCCAACTTTCTCAAACACTTCCAAGACAAGCTGGGCTTCTACAGAGTGATCAACATTCACCCGTCTCTTCTGCCCGCTTTTCCTGGTCGCGCGGGTTACGAAGACGCGTTTTACTACGGCGTCAAAGTCGCAGGCGTCACCATTCATCTCGTCGATGAAAAAGTCGATCACGGGCCTATCTTGGCGCAACAACCGTTCCCCAGATTTCCTGGGGACTCTCTTGAATCGTTCAAAGAGCGTGGACTCTCAGTAGAGCACGCGCTGTATCCGGCTGTTTTGCAGCAAATCGCAACTAAAGGAATCCCTTCGTTCAGCCCCGTCTATCAAAGGACTCACGCGGAGACCAAATGACAGAGCTATCCCGCCAAAAACAAGTAGACAGTCAGGAGCAATCGGCAAACTTGCGCACACTATGCGTTGCGGTCATGCCGAGGACGACGCATCATTCATTTCCTTTGTATTGGGTGCGTGGCGATCGTGAATTGATTAACGATCGATTGCTAGCTGCGCTGTCTGATGTGCTTGTCGATCCATTGATGGAAACGCTCTGGGCCTGCGCCCCGGATGGACGATCGAGTTGGATAACTCTTTGGCACGATCAAGGTTTTAGATATTGGATGGAACGCCAATTGCTGCCTGGTGTCACCGACAATCTTGGCCGAACTATTGAGGAAGCGCTAAGACTCAAGGGCGTTCCCTCCGGCATTAGCGTTGCGTCGGGCACCGGATTTCTGTTTCCGGAGCCAATCAAAATTGATGATGCAAAGGAACGCCGACAACAATTGCGTGAGTCGAGCAAACCCATCCGGCGCCAGGCTGACGGTTCACCGAGGCAGCAGACGCAGGCGCCGACATACAAAAGATTTGTTCGTGCCGAGACCGTGTTTGTCAGTGCCGAGCAGGTTGAAGAATATGCGAAGTATCGACTGTTCCATCCATTGACTGACAGAGTTCGAGTTCATGACCTGACGAAGGAGAAGGAGCCGAAGGGACAACGAATGTTTCTTGGATTTCCTGCGGTGGAACTTCCGAGCCCAGCGGCGCCTCAACTGATAGACCTCGAAATCGCCGACAAGGATTTGGATAAGCTGAGTTCTAGCCGATTGCTGGCGCTGACGCTTGAAGAAATGCAAGCTATCCGGAATCACTTTAGAGATGAGAAAGTGAAGGTGAAGCGCTCTGCTCTCGGGCTGTCTTCAAAGCCAACCGATGTCGAACTGGAAGTCATCGCCCAGACTTGGTCTGAACATTGCAAGCACAAAATCTTCAATGCCGAAATTGAGCACACGACGTTCTCTACCGGAGACAGACCGGAAACGAAAACGATCAAGAGCCTGTACAAGTCATACATCAAAGCGGCTACGGCAGATCTCAGTTCTGAGCGCACAGACTTGCTTTCTGTCTTTGAAGACAACTCAGGTGTGGTGAAGTGGAGCGACGATGAGGCGATTTGCTTCAAGGTGGAGACGCACAATTCGCCGTCCGCGTTAGAGCCTTACGGTGGCGCACTGACAGGGATTCTCGGTGTAAACAGAGATATTTTGGGAACGGGGCTTGGTGCAAGGCCAATCTTCAATACCGATGTGTTTTGTTTCTGCTATCCGTCGAAGCGTGATCCGGAAAGACCCAAGTTGCTGCCCGCTCCGGCTATTCCAATCGGTGTCAGACGTGGTGTTGAGGACGGTGGCAACAAGAGCGGCATTCCGACGGTGAATGGTGCCGTGTTCTTTCACACTGGATATCGTGCGAAACCCCTGGTGTTCTGCGGCACCGGCGGCTTGCTTCCAATCACTGTGAATGGAAAGAAAGGATATTCGAAGTACACGCAAGTTGGTGACACGATTGTTGTTGCTGGTGGACGAGTCGGTGCTGATGGTGTTCATGGTGCGACCTTCTCATCTGAGGCTTTGCATGAAGGTTCGCCAGTTTCTGCAGTGCAGATCGGAGATCCGTTTACGCAGAAGCGGTTGATTGATTTTGTTCTGAAGGCGCGCGATCTCGGATTGATTACCGGTATTACCGATAATGGCGCCGGCGGAATTTCGTCCTCTGTCGGAGAGATGGCTCGCATCACCAATGGGGCATCAATAGAGCTTTCCGGCATTCCACTCAAGTATCCCGGTCTTGCCGATTGGGAAATTGTAATTTCCGAATCGCAAGAACGAATGACCCTTTCGACTAACAATTTGGAAGCCTTGAAAGAGCTGGCTGAAAGCTATAGCGTTGAAGCTACTGCTATCGGAAAGTTCACCGATGCAGGCAGCTTTGAGATTCGCAGAGACGGCAAAATTGTTGCCTCGCTTGATCTGGACTTTCTGCATGACGGCGTTCCTACCCTCAAGCTCAAGGCGACAACGCGAGTCACGGCTCCTGAAGGCAAGCCGAAAGCGGCACCGAAGAACCTTAATAACGAGCTGCTTCAACTATTGTCCAATCCAAACATCTCCAGTCGCGAATCCATAATTAGGCAGTACGACCATGAAGTTCAGGGGACGAGCGTTATCAAACCGCTCATGGGCAGAAGCCAGAAAGCGCCTTGCGACGCTGCTGTGTTGAGACCCAATCACAAGAGCGAGATGGGAATCGTCGTCTCTAATGGACTATGCCCGCAACTCAGCAGATTCGATGCTTACTTGATGGCTGTGTGCGCGGTCGACGAGGCTGTAAGAAATGCCGTTTGCGTAGGCGCAGACCCATCGACGCTGTCGCTCTTGGATAACTTCTGTTGGCCCGATCCAGTCGAGTCTGAAAGAAACCCAGACGGCAGAGAGAAACTCGGACAGCTCGTCAGAGCCTGTGAGGGGCTGTACGACGCCTGCATCGCGTACAAGGCACCACTCATTTCCGGAAAAGACAGTATGAAGAATGACTTCGACGATGGCACGGTGCGCCTGTCGATTCCTCCGACGCTTCTCGTTTCGGCAGTTGGAAAAGTGCACGACGTGCGACGCTGCATATCGATGGAATTCAAGAATCCGGGCGACTTGATTTTCCTGGTGAGCGCAGGGAATGCGTCTCTGACGGCAAGTCACTATGCCGAGATGGAGGAGTGGCCGACAACCGGGCTTCCGACCATAAACATGGAAGAGGCCGCGCGCTTGTACAAAAAACTGTATGAGGCTATCCAAGAAGGTTGGATTGTCTCATGTCACGATCTCTCAGAAGGTGGTCTGGCTGTCGCGCTTGCAGAGTGCACTATTGGTGGTGGCTTCGGAGCTACAGTGAATTTGGAACCGCTTCTTTCTAAGGGTGAGCGATTAGATGGCGTTCTCTTTGGTGAAGGTCCAGCGCGCATTCTGATCTCAGCTAAACCAGAAGCGCTGAACAAGATAGGATTGCACTTCGGAAATCATAGCTGTCTGCCGTTGGGTCAGGTGGCAGAACGTTCACGCCTTACAGCATTCACAGGCAGAAGCAAGGCAGATGAAACTGGTCGTAGAACTGCGGCGACCGCTTCTCGTGCCAAAACCAAATCAGATCGGTTGCTCATATCGACATTTGCATCTGTTGCGCAACCCGGCAAGGTGAGCAAGCGCAGCGACTGTGTGCTCGACGTCACGTTGGACGCACTTTTGGCCGCCTGGGAATCACCTTTGCCGACGAACTAACTATGGAGTGAGTGATGCCAACCAAACCAAAAGCACTGGTTTTAAGCGGAGACGGAGTCAATTGCGAGTTCGAATCGCAAGCCGCGCTTGATCTGGCAGGGTTTGAAGCCGGAGTCGTTCATACCTCGGAGCTGCTCAAGCGACCTGGTCTTCTGCTCGACAATAAACTTCTCGTATTGCCGGGCGGCTTCTCGTTCGGTGATGAAATTGCAAGTGGAAAGGTTCTCGCTATCAAACTTCGAGAACGATTGGCAGAGGTTCTGCAGTCGTTCATCGAAAGTGGCTCTATTCTCATGGGGATTTGCAACGGCTTTCAAGTTCTGGTTCAGATGGGACTTCTGCCTTATTCGCAACCCGGCAGTCCAAGGATAGTTTCGCTTGCTCGCAACTCAGGCGGTCGCTTCAAAAATATTTGGGTTCGACTCATTGTTGATGAAAAGAATCCGACAAAGTTTTTCGAAGGGCTGACCGAACTCGAACTTCCCATGCGCCACGGCGAGGGCCGAATCGCATTGGAAGCGACTGGTGGATATGACGATGTTGTGAAGTTGCATGCACCTTTGCGTTATGACGAAGACGTGAATGGTAGCTTCGATAACATCGCGGCGCTGACCAACGAAACCGGTAATGTTCTTGGATTGATGCCGCATCCGGAAGCGTTTGTTCGCTGGACGCAACACCCCGCATGGACTTCGCTCAAGATTTCGAAGCCGGAATTGTTCGACGACTCATTGCCGAGTACAGCTCCGACAAAGAAAAAGGGCACCAATGGCAATGGTGAGGTGCCGCATGGTCTGGTCGTCTTCAGAAACGCATTGTCGATGCTTGAGTGAATCGGAGGTTAGTTGAATGGAACCCAAACCAACATACGCACAAGCCGGAGTCGACATCGCCAAGGCTGATGCGTTTGTTGAGCGTCTCAAAAAGGTTTCGAAAAGACCCGACCACTCAAAGCTTTGGAAAGGTGCAGGCGGATATGCATCGGTCGTTCCACTCAATGATGATCTTGCCGTGGCATCAACAACTGATGGTGTTGGCACGAAACTGCTGCTCGCCGATGAGTTGAAATGCTTCGATACTATCGGTGTTGATTTGGTCGCAATGTGCGCTAATGACTTGATTTGTGTCGGTGCTACACCAACTGCATTTTTGGATTATTACGCTACATCTGCCTTGGATGATCAGCATGCCGACGCGATAATCGAAGGCATTGTAAAAGGATGCGACCAGGCCGGTATGTTGCTTGTCGGTGGCGAAACCGCAGAGCTGCCCGGACTTTACGCGCCTGGTCACTTCGACCTCGCGGGTTTCGCGATTGGCACCGTGAGAAAGAGCGAGTTGATAACAGGTGAGTCAATTGCGCCTGGTGACACCATCATTGGTGTTGCTTCAAACGGTATTCATTCCAATGGCTTGTCTCTGGCTAGAAAGCTCATCAGCAAGGACACGCCAATGAGAGAGCGCCTGCTTGTTCCAACCTTGATCTATTCGAAACCAATAGTCGAGATCTTTAGGAATAGGCGGAACGCAATTAAAGCACTTGCTCACATTACAGGTGGCGGTTGGCGCAACGTCTTGAGATTGAAGAACTCGGTGGGATACCGCATTGATACGCCGCTTGCGATTCCTGAAGTGTTTTGTGAGATTGGAAAAACTGTTGATGCGAAGGAAATGTTCTCGACATTCAACATGGGTATGGGACTCTGCATCATCGCTGAAGAACCTGACTACATCCTCGATGTGTTTGCCCAAACAGAGTTTACGGCAAGCATAATCGGGCGCGTTACGAACGATGCAGGACAAGTTATTTTGAACGAACAACCTGAAGGAACCCTCAATCTCAGCGGTCAACTACCGCTGATTCTCAAGGAGAGATAAGAATGCGAACTGCTCTTGTGAGTGTAACGGACAAGACAAACCTGGTGCCTTTTCTCAAGAAGCTGGAGAAGTTTGAACCCCTCCGGTTGATTGCAACAGGCACGACTGCAAAGCATCTCACCGAGAACGGAATGAAGTGTGAAACCGTTGAGAGTCTCACCAAGTTTCCGGAGATCTTGGGTGGCAGAGTGAAGACGCTGCATCCAAATATATTCGGTGGTATTCTCGCTCGACCGACAGAAGAAGACAAAAAGCAGTTGGCAGAGCACGGCATTCATGAGATTGATTATGTAATCGTCAACCTCTATCCGTTCGAAGCCAACCTTAAAAAGAATCTGACTGAGAAGGAAATGGTCGAACTCGTCGATATCGGTGGCGTTACGCTGCTGCGTGCGGCGGCGAAGAGTTTTGAGCGTGTCTCAGTCATTTGCGACCCGAGCCAATATGATTCAGTCATCGAGTCAGTCGAAGCAGGCGGCGGAAAACCCAGCAGAGAGCTGAGAATGAGCCTTGCTCACGCGGCGTTCAATCGCACTGCTACATACGATCGGTTTATTGGAAATTATTTTGCAGCGTGCATCGAAGCAGACTTCGCTAAGAGCCACGAGCTGCCTGTAACTCTCGATTTAAAATTGGCTCAATATCAACCGCTTCGCTACGGCGAAAACCCGCATCAAGCAGCCGTTTGGTATTCCAATGGACGTTTTGAGACCGGCGCTGACACTTTGGCGGACTTCCCTCCCTTTGAGCAAATGCAGGGAAAAGACCTCTCCGCAAACAACATTACCGATACCTACTGCCTGGTTAAAATCTTGCGTGATATTGGTGGACCTGGCGCACCGGGCGCTTGCATCATCAAGCACAACAACCCTTGCGGAGTGGCTGTAGCCAAGACTCTTGCCGAAGCGTACGACAAAGCTTATGCAACTGATCCGATGGCAGCCTTTGGTGGCATATATGGTTTCACAGATGAAGTCGATGAGGCTTTGGCGAAGAAGATCATTGAAGGGTTTGTCGAAATCGTAGCCGCGCCGTCCTTCTCTGAGGGGGCTATTCAAGCGTTCCGCGCTAAGAAGAATGTGCGCGTTCTCAAGCTCAAAAAACGCCTGCTCGAACCAGCCAGCGAGAGCAGCTGGCACGTCCGCGATCTGCAAGACTTCGGATGGATAATCGAAAAGGATGTGGAACCGCCGGTGCAATTGGCGCAGTTTCAATGCGTCGCCGGCTCCGGTTTGGGCAAGGAGTACATGCAAGACGCAGCCTTCGCCTGGTCGGTAGTTAAGCACTTAACCTCCAACGCGATTTTCATCGCAAAAGATGGAGTCTCAATCGGGTTCGGCATCGGACAGACCAGCCGCATTGCCAGCGTCAAAATCGCGTTGCAGCAAGCTGGTGACAAGGCGCGCGGCGCCGTCATGGCGAGCGATGCGTTCTTCCCAGCCACGGATAACATCGATGAAGCTGCAGCCGCGGGTATCAGCGTGATCATTCAACCAGGTGGAAGCGTCAAAGACAAAGACGTGATCGCCGCCTGCGAGAAACACGGGATCACAATGCTGTTTACGGGACAACGCTGCTTCAAGCACTAACTGATGGCGGAAGTCAGCTAAGCACGAAACAGCAACATACGGAGAAGCGATGCCAACCAACTCTAAGCCAATAATCGGAATAGTCATGGGAAGCGAATCGGATTACGAAACGCTCAAACATGCTGAAGATATTTTGATAGAGTTTGGAATACCGTATGAAATCTCGGTTACAAGCGCCCACCGCACTCCCAAAGTTATGTATGACTATGCCACCTCTGCGGCATCGCGAGGGTTGAAAGCCATCATAGCTGGTGCAGGCGGCGCGGCGCATTTGCCGGGGATGATGTCGGCTTTGACGATCGTTCCTGTCCTAGGCGTGCCAGTGGAATCAAAGGCTCTAAGCGGATTAGACAGTTTGTTGTCCATTGTGCAGATGCCTGGCGGTGTTCCTACCGCAACGTTTGCAATTGGAAAGGCCGGTGCAATAAATGCCGCATTGTTTGCAATGCAAATTCTCGCAGTGGAAGATGCAAAGCTGAAGACGAAGCTAGAAGCCCACCGCAAGAAGATTTCGGAGCAGGCGCTGGCAGGGAATCAAACGGTCAGAAAGCGAGTGGGCGGAACAACTAGAGTCGCGAAAACTGCGCAAAACGGACGTAGTGGAGTGAAGCGCAAGGCATGAAACATGTCGGTGTTCTGGGCGGCGGGCAGCTCGGAATGATGCTTCTCGAAAGCATCTTCCGCCTAGGTGGGCGCGCCTCTGTGTACGACCCCGATCCGAACGCCCCGGCATCTCAGCATGTCAAAACATCCTATGCAAAAAGTTGGACGGATCTCGATGAACTCGAAAAGTTCTTTGACGCAAGCGATGTGGTGACATACGAGTTTGAAAACGTAGAGAGTGGTCGACTCATTGACTTAGAAAATAAGAAGCCAATACTTCCAAGCGTGCAGGTGCTTTTAACCACGCAAGATCGAATTCGCGAGAAGCGTTTCATGAAAGACAACCACCTCCCGCATGCGCGATTTTCTGAAGTTGAAGCGGGTGCAAATGTAACGGCCATTGTTGAGGAGTTCGGTTTTCCGTGCATTGTAAAACGAGCTCGCGGTGGCTATGACGGTAAAGGACAGTATCGGTTTGATTCGAAGGAAGAGTTTCACTCTGAAACCCAAAAGAACGAAGTTTGGACTCAAAGTGTAAGCTGGATTATTGAGGAAGTGGTCGAACTCGCTGCCGAAGTAAGTTGCATAGTTGCAAGAGCCAGAACAGAAGAACAGCAAGCTTTTCCAGTTTGCGAGAATGTTCACACGAATCACATCTTAGATTTGACGATTTTGCCTGCCACTGTTCCGCAGTCCGTGCAAGCGAAGGTGCAAGAGATCGCACTGAAGGCGACGCAAACAATGGGTGTGTTCGGACTTCTCACGACTGAGTTTTTTCTTTCGAAGAGGTCTTCGCCGCATGGCAGCGCGGTTGAGTGCGACGGCTGGTACATCTATATCAACGAGTTCGCCCCGCGACCACATAATTCCGGGCACGTTACGCGCAATGCGTGCCGAATGAGTCAGTTCGACGCACTCGCGCGAATCTTGCTGGATATACCGCTTGCGGAACCCAAAGTAGAGCCAGGATACTTTTGCATGGGAAACTTATTGGGTGAAGTTTTCATCGCACAGAACGATGGTGACATTACCGGCAATTTGAATCTGTCTTGCTTGGGGGAGCATCCAAACGTTATTGACGTTGTGTTGTACGGAAAGAAGGAAGCGCGCGTTGGCAGAAAGATGGGTCACTTTGTCACACAAGCTGATAGTGCTGAGAAGGCAGTTTCCAGTGCAAGAGCATTTCGCGCGGGACTGATGAAGAGTCCAAAACAAGCCAATCTTCAAAAGCGCTAAAAGCTGAAAAAGATTTTGCTGTTTGTGAAATAGAAGGTGTATGCAATCACGAGCGCACCACCAAGAATGATCGCGGACAGCCACGGTGTGAGCAAGGCTTTGACCATGCCGATAACCGCGGATTGGACTGTAATAATCGGTTTAAGCAATGCGCATCGAATTGCAACCATCACTAGCACTAAAGCGCTTGCGATTATTGATAGCGTTCCAAACCAGAAGAGCAATCTGTCGCCGCCAACGCCATTGATTACCGTTGCTGATGTGGGATCTTTTGGATTGACGCGAATGGTCAAAGGTATCGAACTTGCTTGGCGAATTGGCTCCAGCGGTGCGGTTCCAAGCAGCGCTTGCGACCAACTGGTTACTTCGTTCATTCCGGTGGGGTTTCGATCGGCGGTTGTCGTGCCGCGTTCCATCACTTCTTTACGATACTGTGCGCCCTCGGGTCCGGTGCCATACAGTTCCCACAATGTCGATTTTGATTTCGAAGAATCTCCACTGCGCGACTCGTATAGACTGAATCTGGTCGAGACGTATTGTCGCCCGTTAAACGTGTATTCATAGAATCCGTCGCCCAAAGCCATTGCCGGCTGAAGCAGCGCTGACACGCCAGTTTGTCCTGCTGAGCGAGGGGCGCGGCGGAGTGTTCCTGACGTTTGCACCCAGGCTCTGCTTTGCACACCCAAGTCTTTGAGATGATAATGTTGCTGAATGCATGCGATACCAATGGCGGTGCAGACACCCGCGCTTACTATGTATGAGACTAGTTCTGTTGCGAGGCGATTAGGATCGACTGGAACTGCAGGTGCCGGCTGTTTGTCGTCATCGCCTTCGGCGCTCGTCCAATGAGTAGTAGCCGCGGCAGTTGACGCTGATTCATTGTTGCTTTTTGCAGAGACAGTCCTTGCAGGCGCGTCTTTCGCACCGGCTGCATCTGCTTCTGAAATCTGGCGGCTTGGCGTTTTGCTGCGAGCGCTGGCGATGTCTTGTTCTGTAGTTTTACTGCGCGTTTTCGGGACTTGCAATTTCTTGATTGCGAGCTTGAGTTGTTCTGCTGATTGATATCGTTCTGCCGGATCTTTTGCCATGCATTTGAAAATCATTGCTTCGATTTCCGGTGAAACCATAGGCGCGTTGGGCAACTCGGCGAAACGCGGGGGCATCTGCCGAATCTGCTTGACCATCGTGTCCATAGCGGTGTCGCCTTGAAGAGGCGGAATTCCTGCCAAAACCTCATACATCACGCAGCCGAGACTATAGATATCTGAGCGATGATCGAGCGGCTTTTCTCTGCAATTCTCTGGACTCATGTACAGCGGACTGCCGCAAACTGAGCCGCTTTTTGTAAACTTGCGAGGCTGATCCGCCGAGTCTACTCCTGGCAGATAAACTTTGGCAATTCCGAAATCAACGATTTTGACTACTTCTTCGCCATCGTCGCCTGGTACCAACATGATGTTGCTTGGCTTGATGTCTCGATGTACGAGCCCATGTCCATGCGCATGGGACAAGCCTTTGCAGACTTGTTCAAACAAACTGAGGAAGCGCTCGATGGGCAACTTCTGCTCTGCATAGACCACATCATCGAGGCTGCGACCTTCGAGAAAGTCCATAACAATGTACGGCTGTCTGCCTGGAAGAAAGCCGAAGTCGTGCACGGCAATCAAATTGGAATGATTCAATTTGCCCGCGTGCGTGGCTTCTTCTCTGAATCTTGCCTTGGTTTCCGGGTTGAAGACGTGATGTTTCAGTAGAACCTTGATTGCGACTATGCGACGAATTTCTTTATGCCGGGCCTTATACACCGCGCCCATGCCGCCGCGCCCAGACAGTTCCAAAATCTCATACTTACCTTGAATGGTTTGTCCAACCAGACCATCCAGGTCAAGGTCTTCCGCCTCATCCGAGTCTGAGCCAGTTTCAACCAAAACTATGTCGGATTCTGGGGCCTTAACCTCGATATCCAGCGGTGTCTTTGAACTGTCGGAAGGCATGAACAGGCGCTCAACTGGTCAATAGGAACCCAAAGCAGTTGGACTCCATTTCAACATATGCCCCAAAAATACGGTTTTGTGCGCCTCGTAACGATTCTTGCCAGGGCGGCATCGCCCAATTAACCCATCCTATGGGAATTACACGATTGTCTGGGGGGGATTACTTTAGTAACCTTGAACCGTCACTATGGAGAATCAGATGCTGGGTCGAGTAGGCCTATCGTTGCTATCACTTGCTGCGACCGTGTTTGTCTTCGGTCAGGCAGTTGAAGCGAAGTCGCATCCACAGAAGCGCCAAGTCCGTGTGACGGTGGGCTCTGTAGAGGTTCGCGACTGGGAGCATAGCCTGGTCAAAAACAATCCGAACCTTCGACACTTCCACTGGAACCCCATCTACGCCAACGTCCAATCGCGCGAATATGTATCGCCGCCTCCACCGCCAAAGTTTCCAATCAACAAGCGACCGGCTCATCATGAGATAAAGGTTGATCCGAGTCATTTGTCATTTAAGAAAGCGGCGCCGCGTCGCAGAGTCTACAACAATCCAATTCAAGTTCCGACCAATACTTCAAGACCTCCACAGCAAGACATCTCCGGAGTCATCGTCAACAAAGACGGCAGATTGGTTTGGAACCGTCCGACACCTCCACAAAAGGAAGTCGCGGCTGCATTCAGTCAGGACAAGGTTTATCCGCAATTGACTAACAAAGATGTCGGCGCAAACTTGAGCACTAGCAAGCCGACTGGATTGCTTGCAACGCGCCAAGGCATGGGCACTTTGAGAGACAAAGAAGTCAGTGCGCAACTTGCCAGCAAAGACTTAAGCGGTGAGTTAGTCTCTAAAGGAACCCAGGCGCAATTGGCTCGGCCGGCGGTTGCAAGCTACGGCGATCGCTACAGCTCGAATCTTCCGGGCGCAGCAACGACTTTTACGAGAACTGAGAAACGCAGCGTGTACGGGCAGTTGGCTGCAAAGCGAAACTATTAGTCTGATCCAATTCAGTGATCCCCCATTTGGTGGATACCGCGTTTTGGCATTGCGAACTATGCTCAAAGCAGGCGTCCTTGACTGAGCTTCACACTGATCGGGTACCTTCATTCAATCGACTTGCTCCATTGGCGACGTTCAAGGGATCTCCTATCAGGAAGCAGCTGTCATATCAAAGAGGTGGCTGGGTGTTGCCCGCCACCTCATTGCCTTAGTTGCAGCCTCAATGCAGCCTAACTCGATGCAGTCTCTCAAACCCCTATGGTGTCGACTCTCGCGATATTCCTTCGCGCCTGAGTTCGTCTCTTGTCGAGTTTTTGTTTATCGTTCCAAGCACTGACTGGTAGACCTTGTTCGAGACTTCTGTGCTTTTTTCTTCTGAACTCGAACTACTATTTGCTCTCAAACATACTTTGAGAACGACTAAGCAAAGAACTGTAATTAAAACGCCAGAAAAAAATGCGCGCATAGCACGGTGTTTCCGTCTCCCCTGACTGTATATATGGATGCGGCCAGGATTTTGGACAGAAAACGATTTGTGGCGCTTAAATTGTTGTTCCTGTACAGAACACTGTCATGAGGCTAGTATATACAGTCCGCTCTATACGGCTTCCGGGGAGGATACCATGCCACAGACCGCCACACCTCCGTCTACTACTGTGATGGACACTGCACTTCTTGAAGAGATCGTTTTTTGGATTAAGTCGATGACCAACGTCGGAGTATCTCCGGACATGGCTGCTAAGGTGACTTCTAAGTTCTTCTTGGCTGCACTCGATACAGTCGGCTACGACGATGATGACGACGAAGCTGCTGAAGAGTACTTCGAAGAGTAATTTCGAACAGAATCACAATCAAAGCTATTGCAACTCCCTTGATTTTTTTTCGAGGGAGTTTTTGTTTGTACGGAACGGTTGTTGCGATCGCTGCTGGTATCGGTGATGGTGGCGTGCGATTTTCGAGTTTGTGAATTCACTGTAGAAAATGGCTGGACAAACTCGTGTGAATAAATGTGATTGCTTTGCACCGGAATTGAAAATTCCAGCCAATTTGGATCTATTGTGAGACATTGATCTTTGTGATCTCGAGGAATGCTATGACAAAAGCGCTTCCTGGAATCCCGCTCCTCATCGCTATCTCGTGTTCAGTTCTGGTTCAGTCTTGCAGCCAGGAACAGAAAAGCGCGCCGCCCGCGCAAACAGGCGAGGATGCAAGAAAGCTCACCGCAATGGTGTCGGTTGAAGGCTCGGACACGATGGCGGAACTGCTCAAACTCTGGAAAGAGAAGTGCATGGCGGAGCATCCCAATGTTCCTATCAGCGTCACTGTCGACGATTCTGGAAGCGGCATCTCAGCCCTAATCAACCGAACAACCGATCTCGCGGCGGCATCGCGTGATCTAACCGAAGCGGAATTGAAACTAGCGAAAGAAAAAGGTATGCGGCTGAAGCGCCAGACTGTAGCCCGAGATTCGATCGCAGTGATCGTCAATCCAGCGAATCCGGTGAACGATTTAACGCTCGAACAGCTTCACGACCTCTTTTCGGGAAAAGTCTCCGACTGGAAGGAGGTTGGAGCGGACAAATCCACCAAAGTGCATGTTCTTGCTAGGGAGCCTGAATCTGGGACTTATTCATATATCAAGGCGCACGTCCTGAATGGTTCCGACTATTCGCCAAAAACGCAGAATGTCACTTCTAACGAAGCGATGTTGGATTCGGTAGAGAAGGACAAAGGCGCGGTTGGCTACGTGGGGCTTGGGTTTGCACTCAATGCCAAAGACAAGGTCAAACCACTGAAGCTGAAGCTAATGAATAAGTCCAGCGGCGTTTCGCCATCGAAAGAGACCACAATCGGACTTTACCCTCTCAGTCGTCCTCTGTTTTTCTTTCATGACGCCGACCCCAAGCCGACCGTCAAAGAATTTGTCCAATTCTGTCTTAGCGAGAAAGGTCAGAAGGTCGTGACCGAGTGCGGTTTCGTCAGCGCCGGAGACTAGAGGATTTTTCTCTCCTTCGCCTCGGCACACCAAGGTAAGCAACTAATCTCCGCCCCTTCTAAGTCCGGCGGAACTGCAGTTCTCATTTCACAGAAAATTGGGAACTGCAGTTCCCTCCTTCTAAGTCCGGCGGAACTGCAGTTCTCATTTCTCAGAAAATTGGGAACTGTAGTTCCCCTCCTTCTAAGTCCGGCGGAACTGCAGTTCTTCTAAGTCCGGCGGAACTGCAGTTCTTCTAAGTCCGGCGGAACTGCAGTTCTCATTTCACAGAAAATTGGGAACTGCAGTTCCCTCCTTCTAAGTCCGGCGGAACTGCAGTTCTCATTTCTCAGAAAATTGGGAACTGCAGTTCCCATTGGCCGCCATCATTGAGAATTGTCGTGCCAATCACAAAGGATCTCTTGAAAACCCCAAGCCAACTGTCCTAATTTCTCCTGGAAACCGGTTAAGGAACCATGAGCCCCAGGACGGGCGCATAAGGACGGAAGAAATGAAAGGCGCAGGTACTATCCAATCAACAAGCCGGAGCCCCGTCGAAAAGGCAAAGACGGTCGAAATCGCACTGTATCGCGATGTTAAAAATGCAGACCTAGGTGCCGAACAAAAAGATGCCCAGCCCATCTGCCAGAACGGCGTATGCATGGTGACCTGGAAGCCTGCAAAACCAGCAGCTTAATAGATTTTAGGCAGAAACCCAAGTGACCCCCGGAGGCAAACAGCCGACCGGGGGCTCATTTTGCTATAACATGTGGACAACCGCGCACACACCGCGAGGCTCGTTTGCCGCCCATGGAGTTTCTGGATGCCCTGAAAGAAAAGGTCCTCATCTTTGATGGGGCTATGGGCACGTCCATTCATAAATATGAACTGAGTTTGGACGACTACCATGGACTGGAGAATTGCCCTGAAATTCTGCCGGTCAGCCGTCCTGACGTGATAAGAGAAATTCACGAACAGTATTTGAAGGTCGGATGCGACGCTGTCGAAACTGACTCCTTTGGCGGCTCGCCTGTGGTCCTCGCCGAGTTCGGCATTGCCGAGCGCGCCTACGAGCTGAACAAGAAAGCGGCGGAGATCGCCAAAGAGGTCGCTTCAAGCTACAGCACGAAGAGTGAGCCGCGTTTCGTATCGGGTTCTATGGGACCAACAACGAAGTTGCCCTCGCTCGGTCACATCACTTTCAAGGAGATGTGCGACGCGTACTACCAACAGGTCATGGGATTGGTTGACGGCGGCGCAGATGTTCTGCAGTTCGAGACTGGACAAGATTTGTTGCAAGCAAAAGCAGCAGTCATAGCAATGCTCGACTATTTCAAAAAGATTGGGCGCAGACTGCCGATCATTGCACAGGTGACCATCGAAGCACCACCATTAGGAACGATGCTAGTCGGCTCCGATATCTCGGCTGCTTTGACCACTCTCAGCGCGTTCCCCATTGATGTGATTGGAATAAATTGCGCAACCGGACCGCAAGAAATGATCGATCCTGTTCATTATTTGTGCACCAACAGCACACGATATGTGTCGGTTTTGCCGAACGCCGGACTGCCCGAAAACGTCGGTGGGCAGACTGTTTACAAACTCACACCAGATGAGTTGGCAGAGTCGCTGAATTATTTCGCCAAAGAGCAAGGTGTCAACATTATCGGCGGCTGCTGCGGAACCACACCCGATCACCTCAAGCGCGTCGTTGAAGTCGTCGGTCGCATGGCGCCGAAGCATCGAGATATCGAGTTCACGCCGCAGGTGGCGAGTATTTATACGTCGGTTCCGCTGCATGTTGATCCTGCGCCATTGATCATCGGCGAAAGAACAAACACGAATGGAAGCCGCAAGTTTAAGCAGCTTCTCGAGAAAGAAGACATGGACGGCATGGTCGCCATGGCGCGCGAGCAAGAACGCGAAGGCGCCCATGTTCTCGACGTTTGCACCGCATATGTCGGTCGCGATGAAGTGCGCGATATGTCGGCGTTCATCAAGCGATTGAACACTGATTTGCAAATTCCACTCGTTGTCGACACCACCGAGTTTCCGGTGTTGGAACACTCCCTTCAACTCATCACCGGCAAACCAATCGTCAATTCCATTAACTTGGAAGACGGTGTGGACAAGATGATGCGCAAGGTGGAACTGATTACACGTTTCGGAGCGGCCACGATTGCGCTCACCATTGACGAAGCCGGAATGGCAAAACCCGCCGACAAGAAACTGGAGATCGCCAAGAGAATTTATGATCTCGCAACTGGCGCGGGCATGGCTCCCTACGATCTGATTTTTGATGCGCTGACCTTCACGCTTTCAACCGGAAACGAAGACGACAGAAGGCTCGGGCTGGAAACACTCAACGGAATCAAACTCATAAAAGAGAACCTCCCTGGTGTCAAAACCGTGTTGGGTGTCAGCAATATTTCGTTCGGATTTGATGCGAATATCAGACAAGTTCTCAACTCTGTCTTCTTGCATTATGCCGTTGAATACGGGCTCGACGCGGCAATCGTCAATGCGCAGAAGATCTTGCCGTTGTACAAAATTGATGAGAATGAAATTGAGTTTCATCGCAAATTGATTTTTGATGAGAGAACTCCCGACTACGATCCACTCTTTGCGTTGCTTGAGTTCTATCGCCAGAAGAAGGGCGAGGCGAAGTCTTCTGCCGCGAAGGAAAGCGACGCGCCGAAAGCGATCGAGGATGTTCTGAAGCGTCGAATTATCGATGGCAACCGGGTCGGCCTGGAGAAAGATTTGACCACGGCCCTCGACAAATACAAGGCGTTGGAAATCATCAACGATGTTTTGCTTGAAGGGATGAAGGTCGTCGGCGACTTGTTCGGTGCCGGAAAAATGCAGTTGCCGTTTGTCTTGCAGTCGGCTGAGACGATGAAGGCTGCGGTGTCGTTCCTCGAACCGTTCATGGACAAGTTGGAAGGCGCCCAACGAGGAACCATGGTTCTCGCCACAGTCAAAGGCGATGTCCACGACATCGGAAAAAATCTGGTCGACATCATCTTGACCAACAACGGCTACAAGGTTGTCAATCTCGGCATCAAACAGCCGATTGAAAACATCATTTCGTCTGCTCTCGAGCATAAAGCGAACTGCATCGGCATGAGCGGACTGCTTGTGAAATCGACAGTGATTATGAAAGAGAATCTTGAAGTTCTCAATCAAAGGAACGTCTCAATTCCAGTCATTCTCGGCGGCGCCGCATTAACTCGCCGCTATGTTGAAGAAGACTGTGCAAGCGTTTATCGAGGAACTCTATTTTATGGCGCCGATGCCTTCGATGATTTGAAGATTATGGAGACTTTGACCAGCGGCAATGGATCAAGCGGCAACGGATCGAGCCATGCCGTTCCTTCCAAAGAAACCCTGGTTGTCGATGACGCCAAAGTTGCGAGCCTCTCGAAGAATGGCGACGGCAAAAAGGTCGCTTCAAAAACTCCGAGCAAGATTGTTGATCTGTCCCAGTTCGCCTCAACAGAGCGCTCTGACGTGGCGAGAAAGGATAAATCTGAAGTTCCGAGCCCACCTTTCTGGGGCACAAAAATTCTCGAAGAAGAAATTCCGTTGCCAGATGTATTCGACTACCTCAACGAGAACGCCTTGATTCGTGGACAATGGCGCGTTCGACAAGGTGAAATGGCGCAAGACGAATATCAACAATTACTCGATCGCGAAGTTCGCCCGGTGCTTGCACGGCTTAAAGATGAATCCATTGAGAAAAAACTTTTGGTTCCGAAAGCGGTTTATGGCTACTTCCCATGCCAGTCTAGCGGCAATGAACTGATCGTCTTTCACCCGGCGGAACATTCGAGAGAGTGGCTGCGGTTTAATTTCCCACGACAGGATCATGGTCGACATCTGTGCATCTCAGATTTCTTCGGATCTGTGGAAGAGGGCTTTAAGGATGTGCTGCCGCTGCAGATTGTGACGATGGGTGAGCAAGCGACTGAATATTCGAACCACTTGTTTAAGTCCGATCGATACAGCGAATATTTGTACTTCCACGGTCTATCGGTAGAGTCAGCGGAAGCCCTGGCCGAGTGGCTGCACAAGCGCATTCGTGCGGAACTCGGGTTTGCAAATTTCGACGCGAAAGATCGGACTAAGTTTTTCCAGCAAGGCTATCGCGGAACTCGGTACTCGTTCGGTTATCCAGCCTGTCCCAACATCGAAGACCAATTGCTGCTTAAGGAACTGCTTGATCCGGCCCGAATAGGAGTAACGCTTACCGAGGAATTCGAACTGGTTCCTGAACAAAGCACATCCGCGCTAGTCGTCGTGCATCCTGAAGCGAAGTACTTCAATCTTTCCCGCGCGCAAGTTGCCGCAGCAATCGACGACTGATTTCGTTGCAAGAAACTACTGAATTGCGGAATGAGCGTCGCCGGACTCTCCAAGCGCCGGGCAGCCCTCGGCTACTATCTTAATCGTGACTTGTGCTTGCCACGCAACCAGCGGATCGCTGTCGGTCGCGAGGGCGCTCAACACGCCCTGCGGTGCATAACTATTGCGTGCGACAGCTGAGCGAATCTCAACATTGTCGTGCTTTGCCAAAAATTCGAATGTCTTTGCCGGTGTGGAAGATTCGCCCGCGAGCTTCATCAAGGCTTCTTCCGAGAATCCGCCTACTGCAGCATGACCTCTAGGAGGAACGGTATCAATCAAAGGACCATTCTCTGGTGACGCGACTTGTGCGAGTTGTTCTTTGGCTGCTTTTGCTTCAATTGCTGGAGTCTCTTCTGAAGATCCAAGTTTCGAAGTTCCGCGTGCTGGAGTTTCTTCTTTGGCTGCAGAATGTCTGTCACTGGTTCCAATCAAATCATCAATTGCATATCGCTCTGCAATAGATGGAATGTTTTCGCCGGTATCAACTTCCGTTTGCACCTTTTGTGAACCGCTCTGTGAAATCGCTTTGGCGGTTTCTTCAATATGATTGCACAACTCGTCTGAATATTGAGGATTCGCCTGCGGCGTGTGAACCGGCAGCGAGTGCCATTCTCCGGAGTCGTTGTGACGCACTTCCACAACTGGAACGCTCGCGTTGATCTTCGACATGAGCAAATCGATTTCGGCTTCGATTGTGCTCTTTCTGCGCGGTTGGTCAGAGCCCTTCGAGTCAGCTCCTTCTAGGTCTCCACCAAGCAGACCGGAACCATCTTCCTTTCGATAAGTATGTTTGTTTTCTTGAGACGCTGGCGCAACTTTTCCAGCTTTCGCAGCTGGCGGAAGTGGAATTGCCTTCAGTGAAGATGGCGTAACCGGTGGAAGCGGAATTGGTGCCTCTTGTTTGTATGATGCCAAACCACGCGGTGGAGTTGGTTGATACGGGGCTTGCACCTTCAGAGGCGGAAGCTTCTGCAGGTCATCCGGCTTTACCGGCTCTTCCGGCTTCAGCAGGTCTTTCGGGTTCAAGTTTTCGG
>CAYZJR010000012.1:76365-78517 GCA_964478655.1 uncultured Candidatus Obscuribacterales bacterium
TGCGGGTGAGCGCATCGCACTCCTATATAAGGACGAAAATGTACCGCGATCTAGTTATCGGTTTTGATATAGGAATCCGAATATGAGTTTTAGACGCTCAAACGCTGTATGCCCCACCGGCGCGGCGTTTGCAGTATAGTAATCCTTGTGCCGAGCGACCTCGACCGGATGCTTTTGGGGTATATCCGAGGCTCGAAACCATAGACTGGCCCCGATTATGCGGGTTTTTATGTGTTTCCCATACAAAGTTATAAGAAAGGGGAATTCCATTTGCCTCCCCCTCGGGTAAGAATGTTATGGAGCCCCTAAGTCGGGATGTCGTTAAGGACGCAGAACGACAATCAATATAGGAATCGCTGCACGAAACATTTGTCTATCCATAGACGCGGCTGAATTATTGAAGAAAGCATCTCGCAGCAGGGAGTTAAGTCTTTCGAATTTGCTGAAGCCGCTCTCCCCTAAAAAGCCCCCTCCGAAGCCCAGTCAATTCTAACTGGTGCGATTTATCGTACATATTCAATGCAGTCCGAGATTCGGGCCGGCATCGAGTATGGTGCCGGCACGAATCAATCAATTGCTGCCGCAACGATAGGAAAGACCCACGGTGAACCTTATGAAGTGTGAAACGATACCAGAGCTGGAGAAGTTTTTATCAATTCAAGAACAAGCGTTGGGCACACAGAGCCCAGAAGTAGCTGCTACCGTTTCGAAGCTGGCTGATTTGTATTTCAAGCAAGGACAGTACGACAATGCCGAAGTACTGTATAGACGCGCTCTTGAGATTCGTGAAAAAACAATCGGTGTGTATCGTTCTGACATAGAAGAGAGTAGACAGAGTCTTGACCGCGTGCGCACCGTACGCAAAGAATCTTCGGATGTGAAAGTGGCAGACCCATGGAACACCCAAACAAACTCCACATCCGCTAGAGAAAATCAGTTTCTTAGCGGGTCGCATAGCGTCGTCGGAACCAGTGCTGTCGGATCAAGAACAAGTCAATTTAGCAGCGGCTCTTCGCGCACGGGACAGTTCGAACGTCCAGGTTCGCGCACAGGGCAACATCTGGCTCGCACCGGTCAGAGCGATCGCCTGTTGAATGCGTCCAGAGATAGAGAAGTGAACGTCAAAGACTCGTCGACAAGCCTGGATGCACTCAGTGCTGATACCATTCTCGGTGACCAAAAAGAAATCGATGCAATTAAGGAAGCGGAAGTTGAAGTCAAACTGATTCGGCAAATGATGGGCAAGAAGCACCCACAAGTCGCCGATGCTCTGACCAAACTTGCAGATCTGTACTGCAGGCGCAAATGGTACAAAGAAATGGAACCGATTCTTGTGGAAGCTCTCAAGATTCGCGAAACATCCGAAGGCGTGGATACTATTCAGATTTCCACAAGCGTCAAGAACCTTGCACGGTTGTACTATTTCCAAAAAAGATTTGATGTGGCGGAACCATTGTTTGTGCGTGCCGTGTCGTTGAGAGTCAGGGCACTGGGTCGAAATCATCCTAGAGTCGCAGATGTTGAAGAGCAGTATGCCAAACTTTTGCGCAAAGTTGGAAGAGACCCTGAAGCAGAAGAATTGGAACAGCACGTGAAGGAAGTTCGCAGCGGTTGGCGTGCACTTTAGCCACTCTCATTTAGACATTCGCAAGTTCAGGACAAGTTCAGACGCTCGGTATTATTCTGCAAGCCTCCCCCCTTTGGAGCCGACCAGATGAGCGACAGACTTAGCCCAACGACCGATGCTGTTGTTGCAAAACCCGTTAAGGAAACAGATACAGCCACCCGCCTACTCGAAGACACAAAGACCGCTCCAATTCTAAGACCGACAGATCCCGGAAAAAACGAATTACCAGACGGCTTCCCAAAAACCAGAATCGACTCTGACAGCATTTCATTTGCGCCGGAGACGGACGAAAAACCGGAAACAGACGAAATCCCGCCAGCTAGCCCTCAATCAGAGTCCTTAGCGCCGGTTTCTGAAAGTGAAATTTCACGAGTTCACGAGAACTACTCTGAATTAGAATCTATTCCAGAAACTAAGGATGCTGCTCCAGAGGCTATCACCAGCAGAGATTTAGAAACTGCGGTTGCGGACCGAGAAGTGGCTCCGGAAGTGCAAAAAGAAGTGGCTCCGGAAGTGCAAAAAGAA
>CAYZJR010000012.1:78617-83396 GCA_964478655.1 uncultured Candidatus Obscuribacterales bacterium
AGAAGTGGCTCCGGAAGTGCAAAAAGAAGTGGCTCCGGAAGTGCAAAAAGAAATGGCTCCAGACTTGCAGAAAGTACTTCCTGCAACTGGCGAGGATGGACCGCAAGTTTATTTGAACGGAAGAAGAGCTCAACCCACCGACCAAATCATTGCCACTCAGCCGAAGGAAGCAGTGACGTGGAACGATCCTGTCGAGACGAATGGCGGCTCGCAAGACCAGGTTCCATTTACACTTGGCGGCGGCAACAACGTTACCGTCAGTGGCAATAGAGATTTCTTGAATCAATTCCGATTCAGTGGCAGTTCGACAATTTCTGAGACAACGGGAAGTGGACAAAACACCAACGTTGATTTCTTTCCAACACGTTGGAATGGAGTCGACGGAAACACAGGAGCTAGCCTCGATGCTGCAAGAAAACCTGATGCCGAAAGGAGAACCGATGCTGCGGAAATCAAACTAACTCCGGAGCAAGAGAAAGCAGAAAGAGAATTTTTGGAAAAGTCAGCCGCTGAATTGGAGAAGCAAAACATCAAACTGAAACCACTGTTCAAGGGCGAAGGTCCTTACCAAGCGATTGAGAGAATGGTTCGAGCCGGAGAGTTGCCGCACATGACGAGCGAGCAAATCAAGGAGAACGCCGTGCGCATTCGCAATCGCGACTTTGAACAAATGAAGCGCGGATACTACAAAGTTGGCGAGACACCAGAGTTCTTCTCGCAAAAGGAAATGCAGGAGAGAATGGAAAAGTTGATGGAGGACAAGCGAAGAGAGTTTAGACAGCGTTTGATCGATGGCGAAAGATCCGCCGCCTAAGCAATGCCGCGCACGAGCAGTATCGCAAGTTAAACCAGATTACTATGGAGCGTACCCAATGAACGAGAGAATTGAGCAAGCCAACGGAGTCACCATCGCCGGAGATCACAGCTTTCTGAATCACTTCGGTTTTATGGGCAACCTGACGGTTTCATCTAGTCGGAGGCAGATGGTTTTTTCAGAAACATTGCCTTCTCACTCTCATGACCGTGCGGCCGAGTCTCCAACTCTTGAGCTATGAATGAAGGAGTGATTAGGCTTGTGGTTGTATTGTTGTGTCCCACCGGAATCAGGACGGGGTAAGCCTGATCATCATCTCCAGTCGCTTCGATGTCACGCCAGAATCTCTGGGTGGTTGCGGCAAAAGTGATGTTTCTCACCAACTCTTCTTTGCCGTCCTCGACCGAAACTTTGTACACCACAGTTGGTGCCGGAAGACTCGTATCGCCACCAAGCAACTGCAATGGATTTAGAAACATACGTCCGGACATCGCGCTTCCCATGCGTCTTACGATGAGCACGTGTTTCAATCCGTTCTCTTTGCCCATTTCGATCAACTTTTCTTTCAGTTGGGCAGGTGTCAATTTCTTGGTCGAACTGATAATCAATCGACTAGGGCAAGCCGCACCGGATCTCCAATGACCATTGCTTTCTTTGATATGCTTGCTTGGAATTCTTCCGGAGCAAAGTGTCTTTAAGACACCGTTTTCAATCAGGTTCAGCTTTTGTGCCGGCACGCCTTGTTCATCAATTGTGTAGCCACCCTTCAATGGCTTGCCCTTGTACTCAGTGGCGAGCGGGTCATCTACAACTGAGAGGAACGGCGCCAAAACTTTGCGCCCAAGTTTGTCGGCAAATCCAGGTTTGACTGCAGACATTCCCAGGACTGGAATTGGGTTCACCAATTTTGGTGCCAGAGCATATGCAAAGACTTCTGCCGCGGCTGGACCTTCGAAAAGCACAGGACCACTGTATTCCTCAAGTCTGCTTGCGTTGCTGAGCGATTGGACTCGTTCGGAAAGTGCCCTTGCTTCTTTCTCGAGTTCAGAGGGAGACGGAAGCAGTTCTTCGGAGTCTGCGGCAAAGATCGCGAAGTCGGAAACCTTCATGCCGTCCGGCGTTTGCGCAGACGCGGAAAGAGAGACGATGGCGCCGTCTGAACCTTCTCTGTTCATAGCGCCTTCGCTGCTAATAAACCATCTCGTTTGGGCACGATGAGTGAAGTCAGCTTTTGACGACAGCGATTCGCGGCTTTCGGCGAGAATTCCTGAGAGCTTGCGAATCAAGTCGGTCCACTTCTTCTCGTCAGTTTTCAAACTGACTGGATTCTCAAGCTTGACGACTGGGGTCACTTTTGCAAATGAGTCCGGAAGATCGTTTACGCGCGTTGTTTGCAGGAGTGCTTTCTTCGATTGCAGTTCTTCGATGGCTCTCTTGTACGCACCGTCAGTTACAAGCCACGTTGCTTGTCTTATCGCATCGTAGTTGTCTTCTGTGGGGAACCCCGTGAAGCTTCGGAAGATGCTGGAGAGTCCTCTTCTCATTGCGTAGCTGTTGTCTAACTTGTAGTCGCCGCATCGCAAGTCGGTATCGATATCGCGGCTGTGGTATTGCTCGTTGGTATCGATTGCGCCGTAACTGGCAGCGATACGAATGGACTGTGTGTCTTTCATCGTATATGAGGCGAAGTACGGCGGCTTGTGATCTGCAAGCTTCAAACCAGACATCGAACGTGAAAGCTCATCACCCAGGGCTTTGAGAATGATGTCTTCCGACTTGGGAACTTCTGCCATCACGGCCGTTCCCGTCAGAACTGCTAGTGTCGCAGCTGGTGCCATCCAGCGAAAGGCTTTTCTATTCAACATTACTTTTTCTCCCCTTCTGATGTTGCGCTCTTCTTGTCATAGAGGGGCGCTGGGAGTAGCGGTGGTTTCTCTTGTTCTTTGTATGGTTTTTCAAGTTCGATTGTTTGGATTAGAAGGCTTGGTGATGTTGCCGAGACAGGCACCCAGCCTGACTCCGCTCCGCACTGACCGTTGAATGTTGCGTCGTCATCTCCGGCTGAGAGAATACGCTCGATGGACGCCAGTGGGGTGCCCACCATTCCGACGCCACGCAAAATCTCCTCTGGCTGTCCGTTTGCCCATACTCGCGTGACACGAAGCGGAATCAGCGAGAATGATTGTGGCATGTAGTTTTGCGTGATTGCAAAGCCGCCTTCGATTTCATCGATGATCAAACCGTATGGTTTTTTCTGCTTCTTCGCTTCAGCAACAAGCATCGCTTTCAACCGCGGATACGGAACTCGCTTGGTAGAGTCAACAATCAGGTTTCCTTGGCGCGCAACAGGTGAGCGGCCAGGGCTGCATCTGCCGTGACCATTCGACTTCTTGAATTGCGCAATTGGAGAGCGACTCATCAAGAAATTCTTGAGGATGCCTTTGTCGATAATGGAGACGCGCTCTGCCGGCATTCCTTCGTCGTCATACTTGTAGTAGCCGTTGAGCCATTTCCCTTTGAGGGTGGTTAGTGTTGGATCATCAACAACACTGATGAACTTCGGCACGACGCCCTTGTTCACCTTGTTGGCGAATGTACGACCTTCTTCCTCGTCTTTTTGACGGTGACCTTCAATGCGATGACCGAGAACTTCGTGGAAAAAGACGCCGGCGGCTTTGTTTCGCAGTATGGCTGGGCCTGCATAAGGTTCTGACAGCGGGGCTTTCTTCAAAGAGACAACTTGATCGCAAAGTTTCCTGAGCATCGCACTTAGTTTCGCTTCGTCAGGAAGTTCTTTCGGAGACTGCGCTTCGATGCTGTCGTACAAGCTCACAACCATGCCATCTTCGGCGATTGCTTGTGCTTGTGCGAATACTCGAAGTTGCAAACTTGAGTCTTCGATGCGTGTTCCTTCGCTGTTGACGATGTATCGTCGAACATTGTTCATCGATAGCTGCACAGACGAGCCTGTCACATCCGGAAACTCTTTGAACACCTTCGAACAGTTGCGAATTCTGTCTTTCCAAAGTTCGCGATCGACATTGCATTCGATCGGCGGACCAACATATTCTTGACCTTTCACGCCGATGGAGAAGTCGTCTGAATCATCTTCTTCAGGGGCTCTCACGTCTTTGTCAGCCTTGACGCTGACGATACCTTTTAAAGCCTCTCGATAAGCTCTGTCCGTTTCCAACCACAGTGCCGTGCGCAGTGCCGTCTCATTGTCTTCAACAGGAACGTTAACGCTCTCAGGCAACATCATACTGAACAACATCGGCTCAGAGCGCAGCTTGTGCGTGTTGTCGATTTTTGGGGTTCCTACCCGCATCTCAACGTCGAGCACACGATAGCGCCTGTCGTTGTCTCCTTCGATCGCGCCATAGCTTCCTTCAATTTCAAGCGTCGTTACGTCATACAGCCTGTATGCCATGTAATACAACGGTTCACCGCCGCCCTTTTTAAGTGCATTGAATGAACGATTTAGTTCTTTCGTCATCGCCTTCATGACGATGTCGTTGCGCTCCGGAGCCGCCGCAGTCGTCAACGCGTTGATTGGATAGTAAATGGAACCTGAACAGAGTGCGATCGATGCGGCGAGGAAAGAAACCGCCAATTTCTTCTTGAATGAAATAACCATGTGTTTCCTATATTGCCTTGGTAGGGTCAATGATACCCGGTAGAGGACTTTAATGCTGGCTTGGCAACTGGGTTTGCAAAGGCTCGACTGGTTGAGCGTTAACAAGTTGTCGGTCTCAGCTTTTGGGGACTTTGGGACTTCTCAAGTATTTGGAACCGAGATGTATATTCGCCTGGCACATTGGACTTTGTTGACTTGGCGACTGGTTTTCGGGTTAATAGGAGTATTCTTTGGCAGTCACCCTATCGTGAATGCTGCTCGGTGCGCGGATATGAGATACCTAACGTTTAAAGTGTTGTTGGTTGCGCTGTCCTCGTGTGTGATTTCT
>CAYZJR010000012.1:83496-97229 GCA_964478655.1 uncultured Candidatus Obscuribacterales bacterium
GCCGCGCTATATCGCATCAAAATTCAGACTAGTCATGAAACGTTTCCTGTAACCAACAATCATGGACAGATTGAAGGCGCTAACCCGAATCAACAAGCCTTGTTGAAATATTTGCCTCTCTTTTTTGGTGAGTTCACTCTATATCCGCAAGCTGTAATCGAGCGGGCGGGTCTAAAAGCAGTCGTTCTTTGCGAACGTTTGAAGTTTGCGGGGCAATTGCGATCGTCGATTCCTGACTATTTGCATGACACTCTCTATTACGACGTCTCGCGAGGGAGCGAAACTCCCGACTATAAACGGAATTCAATCCATCACGAGTTTTTTCATATCATCGATTGGAAAGATGATGGATTGGTGTATCAGGACCAGGTTTGGGCGGCTCTGAATCCGCCTGGCTTTAAATATGGAAGCGGCGGGAAGAATGCGCAAAACGATAGCACCGTTGGTGTCGTTACAGACTCATTGAAGGGCTTTCTGACTCGATACGCTATGACAGGAGTTGAAGAGGACAAGGCAGAGACTTTTTCGCACATGATGATTAGCTATCGAATGGTCGAGCAACGTACGAAACATGACCCGGTGCTTAAGGCGAAGTTCGATTACATTAAGGTCCTGTGTCAGAAGTTCAGCTCAACGATGGATGATGCGTTCTGGAAAAGGATGAGTGAACGGTCTCAGATCTCCGGTGGAGCGATTGAATAAACCTCGAAATCATCAGTTGGATTTTCTTCGAGGAATCGCTATTCTGCTGGTTCTTGGTCGGCATATGCCAGTTTTGCCGGAACAGTCCGGAATGCTCAGACCTCTTGTTTGGCTTTGGAACAATTGTGGTTGGATGGGTGTTGATCTCTTTTTTGTATTGTCCGGTTACCTGATTGGTAGCGGGTTGCTCGCCGAGATTAAGGGGACGAACAGCCTGAACGTACCAAGGTTTTACTTGAAACGCGCACTGAAGATTTGGCCTTCTTATATTGCACTTTTACTGTTCCTCTCAGTCGGTCTCACATTACCAACACATGACAGAAGCGTGCTCATTCCTAATGTTCTGCATTTGCAAAACTATTTAGGAACCGTGAGAACGCATACTTGGAGCCTGGCAGTTGAAGAGCATTTCTATGTCTTGCTGCCTCTACTTTTGGTGCTATTGTGCAAGAGATTGCATCTCTTTACGGTCGTGATGGCAGTAATTGCAGTCGCATGTTTAGTCGGGCGCTGCATAGTTACAGATCCTTATTACGCAATGTATGTCACGCACCTTCGAATCGATAGTCTTTTCTTTGGTGTCTTTATCGCGTATCTGACGGCGTTCAAGCCTGAGGTCATGAATAAGTTAGTGACCAAGCCAAGAGTTCTGATGCTGTTGGGATTTCTATTGGTGCTACCGGTGATGCTCTTTGATCTAGAGAAGGTGAAGTTTGTCTCGTCGCTAGGTTTGACGCTGAATTACATCGGCTTTGGCTTGATAATGGTCGCTATGCTGCACACAAATGAGCCTGACGGAATCCTTGGCCGGATATTGTTCGGACGACTCGGGCGTTGCATTGCCTGGATCGGATTTTTCTCTTATGGGATTTACTTGTGGCATATTGACTTTGGATTGATCCCCGCGAAAGTTGAATACATTGTGATGGGCCATTCGATGCCGCCAGAACTTGGTTGGTTGTACTCCATGACTCTCTTTATTGGATTTGCGGTCGGTGCAGGCGCCTTGATGAGTCGCATGATCGAAATTCCGGTGCTGAGAGCCAGAGATTCGCTTATGGACAAGTGTTTTGGAGGCAAAGCCACTGAGAAAAAGTTCCCTACTTAGCGTTGCATGTTAGCGGATCGCCGACCAGCAATGCGAGCACGTTTTTTTCGAAGGTTTCTCTGGAGATTGCCCCGACATCACGACCTTTGAAGTTGCCATTGCAATCGATGTAGATGACTGTCGGGTAGCTTTCAACTGAGAAGTATCGGATTAGTTTGTGTGGATCAGGTCCTTCCCATGTAACAGTTTCAAATGAACATTGTTCTTGATGGTGAGCCATAACGGCTTGCCAGGTTGGTTCAAACGCAGCACAAGGCCCGCATCCCTGTGTTGAAAAATGAACGACTACCGGTTTCCGAGAGGCAACGATTTGTTTTTGGTATTTCTCAAATGCAGTCTTGGCTAGTGCATCGTGATAGTTGCTTACTTGAAATGTAGATATGACGCTACAGATCGTTCCAATAATTGCTATGGCGATAAGGATGTTTTTTATCATCGTGTGATTTGAGAGGAACGGCCGTACATATTATGCATTGATACTAGACCAATGCTTTCTTCTGCCGTTCTTTGAGGCGTTTCACCATGGTGCACATATCGTCGTAGCGTCCGAATGACGGTACGAGATAAGTGCCTTGGCATATTGGTCTCAGTTCTTCTAAAAGTTCTTCTGCAAGTTTGAGACCTACAGCTGCGCCTTCTTCACCTGCTTTTGCCATGGCATTGCGTACGTTTTCGGGAATGCTGATGCCTGGTACTTCGTTGTGCAGATATTCGGCATGCTTCGAGCTGTGCAACGGCATAATTCCAACCAAAATGGGTACCGAAATTTCGCCGAAATCTTCAAGGAAATCAGTAAGATCGCTCTTGCGATAAATCGGCTGCGTCATCACGAAGTGAGCACCAGCTTCCAACTTCGCCTTGCAGCGTTGTTTCTCAAGTTTGCGGTCTTCGTGAGTAGGATTGAGGGCGCAACCAATAGACAAACTTGTTGGAGAGCCAATTGAGTTACCGGCGATGTCCTTGCCTTGGTTGAGTTGGTTGATGATCTTGATCAATCCAATCGAGTCGACATCATACACTGCGGTTGCGTGCGCATAGTTTCCCAGTCCCGGCGGGTCGCCGGTGAGGGCAAGAATGTTGCGGATTCCGAGCCCCTGACACCCGAGAAGATCGGCTTGAATTCCCATCAAGTTGCGATCCCGGGTCGTGAAGTGAATGATGGTGTCGACGCCGACTTGCTGACCTATTAGTTGGCATGTCGCAAGCGACGACATGCGCACGCGCGCCATTGGGCTGTCACCAACGTTGATGGCATCGGCGCCGGCTTGATACAACATGTCGGCTGCTTGAAGAATCTTCTTTGTCACTGCACCTTTCGGTGGGTCAAGTTCGACACTGATGTAGAAGTCTTTATCGTTGCCGTTCTTTTTGATTGCTTTCAGCCGTTCAGCCAAAACCAATGACGCCTTCGCTTTTTCCACGCCATCGTCTTTACCTTTTTCTTCAGAAATCGGCTCGGCTCTCATGCCTTTTCCGTCAGGTTTTGTCGAAATCGAAACTCCGGATGCCTGCTGTGCAGGAAGATTTTGCAATGTCTGATTCGAGACTTCCTTTGATTGCGCAATGTACTTGTCCAGCTGTTTGCGCATAGCCTTGATGTGTTCGGGTGTTGTTCCGCAGCAGCCACCGATCAGTCTTGCACCGGCGCGCACGTAAGGTTCTACGTAAGACGCGCAATACTCGGGACGGCTCATAAACAGATACCGACCGCCACTCAAGCTTGGTTGACCTGCGTTCGGGACACAGGAGAAAGTCACATTCTTTGCTTTTGAAAATGACTTTACGACATTGGTCATTCTCAAGAATGAATCGAAAACTGGACCCGGTCCGGCACCGCAGTTGATACCAATTACTTCCGGAATGTCTGCGTCGGAAAGTTCTGCAAAAACTTTGACGGCGTCTTCCGGCGTCACGCCAAGCAGTGTGTGACCTTCTATGGAGAAGCTGAGTTGGCAAACGATTGGTAGTTTTGAAAGTTTTCTTGCTGCGCGAATTGCCAACACGGTTTCTTCAATGGATGACATGGTTTCGATCATGAAGAGATCGACTCCACCTGCGAGCAAGCCTTCCATTTGTTCGATGTAGGCCGTGACGATTTCTTCGGGACTCGTGTCGCCGAGAGGGCGCATTAGTTTTCCGGTAGGTCCAATGGAGCCGGCGATGAATGTCGGCTGCCCTGCAATTTCGCGTGCAGCGCGAGCCACCTTCGCAGCCCAGACGTTGATTTTGTAAACGTCCGACTCGAGCCCAAATGAAGACAAGCGGAATCTGTTGCCTGAAAAGGAGTTTGTCTCAATTACTTCAGCGCCGGCATTGATGTAGTCGATGTGCACCTGTTGAACGAGCTCTTGCTTGGTCAGGTTGAGATGCTCAAAGCTTGCCTCGCTCGATGCGCCTCTTGAAAGCAGGAGGGTTCCAATTCCGCCGTCGGCCAATAATGGGCGTTGATTCAGTGCTTCGAGAAATGGATGCATTTACTGCCTCTGTTCGGGTGCTAAGCCCTTCTTGGGTTCCTTCTCAACCAAAACGAGCTTGGCGGCGCTGTCGAACCATGACTGCTGGCGCAACTTCCATTAAGTTTTGTCAAGAACCGATCATTATACAGAAGGTTCTAACCATAATTCTACCCTCTGCAAACCAGCGTGACGCGACCTCTAATGCCCAGAAAGAAAGGGATTTATGTGTTTGAAAGTATCAGCAGATGCGCAAGTGGTATCGCGGGTGACACCAGTTTCGATTGTTCACACTTTTAACACGAACTATAAGTCTAAGAGTAATAATTAAGCGTCATTGGCCTTACGCCTGGTAAGATACCGAAATCGCCGGGTGATGCGGCGAGCGGGGCGCGACGATAAGATCCGGTTCATACTTCTTCGGAGTCTGGTGCAAAAAGTGGGTATTGATCCCAGTTTTATTCGAAACTTTTCGATCATTGCTCACATCGACCATGGCAAGTCGACTCTTGCCGATCGGCTGCTGGAGACGACCAACACTATTTCTAAGCGCGAGATGCAAGATCAGGTGCTAGACACCATGGATCTCGAACGTGAGCGCGGCATTACCATCAAAGCCCAGCCGGCTCGCATGAACTACAAGGCCCTTGATGGCAACAATTACGTTTTAAACCTCATCGATACGCCTGGTCACGTGGACTTTGGTTACGAAGTTTCGCGAAGCCTTGCAGCGTGCGAAGGCGCTCTGCTCGTCGTGGATGCCACTCAGGGCGTCGAAGCGCAAACACTCGCAAACGTTCACTTGGCCGTTGAGAACAATCTTGAGATTGTTCCTGTCATCAATAAAATCGACTTGCCTAGCGCAGAACCTGAGCGCATGAAGCACGAAATTGAAGAGGTGATCGGGCTTCCAGCGCAAGATGCAGTTTTGACCAGCGCGAAGAACAGCATCGGAATCGTGGATGTGCTTGAGGCGATCGTCAAATTCGTTCCCAAGCCGGATAACACTATTGATAAGCCTTTGCGGGCTTTGGTATTCGACAGTTATTTTGAAAGCTATCGAGGAATCATTGCCTATTTCCGAGTGAAAGACGGCGAAATCAAGGTTGGCGACAAGATTCGCTTCATGGCGAACGACAAGAACTTTGAAATCACAGAACTCGGCGTTTTGCGCCCACGCCAGGAAAAGGTTGACCGCTTGGGACCTGGCGAGGTCGGTTATCTTGCAGCATCTATCAAAGACGTTGCCAATCTCGTCGGCGACACGATTACGCATTCCGATAGACCGGCACCAGAGGCACTTCCTGGATATCGTCCGGCGAAGCCGATGGTATATGCGGGAATTTATTGCGTCGACAACGATAGATACCCGGAGCTGCGAGAAGCGCTTGAGAAGCTGCGACTCAATGATTCATCTTTATTCTTCGAGCCCGAGACTTCAGAGGCGTTAGGATTTGGCTTCCGGTGCGGCTTCTTGGGTCTTCTGCACATGGAAATTATTCAAGAGCGGTTGGAGCGTGAGTACGGCATTGAGATCATTGCCACGGCTCCTTCAGTTGTTTATCGGGTAACGAAGACGGGTGGGGCGGTGATCTTCGTTGAGAACCCGGCACTTTTGCCTGAGCCGAACTACCGCGAAAAGATCGAGGAGCCGTTTGTCGAAGCCAACATTATGGTGCCCAACGAGTTTGTTGGTCCTCTGATGGAGCTCTGCCAGGGACGTCGGGGAGTCTTCATCGATATGAAGTACCTCGACCAACGCGCATCGCGAGCCATGTTGCATTACGATTTGCCGCTCGCTGAAATTATCACGGACTTTTTCGATCAGCTTAAGTCGCGCTCTCGTGGCTATGCCAGCCTTGAGTATCACTTCAAGGAGTATCGCGAGTCCAAGCTTGTAAAGCTCGACATTCTAATTGCGGGAGAGCCGGTAGATGCGCTGTCAGCCATCGTTCACCACGAGAAGGCCGCATTTTGCGGACGGCAACTAGCTGAAAAGCTCAAGAAATTGATACCGCGTCAGATGTTTGAAGTGCCCATTCAGGCTGCAATTGGCGGCAAGATTGTTGCCAGAGAAAACATCTCGGCGCAAAGAAAGAACGTCTTGGCGAAGTGCTATGGCGGCGACATTTCCCGTAAGCGGAAGCTTTTGGAGAAACAAAAAGAGGGTAAGAAGAAGATGAAGTCCGTGGGTAGGGTCGAAATCCCACAGGAAGCCTTCATGGCCTTGCTCAAGCTCGAAGATTAGGTTGAAAAGCCAGTTCGAGAATTCGGCTGTAAGATTGGTTGAAGACAATTCGCGGAAGAAATTCTATGGCGAAGAAAAAAGGCAAAGGCTCTCACTCACATCGCGGTCGCGGTGACGAGCATGACAAGCGCGGTGACGAGCTCGGCGATCATAGTTTTCACAGCTACCAGGCTCCGACTGAAGAAGAGGAGCTGCAGAGGCTTCAACTAATAGCTGATGCATGGAAGTCTCGTGATGACCTCTATCGGCAGCTGTTTGGAAAGCCATCGTATGTGAGTCCTTCGAGTTATGCACCACCAGCGGTGGCGCTGCCGGAAAAGGATAAGAAAAAGCCATCGCGAGTCATGGACACTGGAGACCCTGGCGATCCCGGCAGTGATGAGCAACACCTTGCGGTGCTCGCCTATGGTCCCGATCCGTTCCGTCCATATTGGACATATGTAACTGCGGGGCTGTCTACACCTTGGTTGCAGCAAGAAGCGCTTGAAGTCTCGGGTTTCGGATGCGAACTCGTCATGAAAACACCCACTGACTCTCCATGGGCGATCCAAATCTTAAAGAGTCTGGCATTCTATGTGTTCAATCACACCGGCACGTTATCGCCCGGAAAGCGCGTTGCGCTAAACGGACCGATCTCGGTGACACGCGAGTCCGAATTGCGCAACGTGTTTATCTGGTATGTCGACGAAGCTCCCGACTGCTGGTATATCTTGCCGTCCGGTGGTTTCGGCCTGTTCTCAGCTATCGGAATGACCGAAGCTGAAGCGAGATACGCCGAGTCTGTCCCTGAATATGGAACCTGGTGCATCCAGGAAGTCTTGCGCCGCCTGGATTTCGGTCAAGTCACCGATGCAGATCGCAAATGTGTGATGACTCGCGATGACATCGAAGAAATGAAAAACTCAGTCCGCATGTTCGCTCAGACATGGCACGCCAACAGCGCAGAGCCCATGTAGGCCTATCTCAGCACACGGCTTAGCATCTTCGGTTAGGTCAGACAGTCGTAGAACGACCGCTGATTAGGTTGAGAATAAATAGAGCACCCGCGACCAAAAGAAGCGCGTGAATAAAGTCTCCGCCGACGTGTCCGATGAAGCCGAGCAGCCACAGTACAAGAATTACACTGATGAGTGTATACATCACTTTTCCCCCATTACGTTGTCCTGCTTTGCAGACGGGTTGGCGATGGTGCGGTTCCCTCAATGTTGCTCACGCTTCACTCACGTTGCGAAGCTACAGTCGGAGTATCAGAGGATTGTGAGGCGAAAAAGGAACATGAGAGGCGTCGAAAAATTAGTTGGCAATCTGCACGAAATCGTCGTGCATCATGCACTTCAAAATCACCGTGGCGTGCGAGCACTCAATGGAATTGCAATGAGAAAGGTTATGGCCGGACAATCAAATGGTGGCAGCATTGGACACATTGTCTCGGGACTGCAACCTGGGCTGAAGCAGCTTTGGCCCAATTTAGGCAACCTCTAGCGGCATGCGCTGAGGACACCAAACAGGCTCGAAGCTACCGTTTAGGTTGCCCGGAAGCAGCGAGCGCACTCGGCGCTGCAACTTCTGTCGTCCAATAGTGATCGCGATGTTTTCTGTAAAACTCGAAAGTCTTCGCCAATCCGTCTTTCAGGTTAGTCTCCGGCTTCCATCCTACGATGCGTCCGATCTTCGTGATATCTGAATAGAAGTCACCGGGCTCTTGTGCTTTACGCTCCGGTGAGAATTCAGCGTACTGCCATTTGCCTTGTTTGCCTACGTCTACGATAGTTTCGACTAGTTCGAGGAAGCTCACAGGAATGTCTTGACCGACGTTGAAAATTTCGCCGTATGCTTCAGGTGTGATTGCCGACATCAAAATCGCATCTACTGTGTCATCGACATAGCAGAAGTCTCGCAGAATGCTGCCGTCTCCGAATACTTGAATGGTGGCATCGTCCATCGCCAATCGCACAAACCAGTTGCACACTCCGAATCTTGAGTGCTTCATTTGCGAACGTGGTCCATAGATATTGCTCAGCCTCAGAAGTACTGAGCGAATTCCGTGCACATCATTGTAGACCTTGATGATTTTCTCGGCGGTCAAATTGGATATCTCGTAGATACCTTTTGGATTTGTCGGTGCTTCTTCATTTACTGGAAGAGAAACCGAGGCGCCGTACTGGCCGCGGGTTCCGGTATAAACGACGATTGCGCTCGGGTTGACCTTTCTGCATGCTTCCATCAGCACGGCTGTTCCCGTAATGTTGATTTCAATATCGGGAAACGGATTGGAAAGGCTCATCAAATGGCAAACTTGGCCGGCAAGGTGGAACACAAAATCTTGACCGCGCACCAAATAATTGACTGCGTTCTCATCGCGAATATCGCAGAAATTGACGCGCACCTGGTCTTTGACGGGCTCGATGTTAAACTCGTTGCCGCCATAATCGGCAATCATCGAATCAAGAATCGTGACTTTGGCACCAAGTTGCGCGAGCTTGATCGCAAGGTTGGAGCCGATAAACCCCAGTCCGCCGGTCACTAGAACAGATTTGCCCTTGAAGGCTTTTTCGAGTTTCATACCTTAATTAGTGTTTACCTGAGAGCGTGTAAATAAAGCTTCCACGCAAGGGTGCGACAAAACGCTTGATTCTACCATGAGCCAGAACTGGCTCTGATGGCGATTAGAGCCAATTTTACAGAGACTCGCACATGTAAACATGCTAATTCACCGGGGGCTCTTTTCTTCTAGTATAACGAGCTGAATAGCTAGCCTTTTGAGGAGCAGCCGTGAAAGTTCCCTTCGGTGATTTGAAACTACACTACCAGCAATATCGTGAGCAAATCGACGGTGTTGTACAGCGCGTTCTGTCGAGTGGACACTACATACTCGGACCAGAATTGGAGCGCTTTGAGAGAGATTTCGAAGCATTCCTCGGCGCCCCATACGTCGCCGGATGCGCATCAGGAACCGAAGCTATCTACCTCGCGCTTGCTGCTTGCGATGTCGGACCGGGTGATGAAGTGCTCGTTGTAGCGCACACAGCTGTTCCCACCATATCTGCTATCTCCATGACTGGTGCGACGCCACGATTCGTGGACATCAATGCATCGACATATGTGATGGATGAGGAAGACCTCGAAAGCAAAATTACTGAAAAGTGCAAAGTCGTAATTCCTGTGCATCTTTACGGTCACATGGTCGACATGGACCCAATCATGGCGATTGCGAAGAAGCACAACCTCAAAGTTATTGAAGACGTTGCCCAAGCAACTGGCGCAACTTATAAAGGCAAAATTGCAGGAACGATTGGAGATTATGGTGCATTCAGCTTCTACCCGAGCAAAAACCTCGGTGCTTTTGGAGATGGCGGCGCGGTTTCGACAAACTCGAGAGAGAACTACGATCGCCTCGTAATGTTGAGAAACTATGGTCAATCGAAGCGTTATCACCACGACATCATCGGCATCAATAGCCGGCTGGACGAAATTCAAGCAGCGATTCTTTCGGTGCAAATTCCTTTCGTGAAGGAGTGGAATGTTCGCCGTCGCGAAATTGCGAAACGATACACCGAAGGGCTCAAAGACATCGTTGTCACCCCAGTGGAGTCATCGTCTTGCGAGCATGTTTATCACTTGTATGTGATCCAAACAACCGACAGAGACGAGCTCCAGTCATACCTTTTGGAACGTTCGATTCAGTGTCTGATTCACTATCCGATTCCGGCGCATTTGCAACAAGCGTACAGCTACCTCGGCTATAAGCCTGGCACGCTGCCCGCCACCGAGCGTGCGGCAAAGCGCATTTTGAGCTTGCCGATGTTCCCACAATTGACCGACGAACAAATCGATCAAGTAATTGAAGGTATCCGCGCTTTCCACGCCGAGAAGGGCAACATTCGCCCTGACGAAGCGTTCGCTGGTCAGCGATTGACGGCGAAAGCCGCTCAGGCGTACGACTAACGATCAATATTCGCAGTGGAGTCGCAACAAATTCAGTGTCAGCAACAATGGAAAAACTAAGTTCTAACGCCACAGTACCGACCACTTCGGTGAAACTCGATTCGCTTTCGCTAATCATTCCTGCCTACAGCGATGAAGGAACCATCGGCAAACTCATCGCCGACTCCGACGCGCTGCTTTCGCAGGTCTGTAACGACTACGAAATCGTGGTGGTAAACGACGGCAGCAAAGACAACACGCTCACCGTGATTTTGGAAGCTGCTGCAAAATATCCGAACGTCAGAGTGATCAATCACGAAGTCAATCAAGGCTTTGGAGCGACGATTCGAGAACTCTATCTGTCAGGAACAAAGGATCTGATCTTCTCATTGCCCGGTGATTATCAATATGCTCCAAAGGAACTATTGAAGATGGCCGAGGGGCTGAAGACTCATGATTTTGTGATAGGCCTGAGAGTTCATCGCAATGATCCGCCGCGGCGCAAGATGCAGTCGAAGGTTTATAACCTGATGCTTCGTACTTTCTACGGTCATAAGCATAAGGATGTGAACTCCATCAAATTGTTCAGACGTTCCATTCTAGACAAAATCAAACTTTTGTCGCACTCACCGTTCGTTGATGCAGAACTTTGCATTCGCGCAGAGCGTGCTGGATTCAAGGTGATCGAAATTCCAATCGAGCACTTGCCGCGTCTGACACAAGGTGCATCCGGTGGCAAACTCTCAGTGATTCTCGATACTTTCGGCGATCTCGTGAGAATGCGCTCGACGTTCTAGCCGTTGTAGCCAGCCGTAAATCGGTTATCCGTAAATTTCGGTCAATGCTGATTTGCACGCGTCGATTGTGTGTTTGATGTCTTCATCTGTGTGTGCTGCCGACATGCACGCTGCATCGGTGGCCGACGGCGGCAGATATAGGCCTTGTTCCAATAGTCTGTGATAGAACACGGCGAAGGTATGCGCGTCGATTGAGTGCGAGTCGGCAAAGTTTGTAATGGGTTTATCTGCAAGGATGATTCCAAACATTGAGCCCACTCGTTGAAGCTGAACAGGCGCCTTCAGGTCATCTACGACTTTCTGAATACCGGCGAACAAGGATGCACTCAACTGTTCCAACCGATCATAAATTTTGGCATCGCTCAAGAGTCTCAGAGTCTCGATGCCACCAGCCATGGTGACTGGGTTTCCTGAGAATGTCCCTGCTTGATAGACTTTGCCCAAAGGCAACAGGTGTTGCATGATGTCGCGACGCCCGCCGTAAGCACCGATTGGCATACCGCCGCCGAGCGCCTTTCCGAAGCATGTAATATCTGGCGTGATTTTGTACAGCGCTTGTGCACCACCTTGCGCGACACGCAAACCTGTGATCACTTCGTCGAAAACAAGCAGTGCATCGTACTTGGTACAAAGTTGTCGCACGCCCTCAAGATAGCCTGGCTGCGGCGGTACGAGTCCCATTGAACCCGCGACTGGTTCTACCAAAACTGCAGCGACGTTGCCTTCATTTGCATGCAACACTTCGTCAAGCGATTCGAGATTGTTGAATTCGGCTTGAACAGTCTTGCATGAAGTACCGCCTGGAATGCCGCTGCTGGAGCTGTGAGTGGTCGATGCAAGAACCGAATCGCTGTGCCCGTGGTAGCAACCTTCGAGCATGACTACGACTTCTCGACCGGTGTAGCCGCGCGCCAATCGCACTGCGCTCATCACCGCTTCGGTGCCGGAGTTAACGAAGCGAACCATCTCAACTGATGGAACCGACTGCATCAACAGCGTCGCCATCTCCAGTTCTAATTCATGCGGCGCGCCGAAGACCGGACCGTCTGCGAGCACCCGCTGGCATGCTTCTACGACTTGCGGGTGCGCGTGCCCAAGAATCGCCGGACCCCAAGCGCCGAGGTAGTCTACATACTCATTTCCATCAATGTCCCAGAGTTTGGAACCACGCGCTTTCGAAAAGAATATCGGCGTTCCGCCCACTTCACGAAAACTTCGAAACGGGCTATCTACGCCGCCCGGTATCACTTGCTCAATTTCAGCGAAAACCTTTTCTGAACGCTGTGTCGATCTCAATGAAGTAGATTTGCTCATCGATTTGCCATCGTTACTTACGCCAGAACTTCCACCAAGAGTGCTTCTTTGACTCACCTTGTTCGGCTTTGGTCTGTTCTTGTGGACTGACTGCTGGTGAAACTTCGAGGCTTACAGGAATCGTGGTCTTCTGGTGGAAGGCAACATTTGCATCAGCGTGATGCGGTTTTCCATCATCGGCCCTAATTTCGAAGTGATACTTTCCGGGCCAGACCTGAAATCTTGGAGTATGGAACTGAGTTTCTTGACCCTTGCTGTCAAACACTTTCACGAGCATGTGGTCGTACTTGTTCTCGCACGCGACCTCGACATCGCCGACATAGAAGTTGGCCGTGATCCATACGAACAGCGTTCCGCAAGCGCCGATGATGGGCAGGGCTGCAGTTATGACTTGCAGTGTGTCTTTGGTTTTATTGGCACTATTGGGTTGTGGCAAAGTTTGCGCGGATTGCGCCGCTCGCTGCTGATTGTCCGCTTGCGGTCCGTTTGGCGCGCCCTTCTCTGCTGTCGCTTGCTTCCCCATGACTTCTCCCGGTTCAGTCTCGGAAACCGCCAAAATGATATCAAGCGGGGCTGGGCAGGGTAAGAAACTGCCGCTAATGTAACGCGGAATTAGGCAATTCTTTAGGGTAGTTCTGTCGTGCGCGTGACCTCTTTTTCGAAGTGCTTAGACGCGCGTCAGCGCATTAATCCGGTCCGCCTGCGCCGGAAATTGTTCGAGCAGCTGCTCGCGGTTTGCAAGTTCGAAATCGTTAAAATCGAAACCAGGCGCGACTGTGGCTCCTACTAGCGTGAACTCTTCCGGACCAATAACGCGCGACCCTTGCCAAACTCCTTTCGGAATCACGAACTGCGGTCTATGCCCTGCCGAAAAGTCTGTGCCGATCATCACAATCTCATGCGTTCCATCCGGCTTCAGCAACAACATCTCCAGTGGAGAACCGCAGTAGAAGTGATAAATCTCGTCGCTCGCCACACGATGCATCGCGGAGAACACTTCGCGGGTCAACAAGAAATAGATGCTCGTGCAAATCGAACGCGCGCTGCCGTAGCGACTATGCAACGCCCCGGCCGCAATTTGTTCGGAACAACGATACGTCTCGCGGAAAAACCCACCTTCCGGATGCGGCTGGAGCTGCAGCTCTTCGATGATCTGCGCAGCGCTCATTGTTTTCGAAGTCATGAAT
>CAYZJR010000013.1:0-87028 GCA_964478655.1 uncultured Candidatus Obscuribacterales bacterium
GCTGAGCGCGTGGTGCGCAGCGCGTGGTGCTGAGCGCGTGGTGCGCAGCGCGTGGTGCTGAGCGCGTGGTGCGCAGCGCGTGGCGCAAAGCGCGTCAAACACTGGCGTATCAATGTAGACGCTTGTTACGTCAACGGGTGTGCACGACACAGCATTGTCAGGATAATAGAAGCAGTTTGTAGCTTCACTCTTTACCTTTACTGATTCTCTGAACGTTCTGCACGGACCACCCTTTTGATGCGCGCTCAACGCAAGCTGCAAGTTGCTGCAAATCAAATTAGGTCTTAGTGTCGTGCCAGTCATCGCAAAACCCATCACCGTTAACAAACTCGCGACGAGCCGTTTCTTCGCTCTTCTTCTCAAAGCGAGCAGTGGGAGCGAAAATCAATCTCACCATTAAAGACGTTTTTCTACCTTTGACTAGGCGCTAAAAATAGAATCCTAGACCACAGTTGAAGCTTTGCACCATGTTACGCACATGCGCGTTTGTGTAATCAACTCCAACAGGCACTGCAGTTGAGCCATTCGCATTTATTTCGTTTGGCATTCCGAAAACGTGTGATGCACCGACCCACCACTTATTGCGATGCGTGTATCGCAGCCCATACGTCACCATGTGTTGTGTACTGGACACGAATTGAGGTGTGACAGCGCCTCTGCTTGTTGGGCAAGTGTTGTAGCAATAGCCTGTGGAAACCGTGAACTTATCGTTGAGTTGATAGTCTGTACCGACATTGAAAATCCAGATGTCGCGAAAGCTCGGATTGAACTTCAAGTATTGAAGTCCACGAACGTTGACACCACCGAAGATACTACTGGTGTAATTTAAATACGCAGCCTCGACACCAAGCTTGAATTTCTCACCATTGTGCCAACTGGCTCCCCAACCAATTCTTGCTGGCATCCAATAGTGGGTCGTTCCAATCGAACCACGATATGAATAGCCACCAGTTGTGAGCGTTGCTTTGCTCGTGGCAAATGGGTTCATCCATGTAGGCGAGCGATAACTGGCTCCAAGATTGATGTGCGGGGTGAGTTTGTAAAATGTTCCTATCTGAAATCCAGCCCCCACAGAGGTGCTTTTGCCCCAGTCGAGTTTAAGCGGGCCCTCAACGAGAGAGCAGTTGAACGTCGCAACTTCGACCCTCGGCCCGATTCCCAGATACAACTTTTCTGTCGGCCGATATGCGAGATTGAGCACATATTCATAGTCTTGGAACTTTAGAGAGACCTTTGTTTTCTGCGTTGGCGTTCCACCCGGGTACAGCAGGTACAAATTGTCGAACCCATTGCTTCCACTGCCCTTGCTGGAGATGGCAAATCCGGCGCCCCATTTTTTGCTGAACGGATAGATAATGCCGAGGTTTCCAGATGGAGAGACCTTCTTTGATGTGAGCGATCCATCGAGTGGACCGTTCCACTTATTGAGCAAAAAATATTCGGAGAACTTGATGTCGAAGCGACCATGTTGTTGCAGCGCAGCTGCTGCAGGATTGCGAACCTGCGCAATTGCTGTGTCGCACATTGCCATTTCGACACCGCCACGCGCCTGTGATTGGAAGCTGTGACCGACTTCTTCTACGCCGTTAACAGCGGCATTTGTCGGCAGTGCTGTCAGTACTGACAGTGCTGCTAGTGCTACTAGTGCATTCGCGCACGCAGAAGGAAATACGCGCTTCATGGTATTAACTATCTGAGACCGGAATCAACAACGCCGGCAAAATTTCAGTTGTTTGAATGCCGTAACCATCCTTGCTTCGCTCTACAGCTTGCAGTTCGCCAGGAAGGCGCGGAAATACCGATTTCAATTCATCGAGATTCAGCGGCTTTTTGTTGGTCTTCAAAAGCAAACCACCATGACGCTCTTCGCACTCCGGTGCAACATCATCAAGGAACTTGCGATACGGTGGTCCAAACCATGCCAACCAAGTGGGCGTTGGTGGCAAGCCCATAAACCAATGCTGCGACTGCAATTGGTAGTTTTCCGACTCGTGATCTAAAATCACCTTTTTCTTTGCCAATGCATTTCTTCGCACGTATCCTGCCGCGTAGAATGCGTTCATGCTGTGAGCGATGTCTTGAAACAAGGTGATCACGATCTGGCACAACTTATCATCGCTTGCCAAAGCTCTTCCATCAAAATCGACAGATATGAGTAGCCGCGAGACAGCTCCTTGCGGTTTCCATGTCTCAGGCAGCTTTTTGCGCTGATCTGAAAACCTCGCGCTTCCACCAAAGCATGGACCAGACGAGCTCCAATACAGAACATCGCCACTCTCCCTGGTGGCACAATGTGTCCACTCCTCGACAAATGATTCTTCTTTTCCGAGCAAAAACTTGCCCTTGTAAGGCTCAGTTCGACCGAATCTCTTCGGCAACGCTTCAACGCATCGCTTCTTCAATAACGACAGAAACGATAACACGGTCTCTTGCGGTGACGCCAGAATTGGAATGCACCATTCCAGTGTGACCAGACTTATACGTTCCTCCACAACCGCAGCGCGATATTTCTGCGGTGTGGCTTTGGGCCAAATCACCGATTCATCGGACGGGTCATACACCACGCCACGGCAGTGTTCGGCTACGAATTTCGAATAAGAACGCGCGACACCTTGCGCCTCTTTGGGACCGTCCTCTTCAATCGAGACGAGCATGATCCACTGGGGACCAAGCAGATACGACAGCACAAGAGCCGGCAACTCCTCTTCATCAATCTTGAACGGACCGTCCACGGCAATCAGTGGCAAAATGCCATCCTCTTCATTGCCCAAGCCCATGCGCATCTCGGCACCGCCGTCATCGAGGGTTCCAACCGTGGTCAAAGTCAGACCGTTGTTCTCTGCGAACAACCTTGTGGTCTCAATTTCGATTGGGTCACGAGTAACGATTTGCAGCGAGCTGCCCATGTCAGGAGAACCTATGTGGGTGAAGCATCGATTATAAGCTAAAACACAAAAGATGCCCTTGCGAGCATCTCCTGCGGCGGTGAAGAAACGTTGGAGAATGGCAGCGCCGCGCGCTGCGGGATGGACGAGTGCGTTACGATATTGTCGGAGATTGGCTCAGAGTCGTAGTGCGAAACGACCAGGCAAACATCTAAGCGAATACTGGGCTCGGAGCCGATGGATTTGACGGTGTGTCAAGTCGTGCAGGAACAACCGTATCAGACGAAGATGTGTCAGTGCCCTTGCCGAAGACTGTTACTAGAGCTTCCAGGTACTTCTGATCGACTCCTACTGATGGGAGCTGATTTTCCCAACCGAGGGCCTTCACTGCGTCCAAGTTCTTCACCAACTCTCTCATTTCTTGGTCGGTCGGCGGAGTGCCATTTGCGAAGTTTTTCAGGCGCTCTTTGTTGTTTTCAAAGTACTTAAATGCTTGCATGGCAGCGGTAAGTTGTTCTGGGCTGATTCTCGGCTGCTCGGGCGGCTGCTCGGGCGGTTGCTCGGGCTGTTCGCCCGGCTGCTCTGGCTGCGGTTCTTCCGGTCTGTTTGTGTCGCCGCCACCGCCTGGTCGATTCTTAGGAACACGAACAATCGTCGGCTGATCGAACATCTTACGCAGCATCTGCAGCAGATTTTCAATCATGTTCTGCGGCTTCTGCTGTTCCTGTTGCTGCTCTGCCTGTAAGTCTTTGACGGCTTGCTCTTTCAACATTTGCTTTACCAGCGCCACGAGGTCTTCCTTGCTCAAACTATCCAAAACCTTGTCGATAGGGTCTTTCGGCTTGTCCTGACCATCGCCGGGTCGCTGTGGCTGATCGCCGGGTCTTTGTGGCTGATCACCGGGTCGCTGCGGTTGTTCGCCCGGTGTTGTGCTCTCGTTCGGCACTCTAAACACATAGCCTCGTCCGTCTATTACGTTCTCTTCCGGAGCACGAGAGCCGCTCAATTGTCCGGTCGGATCGAATGTGCGAGGCAATGGTATGCGAAGTGCGTCTTCCCACGAGGGATTAGGAAAACCAACAGGATCTCCGGTACCGAACGTGCTGTCTAAGAAAGAGCCGGTCAATGGTCCGCTAATCGGAACGTACGGACGAGGAAGAACGCCGGAAAGCTGTTCGTCGCTCCATGGAGTAGGGATGCTTGGAATACCATCTCCACCAGATATCACGTTTTCGAAACGATTCAAGAGTCGCGCAGGCGGAAGGACAGGATTAAGTGTGAGCTCAAAACTGCCCTGCCCCCCATCGCGCTTGTCACCCTCCAAGAAACTTAGTGCATTAGCGGGGTTTGCGACCGCCCCAATCTCCCCTATGGAAGCGGTCGCGCGTCCCACATCTGTCAACTCCAATTTCGGAAACCCGTCCAGTAATGCAGACGAACCGAAATTATCGTTGGTAAATTTGAATGGATTCTGGTCAAACTTGAGAAGCCCGCCCAATGAAAGTTGGCTTGGACTCTCAGATCTCTCGGTGTTTATGGGTTGGTAGGAATCGAGAATAGACATAGTAATGAGTTGCCTCGAATAAAATCTTGTGCCTGCGGGAAGGGCTTGGTGCGACGATGCCCTCAATTTACGGTCCCGGTGTGAGCAGGCGGTGACCGTTTCGAGAAGGTTTCGTGAAATCCGCAATCAACTTCAGTCTCACGATGGAACTGTGATGGCAGGCTGCTCTTGCAAAATTCATTGAGCGGAACGGTTTCAGAATGCCGCACTTGCTGAGACAAAACTCAGAAAAGCCGTCTGGGTGCCGATTTCCGCAATGGTTGTTCACGAAACGAACCACAATCACAAGTCGTATCTATAATTGAGGCTTCTCGGCCGGTCCAGAAACGAGGCGTTTTACCGTGACCAAACAACAAGACTCTGTCACAAACGTGGCGTATGTAACGTACGGAGCAGCTGCACTCATCACCGTTTCGTTGTCTCTTCTAGTGATGACCTCAGGCATCGTAATTCTGAAAGCGGCGTGCTTTGCGCTTGTGATTGCTGTGCAAGTGTTTGGTGCGTTCCACCTATTGCCTGAAGTGATGCGCTTTCGCTTGCATGACTGGACGCTGTTACTGGTGCTGTTCGCTGCTGCATCAGTGGTTAACGGAATCGCAATCTATTCAGTGCAGCCGACGCACAATCTTGTCGCGGCCTTCTCTTGCGGCATGTTTGCGACTTTGCATATGTTCGGCGCGGCACTGATTCGCTCGCGAAGAATTGAACGCACGCCGGATTAGTTCGGCCAAGACTTCCGCGTGGTGTTCAAAAATCGTAGGTGAGATCCGCCTAGGAGACTAGACGCTGAGCAACCCGAAAAAATCGCCCTTGCGTGGAGCAACGCAAAATCACTTCGGTTTTAAGCCGAACCGAGGCTTAGTCCGGCCACGGTCGCACAGCCACTTCGTCGCCCGGCCTCATTGGGCCAAGGTGCTGCAAAATCTCGGCATAACTTGGATGTGACGTCGGATATGTGAGTGTGCCCATGCCTACCACACCCGGACCTTCTGCGCGCAAGCGCATTGTGATGGTTCCGTCTTCTTCCATCCAAGCTGTTCCAATATATTCTTCGTCTGACAAATACTGAACCTAGAGTTTGGATGTTTGATCAGCTACAACCTTTAGTGTATCAGGGAAGTACTTCTTGATCAGAGCTTCTCTTGTGGTATTAGTGGCGCCACCATTGTTAATGGCGAACATCTCGGCAAATGCTTCTTGCCGACCCGCCTCTCCTTTCTGCAAGAAGTATTTGAGCGTCTCGCTGTCAGGCTTTTGAATCTTTGCAGCCTCTCGATCGTAAGCGTCTTTGAACTCTTTAGAGTCGGAGAAATTCTGTAAATGGTCGACAGCGTGTCCTGTTTCGTGCCGTGTGAGACCTTCGATATTGTTGGCGTTAGGAGACTTTGGACTGCCTTGACGCTCAGCCACAATGATTCGCTTGCCGCCGACATCGTATGCCCCGTCGACGTCATCCCAACTGCTGCCAGGCGGCCATCCGCGTGGTTTCTCGCCTTTCAGCTCAGGCATCACGTCTGTGACTCGATCAGTGGCTATTACTTGTACATTGTCTTTATCAAGCGCATCACGCACATTTTGCGGAATCTGATTGTATGTGTCATTCACGCGACGCGAAAAGTCGGCAGTCGGTGCGAGTTTTGGCGTTGGAGCAGTCTTGTCTGATGGATCTGTCTTGTCGCTCGGTTTGTCGTTTGGCTTGTCGTTTGGCTTGTCGTTGTTAGTCGGCTGATCGTTTGGCTGGTCCTTGTCGCTTGGCTTGTCGCCAGGCTTTCCGCCTATGTCCTGCTTTTTAATTTGATCGCTCCAGGGCTGCACAAACTTCACTTCGCCGGGTTTGATTCCGTTGAGATGACGCTTCACTTCTTGATATTGCTTATCATCAGTGCCGTAGCTGATTGTCGCTTCCCCAGCCACAGGACCATGGGCATGGAGATTCAGGGTGATGGTTCCATCTGCACTCATTGTCGCCGTGCCGATGGGACCGGTATCTTGCTGCGCCTTTGGCCGACCGCCCTTCATGAGCTTTCCGGCTTCCTCAGCCAGACGCTCGCTCGCGCTCCTGCCCTTTTCATCGGGCTTTTCTGCAATTTGTTCGCCTTGCTTCTCTGGCGGCATTATCGGAACAACCCTGGGGAAGGGATCTGTCCCTACACCTTAGTCAATTTCGACGGGAAGAAACACCCGGTTTCCCACACGAGTGGTTCGTGTTCTGAGCACTAGTCGGATCGGATTGAGTCGGTGACAAGAAATACGCGGTTCGCCTGTCGAATGGTTTGGCTGTTCAGCGAATCAGGCGGATACACTTGGTTTGACCGGTAAGTAAAGTAGGTGAGTAAGCCGTCCGCGGCGAGATCCCAATCAGTCTGTGGCTCAGGATAACGCGAGTATTTGTACTTAGCACTCCAAAATCCATCACCGTTTGCTTTAGCAATATACTTTGGTTCTAGCTCGGACAATTGCTCAGGTGGCTCACCATCGTGATCAATCTGGTATTTCTCAATCGCCGCAACCACAACTGCGGTCTTGTTTGCAAAATCATTTAGGCGATCAGAGATTACACCTAAGAGTAGAAGATAGGTGCCAATGCAAAGTAAAGAACTCACGATATAGAAAGAGCTTGCTTCTGCAATTTGTTTGGCATGCACATCTTTAGAAGAAAACCACTCTAAGATGCTCACAAGCATTATGAGAACCGCGGCACATGCCGTGAACGCAATTGCGCAAGGAACTCCAATTCCCACGAACTTGCTCAGCTCGCAGAACTGATTTTGACAATACACCGAAGCAACAACGCTCAGATGCTGAAAAAGAGCTATGGCGATCAATACGGCCTTGAATCGCGTGAGTCTCATGTGGGCAAGTAAAGTCGCTGTAGACATTTTGCAAGCTCGCGCCGGTCTTACCAGTATATGGTCCGGCCTGGTCTGATTTGCGAGCTACGCTAGAGTATCTTGACAACTTGTCATCTGGTTGGACTCGGCTCGCAAAGCTGCACCACGCACTGCTTGCGTCCGTCTTTTCCGTTCCTGCCTGGATTCGCAACATTTCAGAACAGAGCTGGTTTCATACCCAGCAACGGTTTTACGGTGAAGACAGCTTCGTTTCACCTCCCTCAACTTATCCAGGACTGTTCAGACCCTCCTATCCAAAGGGCACCTACATCGGCTGCGTTTCTTAGGCGTTTCACAGCCGCCCGTAGCTGCCTACCGTTGAACCGGTGAGGCTCTTGCAGAACTTGCGTGAGTTGAATTCGTGACGTGAAGCCGCATCAGGAACCCCGACTCGCGCCGCTTCGGCCGAACGGTTGTTTCTATGCAATCCAACAAAAGTAAGGACAAGACAATGCAAACGCCAACCCGTATCAGGCTCGAAAACCCGAGTCTTCCCCACCAGCAGAAAGCCGACGACCTCCGCAAGGCAATGCCCAATCACCCCGAGCGGGTCTTGGAGTGCCTCGTAAGCGGTGTCGACGACGCATGGAAAGTGATTCAGACGCGCCTTCAGAAGAAGGACGTCTACGCCATCAGAGTTGCGCTCGACGACCTGTACCACTGTGTCAGAACAGCGTGCACGGAGATCTTCTACACGGAGGTTATGCTTCGCATTCCGCGCAATGCCGAGGAAGAAGCGCGCCGCGCCAAGGACAAGCCGCTTCTGCATCAGGTGCGCCGGCTGCTCAACCTCAGTGCGCGCATCGTCCACGAACTGCAGAAGGACATACCGGAGGTTCATGCGCACACTCTTCTTACTTCGATGGCAGCAGAGTATGCGGAGCTCATCGCGTCGGTCACTCGCAACTCTCTCGGACCACTCAACGACGATCGGTACCACCATCCCGCTCGTTACAAGTGGGCCGCCATTCACGCACGCACGAAGCGGCGGCTGGCAAACCTGTGGCTGAAACTCGCGCAGGAGGATGAGGAGTTGATGGCAAAGTTCGGCGGCCAGGCTGAGATGCGGTAACAACCCCATCTAGCCTTCGCTTTTCTGAGGGTGGTGCCAGTGATTCAGTCACTGGCATCACTTTCACCGCTTCGCTTTCACCGGCTTCGCTTTGCTGGCATGTTCCGCTACAAAGCCTCGCGTTGCCAGGCGTTGCCAGGCTTACCAGATTGGTAAACTTTGACAGCTCGACCGCTTTTTTGTTTCAGCAAAAATTACTAGACCGGTCTACTATTACCACTTCAACCGCCTTTCGCTCACTATGAAACCCAATGCGTCTCAACATGCACGTTGTTGAAGTCGAGATCCTCATAGTCACCACCATGGTGCCATGTCATTCCAACTGGCAGTCCAGGAATTCTAACTTCCTGCCCTTCCTCGATAACAAGTCCGAGAGCCATTTTCTCGACAAACCGCACACACGCCTCTATCGCTACATCCAAACTGCTTTTCGGAACTCCTCGAATACTGATATCAGGACGACCGAACTTAGCCAATCCGCGCGTGTGAACCCACCAGAGAACACCAGCACCTTCTTCCTCAGACCCATCATCATCGATCTGAGTGGATTCGCTCGCGTTGGCTTCCTCGTCTTCGGAATACATGGTAAGCACATGAAACTCAGTCAGTCTGCCAGGATCAAAAATGCATTCTCTCCAACTCTGTTCATCCCACCAACAAATTCTCAATGCATCGTCGATCGCCACTGCACCTTGTTCAAACAATGCAGTGAGAAACCCGATGGTGTCGCGCAAATAGTTGAGGTCTGGTGGGTCTTTGATCTCGCCTCTCACGATTAGACAGTGCGGCGCGTTTGTAATCTCCTCATACAACTCCGGATCGTGGTGCTCTAGCCCTTCAGCACCAGGGCCTTTTAGAAACCCGTCCATGTACTCGGAGTGTTCGATATCGTCTCGGCTAAACACCACGACTTCCAAGCCTTCGGGAACACCCTCCGTTCTATGGTCGAGCCTAGAACACCCCAACGGCTGCTGAAACTCGCCAAAGACTGCGTACATCAAAAATGCATCACCGCCGCCTGGCTTGAACAAGTCACGGTTCCACGATTCCAATTCAATATCTTTGTCGTCGCTCACATGTGTTCCTCACATAATGTCTACACATTGCTCGGTTATTGTATTTCTATGAGGGAACAGTCCGGTACAACGCACAAGGCAGGTGCTAGCCATGACCAAAAAGGATAACAAACCAAGCGCTAAAGAAACCACGGAGACCTCGAATAAAAAGATACGCAAAACCCTCCCCAAGACGAAGGAATTGAAAAACACTGTCGGCAACCTAAAACAAGTCGGCGGCAAAAAGTATTTCATGACACCGACCGATTGCTGCTAACGGCTAAGGCGCAGCCGATTGAACCGCGGCAGAATCCGGCAGCACCGCATCCTTCAGATATGCGCGCAAGTCTGACTTCATTTTGATCAGCGCGGGCTTCAAAACGTACATCATGTGCCCGGCATCATAGTATGTGAGGCGAATATTCTTGCTGATCGATGGATCTAAGGACATTTGATCAACCGTATATTTTGCCGCGTAGTACGGCGTTGCAAGGTCGTAATAGCCGCAGCAGAACCAGATCTTCAGATACGGATTGCAAATCATCGCCTTTCGCATGTCATCTGCAACATTGAGATATCTGTTCTCCACATTCTTGAAACTCCAAGGCCAGACATTCGCCAAGATCTCGTAAGGAAGCTCGCTTTCAAACTTCAACTCGCGTCGAACATAGTCATTTACAGTTGCAGTGAATGGACCGTTCACAGCCTCGAAGCTAGGATCGTATTCATCATAGTCACGCCCAGGATTCGCACGAACACCCGTGTATCGGCTGTCAAATCTTCCGATGATGCGATTAGTGTCATTCAATAAGTGGGTGAAAAACAACGAATCGGGAACTCTATCTTCCAGTTGCCTCACGTAATTCGCGGGCAATCCGATGTATGCCGAAAGCTTGTCCGCGATCTCTTGCTTGCGCGCGGGAGTCAACCGATCACCCTGGTACAAAGCAGTCAGGTACTCATTTTCGACAAACGCCTCAGCATCTCGCAAAACTTCATTCAGCGATTTCGACTGCAAATCACCAGCTGCTTTCTTGTGATACCAGGCACTGGCCGCATATCCCGGAAGGAACATCGCATAAGGCAAATCATTGCCCGGCGAAAAGTCGATCGTAGCAAAGTTCAACACGGCAGAAACAAGAATGATTCCGTTCAAATACATTCCGTATCGTCGCTGCAGGAAATTGCTTAGACCGGCTGCACGGGTGGTTCCGTAACTTTCACCGATGATGAATTTCGGCGAAGTCCAACGTTTGTACTTCGTGGTGTACAAGCGAATGAACTCGCCGACGCTCTCTATATCTTCCTCATAGCCATGAAATTTTTTGGGATCTTGATCTGGTTCGGAACGACTATAGCCGGTCGAAACAGGATCGATAAACACCAAATCCGTCTCATCAAGCCATGAGTATGCATTGTCTTCTAGACGGAACGGTGGAGGCAATGCCTCACCTCTATCTGTTAGAACAGCGCGGCGTGGACCCAAGGCGCCCATGTGGAGCCAAACAGAAGACGAGCCCGGACCACCGTTGAAGGAGAATGTCACCGGACGTTTCTGAGAAGCACTCCCGCCTTCGCGAGTGTATGCAATGAAAAACATCTTTGCCAATTTCTTTGGCTGTTTCTTTTTGTCTGAGTCTTTGTCGCTCTTGTCGGAAGAATCGCTTGAGCTGCTGTCTCCATCAAATCCCGCATAACGATCGTCCTTCTTGTCTTTCTTCTTATCGCTGAAATCTTTCAGCACCATGTAACCGGCGGTGGCTTTGTATCTGACTGGGGTTCCGCCGATGTTTACTGTATGTTCCGTCACAGAAAGCTTAGGTGCATCATCATCCTTTTTGCTGTCTGACTTTTTGGAATCTTTCTTGTCAGACTTTTTATTGCCTGAACTATCATTACCCGAATTATCGTTGTCCGATCCTTTGTCGTTGTCGCTGTCGTTATCATCGGAATCATCATCTCTGGACGAATCGGATTTGGTGTCGCTGCTTGAGCTGCCTGTTTTCTTGTTCGCTATTCTCGTATTGCACTTTTTTTCAGTCGGCTTAGACTTCGCGTCAGCGATTGTTCCTGGCAACGACAGTGCGGTCGGTAAAACCAATCCCAACGAAACTAAAACTGAGACGAAACGCTGAATTTTCACGGTTGACGGTGATTCCAAAAGACAACGACGGGCAATCAATATAGCACCCGGCAAATGTTCGTCTTCCGTTGAACTTTTTGTACTGCTCGAACGAATTTATAAATGGGAGTCTCAACACCACTCGGAGAGACCCGCAAGCCAGTGACCATGGACAAGCTGTGGGGCGTAAGCACTGGTGTGCACGGGCACCTGATAAGTCTCCGGGAGGGGTTTGATTCCCCTAATACTAGATCTTCAGGATGGAATTCGATGATGCGCGCGGATGCCAAGAATGCGCGAGCGCGCTAACTATTACATGCGATTTAACCTGTGGACATCGCGACAGACCCAGGCTCCTTAGCATCTTTCACTAGCCCAAAATGTTCCCCATAATTCTGACAATAGAACAGGTCGATCTGTGAATCCACGGAAATCCCTGGATTCTCCTGACATCAAAAACACCGTCTACAGTGGCACGAAAATCGTTCAGATTATCAAGAATTGCGCCCCATCCCGGAATTCTTTAGGTTGAATTCAACGTTCCCACTTGCAACCAACCCGGTAAATCCATCCAAACCAACTCCCTCGCCTAACATCACACATAAACCAAGGCATTTCAGTGCCTAGGTATCCCGGGGGGAAAGAGGTAATAAGAGATGGGTCTGCACGTCAAATGCAGTACACAAACTGGGTTGCGCATGCGCGGCGTAAGACTTTGACGCAGATCTGATCTTAATGATGCCTCCACAGGCGGTGACCGTTGCGCAACGACTAGCCAAGCTAGCGCGGCGTGCATTGCGGTTCTTGGTGGTGGCGCACGGATCACAGATCTAAATTACATCGTGAATTTAAATCAGATGATCATCAGATCTCTGATTGCTTCAATCCTTATTGCCGAGACGCCGAGCCGGTTGCTGAGGAGAAAACACAACCGCGCGCACCATATCTGGTGACCATGGATCGAAACCAATCGGTCCAGATCTCTCAAGGTTAGTAACCCGTTTCTAAAGAAGTCACGACCAAACGTTTGGTTGTGATCGGTCAAGAACGGCTTGCAGAGACTCTCGCGAATTCCTCGCAGAGGTCGCAAGCACAACCCCAACTGGAGGTCTGAATGACGCAGTCCAATGAAATTCGGGTGTCGGATCGGTTCGCCGGCATCGTCACCCTCAAGCTCGACTTCGGCGTCGAGGTGAAGCTCGAGGGTGTGGACGGCAACGGTCTGCTGCACGTCAGCCGCATGCGCGGCGGCAGCTTCGCCGGCCGCAGCCGCCGTCTCGCGCAGCTCGCCAAGGGCGACGCGGTCGAGGTCGAGGTGGTCGAGATCAAGCGTGACGGCAAGCGCCGCAAGATCTCGCTCTCGGAGCGGTGGCACGACGACGTCGTGCTCGGCGAGCTGAAGGCGGGTGATTCCGTCGACGCGACCGTCGTGAAGACGCTCGAGGTCGGCGTGATCGCCACGATCGCCAGCGGCATCGGCGCGGGCGTGGACGGGTTCGTCCACGTGAGCGAGCTGGCGGGTGCCACGCGCGAAGCGCGCGACAAGGCGCTCGCGGGCATCAAGGTCGGTCAGACTTTGAAGCTCGAGGTGCTCGGCGTGAGCAAGGACGAGGGCGATGTCCGCGTCAAGCTCAGCCAGCGCACCGCGGCTGCGCGCGCGAAGCTCTCGGGCTCGTTCGGCAAAGGCACCGTGCACACGGGCAAGGTGCTGAAGCGGACGGCTGAGGGCTTCATCGTGACGTTCGGCGAGCTCGAGGGCTTCCTGCCCTTCAGCGAGCTGGGCGGGGCGAGCTCCAGCTCCATCAAGGTGGGCGGCAACGTCAGGGCCAAGGTCGCCGGCATCGGCGATCGGCTCTGCCTGCAGCTCACCCGCAAGGGGCTGTAAGCCGAGCGTAGTCCCAACCCAGGGGACTTAAAGAACGCCGTCTCGGGAGAACGGCTAATGCTGGGCATCTCCCAATGCCGAAGTGGCGGAATTGGCAGACGCGCCGGATTCAAACCCCGGTGGGAAACCATGAGAGTTCGAGTCTCTCCTTCGGCACCACAGGCTCCCGTCGTCTAGAGGTCTAGGACACTAGCCTTTCAAGCTAGGAACACGGGTTCAAATCCCGTCGGGAGCACCATTTTTCTTTCTTTTACAGGACCCTGTTTGTAACGGCAGCATTGCGGTCTCCAAAACCGCCGGTCAGGGTTCGAATCCCTGGGGTCCTGCCATTTTTTGCGCTTATTGCGACATGGTATAGTATAGGGTTTTGCCGGGACTGAATCCAAAGTTACGAAGACTATTCGAAAGTCGCTGCACGCACTGACCTGTTGAATCCGAAAGACGGCACTGGCAAAGAGTTGGTGACCTTCAGCAAGCAACAAGAGCTGCCGGTGCAAGAAATCATACTCGCACACCCCTTGATAACCTCGCACAACTCTGCCACATTCACTTTTTCCAAGGTCAGTAGCTTTAGATACATTTGTTGCCTCTTCTTCAAAGCTCTCGATAGATTCAAGGAGTCTCTCTTTTCTTGAATCTGAAACTAGCGGTGTAGCTACCAAAACTCGAGTGCGCGATATTCACCATTGATCCGAAGTCCTTGACTGGGCTTTCGGGGAGGGTCGCCCGCTTGAGAGCAAGCCGCAAAGTCAGTGGCGTGACGGAAATTTTTCAATTTCGGCACCGAGATCTAAGAAGGAGAGTTCTTGCAACTCGCCGAGTCCGAATCGAGTGGTCGGGGCTTCCAACCCTGTCTGCTTTTGGGACTCAATGGGTGCAGAGGCGTGCCTGAGAACCGCCCTGCGCCGACATCACTCAGGCAAGGAAAACAAAATCATGTACTACAAAACCCCGAACCATGGGTTCCACCCGCTTCTGGCAGAGCTGGATGCGGCGATGACCGAGATGACCAATGCGCAAGCCGAAATCGAACGGTACACGCAGTGGCTCTCAAGACAGCAAGCCGAGGTCGATCCGTCTCGTTGGACGGCTCGCATCGAAGCTGCGATGGACAAGCCCGAAGAGCTGGGGCTGCTCAAGCTTCAGCGTCAGGAGGCACTCCTCACGTACCAGTCGGTGCTGTACGCCTATTACGCTGCGCGCTCTCGCACCAGCAAGATTCGCGACCGGCTGTTCGACGCGTGCAAACCTGCCGTCAAACTGGCGGGAGAGCTCGGAAACCAGAGCACCGAGGCATGGCTCAAGCCGTTGCTCATCAACAACTGCCTGTTGGCAGAAGAGATGCGCCGGCACCAGGTCGAGGTCGACTGCCCAGGCGAGCATGATGCTTCGTCGAAGCGAAACGAAGCCACGCTCAACGTCCTCAAGACCGCCTTCGGCGAAGTGGTCGAGCAGTTGAAGCGCCATCCGAAGTGCCAGACGACCAACCTGTTCGTCGGACACTCCTTCGGTGCGCTCTACCCGACCGACCCTGTGGTCACGCCTCAGAAGCTGGGACACAAGTTTCAGCGCGATGAGATGCGCGTGGTCACACACGTCGCCTTCGTCGATACGCAGAACACCAAGCATCCTGCTTTGGCGAAACTCGCCGACCTGCTCGCGCAGCTGGCTGGTGTGCGCGATCGCGTCAACGCCGCGGTCAAGCAGCTCGTCAACGGCGAGAAGGGCAAGGTCAACGAGAAGCAGTATGCGGCGCGGCTGATCCAAGTTCTGGACAGCAACTACCCGCATTATGCGATCAAGGACGAAAGCAAGCGTCAGCACACAAGCCGTCTCTCCTTCCAGAGCGCGCGCATCGCTTTCTTCGCCGAAATTCTCGGTGCGGAACAGCTGCGTCGTGAAGTCGTGGAGACGCTGCGCGAGGCGATTGCCGAGACCGAGGCTCTCGAAGCCGAACTGGCCGCCGACACGATCAACACGGTCGACGAACTGTTCACCCGCCGCCTGGCACTCATCAACTGCATCGCAGCTGATGTGATGGTGCGCGACATGGGTCGCTGGCTGAAAAAGACGTTCGAGGAGAACTACTCCACGGATATCTCCGAAGGTCAGGGCGCCCGCGCCACCGAAACGGAGTTTGCCGAACTGCACCGCTACTACACGAGCTTCGGCGACGACTACCGCTCCGGTGGTCGCACCAGCGCATCGTCGGACTAACGTCCTTCAGGCTTTCAAAGCAGTGCGTCCAAAACGTCATCTGCTGCCAATCTAGCGACCGCAATGGAACCCTCAAACTAGTGAGGACCTCCAACTAGTGGTTGCGGGGTCAGGGAAATCGGGATGAACTCCCGGTCTTCTCTGACCCTTTCCATTTTGACTTTTTCTACTTCTTTTGATAGTACACCACATGCGATACCACGCACCTTGCTACGTGTCATAAATCCCAGAGTCCCATGGAGGATAAAAGGCCATGAAGTTCCCCGGGTGTAGCTCCACTTTCCAACGACCATCATCATCATCATCGTCGTCATCGTCACCGCCATACCAAAACGGAATCAGTCCCATCATTACGCCGAAATGTTCAACCGCAAACGGTTTCACCATTATGTCCTCGTAGGAAATCGGACCAATTTCAGATAGACGTTCCGCTCGCCACTTTCGAGCCAGCTCCTCGTCGAAAGTCGAACGCGGACCCCACTCAATGGCAACCGAATCGACCAAACTTCCTCCTTGGTCAAACAAGAACAAAGCCTCAAACTCATTTCCCGGTCTGTCATTAAGTTCCGCAATAAATAATCCTGTCAAGAAAAATTGTCTTCCATTTGCTGCGACACCGATACAACTCGCGTGGTAATCATCGTGAGCAATAAAAATCCGCTCAGGCGCACCTTCTTCTTCAGGGTCGATCTTGCCTTCGAGATCCTTTCGCAGAAGCTCAAAATTCTTCTCTACTTCTTCCTTAGATGGCGAAAACATACATTCCTCTTTTGCAAGACATAATTACAGACTTGATCCCACCAAGAAATCGTACCCAATGAACTCTAATAAAATTCGCGTCGGAATCGTCGGAACCAACCCGCATCGAGGCTGGGCAACGCAGGCGCACATCCCGGCGCTGATGGCGTCGCCGGACTTCGAAATCACCGCGGTGAGTTCGACTCGAATAGAGTCAGCACGCGAAGTAGCGCACAAATTTAACGTGCCAAACGCCTTCGACAAACACGTTGATCTCGTCAACTTACCCGATGTCGATCTCGTCACGGTCACAGTGAAAGTGCCGCATCATCACGAGATTGTGATGGCCGCACTGAACGCCGGCAAGCACGTGTATTGCGAGTGGCCCCTCGGAAATGGTTTGAAGGAAGCCGAGGAAATGACGGCTCTGGCAAAAAAGCAGAACCTGCATGGATTCGTAGGTCTCCAAGCTCGCTGCGCGCCTGTCGTCAATCAGGTGAAAGACCTCATCGCCGCTGGTTACGTCGGTGAAGTACTGTCATCATCCGTGGTGGCATCTGGAAGAGGCTGGGGCGCGTCGGTGCTGTCTGCAAGCAAGTATCTGCTGGACGAAGCCAACGGCGCAACAATGCTCACTATCCCCGCAGGTCACTTCATCGACGCATTTTGCTATTGTCTGGGCGAATTCAAATCTTTCAATGCACTTCGCGCCACTCGAAGAAAGTCGGTACCGGTTGAGGGGTCGACAGAAGTGGCCATGATGAAAACCGCAGATCAATTGGTTCTTGGAGGAACATTAGAGAGTAGAGCCATAGCCTCGATTCATTTTCGTGGCGGCACCAATCGTTCGACCAATCTGCTTTGGGAGATAAACGGAACAGACGGAGATCTCCGCATCACCGGCGACAGCGGACATATTCAGATGATTGATTTGACCCTCACTGGTGCTAAAGGTGCCGACAAGGAAATGAAACCAATTGAGATTGATGCGAAGTTCAAATGGGTTCCTCCATCGACACCATCTGGAAATCCGTTCAACGTGGCACAACTGTACGCACAAATTGCACGATGCCTGAAGTCAGAAACACAGCATCAAGCGCCGACTTTCGAAGACGCTGTCGTGCGTCACAGACTCTTGGATCGTGTTGCGCAGCTCACTCCACTATCATCGTGAAAAGCAGTCCATGAAGGTCTAGCTATAGCTTTAGTTGTAGAACTCACACAATCACTATGCAGTCACCATTTGCGAGATCTTGTAGACGGGTCCCACAAAACTTGTTCGCAGATTTCTAAGTCCGGAAACACAAGTCCGACTTGACATTTGTAGACGGACCTTATCTCTTGGGGTTGGGTTCTTAAATGAAGTAACGGGGGTACCCGCAAAGCGTGAAAAGTGGTGCCTACAAATTTTCTCCAATTTTGGTTGTGCACCCCACGAGGATAGTACTCGTCAGACTTCATTCCGAGGATCTCTCTTCAGGTTCTACTTATCAGCCTTGTCAGAGCTCCTGTAGCAATATCATAAGTCTCTCAAATCGCCGGTCTTCTGCAAGCCGCGCTAAGAGGTGAAATCGAAAGATATGTTGAAGACGCCGGTAAAGAAAGATTGTATACATTCGGTAACCAAGCCGCATTCTATTGGTGGGACTACGAGATCGCAGAACCGGTGCGCGTCGAAATATCTTTACCTTTGATTACGCAAAAGTCGAAAAACAGAACCGCCTTTAGTAGGGTTTGACGTCATTTTTGTCCACTCGTTGTACTGAGAACAAGCGCTCACCAAAGCATTTTCGAATTCACCAAGCTCATCCGTTAAACAGCTCGTGGCTGTTTAGGGGCTTCACGCTTTTGCCTTGGTCAATGAACGAGTCAGAAATGGCGAACAAACAACCCACTCTCAAAGAGGTAAGAACTCAATGAAACGAGCAAAGAAAGTGCTCGGAGGCATTGCAGCGCTTGCGCTAGCAACCTTCCTTGCACCAGGCATCGCACTTGCGAACGACTACACTGGTGACTGCGCAAGTTATCCCGGCAGTTTTGATGGGACCGGCAATGTGACCATCAATGATACGAACTGCGTGCTGAGCACCTCCATCAATGCACCAAATGGATCGGTTCAGATCACGGCGGATTCAATTTCAGCTGGTACCAACACCATCTCCGCCGGCACTCAAATTGACATAAACAGTCAAGCAGGGGATACACAGATTGGCAATCTGACAGCAAGCAACCACTACATTCGCGCTCGCGGGAACAACATCACAGTCGGTAACATCAAAACTACGACGTATGGCTCGGTTATTGTTGTTGCACAAGGTAATCTTCAACTTGGTGATGTTGAAGCAGCCACTGGTTACAACGTAAACATTAAAGCGCACGCCAGTGGTGGCAATTCCAATTTGGAAATCGGCTCTGCTGGTGCCAACAAAATCACAAAAATTACGGTAAAAGGCTCTGCGAATGATCAGACTTACGCGAGCTCCATTGTCTACGTCACAAATGGGAACGCAAGTTCCACTGGAAATCTTACGCTCTCGGATGCAGCAAAAATTTCGAATGCATCTGGAAGTGGCAAACCTGGACACATCTTTCTGAACGCCCAATCAGGCACGTTGACTATGCCTGGTGCAACAGTGGCTTCCGATGGCTCGGGAGCCAACCATGGTGGCGTCATCGCATTGCTAGCGAACACCGTTTCCTTCGGTGCGAATGCGGTTGTGTCTGCAACCGATCCAACTGCTAGTGGTGGTTTGCATGGAGTTGCGATTGCAGCTCAAACGGTAAATCATAGCGGACTGACGCTGCGAGGGGACGGAAACGGAGTTGACCAGTGGTTCACAGGCTACGTTGAGCTCGTGCCTCAGGGTGCCATTACGATTACCGAATCCACGGATCCGGCCTCGATGTGGATCTATGGTCACAATATCGATCACACGAAGACTGGCAATATCACCTACGCAGGCACTGGAAGCTCGGCATTTACTGCCTCTGCCCAGGGAAACAATACTCGTGTATATGTGTTCGCGACAAAGTCCACGTTTAGTGGTGGCGCTGCGACTTTCGACGCCAGGGGCGCAAGCACTCATACAATCAACTTCACTACGACAGGAACTGGTTCCGGTTCGGATGGAATCGTGTTCTCTGGAACTGGCGCAGTTACTTTGGATGCAAGCGCGACGGCGGGAGGCACCGGCGGCAATATCAGTCTGATCGTCGACAAGGTGGTCATGGACGCACCTAGCATCGCCGTCAACGCCAATGGTCCAACTTCTGGAAATGGCAATGGCGGCGAGATTTACGCTTACACCGCTAATGGCTTCGCTCTTAACGCCAGCTCGACTGCCTCATTCACCGCCAATGCGGCAAGCAGCGGAACAGGAAACGCGATTTACAGTGATCCTGCTTCCTATAGCCCGAAGGCGATCTCGCTGTACGCTGGCTGGAGTAATTCTGTGAAGATTGGCACAGGAGCCGGTCAGTTTTCATTCTCTGCTAATGGCGGACTAAATGGAGGCGACGCAGGCGCAGCCATCATTGCAGCAGCCAACTTTCAGTTAATGACAGCAAATGCAGTCAATCTGAAAGCTCTAGCTGGAAGTGGAAGCGGGAAAGGCGGCTCAGTTCGACTTTTGTCTTATATCACAGCTGTCGATTCAGGCATCACCGCTCCTGTGTTCACTCTTACGGGCTATGGCACCGGGATTGGAGGGAAATTCCAGTCTTACCACAACATCACGGTTACTGACGTTCTCACCTGGGTGAAGGTCGATGGTGGCACGGGACTCACCACGACTGATGCCGATTTCGGACGGATCATATTGAATAACGTTCCTTGCCAGCAGCGGTATGTTGGTTCCACCTGGCCTAAGACTTACTGGAACTGTGCGAATCCGGATAGCACTTCTGTTGCCAAAGACAAGGTGCCAAGTGATGTTGCCAAGAGTAGCGCGTTCGACAACCTGAGGACTCAGTTCGGTGATAACAAAACTGAGATCTTTGTGTTCACTGGAAACACTTCGTACAACAGCTTCTGGTCTGACTACTTCCCAGCCACTGCGGGTGGTCTCACGTTCAAGTCGGGTCAGCATATCTACTCAAACCCCTGGCAATCTGGAAGCAGAGGTGCAGCGGCAGAAACGTACACAGATGCAATGTACGAGGAAGTAACATCTCACGAGCTCGGCCATGCTGTCGACATTATCTTCAAGGGAGGCGGATCGACTCTCCCGTCAAACGATACAAACTGGGGAAGCAACAATAATCGGGATACTCTCTTCGATCTCGATCAGGTATTGGATCCTACCATCAACCAGATGGTGCATAGATTCCCTTGCAAGAAAACACCGTTTAGCGGTGGTGGAGAAAGCGTTAACGTGCCATTGGCAGGGGTAGTTTACCTGCCCAACGGTGCGAATGTGTGTTTGCCAAATGGCGATGTGAATGATGCCATTTTGCAATTTGGATCTTGGAACCAGAGTACAGTTACCGCCACTCAGGTCATATCCCACATCGAATCGATTTTGGGAATGAGCAAACCTGAAGTGCACGCCCACATCTTCGGATGGAACGCGAAACACACCAAGGGTGCAAGGCCAATGCTCGACAAAGTTCTAGATAATGGGTTCTTCCCATGCTTGAAAGCCTGGGCAGCCACTGAGCTAAGCGGGTCTCTTCCGTCCAGTGGTGCCTGCTCCGCTGGACTTACACCGTAAAATAAAGAACATCTCGGCTACGTGATACGCACCGTGCTGGCAAGACCTGGCTTTCCAGCACGGTTTTTTTCTACTTTTGCGTTTATACTGGAGGTTCTAAGCGCAGGATTATCCTATGACAAAACATCACCCAGTTAAGGCAGTTCTTTCTGCTGTGTTGCTCAACCTAGTGCTAGTGGCTCCCAGCACTGCAGATGCCACTGTGTCTCAATCAAGTAATGGTGCTCCGGGAATGCAGATGTTCGAACTGATACCTTGGTTCGATTCATTCGAAAAAAAAATAATCGATCAATCTGCCTATAAAGAGCTGGTATCTGAATTCACGAGCGACAGTAGCACACACGACATAACTTGCCTTTTCGGCGTGAATAAAAATGGTGACGTTATCGATCCAAAGATTCATTTCTCTTCGGGTTCGAGAAATATTGACGCAAAATTTTTGTCGCTGGTAAAAACGGCCGGTCCATTGTCCCCACCTGGTAATCGACTACCAATCGAGCGAGGTGTAGAGGTGACTTTAGCAAAAATCACGGTAGGAAATAAAACATTCGTTTCTCTCAGCAAGGGGCTGAATGCGTTCGATGACAAGACCTACATCAGGAAATAATGCGGATACCTCGTGGAGGGAATGATTTGGTCACCACTTGGAGAACCGTTTTTTCTTCAACAGGTGCCGTTTTTCCCCCAATGATCCATGGAGTCGATGCGTCTTTTCGTTCTTTATGTTCAGACTCATTTTGACGATTCCAGCCTTCTACCATCACAATTCTACATAGCATAACAACCGCAAGATGAGTGGTCCCGAAACAACCACCGCGAATCAGGTCAGCTCAGCGCGTTTTTTTGTAATCGACCAGTCTATTACATTCAATCAAAAAAGAAACCACCGATGCACCGAGTCCCACATGCGCCTGAGATCACATCTCAAGAACGCATGGGAACTCGATGACATCAGCAGTCTCTTCCCCAATGTCTCTGGGTCACCCACGCTTTTGACGGAGTGATTCAAGGACACCAGTTACGGCAACTGTGCCGCTACATCGCCAAGCCGCTGAGGCTTAGCTCTTGCTCTCCGCGGAGCCGTCACCACCGGCAGCGCCAGTCGCGACTGCAGTGACATCCTTCGCCGGAGTCTGCGGGCAGACAGCTGGCGTCGGGGGCGCCATATTGCCGATGAGGGCCGTGGCGAACTCGCTGGTCTTCACACCAGTGACTCCCGCGGTCGCCAGGTCGGCGGTCACCACCTTGTTCTCCACGGTCTTCGCGAACGCTTTGACGATGAGGTCAGCAGCTTCCTTCCAACCGAGGAAGTCCAGCATCATCGCACCGGAGAGGATGAGCGAACCGGGGTTCGCCTTGTCCTGGTTGGCGAGACGCCAGGCGGTGCCGTGCGTCGCTTCGAAGATGGCGAAGTTCTCACCGATGTTGGCACCGGGGGCGATACCAAGACCACCCACCTGTCCGGCGCAGTCGTCCGACAGGTAGTCGCCGTTGAGGTTGGTGGTGGCGATGACGGAAAACGCCTGCGGCGTGACCGTCAGGTTGTGCAACGTTGCGTCCGCGATGAGATCGTGGACGTAGACGCGGCCAGCGGGAATGTTGCCGTTGAACTTGCTCCAGAGCTCGCCGTCGAAGATGACGGTGTCGCCGAATTCCTCGCGAGCGAGTTCGAGACCCCACTCGCAGAAGGCGCCTTCGGTGTACTTCTGGATGTTGCCCTTGTGCACGAGAGTGACGCGGTTGCGACCGGACTTGATGGCGAACTGAATCGCCTTGCGAACCAGACGACGCGTTTTCTCACGCGAGATGGGCTTGATGCCGATGCCCGTGTCGGCGGGCAGTTCGTAGCCCCAGGTCGACAGCAACGAACGCAGAGTCTCCGCCTGCTTCGAGCTGAACTGAAACTCGATGCCGGCATAGACGTCCTCGGTGTTCTCCCGGAAGATGACTACGTCGAGCAGCTCGGGGTGCCGGGCCTGCGACGGCACGCCCTTGAAGTAGCGAACGGGACGCTCGCAGGAGTAGAGGTCGAAGAGCTGACGGAGCCGAACGTTGATCGAGCGGAAGCCGCCACCGGTCGGGGTGGTCAGCGGTCCCTTGATGGCAACGCCGAACTCGCGGATGGCGTCGATGGTGCCCTGGGGCAGCCAGTCACCGAACTGCGTGTTGCCGCGCTCGCCGGCGAACACTTCGTACCAGACGATCTCCTTGGAGTCGCCGTACGCCTGCTTCACAGCCGCATCGATCACTCGGCGCGTGGCGCGCCAGAGATCGGGGCCGGAGCCGTCGCCTTCGATGAACGGAATGATCGGTTTCGCCGGAACGACGGGCTTGCCGTCCTTGAACGTGATGCGATCCCCGGCTGGGACCATCACGCCATTGAAAGATTTGGTTTCCATGTTCGTGGATCTCCTAACGGTGAAGGCACCCGTGATTCTCGCACAACGCGAGGGTGTGCACGGGTGCCTGTTAAGATTCGCAGAGGCCTTCTTAATCGTGCGTCGCGCGATGCGTCATCGCATCGGCAGCCGCGACGGTATCGTTGGCTTGCGACTTCAAAAGAGCCTCGATTACCGCGATGATGTCGCCACAGCTGGAGCTGCGCCGCGTGCGGTCATCAGCGTTCTTGAGTCCGCTGAGGACCTTCCACCAATCGCACTTGTGGCGAAGGGTGTTGGCGCGCTCCGCCATCTCGTGGATGTTGGAGGCATGGACAGAGGCATCGAGCAGCTTCCGATGCGCTTCACGGTACGAGGCCATGAGGCGGTTCGAAACACCACCATTGTCCTTGCCATGCTCCGCCAGAAACTCGGCAGACGCGGCAGCCAACTGCTTGTCGGCTTCCTCGCTGACTTCGCGAAGGAGTTGCGCAAGCTCCTCCGATGCATTGGCGATGATTTCGCCGAGTTCAGCCATGCGGTTTTGTGTCTTGTCGTTGATCATTGTGATTTCCTATCGGGCTCACGGGTTCCAACAAAGAGCGCCGAGCCTAGACGGACGGGAATGCCGGCCGGGTTCGGTAGGGCGCCGAAGAAGGAGACGTAAGCGCGAGTTGAGCCTTCGAACGCCCGCCGCGAATGCGTGGGTCGACGAAAGCAAGGGTTTGCAGCCGTTATGCGCGAGGTTCTTCAATCGAGCCCAAGCCGGAGCAGCACACTGCACGATTTCGCGCGCATAATTTCGGCTATTTACGGCTGCCTGGGGATTTTCTGCTCCATGAAAGGCGATTGAAATTGATGAACACCCCGACCCTACGACAAGCCCAATAGAGAACGCTATAGATATCAAGAACTCGAAACATGTAGCCTACTTAAGCTCGCGCGATCTAGCAGAAGCTCATGAGTTTAGCTCTTAAAGCTAACCTTGACCCCTTCCAAGCGCAAAGGAGTGACGACTCGAATGGTGGAACTGAAGTTCTCATTTGCACCTAAAAAGAGAACTACAGTTCCTCAAATGGAACCATACTGTGCGCCTAGTTCTCATTTTCACCAGAAAAGAGAACTGTAGTTCCCATTCGAAAGCATCCTGGAACGAACCAGAGATTTTTCCGGAAAAATCTCTGCAGAAAAACCCTGCAGAAAAACCCTTGAGAAAACCACCACAAACAAAAAGCCACCCGAAGGCGGCTCTCGTTTGGTTGGCTGGCGAAAAACTCGTTAGTATCCGTTTGCTGCTGCCCATTGCACCATGTTGGCGTAGCCCTCCATAACAGCTGCCTTTTGGCTTGCAGAAAGGTTGCTGTTGTTGATGTCCTGCTGCGTGTAGGTGATGTCTTGGGGGTCGTTAGTGAACTTGGTGTAGTCGCTGTCGGTTCTGTTGATACCGAGCACTGTGGGATCAATGTTCGAAAGCGGGTTGGTGCCTTGTCCGAGTGCGCTACCCACATCGTTGCCGACTTGGAAGTTGTTGCCGACTTGAATTTGAGCTGCTTGGCTCTGGGTCAAGAAAACACCGCTTACTGTAAGTGTGTTGCCGACGCAGCTGTTGGGATCAACGGCGACGTTGTATGTCATCAGGAAGAAACCGGCTGCTGGATTGTTGGGGTCAACAGGAACCAATGTCGTGTAGATGAACGGGTTGACAGCCATTCCGGGGTTCGGATTAGGAGTCGTGCCTGCAGGAGTGCTGAGAGTTCCCGCTGAGTGGTCGGTTTGACCGGGGTTGCTGCCACTGCCCATGTAAGCAATGGCGCCTTCACCGATGATGCCTTCTGGATGTTCGACGTTGCGAGTGGCGGAGAAGCGCAGACGCATCGGCTTGCCGAGTCCCGGCACATCGCCTAGCCATGGGCATCCAGCCAATGAAAGGAACGGTCCGACATCATAAGTGCCAATCGCTTCGTATTCATAAACGATGGAACCATCAAGAACGACCGGCGGTGTTGCATGAGTGTTGGGTCCATAAACAACGAGTGAGTTGTCGGCTGTTTTGGTGCCGGTGATGTACAGGTCGACGCCGCTTCCGGAGGCTCCACCGACTGGTGCGAGTTTGGCGAATTTGCCGAGGCCTGAGTCTTTGAGGTTGTTTGAGTTAGTAATGGAAGCTGCAAGCGCGGCATCAAAGTTGATAGATCCTGCCGCCGCCACTGCGCACTGTGTAGTGATGAGATAACTGGTAACGGCTCCAGTGCACAATCCGATCATGTCGATCAATGGAAACAGTGCAAAAAAGAAGATGAACATTGATGGCGGAAGTTCTGCCATTGAGGTCCCTCTGCGGGAACGCTTGAAGGAGTATCCGTTATGCGAAAGACGAGTCTGAAGCTTCGCCATTGGTAGTTCTCCTTAGTAAAGTCGTGACGAGTCTCGCGACCTAGGGAAGTGGTCGCTCCTGGGATTTCTGGAGGTTGCCCGATTATGTGCCAGCGAACGTGAAAAAATCGTGCATTCAATCTAACAATGGAGCCGTGTCAATCTTGTGACAGAAATTGACCCAATCTGCAAAAATGATGTGGCTCAGCCGCAAATCCGAGGTCAAAATGTTCCAACCAAGCAAAATGAGCCGACGAGCCAAAATCTCCGCCGCCTCCTTACTGTGCGCATTCTTGTTCCTCACATCAAATGGCTGCAAAGCCGAGGATGCCAGCGCCGCCTCAAAAAACGCGGAGACGACCAAAAGAGAACTCGGTGAGCGGAAGACATTCAAATGCGATGCGTTCGCCTTTTCCATGCGTCCACCCGTAGGCTATGAGCTACAAACGGAAAAGGGTGAGAATGCCACAACTTTCGGCTGGGCGGCAAAGCGTAAAGACGGCTCCAAATCGGGAGTCTTGGTGCAAGCAATACACGTCCCGGCGGCCCAAGAGGCAAAAATTTCTGAGCAGATAGTTCTGGCAAAATGCCTGGCAGAAAGCGGCGATCCACAAAATAAGATCTCGGCTCAGGAAGGAACGAAAGAAATTGAAGGCAGAAAATTTGCCACTGCCGATTTCCAGCGCGAACTGCCGAACGGTTCGAAAGTCGTGGGCTACATCTATGTCACAAAGGTCGACAAAAACAATTTTTGTCTGATGATGGCGCAAGATTATCCGGCAAACAAAGATGATCTCGACTTCGTGCGCTCGGCGCATGAGACTTTCAAAGTCGAGTAGCATGCCTTCATTTCGACTTCAGCTTGCGAACACTCTTCAGATTTCCTTCGATTAGCGAGCGGAACTTCGAATCGCATCCACCCTGCTTTTCCACCGCATCAAGCGCCTTTTCGTAAAAGAACTCGGCGAGATCGTAGTTTTTTGCTTCTTCCTTCTCTTTTGCCTTCTTGTAGAACTCGACCGCCTTGGTGTCTGCAAGACTTTCGTGTTCCGCTTTCAGCTTTATCCAACTTTTATCGGCATCGCTTCCGGTGGAGCCAACAGCTCCAGTGGTTCCGGTTGTTCCAGTTGTTTGTCCGCCCTTGATTGCAGTGGGTTTATCGCCTGATGCGCCATGCGGCTTCAATTCATTGATGCCCTTTAGTTGATTTGGCGGAACAGCCATCACTCGCCCCCTCACAGGCGGCTTTAGCATTGGCGCCCCACCCAGAGGTCGCAGTGCCGGCTTTTCTTGCTTGCCACCACTTGTGGTTCCACCGCTCCCTGAGGACCCAGTGCCAGACCCTTGCGACACACCCGATCCTTGCGATGCACCAGACCCTTGCGATGCACCCGATCCTTGCGCAGTTCCGCTCGAAATGCTTTGTGCTAGCGCCAAGGGCATCGAAAGCATAAACGCTGCGAAACCAGCCGCTACTCTGGCAATCGCCTTCACTCGATCGCGCAATTTGCGCAGACCGACAGGGCAGTTGTCTGTCATGATCGTTCCATCGGCGCGCCGGAAGAACTGCATGCAGGGGCTGTCTCCGTTGACTCGAAGAAATTCCTCTGCTTCCTTCTTTGTCATTGCAGAAACGTTGTACACGTTTTTCGCACATCCTTTGCAGTGACGAACTCTGTCGTCGCCCTCCATAGATTCCCAAGTCACGGGGCAAGGCGCGGCTAAATATAAATTGTCCAAAAGGCTTTCCGACTCGCCTTGCGGCGCACACTTCGGCTTTCTCATATTTCTATTCGTTCCTTCCAAAAGAGCGGTCGGTGCGGCGTGGCACTGCAGCAATATTCCCGCTCTGATTTCTCTCAACGCCACTTTCGAACATATCCGGGTTAAGCGAATTCAGACATGGGTTTTACCCGGTGGTGGATAATGGGGAGTTACTAGAGATGAACGCGGAAACTACGAGCGCCAATAATTCGACGAAGCCACTCTGCTGGCGACTGTTTAACGCAGCCACCAACTTGGTCTTGCCGCTCGCGCACATTGTCATGGCATTTTCGCTTTTCGGATTCGGAGCGAGCATTTTCTTCTTGTTCGAGTGGTGCTCGCACTTTCGCTTGCTATATGCGGCTTTCTTCCTCGTGTACTTAATTCCGCTTTTGATTAACCGTCGATGGAAACTCGCGTCGCTTGTTGCTGGGTTTCTCGCGGTGAATGCGCTGACCATTGTTCCTCTCTATGCGGGGCGCGTGCACGTCGAGAATCCAAAGAATACGTTGACTGTTATGCAAGCCAATGTCAATCGCAGCAACTTGAATTTCGACAAGTTCGCGGATGCAGTGGCGCGCGAGAATCCTGATGTTGTCTGTATTCTGGAGATGGCTCCTGCCTGGAAACAACCGATGGAGCAGAAGTTGGTGAACTATCCATATCGGCACACCGAGCCTCGCGATGACTGCTTCGGCGTTGGAGTGTACAGCCGAGTGCCCTTGATAGACGCGCAAACAAAATACTTCGGAACATCCGGAGCACCCACTGTTACTTGCGAAGTTGGAACCAGGTCTTCGATCGATCTCTTTTTCACTCACGCAATGCCACCGCGAGACGGACGAATGATCGCGCTTCGCAATGAGGAATTCAGCGAAATTGCAAAAGCAACTTCAGAAATTGCAAAGGCTGATGGGGCGGCTCTCGTTGCCGGCGACATGAACTGCACTCCCTGGTCATCAGCGTTTGAGATGTTTTTGCGCGATGGAAAGCTCGTCGACACACAATCCGGATTCGGGCCGCAACCGTCTTGGCCGGCTGGCTTTTCTCCGTTTCCCGTGATTCCTATCGACCACTTTCTCACGACGCGAAACGTGATGACGAAGCGCCGATACGTGTGTAAGGAGTTACAGGGATCTGACCACTATCCGGTGTTCATTGAAGTGCTCTGGTGAATTGCTCTGGTGGAGCAACCTCGGACTCCGGACCTGCACCCTAAGGTAGATCTACTTCGATGCGTCTGCTTATTCGGCTCGCCACTTTTTCAATCGCCGCAGCATGTTTGCATAGTGTTGGGTCCAGAACTGATCAGAACTGCTTTTCGAGTCGTCGCTCTCTACTTGACCAATAGATACGTAATCGAAGGAACAGGTTTGCTGCGATTGGCAGAGATCGGCTTCCGGCTCAGGCTTGAATTCCGGATCGTAAGTTTCAAGAAGGTTGTTGTTCCAGAAGCCGATGTTATCCTTTTCGAGACTGTGAGCGTGTTTCGTCAGGGCGCCATCAAAGTGTATGCGTGAGAGAAGATCACTGCAGCTGTTGCAGACACATTTGGTCTCCTTCGCTTGTCGCATGGCTACCAACCGTGTCATTTGAGGCGTACTGTCGAACAGCCAGTCTAAACACTTTTCGAAGATAGTCGCTAACTTTGTCATAGCTTTGCCCAGCCGTAGATTGTTTGTTGCAAGACGGTAATCGGGTTTCCTTGGCCTCAATGGTCGCAGGTTCTACAGGCCGCAACATCAGCCTCACGACCGATGGGCGCTAGCTTCCGGCATCACACGCAAGAGGGATGCTTTAGGGGGATAGAAAACTGTCGACAACTCAGAAATTTGGGATAATCGACTTAAACACTTTGTTTAAGTAGGTGGCGTCGCCATGATCGACCTGCCAATTGCATCAGACGATACTCTGCCTGAAAAGAAAACCGAGCCAGATCAAAGAGGCGGCGGCTCGTCCTCAGGGGTTCCACCGAACATTCGCATCGCTTGCGGGCAAGAAGATTGGCAACAGCCATTTGCTGCACAGGAAGGACCTTATCTCCGCGTGCCGCCGGACCTGGTCTTCGGAATTGATTTCGGAGATGAAACAACACGCATCGCCGCAGCATCGACACATAGGCTGTCACTAGTGGGACCTCAAATTGTGCCAACATCGATTGGTCTCGGCGAAAGAACCCAAGCATGGGAATCCCAATGGTGGTTTCAATCACAAATCGGACAGCTCCGAACTCGCATTCGAACTCAAGAAACGCTGACCCTCGAGGGAAGGCAAGTTAACGCAAGCGTACTTGGAATAAGGTTTTTTGCAAAACTTCGTGAGTCCTTAGATCTTATGATCAGCACCCAAAAGCCGCGAGTTGTTTTGAATGTTCCATCTTTTTATACAAAGAGTGAGCGAGAAGAACTTACCTCGATTGTTGATTCCGCAGGTTTCAAAGTTTTGGATACCATCAATGACTACGCGGCACCAATACTTGCATTTGCACGAATGGGTGCAAAGAGACACGGGCGCATACTATCCATTGCGATCGGATCAAAGAGTGTAAGCATAGCTGTGTTGGAGCACTTAGATGGAACAGTCAAAACTGTTGCCGCCAGCTCAGATGAGACCTTCGGCTCTCGCATCGAGTTGTCGCGAATACGGGACCTCGCCGCATCCGTCATTCATACATCAGCTCAGCCTCTTGATTCAATCGATTTTGTCATACTCAACGGAAAAGTCATCAAGGACCGAACCGCAAAAAATGTGCTTGCATCATTCTTTCCCGGAAAGCAAATTGCAATCGTCAACGCTGACAAGGCAAGCGCCTTTGGAGCCGCACTACATGCATCGGTAATTGCCGGGCTCAACGCAATTCCGAGACTCGTAGATTTGTCGGTATAATATTCACCTCTTTGCAGATGTTTGGAGTTAGTTGTGGGTTACACAACAGATTTTTGCGGAAAATTCTCGCTCGACAAAGAACTATCTAAGGCGCATTTTGATTACTTAACGGCATTTTCAAAAACGCGAAGATACAAGCGCGACGCGGCGAAAACGGCTGAAAGGGAAGATATGCTGCGCGAAGCCGTCGGACTTGCTGTCGGAGTTGACGGAGAATTCTTCGTAGCCGAGACGGGCTTCGCGGGCCAAGATAAGGGTCTGGATCTCGCAGACTATAACAAACCACCAAGCACTCAACCTGGCTTGTGGTGCCAATGGGAGCCGACATCAGATCGCAAAGGAATTGAATGGAATGGCACTGAAAAGTTCTCTTTTTACTTGGAGTGGCTCGAGTACCTCGTAAAGAATTTCCTTGCGCCTTGGGGTTATACGTTATCCGGAAGTGTTTCTTGGATGGGTGAAGACTATGAAGATAGTGGCGTAATCAGCGTTGTGAACGGTCTGATTACAATCGATGAGCAAGAGTTGCATTCTGAATCCAAAGAGGTAAGTGAGTTTAGAGACGCCATGTTTCTGCTTGAGGAACTAGATTTAGACACGAAAGAATGCATCGAACACATCGAGCGAGTAGCTCACGTCTTGAGCACAAGCAATGTAGCCACTTGGCTCTACCAACCAGCAATGCTGTTCCTAGCAGAAGTGACTTTGAGAAACGAAGAAGAAGGAAATCAGGAAGTGGCTCGTGCTGCTCAAAAGGCTTTGAAAAGTGCGATGCAACGGCCTGATTTTGTGATACCGCCCACGCTACTGGATAGACTTCGCGAGAATTCGGATAACCCGTTATTCAAAGAACTCTTGGAGTGACGGTTGAGGTCCAGCAGGCATGCAACATTTATTTTGCATTTTCGCTGAAAATGTAAGCTTTTGGTTGCATCGTTCTGGGGCGTTGGGCGTTTTTGATAGCGCCATTAGGTACTAGACCGGTCTACTACTTCGTTCCAAAACAAAAAGAGACGAGAGCGGTGGGTGTGATTTGGCACACCTTTACCGCGTCTCGCCCCCTTTTGTAGCTGATTATCTCTGCGTGAGTACAGCCAGACTCACTTGCCCTTCTTCTCAACGATGGTGTAGAGCGGGTCGAATGCAGGCGCACCGTAGTGGCGGGCGGCAATCCAACGGAGCTGGTAGCACTGCGTCGGGTCCGTCTTGCCACCGAACTGATTGGGCAACACTTCCAGAAGGACATGTGCCGCGGTGTCGCGATAGTAGTCGATGTCGACTTCCACCAGCACCACGGTCACACCGTTTACCACCTTCGAGTCGTTCTCGTAAAAGGTGACCTGAACGTTTGCCTCCCAGAAGCTATGCTCCTTGAAGCTGGCAGTATTGCCGCCGTGGAAGACCTGCGAACCCGCGGCGGGGCCCCAGGTTCCACGGGCAACTTCCTGGCGCAATTCGGCGACCAATCGCTGGTCGACGTAGCCGAAGAAGTTGTTCTGCTTCATGCGGTCGTCAAAGATGAGCTCTTTGAACGACGGCAAAATGGTCGCACCCGACTCGAGTTTGATCGAGCCGAGCGCACCGGAAACGTTGAAGAGGTGGGCCAGGGCTCCCGGCTTTTCCTTCATCAACTGTTCGTAACGAGCCTTCGCTTCGGCATCACTGGCGGTACCAGATGAAAACAGCGCGAACGCGTCGGCGTTGGCCGCCTTGAGCTGATCCCAGGTCGGGAAGTTGAACTCCCGCTTTTTGGGAAGCAGCATCAACTCGACCTTCGTCACTTCGCCGCGTTTCAGGTCCACCGGGTGAAACCCTGCTTGACCGTAGCCGTCGACGGAGACGATGACGATGTGCCGGTCGACGAAATTGTCGTTCCACGGCAGATCGGTGACGCGCACGTTTGCACCGGTGATGAACTTCGCGAAGACTTCCTTCTGGTTGCCGTCGATGATTCTCACCAGCATTTTTGTGTTAGCCGGCATGGGCTGTCGAGTTCCATCGAACGCGGAGATCTCGATTGCGCCGGTGCGAGGCTTGTTCGTAACCCAGTCCCAAGTGCGCTTCGCGGTGGCGGTAGCGCCGAGGGTGGCAAGGAGGTAGATAAGAGAAACGCCTGTGATGACCGGAGGCCCGAATCGCCTGACGCGAGCCTTGAAGTTGTTCATTTCCTTTAACGGGGCTGGGCTCCTGAGTGAGTCGAAAGCCGCGTCCTCTGGGCACCGCGTTAGCGCGCCCTGTGAAGTCTTCGTCCTAGAAACCGAACCTGCGGAAGGGCATCGTCTTGAGCTCCTTCACTTTCTCAGGCTCTTCAAACGGTTGCTGCTCGAAGCGCTTGTTGTCGAACTTCTCGCGCACGTTGTCCTTCTCGCTGTACTTCTTGCTCGAAACCACATCACCGTCATCGTCGCGCACGGTCACCTCGGAAGTGGTGCCGTCGTCACGAACCACAACAGTCTTGCCCGCCCAGTACTTGCCGTCGACCGGGTAGGTCACGCGACTGGGCTTGCCTGTGTTACCGAACTCGATTTTGCGCACGACGGTTTTGCCGTTAGCGCTCAACTCCTCGACGCTCTGGAGCACGTAAACGCGCTTGCCCGCTGTCTTGGAGGCGGCGGCGTCCACCTGCCAGCGTTGACGATACGACTCGACACCATTTTTGTAGACGGTGACGGACATACCGTAATACGAGTACTCGCGAGACTCGGTGACGTTGCCCTGTCGATCGTAAGACCGCTGGGTCACCATCCACGGCACGCTGTTGACGTGCATGCGAAGAGTGGTGCCGTCCTCGTAGTAGTACGTCGCCTCGCCCTGTCCACCAGTGCGAGTTTCGTACGAAAGCTTCGTGCGCGTCGGCGAGTAGGTGGTGATGGCGATGGTATCACCGGTGAGGCGCTTGATCTCCTTCTCGATGGTGCCGTCCTTGCGCAAGAACTCTTCTGCGATGAGCCTCTTGTCGGAGTCGATCAGGCGATGCCTGAGCGTCTTCACACCGTCTTCGTAGAAGTACCTCAGCTCGTAAGTGCCGTCGCTAAGCCGTTCTCCGATGTAGTTTCGCGTGCCGTCGAGGCGCCACGTCTTGTCGGAGAGGTAGGACTTGCCGTCGGCGGCATAGACGATGACCCGCTTCAACTGGCGCTGCTTGCCCTCAGGAGCCGGGTAGAACTCCTTCAGTTGCGCAATCGTCGAATCGGGACGGAACGCTAGAAACGTTGTCACACCATCGACGTACTCGATCTGCGTGCCGAGCTTCGTCTTTTTGTCGTCCGAGTAGAAGTCGTAGCGAATTGCTTCGCGGTCGGCTTCAGGCCTGAGCTGCACTCGGGTAGTGGTGTGATCGGGGAACTTCGGCATCTCCGCCTGGTCATCGCGGGAATCGCATCCCGAGACGAACACCAGCGCACACGCCATAAGGCAGGCCCCTACTGCCCACATGAATGTTCTTTTCATATGAGACATCCTTTTGCATTGCAATGGATCAGGTCAAAGTCACCGGTCTTTAGACCAGCGCTATGAAAGAAGTGCGAGTGCCCAGAAAGGCGCTCACACTTCGGTGGGTATTAAGGGTCCGCTTTGCCGATTAGTCGTGGTACTCGTCTTCCGGGTACGTCCACGTAGGCGGTGGCACCGGGACAGGCGGTTTGACCATCGGGCGCGGGTCGACAAAGGGCGTGTCTTTCGAGTAGCGATTCTCGACCTTTTCGGTCATCGCTTTCTCGGCTGCCACTTCCTGCGAGTGATCGAGGCGACCGGCGTCATAGTAGTCGATACGCTCGACTGTTCCGTCTTTGCGGAAGACACGCACTTGCGTGGTGACGCCATCTTCGTAGTCTTCGACCTTGAGGAGATAACCGCCGTCCGAATCGGTGTAAATGAGCCTGCGGCTCACCTTACCGTCGGCACCGGCTACCTCCACTCGATCGAGCTTGTAGACCTCTTCGGTCTTGCCATCGTCGGTGGTGCGCTTCTCGACCTTCCAATATTGGGTGAAGTCTTCGTCGTAGACGACTCCTTCCCAACTGTCGGAGGTCTTGCCCGTGCCGGGCTTGTAGCGCACGACCTTCATCTCGTTGTCGCGAAACTCTCTGTATTCCAGTGTCTCGCCTTTGTCGTCGTAGTACACGGCGCCAATCGTGTAGTATCGGCGCACCGTGAGCCAGCGGGTGTTGCCATCGGACTTGAAGAAGTCGATGTCCTCCCAGCCATTTTCTTGCGACACGCTAACTTGGTCTCTCGTGCCGTCGCCCCGATAGAGCGTCGTTTCGAGATTGCCGTTGTCGAGTCTGCGAGCCAGCAGAAGCGTATTGCCGCTGTCGCCGAACACACGCTCGTTCGTCACCTTGCCGTCTTTGGCAAAGATCTGATAGCGATCGACAGAGCGTCCGTCAGCTCTGAAGACGGTCTGCTCGACGCTTCCGTCGGGCTGACGCCTTCCTTGTGCTTCACGCGTGCCGTCTTTTCGGAAGAATTCCGCTGAAGCAGCAGCCTTCAAAGCAGGGTCGAAGACCACCACTTTCTTGAGCTGACGCTCGTATTCGTCTTTCTGTCCGACTGACGCTTTCGAATCCTCCGCCGTGTAGAACTCTTTGAGCTCAAGAAGCTTGCCGTCCTCGCGATAGCGAAAGACTTTGGCGGTGCCGTTTACGAACTCGATGCGCATCTCGCGCGGCGTTTTGCCGTCCGGATACATAAGAACGTAGCGAATCTCTTCGCCCGTACCCTGCGCCGGCAGCGTTACACGCACTTGATGCTTTTCGGGAAACCGCGTCGAAATCTCGGTGTCACGATCGCCACAGCCGGTCAAGGCAAAGGCTAAGACTCCGAGCGCGAACGCGAAGGTAACAAAGCGAAGTTTCATGGTGTTAGCCACCTTCATTGTTAGAAGGCTTGCACTGCCGGCTTTCTGCCGGGACTGCAAGACTCCGATTTCTGCCCCGTAGTTTGAAATACGAGCACAGAGCCGCGACCTTATAGAGAGGTTGCGGAACCTCGATGAAAGAAACCCGGGATACGGAGTGGAATCAGGTTGCCCTGACTCCACCCCGCTCCCGAATTTCAGCGCCGCTCGACCAGCGGCCGGTTGAGCTTACTTCGACGCGGGCGTCGTCGTGTCACCACCAGCGGTGCTGGCGGCTCCGGTGCTCACTGCCGGAGTAGCCGCCGCCTGAGCCGCAGCCGCCTTCTCCTCGCGCTCGCGCACGATGTCGATCATAATGAGCGCGTTGGCTTCGACCGAGGCAGCCGCCTGACGGGGCTGCACACCGGACTTGACCAAGCCCCAGTATGCCAACGTCGCAGCCGCAGCCACGTACGTCGGGAAGAAGTCTCCCTTGTCCGACGGCACATCCGACTTGCCGGCCATGAGGTTGGCCACCAGGAGGTCGACCTTTGCCTGGCGCTTCGGCGTCCAATAGATCACTTCGCTGGTGCTCAGACCGCCCAGAGACTGGAGCTTCGTGCGGATGAGAGCCTTGGCGACGATGGGGGCCACCTTTTTGATGTCCTCCACCTTGATCTTGATGACGGCCTTGCTCTTGCCGTTGGCGTCCTCCCAGGTGATGTACTCGGGGAGCGGCTGACCCACAGCCTGGTCGGCGAGCAGACGGCACTGACGAGCCTCGGCCGGAAAGCCGATCTCATCGAGCGCCGCAGCGACGATGTGCGCGCGGATGAAATCCGGCGGGTGTGGGAAGAAATCGAGCGAGACCTGACCGTTCTCCTGAGGCGTCAGCTCGTAGTACGAGCTGGTACGCAGCAGGCGCTCGCTGTTGAAGACACCGCGACCCTTCGTGTTGAACGCCGAGAAAGTGCTCAGCATGTTGTACAAGAAGGCGGGGCCCGACAGCAAAACGCCACCGGAGATGTCGGCGTCGATCTCACCGATGTTGTCGGCGGCGAACAGCTTGGTCAGAAGATCGACGGTGCGAACCTTCTGACGGCCGATGACGATCTTGTCCTCGTCGAACTTCAGCTCACCCTTGTCGTGAGCCTCCTTGATCGCCTTGGCCACGGTCACGGTCAACTCCTCCGCCAGCCCTTCCACGTCGTGGAAGATGTCGTGGCGGAACTCGTGCATGTACAAAACGAGCATGATCGTGATGATTTGCCGCTCGTCGTGCGGAATCTCGACGGCGTGGGCGCCGATCGGACCGCGTCCGGGCAAGGTCGCCGGACCCTGGTCGCTGAAGCGACCGACGAAGACGTTGCCCACGTGGAAGATGGCCGTCTTCAGACGCTGCTGGCAGTTCTTGCCGGGCTCGCACTCGCTCTTGGGCTCTTCACCCTCGAACAAGCGGAAAGCCGACTCCAGCGTCTTGATCACTGCGTTGATCTGGCGGTTGTAGCGGCCGCCGCGAAGCTGACCGGCAGCGTCGCTCCAGATGCGCAGCGTGTTGAGCAGAGGCGACACTTCCTCGTCGAGGGTGTCGAGCGCAGCCTGCAGGAGGCGTCCCTTCGGGACCTCCGGATTCTGCGCCACGAGCACCGAGAGGACGCGCGGAAGCGCCTCACGGTACAGCTCCTTGAGCTGCTCCAGGTGCTCGCCCAGACTCTCGTACGGCTTCTTGAACTTCGCCGACAGGTTGGCGATCGCCCACGTGACCTTGTCGGTCTCGTCATCGAACCGATCGGCGACAATGGCGTCGTACTTGCCATCGTCCATGATCAGACGAAGCCCTTCGGCTGCAGCGAAGAGCGTTGCGTCGACGCCGCTTTCCTTGGACTCCGGCAGCTGCGGAATCAACGGCGTCACACTAGGGTTTTTCGGCAGGCCCTCCAGACCGATGCCGAGCAGACTGCGATCCATGCGCACCACGTGAGCGTGGTTGTGCTTGGCCGCGCTGCCGGTAACGTCCTCCTCGCTGGCACCACCGGTGGTAGCAGTCACCTTCGGCGCCTGCTTACCCTGGTACCGCTTCTCCAGCCGCTCGAGCGAGCCGATGACGGCACGCTCCACGGTCGGGAGCTTGAACTTCTCGTCACCGTAGCCGGCGCACACGACCATGTGCGTGCGGCAGCAGTCGCCGGACGGCACGTGCTTCACGTGCTTCTTGTGTTCGCGACGACGACCCGGTTTCACAGAGATATCGATGTTTTTCTTCATGTTGAATTGCTCCTTCGTTTAGAGCAGCAAAAACACCCCGAGAAACTCTCGAGGTGTTCGCTGCGGCATGAATGCGCCTCGCCTTAGACAACGGCTACGCGCACACAGTTTTTGACCAAACAGGTTGCGTGCGGCTGGTTACTTACCAGCCAGCACTTGCTCCAGCTTCGCAACCAAAACATCAGGCGACGGCATTCTGCGATACTCGGGAATGTCGAGCCTCAAGTAGTTGTTGATGGGCTGGGTCGGCGTGACGATCGGCGCTCCCTCCTGCAGAGCTTTCTTCAAGCCCATGGCAGAGAGCCCCGGCTTCGCCACCCTGAAGCAGACAATGGATGGAACCAAGGGACGCTCGGGGGTCGCATCCAGAATCTCGACGCCATCCACTTTCGTGAGTGCCGAGATGAGCTTTGCCCTGAGCTTCCAGATCTTCTGCATCTGCTTTTTCCGGCGCTCGCTGTAGCTTTCGCCACGCCCGCGCTGGAAGTGATTTTGCAGGGCCGCTCGCATGCCGACGATCTCAGGCAATGCCACCGCGCCACGTTTCATCATGGCGTCAGGCAGCATCTCCTCGAATCGCGGCTCGAACTGGAAGTGCGAGATAGACGGCGCCTGCGCGCAATCTATCCCATTTCCTTTCCCTGCCTCCTGGCAAAGCGTGAAGAAACGCTCCACCAGCTCTTCCTTCATCACCACCGCCGATGCAATCAGCAATCCGCCCAGCGCCTTGGAAGCGCCAAAGAGGAATGCATCGCACCAGGCAAGCGGGTCTGTGATGCTCTCGGCATCAGTGCGTCCGATGCTTTGGACGGCATCGACGACGTAGTACAGCTTGTGCCCTTTGGCACGCAGCTCGTCCACGAGTTTGCTCACTTCGCGCACCGGCAGAAGGCGTCCGGTCTTGCACACATGCGGAAGCATGATGCAGCCGACTGCGGTTCCTGTGCCGTCGGACAAGGACTCGACCTGTCGCCGAATCTCTTCGACGATGGACGCATTGTCGTTCTTGGCGATGTTTACCGTGGGCGAAGCCTTCAACTCGATGTTCGCCGGGTAAGGCAGAACCGGCTCCGGCTCGTAAAAGAGCATGGAGGTCGGCTGAAACATTACCGTTTCGGCATCGTTGGGGTCTTTGCCTCTGAGCGTGTACGGCACCAGCGAGCCACCCTCGCTGGTTGTGATGGTAAAAAATGTTTTGATGTTCTTGTCGCTTGCGGCTACGTGAGCCAACATGCGAGTCGCCATCAGAATCGCCGAAGTGCCACTCGCGTCGAGTATGACAGGCACGTTCTCTTGGAGGCGAAGGACCTGTCGCACCCAGTAACGGGCGTACTCGGTCTCCGATTCGAAGTGCGAATTGAGTCTATCGATATTGTCAAGAAATCGATAAACAGCCTTGAGACTCTGCTTGGCTGGAGCAGCCACGTGGATAGTCGGCGAGGCGATAGTACCGCCCGCCCACCAGTTTGCCCACTTGTTCTGCCAGCTTTCGCCGTGGGTTGGAACCACATTGATGCTTGCAGGAAGCGGCAAAAATGGCCGCGGATCAAATTGCTTTCTTCCCATGCGTTTTCCTGTTTTCGTTGGCGCAGCCTGTCTCGTGCTCAACGCTCACTCCTTTGGAGGGAGCAAACGCTGAACACGATCAGGTCACGATGTTTCGACTCAGAAGATAAACGCATCTTCTCAGTCGTGTGCATATCTCGTCTTGTCTTAGAAAGATCGGAGCGACGAAACATGCGTGAACCTTTGCTCCAAGCGCGGGTTCACCTTCAAAAAAAGAAAGAGGGCGGCAGCCCAATGCCACCGCCCCCTTTCCAATTTCTAGCTCCTCGACTTGCCGCCGCGCCAAGCGAGCACGCCGACCACCACTACAAGAGCGGCAGCGGCAATGGCGCCGGGCGAAGACAAGGCGTGAACGACCTGCTGCCAGTTAACGGCATTCAGGCTGTTCGTCAGGTAGATTGTGAAATCCAGTGTCACTGCTTTCCTTTCGACGATTCGTCGTTAGGGAATCAGAAGGTTGTCCTCACACTCCCCGACGGAGTGCGAACCGAGGACTGTTCAAGCTTACTTGCTCATTCCTGCTTGTCTTCGCAAGCCAAGTCGAGAGCTCGGAACTGAGCCCACGCATACTCGCAAGCGACGACGCCGAGTCCGACATCTACCAGCCATATCATGTCGGTCATGGTGCCAAGCACCATCAAACCGATTCCGCCAAAGAACGCGAGGAGAGCGACTACGAGCGCCTTCACTCCACCTTTGACGCGAACGAACTTGTTGAGCAGATATGCGACACCGATACCGGCGTACAGGGAAAGAGCACCAATCAAGCCTACGTAATGTTCCATTGCTGTTGTGGGTTAGCAAACACTACTACTGAACTCACGCACCGCGACTGGTCACCGGCAGCGGTGGCAGGATAGGCGAGATGCTTTCGCATCCGCCCCTCCTGTCCACCGACCACCGGGACCAGCGAAGATTAGTTCTTCGGGTACGTGTAGAGGATCGCCGAATCGGCAACGCCGTCCAGCTGCGCGAACTTGCCGTCGCTGACGAGCTTCGCCAGCTTGCTGCAGGCGATGAAGTAGGCGTCGTCCTTGCGGCCGCCGGCGATCTCGCGCGTGAGGTCACGGCAGAGGATGTCGGCAGCGAGCAACGTCGCCTCGTCACCCTTGCGGGTGGCGTGCATCACGGTCGCCAGCATGGTCACGGTGCGCTGCACGTCGTTCGAGAGCTCGATCATGCGCAGCTGACGGTCGGCCAGCTTCACCTGATACTGGAGCATCGCGAAGTGGATCTTGCGCATGAGCTTGCGGAAGCGCTTGAGGGCGAACTTCGCGTGCTTGCGCAGCGACGGGTGCACCGTCGAGACGGACTGTCCGTCACGGTTGATCAGCGACCACGCCGTCCACAGACCCATCTTGATCATGGCCGGGATGTACTTCAGCTTCCACGTGCCCGGCTTGGCGGGGTTGAACCCCATCATCGGACCCATGTACTTCATACCGTGCGCCTTCACCAGTCCCTTGAACTCGGCCATCGCCAGCATGTTGTTCTCGCCCTCGTAGATACGGGGAGCGATGAAGTCGTGCAGGTTGTCGCCGATCAGGTGACCCTTGAGGAAGGAGCGGCCGCCGTGGGTCAGAAGACCCAGGTCGATGGCGGTCTCGGTCAGGGCGTTCGATCCGAAGATCTTGGCCACGATGCACTCGAGCTCACCACGGTAGCCTTCGTCGAGCAGCGACGAGCACCACTCGACCAGCGCGTCGGCGCCCACGATGAGCGAGGCCGAACGAGCCACACGCTGCTTCACCAGCTCGCGGTGGAGGATCTTGTCACCGTAGGTCTCGCGGAAGTCAGCCCAAGGCAGCATGCTCTTGAGGATGACACGCATCGTGCCGGCCGCGTTGGCGCAGAGCGCGACGCGACCGCGGTTGAGACCGTGGTAGGCGATGATCAGACCGTCGCCGACGGGCGGCGTGAGCAGGTTCTTCGCAGGCACCCGGAAGTTCGAGAAGACGATGCCGTAGTTGTGGATGTGCGTCACCGCGTGGATGCCGTAACGATCCAGCTTGAACTGGTCGTTCTCGGTCTCCGGCAGATCGGCGATGAGCACGCACGGACGCGGACGCTCCAGCTCCGCCGTGATCTTGTCGGCGAGCTTGGTGTTGCCGGCAGCGACCGACTCGGCGTGAGCCTTGAGCAGGTCGGCGGCACCGGGCAGGTCCTTGCCCTTGATCTTCACGACCAGACCCACCGTGCGGCCCGGCAGGATGTTCGAGATGAACATCTTGCGACCGTTGACGACGTAGTCGTTGCCGTCGAGCACCGCGGTGCTCTTCAGGGCCGTGAGGTCCGAACCGGCACCCGGCTCGGTCAGCGCGAACGCCGACAGCTTCTTGCCCGAGGCCAGAAGCGGCAGGTAGTGCGCCTTGAGCTCGTCGGTGCCGAACGCCTCGAGCGGGTCGACGGCGCCGATGCACCCGTGGATGGACGCCATGCCGGCGACCGTCGGGTCACCGTTGGCGGCGAGCTCGGTGAGGAACGGCATGAAGTGGATGAGCTTGGCACCCCAACCGCCGAACTTCGGGTCGATGAGAGCACCCCAGTAACCGACCGCAGCCAGGTCATCGATGACCGCCTGCGTCACCTTCGCGTCGGCACCGTAGAGGGTGCCGGCTTCGCGATGGCGAGCGACGATCTCGACGCACTTGGCCATCTTGGCCTTGTAGTCGGGGTTCTCGGCGACGCCCGCGGGAAGCGGCTGCTTGCCGAAGAGCGCCAGCGGAGTCTTGCCGTTCCAGATCGCCTTGTGAACGGGGCTGCCCGTGGTGCGGAACTTCTCGTCGAGAGTGCTCTCGAAGAGGTCTTCACCGCGGTCGAGCTGACCCATCTTGTCGATCTCTTCCTGGCTCTTACCGCGCTGCTTGAGGATCTCCTCGGTCAGGTTGTCGTCCTGGCCGGGGACATTGGGATTCTTGTTTTCTTTGCTCATGATTTGAGCTCCTGATAGGCTTGCGAGTCTCTGAACGAACAACAACACAAATGTGTTCGTTCTAGAAACTCGGAGTTACAGATTTGAGAAAGTCGGCGGAACGCCGGCGGCTGTCGAGATGCCCTAGGCATCAGCAACTCACCGGCGTCGCCGCCGAAGGAAAGTAACGGAAAGGACCTTAGACGTTGATGCCGACGCCGGCCCACGCCTTCTTCAGGGCGGGCACGAGCTCGGGGGACATCTTGGTGCAGTTCTCGACCGTCTTCGCCGCGAACTCCTGGAAGGTCGCGTTGGCGCCGACGTGGCCCGCACCGCAGTTGGTGGCGTACCAGATCGCGAACGGCTTCTCCCAGGCGTTGCCGCCGACGGCAATCGCGAAGGTCGCGAAGGCCTTGTTGGGGATGCCGCTGTTGATGTGCACGCCGCCGTTGTCCGAAGAACCGCGGTAGAGGTCCTTCATGTGGGCCGGCTGCGGATCCTTGCCGAGGCGAGGATCGTTGTAGGCCGTGCCCGGATTCAGCATGTCACGCAGCGCGCGACCCTTCACCTTGGCGGTGAAGAGGCCGGGGCCGACGAGCCAGCTGTCCTTGTCGGCGGTGAGACCGAGCTTGCGCTGACGCACGAGCACGCCGACCACGTCGGAGAAGTGCTCGTTGAGCGCGCCGGACTGACCGTAGTAGTCGAGACCGGACGAGTGCTCGGTGACGCCGTGCGCCATCTCGTGACCGATGACGTCGTCCAGCACGAAGCTGGCGAAGATGTCACCGTCGCCGTCGCCGTAGGTCATCTGCCGGCCGTTCCAGAACGCGTTGTTGTAACCGCGCCCATAGTGAACGGTGCCGACGAGGTCCATGCCCTGGCCGTCGATCGAGTTGCGGTTGCAGACTTCCTTGAAGAAAGTGCGCACCGCGCCGTGATCGGCGAAAGCCGTGTCGACCGTCTTGTCGCCGGTAGCCGCGTCGTTCTCGCCGCGCGCCTTCACACCAGGAAGGCGGGTCGAGCCCTTCGCGTCGTAGATGAGCCGATCAGCATTGCCGGAGGCGAGCTGATAAAGAACCGAGTTCGGGCTGAGCCCCTTGAGGTGCAGCGCCTGCGTCTGCTTCAGGGTCTCGAGGTAGGAAAGGTTGTTCGGGTTCAGCCGCGCCAGCTCCACGAGGAAGTACGGAGGCAGAAACCCTTCGATTGAACGCTTCATAGTTTCACCTAACTTTTGGGTTGAGTCATTCCAGTGAGATCAGGAGGAAGAACCGCCAAGCGCGACACCATGTCTCAAGACAACTTTTCGTTGTTTTGATCGCGTAGAGCGAGGCTTGATCAGCAAATCCATTTCGTCCGAGCCGAACACCAGCAAGATCTCGAATCCACGAATGAATTCCTTCGGCACGACATTTATGTCGCGAAGAGATCTCGTGATGAACGGATATTGCTCTTTGGGCTTAGGCTCAGAAACCTGATGGAAGAAGAAAGAAAGTAGTAAGAACCTAGGCTTTGGAATCTTGCAAATTCAACTTCTTGAGATCTTTGTTTGTATATAAAGCGGGATCATTTCAAGACCTTAAATTGTTGCGCACTAGCGCAGGTGACACCACCGATGGTTGCCCAGAGGTGTCCGGTCGAACACACCCTGTTGCCAAGGAGAAAACCCAAAAGCTGTCAAGTGGCACCAGGGCGAGTATTGAAGAATGAGACCCAGACCAGTTGACAGGTGGCGGTCACAAGGGGTGGTTTTCAAGAGAACACACCCAAGAACGACTTGTTATCAAACGGAAACCTCTCGACAACCTTCCTTTGCAACAGACCTTTGATACCACCCGCGGTTGCCAAGAGATCTCAACAGTTAGTGCACGCTTCGCGAACCCGCGAAGGCAGTACCTACAAGAGTGGCTCTAGATGCGGTTGAGCAAGAGATGAACATCTGGGTCGGATCTTAACTATCTTTGATTTGCTTCTTGGCAGCACAACTACGTATGGTTACTTGTCTCTTGCCAACACCTCTTCGATATTCACGCGACATACCCGAGATCTTCTTGCGCTGCCGCTTTCGCGTTTCTTTTGTCTGACTGACGTCACCAAAAGATGGGCAAAGATTTGGATGTCAAGAAGAAATATCGCGCGAAAAGCTTATTCTGACTGAGTTTCAGCAGCAAAGCCAATTTGTTCCGCATTCGGGAGCGGATCAAAAAATGATTCGAATGGGTAGGCGATACTTCACCGGCGCCGCTTGTGTAAGCGAGCGCTCGATGAAAGGCGGAGGCAACGGGTTTCCTACAGTTGGAACACTCGTTATCTAAGAGTTCAACTGAAGTTTCTCGCTGAATGTCGTGATGGCTGACGTCATCATGATTGCACGGCGACGAACATAAGTTGTGCTCTACGTTTCAAACTGTTCTGCAAGGAGTCCAATTCAGCATGAAATGGGTCAAAGTCCTGGTCGTGACGTTGAGCGTAATGTTCGCTCTTCTGTTCGTCTTCGTTGCCACTGGCGCCGCAACCACCACGGTCGGCTTCGCCGGAAGCGTGTTCACGCTTATCTGTGCCTATGCGGCTATCGATGCCAGTTTCTGGGTCATTCGAAATCCGCTCAACAGCGTCGCGCGCAAGCTTCTCGACATGAACAAGGAGCTGGGTGCACTCGCTGTCCTGATTCCGATGTTCATCTTTGTCGGCAGCGCAGTCGGCGTCGTCGTCTTCGGCTGGTCGAGCCTGTTTCCCGGCTCGTTCAATAACTCCGGCGATTTAAGCCTGCTTGCAGCCAGCCTCCGGCACGGTTTTGCCGCGAGCCTGGCATTGGGTATTCTTGCTGCTCTCAGGCTGCCTGTTCGCTTCGGTTCTCTGGCGGAGGTGCTCAAGCGCCCCGATTCATCCAATGACCAGAGCCGATAAAGGCAGGCGAACCGTCAGTTACTAATCAAGTTTATTTCCTCAGCAGTGATCCACAAAAAGGTTCCTGCAAAGAGCACAGGCTGCTGTGAATTAGCTAAAATTCAGGCAGCCAGAAATGGAGAAACAACACATGTGCATGAAAACCGCTAACGGCGGTAACGGAAGTGCAAGCGTGAAGAACTTCCGTCTACCTCAAACGGTCGTACCCTCGCGGTACGACATCACGCTCGAGCCTGACCTCAAGGCTTTCACCTTCTGCGGTTTCGAGACCATCGAAATCGATGTCACCGAGCCGACCTCCAAAATCGTGATCAACTCCAAGGAGATCGCGATTCAGGAAGTGTACGTCGAAGACGCCTCCGGCACCCGCCTGGTGGGCACAGTCGACGTCGACGCGAAGACCGGCGATGCCGGCGACCCCGAGACCGAGCTTGCCACCATCACCTTCGCCGGTGTGTTGGGCAAGGGCTCGTGGAAGCTGTTCTGCCGCTTCACGGGGCAGCTCAACGACAAACTGAAGGGTTTCTATCGGTCGTTCTGGAAGGACGACAAGGGCGAGAAGCATCCCATCGCCACCACGCAGTTCGAGTCGACCGATGCTCGCCGGGCCTTCCCGTGCTTCGACGAGCCCGAGTTCAAGGCCACCTACAAGGTGACCCTCGTGGTCGACGAAAATCTGGCTGCGATCTCCAACGGTCGCATCCTCTCGACGCACTCGCTGTCGAGCAAGCAAGGCAAGAAGGCCGTCTGCTTCGCCGAAACGATGAAGATGAGCACGTACCTCGTGTGCTTCATCGTCGGTGAGTTCGTCTCCTCCGAGCCGGTGCTCGTCAACGGCAAGGAGCTGCGCGTGTGGTGCGTGCCCGGCAAGGAGAAGCTGACCGGCTTCGCGCTGCGCTCGGCCGCATTCTCGCTGGACTGGTACGAGAAGTACTTCCGCATCCCCTACCCGGGCGGCGACAAAATTGACTTCATCGCGATTCCGGACTTCGCTTCGGGCGCCATGGAGAACCTGGGCTGCATCACGTTCCGTGAGACGGCTCTGCTCGCCGACGAAGCCACCGCCACCCATGCTGAACTGGAGCGTGTCGCCGTCGTGGTCAAACACGAACTGGCACACATGTGGTTCGGCGACCTGGTGACGATGCGCTGGTGGAACGGGCTGTGGCTCAACGAGAGCTTCGCCACGTTCATGGAGAACAAGTGCCTCCATGCCTGGCGCCCCGAGTGGAAGGTGTGGGACGGCTTCGGCCTGTCGCGCGCTGCTGCCGCTCGCGTGGACTCCCTCAAGAGCACGCACCCGATCGAGTCTCCGGTGGTGCATCCGGACGACGCGCAGGAGCTGTTCGACGTCATCTCTTACGAGAAGGGTTGCTCGACTCTGTATCAGATCGAGCAGTTCATCGGCGAAGAGGTGTTCAGAGACGGCATCTCGGCGTACCTGAAGAAGCACAGCTACGGCAACACCGAAACCCACGATCTGTGGGACGCCCTGGAAGAGTCGTGCCGCGCGCACGGGCTCGACATCCCGGTTCGCAAGATCATGGATGCCTGGGTGTTCACCGCCGGTCACCCGGTGGTCGAGGTGGAATCCACCGATGCCGATGGCTTCGTCAAGCTGTCGCAGCGCGCGTTCCAGTTCTTGCCTGCCGAAGGCAAGGAGAACACCACGCTGTGGCCGGTGCCTGTCACCCTCAAGGTGAAGGGTGCTGACGGCACCTGCGAAACCAAGAAGTTCTTGCTGGAAGGGAAGTCGCAGAAGGTGTTCGTGGGCGAAGGCTTCCAGTGGGTCGTGGTCAACGCCGGCGGCTCCGGTTTCTACCGGGTGCGCTATGGCAAGGACCTCGCCCTCAAGCTGACCGCCAACGTGCAGGAGAACCTCTCGGTCATCGAGCGGTTCAACCTGGTCAACGACTCGTGGGCTTGCGTGCGGGCGCGCATCGCGTCTGCTCCGGACTACCTGTCGACGATCAGCCTGTTTGCCGGTGAGACCGACCCGAACGTCTGGGCGATCATTCTCGGCTCGCTGCGCACGATGCACAGCCTCATGGCCGGCGCTCACCGCCAGGCCGTGAAGCAGGTCGTTCGCGACCTGGTGAAGCCCACCGCCGACAAGCTCGGCTGGGTGCCGGCTGCCGACGAGTCGGTGCAGACCAAGCAGCTGCGCGGCTCGGTGATGTCCGTCATGGGCACCATCGGCAAGGACGAGGCGGTGCGTGCCAAGGCGAAGGAGTTGTTCGCGTCCTGGAAGAAGGACAAGGCAACCGTCGACGCCAACGTCGTGCCCGCCATCGTCGGCATCCTCGCCTGGAACGGAGACAAGTCTCTCTACGACGAGTTCTTCACCATGTCCAAGGACGCCAAGACGCCTCAGGAAGTTCAGCGCTTCCTGTTCGCGCTCGCAGGCTTCCGCGACACGGCCCTGCTCGACAAGACCATCGCCGCCGCCCTCTCTGAGGAAGTGCGCTCCCAGGACGCTCCGTACCTCTTCGCTAGCTTGATCGGCAACGAATATTGCGGTGAGGCAGCGTGGAAGTTCATGGTCGCCAACTGGGACAAGATGGTGAAGGCCTATCCGGAAAACGGTGTGGTCCGCATGTGCGGCGCGGTTTCCGCGCTCGACACGCCCGAGCTGGAGAAGGAAGTCGTCGCGTTCTTCGCCAAGACGAAGGTCACCGCCGGCGAAATGGCTGTCGCCCAGGCTCTGGAGCAACTGCGCATCAACGTTCTCCTTCGCGAGAACGAGACGCCGAAGCTTCAGGCTCACCTGGCGGCCGCGGTTCCCGCTGCCTTCGCCCAGCCCGTCACCGTCGGTGGTGGCGCGCCGAACACGGGTGTCTCCGACCCGCCCAAGGCTTCGAGCCAGGCGGACGGTCACGCCGACGAGAACTAACCGGTTCTAACAAAATTGCAGGGGGACTCAGCGCAAGCTGGGTCCTCCTGCTTTTGCGTTAGTTGTTCGCTTCAAAAACCGGGGCGTTCCTCCAAACAGAGCAATCTGATTGCCCATCAACAATCAACGCAGACGCGTCCTCTCTCATTGCCAAAACTGGCATGGCGAGCCGCGCCTGCTTTTGCGAAATAAATTCGCGATCATTCGCGATCATTCGCGACAAAGGAATTGCACATGATGTGCGTTCGAACCAACAGCAACTGCGTCGCCGAATTGGCGGCGTCAGCTGTGGCAATTCGCATCTGGCGAACTTCGAAAGACCGCAGCGCCGCATTCCAGGCCCACCAGGAAGCGATGCGCCGACTTTCGGAAAAGCTCGGTGAGCTGAGCCAAGACAGCTGGGTTATTCCGGAGGATGTACTGGCGGTTTTGCTGGCTCGCGCCAACAAACCGGCCTGTACCCTCAAACGCGTTCTCACCTCGATCGACCGTCCAATCCCGGGCGAAGTCGAAGAGACGATCGAGCAAGCGGTGCAATCGATCTTCCGTGAGATTCAGCGCATCCACACGCTCAACGGCAACAAGTGGCCGACGGCGGAGTTGGATGAGATGTGGACCGTCTACTTGGAGCTGACCGGCAACACCGGCACGACCAAGGCAGCATAAAAAGCCCCACGCAATGCGTGGCCCAATCACTCGGACGATCCTCAAAGGAGGAGACTCTGATGGACACGTTCTTTGTTCTTTTGTTCACGTCGATAGCTGCGATTTTCTTGGGCGCCCTCTGTACCGGCTCCCTGGAATCGAGCGGTCCTCGTGCCCAGACCATCGGTGCCTACGTCTCGGTACCCGTGTCGATGCTTATCTTCGCGTTCAGCCTGATGATCGCCGAAGACTCAGACGCTGCGTTGTGGTCTTCCCTCAGCGCATTCCTCTGCACTGCCATCGCATTCGGTATCAAGGTCGTCACCCGACTGGAAATCAACAAGGTTTTTGCGCAGGTGCCGAAAGTGGTCGAAGTGCTGACTAAGGAGTTTGCCGCTTTCGATGTGGACGACGACAAGGTCATCTCCATAGGCGATCTCGAGCGAATTCTCAAAGGCGACGCGCCTCTGCCCAACGGATGCGACCACGCTTTTGTGGAGCACGTGAAACAGCAGATCAACTTGATCGGACACGACATCGGCAAGTACACGGTCGGCAAATCAACCAGCACCGTTGTCGTAGTCAGCCCCCGCGATCTAGAGGGATACCCCACTCGCGTGGCGGCTAAGCACTCAAAGTGGTTGACCGAAGATCACGATAGTCTTCGGTCACATCACGCCGCAGTCGAAGCCGACAAGCAATAAACGGAGAAGTCATGAAACAAGAACTCGACGATGCACTCGTCAGGGACTTTCCCAACCTCTATCGAAGACGCAATCTCAGCGCGTCGCAAACCTGCATGTGCTGGGGATTCGATGTGGGTGACGGTTGGGAACCTCTGGTGCGAGAACTCTCGGCCAAACTGGAGGCGATCATCTCGACGCTTCCGGAGGCTGAGCGCGAACAGTACGCTGCCGAACAAGTGAAAGAGAAGTTCGGCGGACTCCGGTTCTACCTCACAAGCGGCACCGACGCGATGTACGCTGCCATCGAAGAAGCCGAGGCAAAGAGCTACAAGACCTGCGAGTCTTGCGGTGAGCCTGGCTGTACTCGACGTGGCAGCTGGATTCGCGTGCGCTGCGACAAGTGCTCCGAAGGGGCACCGCCGGCGAAGGCAGCCCAATAAGGATTGAACCTCTCTAAAGGTTCGGTTTCTCAAGCTCGCACTTAACCCACGCGCAAGCGCTCGCTTCAGGCGGCGCTAGATGCGCGTGCAGTCACTAACTCGTTTTGATAGCAAGGACATCCGCCATGGAAAACTTCCTCACTTTCCTCATCACCGGTTTAGCCGGCGCCATCTTCGGCGCAATCTGTGTCTGCCCCTTCGAGAAGTCCGGCCCGCGCGCTCTGCGCATCGGCGCCTACGTCTCGCTGGCAGTGTCTGCCGGTCTGTTTCTCATCAGCTCGAATCTGGCAGCTGCCGCCGACGCTGGTGTATCGACGATCGCCAGCCTCTCGGCAATCGTCTGCTCGCTCACCGCATTCGGTATCATGCACGCGACCATCAAGGGCGTCGAGAGGGTCGTCAACCTCGCTCCCGTCGTAGCAAAGGTGATCGAAGACAACTTCGGCGCCTTCGATGTCGACGACGACCACGTGGTTTCCGCCGTCGATCTCGATCGCATCCTTGCCGGTGAAGCTCGGCTCCCGGCCGGTTGCGACCACAAACTGGTGCAGCACATCCGCGAGCAGATCCTGGAGATCGGTCACGAAGTCGGCACCTACACAACCAGCTCCGGCCGCACCACTACCACACATCACGTGGCAGTGATCAGCCCACGCGACCTCAAGGCTTACACCACCAAGATCGCCGCACAATACTCGAACTGGAAGCCGGCTCAAGCCAAGTCGCTTTGACCAGCCGATTCCGTCCCATACTGCCGGTTCTCTCGTGAGACCCGGCGGTCAACCGTAATAGCTCGAAACATCGCTCCATAGACGAAGACGCGAAATGGAGCGCTTCACCTTAGACTTTTGGAGGCACAATCGTGACCAAAGAAATCAACTTGGAATCGGGCAGCGAGCCGACTTTTAGCCGCCTGCCGAAAACGGTGATTCCGACTCGGTACCGCCTGTTTCTGGCGCCGGACCTCAAGGCGTTTACCTTCGACGGCACCGAAGTCATCGAAATCAACGTCACCGAGCCGACCGATCGAATCACCCTCAATGCCAAAGAGCTGGCCGTAAGCAACGTCTACGTCCAAGACGGGCGTGGCACCCAGCTCAATGGCGTCGTTACTCTCGATGACGAGCGCGAGACCGCCGAGATCACGTTCAAGGGCGTGCTTGGCAAAGGAAAGTGGACCCTGTTTTCCACTTTCAAGGGCGTCCTCAACGACAAGCTGCGTGGCTTCTACCGTTCGGTCTGGACGGACGAAGCCGAAGTCGAGCACGTGCTCGCCGTCACGCAGTTCGAAGCATGCGACGCCAGGCGAGCTTTCCCCTGCTTCGACGAGCCGGAGTTCAAGGCGACCTTCCAGGTCAACTTGATCGTCGACAGCAACCTCACCGCCATCTCCAACGGCCGAAAGCTATCCGAAGTGCAGTTGGACGGTCCCTTCGCCAAGGGCGCAACCGGGTCGAAGAAGCTCATTCACTTCGCAGAGACGATGAAGATGTCGACGTATCTCGTCGCCTTCGTTGTCGGCGAGTTGGAAAGTTCCGACCCCGTCGTCGTCAACGGCACCGAACTGCGCATCTGGTGCGTGCCCGGCAAGAAGCACCTGACCACGTTCGCCCGCGACGCAGCAGCCTTCTCGGTTGCTTGGTTCGAGGAATTCTTCGCGATTCCGTATCCAGGCGGCAACAAGATTGACTTCCTGGCTATTCCGGACTTCGCGGCCGGCGCCATGGAGAACACAGGCTGTATCACCTTCCGTGAGACCGCTCTTCTGGCCGACGAGAAGAACACCACCCACGAAGAGCTCGAAGGCGTCGCGCACACCGTGATGCACGAGCTGGCGCACATGTGGTTCGGCGACCTGGTGACGATGCGCTGGTGGAACGGGCTGTGGCTCAACGAGAGCTTCGCCACCTTCATGGAGAACGTCTGCGTCGACGCCTGGAAGCCCGAGTGGCGTACTTTTGACGGCTTCGGCTTCTCGCAAGCCGCCGCTTCAAAGATTGACGCTCTGGCGAGCACACACCCCATCGAGGTGGAGGTCAACGACCCCGAGGAGATCGACGAGATCTTCGACGTCATCTCCTACGAGAAGGGCTGCTCGATTCTCTACATGCTGGAGCGCTACATCGGCCGCAACACCTTCCGCGAAGGCGTTCGCCGCTACCTGAAGAAGCACAGCTACGGCTCCACCGAGACGTCCGACCTCTGGGACAGCCTGGAAGAGGCCTGCCGCGAAGCCGGTCTCGACGTGCCCGTGCGCAAGATCATGGATGCCTGGGTGTTCACGCCCGGTCACCCCGTGATCTCGGTGGAAGCGTCCGGCATGGACGGCTTCATCACGCTGACGCAACAGGACTTCAAGTTCATCGCCGATGCAGCCACCGACACTCTGTGGCCGATTCCGGTGACCGTGCGGGCTAGCACCGCCGACGGTGTCATCGAACGCAAGTTCTTGCTCGAAGGCACCAAGCAGACCGTCTACCTGGGCGAGAAACTCGACTGGGTGGTGGTCAACGCCGGCGGCTCCGGTTTCTACCAGGTGCGCTACACGCCGGCTCTGCTTGCGAAGCTCACCCAAGACATGCAAAACCGTCTGACGGTGGTCGAGCGATTCAACCTCGTCAACGACGCCTGGGCATGCGTGAAAGCGCGGCTCACGTCGGCCGTCGACTTCCTCGAAACTGCAAGTCTCTTCGCGGCAGAGACCGACTTCAACGTCTGGGCCAAGCTGCTCGGCTCGTTGGAAGTGTTGCACAGCATTCTGGGCGGCCCGCATAAGATCGCGCTGGCGAGGCTCATCGCGTCACTGGTCGAGCCCTCGGCCAAGCGCCTGGGTTTCGATGCAATCGAAGGCGAGTCGGCTCAGGACAAGCAGCTGCGTTCGCGCATCTTCGAAGTCCTGGGTACGGTCGTCGGCGACGCCAAGGTCGAGGCAAAGGCCAAGGAGCTGTTCGGCCAGTGGCGGGAAAACCGCGACTCCGTCGACAGCAACATGATGCCGGCAGTGGTCGGTGTGCTCGCACACAACGGCGACGCCAGCGTCTACGACCAGTTCGAAAAGCTCATCACGGCAAGCGACACGCCGCAGGACAGCGAGCGGTTCTTGTATGCGCTGGCGGAGTTCCGCAACATGGACCTCCTGAGGCGCACCATGACCAAATCCGTCAACGGTGAAGTTCGCAATCAGGACGCGCCCTACCTCTTCTCCAACATCATGGGCAACGATGTTGCCTCCATCGAAGCCTGGAAGTTCCTCAGGGACAACTGGGACAAGATGGCTGAGATGTACCCGGAAGGAGAGTTCGCCGACATGTGCCGCGCTGTGTCGAACCTCGACACGCCGGAGCTGGAGGCGGAAGTGCGCGAGTTCTTCGCCACCCATCCGGTTGCTGCCGGTGACATGGCCATCGCTCAGGCGCTCGAGTCTTTGAGAATCAACGTGCTGCTTCGGCAGTCCGAATCTCACCGGCTCGCCGCACACCTGCTTCCGACCGTGACGCACGGCTGCGTCGCGCCGGAGCCGGTCGAGTGATGAATCGTTTCTCACTCGTTTAACCCAGAGGGAGGGCACCGCAGTTGGTGCCCTCCCTCGCTTCAATAGGAGTCTCATCATGAGCCCCATCTTAGGATTCATCTGCGCGGTCGTCGTGATCGCCTGCTTGGTAGGGGTGAGCTTGCTGGAGATGTACTTCATCAAGAAGCTCATTCCGCCCCAACATGGAGCGCGGGCCGCCGTCTACACAACCGAAGATCGAAAGAGAAGCATCAGACACAAGCTGACCTTCTTCGTCTTCGCGCTGGTGCTCTTCGGTTTCGCCTCGCTCGGATTCTATCTGCTGGATGCCGACACGGCAAAGGCGCTGCTCCTCTCGGGCGCAGTCGGTGGTGTGGTAGGTACTGCCGTCACCTTCTTCCTCACGCGTCCGAATTAGTCTAGGTTTTGGCCCACGTCAGCAGCTGTCGCAGCTGCCGGACGAAACAAAACTACGCACAAGAAATTAGCGCGCGTTAAGCTTGATCGCCGAAAAGCCGCTCGCTAGGCAGGCTGCACCAGCCTGCGAAACCTCGCGCGACGTTTACTTTTTCCAAGGTTCAAGGCCTCTAGATATTCCTCTTGGAATCTAGGGGTTCTTGAATCTATGGTGAAGGCATACGTTCTCATTTCATTTGAAGTAAATCGGCCAAGCAAAAAGTCTCGAATACGGATCCGCACACGTGCATTCTCAGCGAAATTCTCTCTGGAGGTTTCGCTGAGATTCGTACTCGTTATTGACGCGAAGTCGAAACAAGTGAAATTGGTCTCCAAGAAGCTTGGAGATACTTCCGCTAGCTTCACCGCTGGCAAACATCAACATGTGAGACCGCTAATGGTTTCTCGAAACCTGATCGAGAGATCAAGCGCGGAACGCTCACTACCTGTGGTGCCCCACTCCTTTGTGGCACCGCATGTCTCCGTTATCTAACACGAACAGCTGACTCAAGCGCGCCCGCTTTGTGATGCCTCGGGGCAGAGGCACAAGCGCGCTCGGCTGTTCAATCTTCAGGAGAAAGAAGTTGACTATGTTCTGGACAATTCTCACAGCGGCCGTAGGCCTGCTGTCAGGGCTGGTCGGCTACCAAGTAGGTGGCCATTCCCACCCCACGGCGTTCGTTTTCACGTTGATCGGCGTGCTCGTCGTCCTCGGCGTTCGCGATCTCGTGCGCAACAAGCATGCCATCATCGCCGGTACCCTCGTGGCCGGCCTTCTCGGGTGGCACTTCAGCGGCTTCGAAGCTGCACTGGTGGCGGGAATTCTCGCCTTCGCCGTGCAGATCTCGATCAACGATTTTATCCAGAGCCGACATCCCGTCCTTCCCATCTCGTTGATGCTGTCATTCATCGCGTGGTGGGCCGGTTGGCATTATCTCGATGCCATCCAGGGACTGGTGGGAGCTCTTCTGGCGTTTCTCAGCTGCGTCGCGGTCGATGACTACTTCCTGCAAAGGAAGCACACGATCCGGCGCAACTTCCCACTCATCGGCTGGTGCAGGTACGGCTTCGAGCTTATCGGCGACGAGCTGCGACAGTACTGGTTCATGAGTGACACGGAGGAAACTCCGTACAACCGCATCACCAGGCGGTACATCTACCGCTCGGCGAAGGGCATCAACAACAACGTCGGCTTCGGTACTCAGCGGAAATACCGCGACGTGGGCGAGATTCACATGCGTCACCGCATGTTCCCCATTCCGGAGTCGAACCCACTGGGCAACCGCCTGCCGCCACTCATCATCGGCAAGAAGCGCAAGCACCCCTACCACTGCCCGTGGCCGATCAACATCTCGGGCATGAGCTTCGGTGCGCTTTCGGCTGAGGCGGTGCAGGCTCTGTCGTCCGGCGCCAAGCTGGCGAACATCCACATGCTCACCGGCGAAGGCGGACTGACACCGTATCACCTCGAGGGCGTGTCCTTGCGGCCGACGCTCAAGAGCAAGATCGCGTTTCGCCTCTCGCTTCTGAAGTACTATGCGCTCAAGGCCTGCTTCGTCACCACTGCCAAGCCGTTGGTTCCTGGCGCCAAGACCATTGGCGGCGGGCGCATCATGGTGCAGCTCGGTCCGGCGAAGTTCGGCTTCCGCAAGTTCTTCATGACTCCTCTAGAGCGTGGCTTCCGCAAGGTGTGGTCGAGTGACCTCGACCTGGAAAAGCTGGCTGAGGTGGCGCAGTCCGACCAGATCGTCGGCTTCGAAATCAAGCTGGCGCAGGGCGCCAAGCCGGGTCAGGGCGGCAAGCTCCCCAAAGAGAAGATCACGCCGGAGATTTCCGACTGGCGCGGTATTCCCATGGGCGAGGACTGTTACAGCCCGAATGCCTGGGAGGAGTTCAACGACATCCCGTCGCTCTTCAAGTTCGTCAAGATGATTCAAGACGTCACCGGCAAGCCGGTCGGCATCAAGATCGTCTGCGGTCACGAAGAAGAGGTTCGAGCCATCGCTAAGTACATGCAGGAGACCGGCGAAGGTCCCGACATGATCACCATCGATGGTGGCGAGGGCGGCACCGGTGCTGCGCCAGGTTCGCTGGCCGACACCATGGGCATGCCCATCCTCCACGCGATTCCTCTGGTCGACAACATCTTCCGTGAGTACGGCGTGCGCGACGAAGTCGTGCTCGTTGCCTCCGGTCAGATCTCGAAGGGCTCCGACGTCGCCATCGCGATCGCCATGGGCGCGGACATGGTCAACATCGGGCGCGGAAACATGATCGCCGAAGGGTGCATCATGGCGCTCAAGTGCCACACCAACCATTGCCCGGTCGGCGTCGCCACGCAAGATCCTCGCCTGCGCCGCGGGTTGGATCCTGCCGACAAGTACGTCAAGGTCGCCAACTACAATTTGGTGCTGCAGCGCGAGCTCTTGATGATGTGCCGCTCCGCAGGCGTCTCGACGCCGTGGCAGCTCACCCGTCATCACCTGAGCGTAGTCACGGCGCCGCTCAAAGAAGAGTCGGTGGCGAAGATTCACCCGTACCCGGACGGTTCGGATGGTCGGCGCAACCTCGCTCTCGGTGCAATTCCGGCGGACGATCCCGAGCATGTGGATCGCTTCGGGCCCAAGCTGATTCAGATAGGCGTCAAGGGCAAGTAACACATGCTCGCTTGAGGCGGGTTGGCGCGCGGACAAGACGACTTGACGGTCGCTCGAAATCCGCGCGTCACCAGTCTTTTGTGTAACCAACCGTTCAGGAGATCTTGTCGAATGAACAAGAAAAGGTCAGTTATGGACATCGTACTGATGATCTTTCTGGTGCTCTTCGGCATCGGAGTCGGGCTCTTTCTGGGCGCCGGCAACTTCGGCGGCTTCGCCGGAGCACTGATACCAGGAGTGGTTGCAGGCCTTCTGGTCTCAATTCCGTTTCTTCGAGAGCGCAACTGGGCGATGGCCGCGGTCATCGTCATAAGCGCCGTCGTCGGCTCCGCCGCGATGTCGCAGTTGTCCGACGGCAACGCGCTCAAGCGCTTCTTCCGCGAACAAAAGAGCCTCGTAATTCGCGCTGGCTCCTACAAGCTTGGGCACTCCGACAAAGAGTAACCGGCTTTGCGCGAAATCGGTTGCTCTCACAAGAAGCTGCCGGTTCTGAAAAAACAACCAAGCTACACCCTCTATTCAGACGAGGAGAAGAATAATGAACCGAATCATTCAAGCGCTGGTAGCGCTCATGCTGGTGTTGGGAATAAGCGGCATCGCCCACGCCCAAGACAGCTGGCTGCCCGCTTTCGACAACGCCAAGACCATTTACTTGGAGCCCGGGCTCGACAGCTCGGTGAAGTCGCAGTTCGAAGCGGCATCCGTGGAAAGCGGCATCAAGACCGCGGCCGCAAAGCACAACTTGAAGGTCTATGTCATCGTCACCACCAACGGCTCCGACGTGACCAGCCCGGCCAAGGACTCCGGCCCCTTCCTCGTTCGCAAGGTCTGGACCAACTGGAGTGCCAACGGCAACTTCGACCAGGACCGAGCTCTGGTCATCCTCCTTACCGGACCTAGCGGACAGCTGGTTTCCGGCGGAGTGCGCGCAGGTCTGTACCTCAACAAGCTCGGTATCGCCCGCGATGTCATGTCTTCGGACACCGGACCGGTGCGCCCGGTCATCCGCCAGCACCTTTCGACTGCTCCTGCGACTGTTCCCGGCTTGATCGTCGAAAACATCAACGGACTGGTCGACGCCAAGGTCGGCAAAAGCGCAGGCTCCGGTGCCACCAACGGCATTGGCAGCACAAGCGGCACGGGCACCACGACGGCTCCCAAGCCGCCTGCCAAAAACGCGGACGACGGCATCAGCACCGCCGGCATCCTGCTCATCGTGCTTGGCGGCGCCGTGGTCGTCTGCATCCTCATCCTCCTCATTTCTGCTGGCCGCAGAAACAGTCTGGAGGAGAGTCTGCGCCGCAGCCGCGAGACGAAGCAGCGCGAGCAAAACCGCACCAGCACGACCGGTGAGAAGAGAACTCCTCCTTCCGCGACTGGAAGCGGGCAAGACCCCAACAACCAGAACCCCGGCACAAACGGCAGTAACACCGCAACCACGATCGGCGCGGCCGGTCTCGGTGCTGCCGGTGGCTACATCCTGGGCAGCGAATTGAAGCGCCAGCGCCGCGAACGCGAGCAGCGCGAGCAGCAGAACAACACGACCAACAACTCCAGCAGCTCCGACGGCGGCGGTTACGTCCCTCCGGTCGATACCGGCGGCGGTGACACCGGCGGAGGCACCAGCGGAGGTGGCGACACCGGAGGCGGTGGAACCAGCTGTGGCGGTGGCGGCAGCAGCTGCGGCGGCGGCGGTGGCGGCTGTGGCGGCGGTGGTGGTTGCGGAGGCGGTTAATCCCTCCCTTTCTTTATCGAACCGTCAAACAAAGGAGACTAGTATGTTGCGCTGGCTCATAGCGCCGTTTCGCCGGCTCCTTGCCGGACGAAACGCGCGCCCAAGCAGTCCCAAAGAACTGCAAGACCTCCGGCGCAGGCTGGAGGAATACTCCATCGACCAAGCGGGTGCGTTGAAGCCGTTTTCCGTCAGGCTCGCAATCGAGCAGGGCTGGACAACGGAGTTCACCAACCGCGTAATCGAGGAGTACAAGCGATACATGTTTCTCTGCGTGGTGTCCGAAACACCGATGACACCTTCGCACACTGTCGATGAGGCCTGGCACCTCCACCTCATCTACAGCCGCAATTACTGGGAGGAGTTCTGCCTGCACGTGCTGCGGCGGATCATCCACCACGACCCAGGCACCGGCAGCGAGGAGGACAACCATGGACTGCAAGAGCAGTACGTGCGAACACTCGCGACCTACCGCAATTTCTTCGGCGAGCCGCCAGACGACATCTGGGGCCCGCACAACGGTAGGAACGTAAAGAAGAAGAGATAGCCGCCGCAAGACGGCTACAAAACTGAGGCAAGCAGCACTTGCCCAAGCCGTGTGCTCGAAGCGCCTTAGCCAAGCGCGCTTTCGGGCCACGCAGTCTGGACAAAGAATATGCATAACACGACGACGACGATCGCCGTCGTTCTCGGCAGCGGGCTGACCCCCTCAGGGGAAGCCTCGCCTGTGACCGAGCTGCGGGCGCGAGCAGCGGCCCGATTCGTCAAGGCGCACTCGATGCGCCTGATCCTGAGCGGAAGCCGTCCACCCAATGATCCAAGCGATCACGGAAAGACCGAAGCTTCCACAATGCGTGAGATTGCTTTGTCCGAGGGCGTCGCCGACTGCGATCTTCTTTTGGAGGATCAGTCGTTCGACACCTTCGGCAATGCGATTTTCACCGTGCGTCGTTATCTTGCTAAGGAAACGCCTGGCACGTTGTATGTTGTTACGTCCCCGTTTCACATGGATCGGGCGCTCTACGTCTTCCGCCAGGTCTTAGGACCAGCGTGGACAGTGGTCGCGCACGAGTCGCAGGAGTGGGAGCACGAACACCGTCAACCCGGTGCCCCGGCAGCAATGGTTCGCGCGCAAGACTTCTTCGACGGTATCACCCCTGGTGACCTCGAAGCATGCGAGCAAAAGCTCCTTGCGCGCATTCCCGCCTACAGCAACCACCTTAACGGCGCATAGCTCTTGCTTGCGCGCCAAGCATGAGCGGGAGAGCACTCACATCGCACAACGCGATGCTGGGTGCTTTCCCTTTTTAAAACGCTACTCCTATGTTATATAGTACCACCAGGAAAACCCCGTGCAAAGACACTTTCCACAACGGTTCCGTTTTACAAAACTCCCAGAAAAGGCCGTTCTAACCCGCCGGTTTCTCTTGCGAAGATGGTGCCGCAGGCGGTGCGAATGTAGGAGGCGCGGCTTGACCAGGCTGTGGCGAAAACGGCGCAACAGGAACGGATTCAGAAGGCGGAATCGCAGCAGGCGATGCCTTCGCCGGTCTGCCGCCTTGTGCTGCAGGCGCAGCCACAGTCGGCTTACGTCCCGGATTTGCACGCGCGTCCGAAATCTGAGCGTAGAGGTCGCTGTACTTGTCTAAGAAGCGTTGATCGGTTGTTCCATGGTAACCCTCAGAACACATCTCAGATGCTTCATCGATTTTGTTTTGATTGAGCAAAACCTTGATCATCTCCAGCTTTGCTTCTTCCATTTTCGGGTTCAGCTCTAGAGATTGCTTGAAGCAGTTGGCGGCTTGATCGTTCTTGTTTTGCGAGGCATAGACTCGACCCAAGTAGTACCAGTCGAAGTAAGTCGGCTTGGTGAGCTTGAACAGCGAAGTCAAATGCGTTCCTGATGCTTGGAAGTCCCCTTTTCGATCCAACGCCACGATCATCAATCGTCTTGCACCCAGATTGTTTCCGCCCCTTCTGAGCAGCTCCGTCAATGCCTGAATCGCCAAATCGTTCCGCCCTGCGCTCAGCTCTTGCTGTGCCACCTTCATGAGATCGCCTCTTGCAGCTAGCGCGTTACCTGTGTTTTCTTTAGCGGAACTGCTGGCAATCTGTGCGCCCGCCGGAAGAGCCGTTAGTAAAAGGAGTGAAAGAGATACAAACTGCTTGTCTTTCTTCGAAAATTGCGTCACGAGTTTTCTCCAGTCAATGGTTTTGGGGAACGCGGCCGAAGTCAAGGCGCCTCGCTCTGAATAAGTTCAATGTATCACTACTATTGCCTAAAAGCGGGCTTTTCTACTACTTACCACTGGCAAATCGCAACATCACCCTTGACATCCCCTCCAAATCGTGTACAACTGACTTACTTAATATCGGGGCGGCGACGCTTCGGGTTGCTTTTTTTACTACTTACTCAACATTTTCGGCGAGGACTTGGATATGTCGCAAGACTGCCAAACCAGCGGGCTTTCGCTCGCTTTCAAACTGCAACTGGACAACAGAAACAAACAATCTCAAACGTTTCAAGGCTTCCAAGACAGCCGCTGGGACAAGACCCAGATGAAACGAGAGTATGACAAAGCAAACGCCCAGAAAAAGAAAACAGATGGCATAGGCTGGCGCTGGTAGCCGACCTAGCTCTTATCTGGCTTTCTCGGTCTTGCCAATTGCATCAGTCTGTCTATGTCGGTCGTATCGTCCGGCATTGATGCCACGCCAATTTCGAAGTGCAGCGCCAGGCTCGGATCTTCGATAATCTTGGCTTGCGCGCACAACTCGGCCAGCCTTCCTACCATGCCCTGTGCCGATGCGCGGTCGGTTTCAGGCAGCAACAGTGCGAAGTCGATGATCTCAAAGTGCCCAAAGATGTCTGTCGGGCGCGTGGCGCGCTTAATTGTTTCGGCTAGAGTTCTCACGCCACGAATAGAGAGCGGCTCACGCGGCGGAGCATCATCACCCATTCTGAGTGTTTTCTGACCCACTTCGATAATCGCTATGGCAAACGGCCTTTGATAGCGATAGAACCGCATGTACTCATGCCTGAGCAGATAGAGAAGCGATGAGTAAGAAAGCAACGTCGTGTCAGGTCGGCTGAGCATCTTCTCGACCGATTGTGCCTGCGACCAATCGATCGCAGTGCTCACAAGCTGTGGAATCTCCTCTCGCGTAGACGACTGAGAGAACGTGACCAGGTTGCAGGTGAAAAGGTTGTAGAAGACAGGAACCCACTCTACCTTGGTCATGCTCGTGCGTCGCAAAAGGTCTATGACAGTCGATTTCTCGTCTATCATGCAGTAAATTTCTTTGACCAGTTTGATGTCAAACCCGGTGCCTTGCTCTTTTAGAATTTTGTCGAACTCAGCTTCGGTTATCTGCGGTTTGGCTCTTTGTGGATAGGCGGTGAGCTCTAGCCCTTTTTGAGTGAGGAAGTTGTTTTGATCCGCAAAGCTGACTCCTTCCATCATCAAACTTTCCAATCGGCGCTTGACTGTCATCTGATCGGTTTTGACACCTGGATAGAAGCAAAACTGCCCTTCTTCCCAGCTCATCATCTCGACCAGAGCTTTGTCTCCAAACGAGCCGCGCAACGCGCAGTGGCATGCCACGCCGTCGGCAAAGTAGACCACGGCTGTATCCGTGGGGCTTCTGACTTCTAGTCGTCCCGTTTGTTTGCCCAAAGAAATAGACTGCAAAAGGTTGGGAACCTGCATATTGCGCAGGTCACCTTCCAACGTGCTTCTGTTGGGAAGCGCTTCGTATCGCGCAGATGTGGACTGTGTCTCAAAATCTTGTGTTCTTAGCGGAAGAGCATCAATCTCGGTGAGCGTTTTCGGTTTGAGATCCCAACCAGGAAACTGTGTGCAAATCAGATTGTAAATCCGCTCGTAGTCAGGAGTAACATGACTCCACTCAAGACATGACGCCGAGCCCTCGCCGCGGTAGAGCATCCACAAAAGCTGGTCGCCGTGCGACCTGTCTTTAGACGCCGCCAGAGAATAGCTCTCCGGACTTTCCCCAAACGTAAGCTCCACGGTGCTGCCGGGATTTCGATAAGCTTCGTCGGAAATCTGCTTCACCTGTTGGCGCGTCGGAAGCCCCGACTGCTTGGGTAAGCGAATCGGTCCCCGATTCTCAGGTTTTCTAAACTGCATCATTTCTGCGTACCTGTATGGCACCGCCAACGTGCCGCCTCGAGGGAGTTCTCGATTAAGTTAGATGTACCCATTTGAGTAAGAAAACAAATCACCAAACTCATCAGAATCGAAAGATTCGGGTTCTTTTCGCTAAAACTAAAAACATTCAGTCATATCTCGGCTCCGGTTTCTGCAAAGTGCCACCGACCGATCTGCCATCACATACGGTGCGCAATCATTGCATGATTTCGAAAATAGTGTAACGAATAGTCGATAAAACAAAGGGAGTGACCATCAATTCACAACTCGGCTTGAGTGGTATAAAGGAAGAAATGGACAGCAACCAAACGAGGCAACTGTGCCTGAAGAGAACAAAAAAATAACCACGAAATTGAGTTCGGATGAGCCGAGCAAACTCTCGCCTACTTCGTCCCACGAAGAGTATGAACATGCGTGCATCTCAATGGCACTGAACAACACAATTGAAAAACTGAGGATGTTGAGGAAAGACACCGAGGTGGATGTCGCTGTTCGCCTTTTAGCAGATCTCAACGATGGAAAAGTTGCACTCATCGATGCAGAACGGATTCATGGTCGTCTGCAAAAGGTCATTGAAGACTCAAAGGTCAGCAAGCAAAGCATCATGACCAGCGAGGCAATGGCACGGTTATTGGCGTCGATACTCGCAGTCGTGTCGTCGGGAATTGTTCTGTACATGACGCTGATGCCAAAACCACAGACAGCGGCAAAGGGCGATGCGCCTCCATCCCAGACGACAGTGCGTGCGCCCTCTGATTCAGCGTCCAAGGGCAATGCGACTGACACGGCGTCGTCGAATTGGCAGTTCCCGCCGGTTTCAGAAGTTGCAAAAGTGCGCTCAATAAGCGACAAAACTCCGACAGACTTTCATCTGACCAATAAGACAGACGGCAAAATCAAGTTGCTCTGGATAAACTACGAAGGCAAAACAGAGCCGATGGGTGATCTTGAGCCGGAACAAACACAAGACGAATCAACATTTGCAACCCATGCCTGGTTGGTCGTAGATAGCAAAAACAAGCCGCTTATGTTGTTCGTCGCCGGAGAAAAATCAAATCAAGACATCACTGTGACCAAGCGTAAGTAATCATCAAACTTGCGCTTCGGGCTGGCCCCACACGGCTTGCAATTCTAGGAGTTCTCGCCTGAGCTCTCGTTTCTTCTGCTTGTCCTGGCAGGAATTTTCATCCCAATAGAGCTGCCACCACCGATGATGCGCTCTCTTTTTGCCGGCCGTCGCTTCGCGCTCGCAGATCTCGTAAAACCGCTCCAACAGACCCGACACCGATGTGCGTTCCTCCTGAGTGTCTTTGGATTCACGCAGCTTGGAAAAATGCTCCGGATTTGTTGTTTGCTGGCCCCTGGCAAACAACCATCGCAACGAAGTTGAGATCTCGGGGTCCAGTCGCTCAAGCCGAGACTCGCAGAAGTCCGTTCTGCGGCGGGCCGCCTCCGGATAGAACTCTAGTTTTCCGAGTTTCGGCCAGACGCTTCCTTGTTCGACTGGACCAATGTCGTCATCGGAATACACAAGGAAATAGCCTGCGAAAGAAGACACGAGCATGCCAAAAAGGGAGTCTCTCACGCGACACCAAGCCTCAGACGAAATCGCCGGAGACATTTTTCTTTCAGGATCAGTCGCCAGGTCTATCGTCTGAATAGCACTGACAAGCTTGTGCAAGATTGGCACTTCATGCCCGGCTTCAAGCAACCTGCAATACTGATACGCCTCGTCGAGCGCCATCGAGTTTCTTCTTTCCATGGTTGCCATAGCGGGATACCTGCCGAATATGTCCGCAGGATATATACCCGTTTATTGAGGATTTCCTACTGTTTTGTTTGTTCTTTGTCGGTCTAGATACTTCCAATCGCCGTAAACATTGCCAGGAAGCTTCTGCCCGAACAGTTTCGAGTTGTTCAATGTGGCGACCGTTTGTGCTCCGAAGTCACCTTTAGTGGGGTTCGTCTTCACAGCACTGGCTACTTTTCTTATCTGCGCAGTGTTTGTTGGCTGAATGCTGCTCTTTTTCATGGGAACAGTAGGCTTGGACGCAGCGCCTTTACTAGGTTTGGCGGTGGCATGTGGAGCAGCCTTACTCGGCTCGGACCTTGGCTTCGCGGGAGCGGGCGGTTCTTCTTCGCGCGGAAAAACATCATCTTTCAATTGGTATCTCAGACCAGCTGCCGTGACTCCGACAAAGTCTTGAGACACGTATGGGTCCTTTGTATTCAGAACCTTCGGCTTCTTAACCTTGGGCTCAGAAGTAGCGGCATCCGCGCCATCACCAGTGGTGCCTGCCGACGCCGGATCGGCAGCAGCTACAATATTGGAGGCCGCCGTAGTGCTGCCTTTCGTCCCCCCCTGGGTCAACGCTGTGATTGCTTTGGCAGTGGGACTTCCTCCTTTAGGATCTCCAGCGGCTGGCTTCACGGATGGCTTCACGGCCGGCTTCACGGCTGGCTTGACTCCCGCGCCCGCTGCAATTTTCTCTTCGTCTCCACCGTCTGAAGTACCGCCTGGCGCAGCGGAAACAGGGTTAGTGCTTTGACTGCCAAGTTCGTCGCCGGCAGGCGCAATGCTTGGGGCGCCCTGAAGACTTGTTGGAGCGGTTGTCGCATCAGGTGCGACAGCATCGTCAGCCGGCACCACTACTCGTTCTCCCGCCGCCGTAATTCCGAGTTGATCGGGACCGAACCTCGGGAGATTCTTCAACATTGCAAGCTGAGACGCGCCGTCAGACTGGCTCGGCTTCATATACTGCACGAGAAGAACGAGAGCCACGTTAGAGAAGACGATAGCGCAAACCCCTGCCACAATCGAGATTATGAGCTTCTTCTTGTCGACTCTGCTCGTATCACGAGCGCGCATCGCTGTTTTTCCAAGTTCCTGAGTTCGATTAAGGCCGGCTTTCGGTGAGCTTGTAGAAGTCGCCTGCTGATGCCGTGATGAATGCGAATTTGAAGAAGAATGCGAAGAATGAGAGCCGCCCTGCGGAGCAATCCAAAACTCGATAGCGTGTCTGAATTCCTTGGCGCTTTCGTACCTGTCATCAGGATGTTTTTCAAGTGCCTTGAATACGACCTTTTCAATCTCCTTCGGCACTTCTTGAAACGGACGCACTGCTGCAAACGTAGGTGGTTGCTCGGATACATGCGCCTTCATTATGTCCATGGGGTTGCCGACAAACGGAGGTCGTCCGACGAGCGTCTCGTACATGATCACTCCGAGAGAGTAGAGATCGGAGCGGTGATCGGGCTCTCTGCCCATACACTGCTCCGGACTCATGTACACAGGACTTCCAACAACGGTACCATCGACGGTGACTCGCTGAATGTTATCCTTTATCTGCGCCAATCCGAAATCAACGATTTTCGCCAGCACGCTGCCGTCGTTTTGCGGCATGAGAATCACGTTTTCAGGCTTCAAATCACGATGCAAGAGACCATGTCGATGCACGTGCGACAGTGCATCACACAACTGCAGAAAAATCGGTCGGCCATCTTCAGGGTCGAGTGCGCCCTCTTCTTTGATGTATCTTGCAAGGGTGATTCCCTCGAGATACTCCATGATGAAAAATGGCTGACCCTGGGGGCTCATCAAGCAATCCAGCGCCGCAACAATATTCTGATGTTGCAGCTTGCTCAGTCCCTTTGCTTCTCTTTCAAAACGCTTCACGACGACGGGGTCCGTCAACAAGTAACCCTTCAAAGTCTTGATGGCGACGATACGATCCGTCTCCAGATGGCGTCCTTTGTAGACTGTTCCGATACCGCCCGAGCCAAGACGCTGCATTATGTAATAGCTGCCGAGGACTGTTGTTCCAACCAAAGGGTCCATCGGCCGCACATTCTGCTCACGCGATGGCGGTCCACCCGATGGTGGACCCCCCCACAGTGGGGCGTCGTAATCGCCTGGTCCTGGTGGCTGACCCATAAGCTATCCTGGTGGCTGACCCATAAGCTATCTACTTACTAAACAAATGGTCGGGGATCTTAATGTCTACTATAAACCCAGATGCATTCAGATGCACGGGCCGGTTGAAAGTCATTTATGAGCCGCCGCGATTTCGCTCGGAAAGCCAGTCAAACACCTCGAGTTGGAGCTCTCCAATCGGATAGAGAAGGCGCCGCATCTCTTCCGGAGTGACCGCCGTCGGGTCAACGCCGGCAGGCCACTTTTGGGCGCCAGGAATCAAGGGAAACCCAAAATATCTGTTGGCAATGCTTGAAATGAGCGGGCCTCCGAACAGTGACGCCTCCCACTGCTTCTTGCCCATGACTTGATTGTCATGCCAAAAGTAGCGGGTTCCGCCCTTCTCTTCCGAGTTTTCGAAGAACACCTTCTCTTCCGCAACCAACTGCCCTGCATCTACTGTGACCTTCCCTTCAGTTGCACCGAAGGAGCGGATGCACTGCTGGTCTTTGTAGACATGGTATTCAAAACCGAGATCTTCATGCAGAAAGAACTCCATGACGTCCCAGGTCGGATACTCGCAAGACACATCCAAACCAACGAAGGAATCAAACGAGAGAATGAAGGCTTGGTGATAGGCTCCAATAGTGTACGAGCCGATCGGCGGATTCAATCCAAGATTGAGTGGGACGCAGCCCTTTGAAATACCAGGCGGCAACTTGAGTTTGGCGATGATTGTTTTCGCCATTTGCGAATCATGAATTGGAATCTCGCGCAGATAGCCAGGTTTGCTGCACGATGCTAGAGTCGCTCTAAGTTCGAATCCCATTGTTGTGGCAAGTCAATAGACGCAAGAATCCGCGGTTCCGCCCTGAATCTTACCATGAGGACTACTCCGGATATCGCGCGCAAGCGTGCGCTGGTGGCACCGGTGCTACCAGTGTCAGTACTCCAACACTTCCTGCTTGACGAGCCCTTCAGGGTGCTCGACCGTTCTCTCAACAACACATGAAAGCTCGAACGGTCTGGCAAGAACCGGAATCCGTCCGATAACAGGAACGCCAGAGAGGTCAATAAGCGGTTTGATTTCAAAACACCCCTTCACCGCGTATTGGCAAAGGTGCACCCCAGGATCGAATTTTGGAAGTTTAGGCTCGTCTTGGGTTTTCAGAACGACGTCACGCAGCTTCACATCGGTAACAATGGTTGTCAGCTGCATGCCTTTCTTGTCTTTTGGAATTTGAATGTGGCAGAAACGGGCTATGGGGCTGGTGGTGAGGTCATTGCCGGAACGATTGATGATATCGGAAGCCTGCTTGTAGTTAAACGAATCACCGGCCTTCATTGCAGCCGCGTGCGTGGCGCTGTAGACGGCAAGAGCGCCGAAAGTGAAGGTAAGAAAGTTGATCATCGGCAAAAGAATGGCTATCACCATTGCACAAAACACGCAGCCGAAGTCGACAATGTGACCGGCTCCTTTCGCGTTTCTCAATTTTTTGTTTCTGGCGGTTTGACGCATCCTACACCTGCTTACTGCTTGGTCGTCGTTAGTGCTACATCGACTCATTCGTCGCTTCACGCGGGGAAGAAATTTCAATTTCGAAAGCCAGTCTGCCTGTTTTGTAGTTGGCACGCGGAACAACTGCAGTGGCAACATCCGGTGTCTTGGTAGGGTTGGCGGCTTTCAGCACGTCGACTGGAATTGTGTCATCGATTTCCTCGGGAGTATCCATCCAGTTTGGTATCAAACTCGGCATCGGTTGGCCACCGTGCTTGCCACCATCGATGGTTCCCAATTTCGCGATTTGATCGCGGCAGCGAACCGTCCATGTGGTATTACCCACGGGAACAGCATCAAACGCCAGTACGCATACTTGCCCGTCATAGACTGCTTGTTCGCGGAACGGATTGGTTTTTGGGCATGTGGCGATGACTCTACCTTTGGTATCAAACGCATATGCAAAAGGTCTGACGCGATCGGTAGATGGATCCAAAACAGGCGAGAATGGTCTGTCGAGTGAGTCCAACAACGAGTCTACTCGAACCTTGCAGTGAGCGGCTCTCAGCCAATGAAGGAAACCGCGGGCAAACTCCAAGCGAACATGCGTGGGCAGTTCTGCAGGCGGTGTGGAAAGTCTTGCCGAAGAATCTGCCGGATAATCGCCGCCGGTCGCTTTTAGTGCTTGCACTCTCTTTCTTGCAAGGCGATCATCTCTCAATATGTCACGCAGACAGCGTATGTCTGGCACAAGACCATCCGGAAACGATACCACCAGGGCCGGTGCCGGCGTCGCGTCCGAAATATAATAAGATTCGGCGCACGCATTGTTGCTGAAGGAAAACTCAATCGGTGTCTCGCTTTGCTTCACTCCACGCGCGGCCGCCTTGTGGACGTCAATCGCTGATGTCATTTTGATTACCGAGCAGATCCGCTTTCCATCAGCATTGCGATACTGTCCGGCATCAACGAGGGAAGTTTGTTCAGTGAGTCCCGCGAAAAAGAAACTTTCAGAACCAACCGGCGCATCAACGAAAGCGGGATAAAACGCTTCTTCGCTCTTGCCCATTCGTGCGTATCTCAAGGGTTTGGGAACAGGTGTATTCGTCTTTGCCATTCCGCCATCGAGCCAACCTAGTTCCAGCTTCATCGAGCGCACATCAGCTCTGTCCAACTCCGGTGTGTCGTGCAAATTGGTCTTGTAGACTTCCATTGCATGTTTGTAAGGTTCAACTCTTGTTCCATTCAAATCAAAGAAATAATCTGTGCTGCGTGGATTGAGAGAACACTCCAGAGCGTTGTTGAGAGTGCGCGCAGCCCGCTTCGCTTCCCTGACCTCCTCTTGCGCTGCAGCGATCAGATCATCGCTTCCGATTTCTTCTGCGAGAATCAGATCCAACCGTGCCGTTCCTAAAATAGTGTTGATACCAACCACTGGAAGGGGCTCGCCATCGCCAGCCAGAGTCGCTTTGCCGACAGGTGGATAGTCTGTGAGTGCAACAAATCCAAAGTGCGGGTCATTGACAACGATGCGAGACAGGTCACCTGCAGCAGCCAGACACCCCGCTTCAACAGCGCGTGTATGGCGGTGACTGAGGATGAACATGCGCCCGAAACTGAACGCTCCCATCAACACTGAAATGAATCCGGCGACTAGAAACAGGTAAATCAAAAGGATGCTGCCCTGGGCGTTTCGGGGGTTCCGGGCGGCGCTTCTCTTTCCGTTTTCGCTTGCAGATTTGCGTATTCTTTTCATCGACTTGTCTCTTGAAGTGTGGCCGGTACAGGAAGACGGGGTAACAAGTGGTTTGCTGACTTGTCGCTTGCCGTCGTCCTCCCCGGCGTCTCCCAAGGAAACCTGTTTGGAGCGATTTGCGATCTCGACCATTCGATCTTGACCTTCGATCTCGCGCCGTGCGACACCTGCCGCTCTCCGAACTGGCGCCACCTGGCAGGGAAGCACCCGGCTTGCCGGAGAAACGAGCGATTCAATTGACTTGGGATGTTCTCATCTTATGGAGCCAGCGTGAAACAAGGGTGAACTGAGCGTGAAATCAACGTGAACATTCAGAAGTCCAATAAAGTCGCCCAAACTCCAGATGCACTTCCACTTTCAAAGCAGACTACACAGAGCGCCGCTAAAGAATTACTCTGATTACTCTGAGATGAGAGTGCAGGAGTCGAATATGTCATTTAAGGTCGGCGATGTTGTCCAAGTCATTAACGAATGCGCGTTTCCAGCCACCGACGACTTCCCTGCCACACCGCACCCTGACTACGGAATGATAGGCATTGTCTGCGATGTGCGACACCCAACCCGGGTGGGCGTCTTTTTCCCCACCGGAATCCTCGATGTCGACCGAAAGACCGGGCTGCCCGGAAAGGCAACCTACTTCGCGCTCGACGAACTGGCAGTGATTGGTCGCGCCGTGGTCGGGTTTGACTATGACCGCATCAATTTAATTACGCAGGAACAAAAAGAAGAAGCGTTGGAAAAGTACAACAAGAAGCTCGGAACGTCTTTCTCGACCGTTGAAGATCTTCTCGACTATTACCGTACTCAAAAACCAAAGAAGAACCCTGCGGAGGATTCTCAATAGCTTCATTCGAAGTTTACGGGACCGACGGGACTCGAACCCGCGACCTCCTGCGTGACAGGCAGGCGCTCTAACCAAACTGAGCTACGATCCCAGAACGTTGGATTTGCAGTATATCACGGACGGACATCCGAACCGAACCCCGCAATAACCTCGTTACACTTCATAGCATCTATGCCGATCGGCTACCCGGGGCACTCCAACCCGGCACAAGCTGATAAACTTCTAGTTCATTGTTGGTCGAGCTAGTCAACAATTCGTCGGTAGTCCGCGCCTGAATTAACTGGAGCCCACCTTGTCTGTGACAGAAGACAGAACGATACGTATAGGCGAGTTGCTGTCAGCCTCTGGTGTGATTTCAACCAGCGATCTGACGGAAGCAATTCAAGTCTCTCAGCGTCTCCAGGTGCCCATCGGGCGAGTTCTTATCATGTCAGGCTGTGTATCTGAAGAGATTCTTAGAGTCTCTCTCGATGTTCAATCACTCATTCGAGACGGGCTGTTGACCGTCGACAACGGTGTCGATGCTTTGTGCCTCGTACACAACTCAGGCATGCCCTTGGAGAGCGCTTTAGAACACCTGGACTGTCTGCCGAATACCGGTGGAACAACCGCTCGTCTCGGCGAACTCTTGGTCGACTCCAATATCGTGTCCAATACGCAACTGCAGCAAGCACTGAGAACCTGCAACCTGACCGGGATGCCTTTGGGTGGAACATTGGTCCTTCAAGGCGTGCTTTCTGCTTCATTGCTTCCTACTGTCCTGCAAGTTCAAGAACGGGTAAGGGCTAAATCGATCTCCAAAGACGAAGCAATTGAAGAACTTAAGCAGACTTTCTTGCTTTGGTTGCGCGCTGAAAAGTCGGTAAACGTAGGTTCGGCGCTGTATACAGCGAGCGACGAAGATCAAGAAGCAGCGAAAATGGGTCGCGGGCCTACCGTAAGGGATGACGAAGACAACGATGACAGCGATGACAGCCTGATTCCTGCAGATTCCGCAAGATCAGAATCAGACAAACCGGAAACCTTCGCTCAGCGCAGAGAAACGCTCGCAGCGCAAAGAAAAGCGACGAAGGAAACAGCGAAACCGACTGCAAAACAAGAGAAGGAACACGCCGAAAAGCCCGGAAAGAAAGGCAAGAAGGACAAGAAACAGCATACGCCGCCGACAACCGCGAAGGTTCCCGAATCAAGACCGCCGCTCGTACCGGAGGCAATGCTAAAGCTTTCGACATTGCTTCGTCTCTCCGGATTCTTTTCAGAGCGCGACCTGATCAAAGACTTTCAGCGCACACTGGACAATCAGGAGATGGCACCAGAGCTTCTGAAGCTCATCGGAGCTGTTGATGACGATGCAATCAAAGATGCTTTGCGATGCCGTGAACTTCTGAAAGACGGCAAGCTGCGCCCGGAGCAGGCTGTGTTTGCACTTACTGCAGTTCGTTCAGGCAAAAAAGATCTCGATGAAGCCTTGGAAGAACTCGGGTTGAACTAGGTTTGGAGTAGGGTTGGAGTTGAACTAAGTTATGGACACGAAATCGCGCTCTTCACGCAAAGTATCAGCAAACGCAGTTTTTTCGGCCCTTGCAATTCTCCTGATTGGTACAACCCCACAGGCATTCGCCAAAGAGAAAATGAATGCGGTGCTCGCTTTGGAAGACAACATCTTTGTGGAGAAAGCGCCGAAATTGTCTGGTGTCATAGCACCGATGATCAAGACGGAAGTGAACAAAACGAAGTCCGTAAAAATCGTAGATCGTGAGCCCGAGGCAATTGCCGAAGCAAAACGCACCGGTAAAAAATTGGATGGAGCTCCCTATTGCTTGAGCGGAACTCTCACTCTCATGCCTTCCTACGTCTCAAAAGGAACCACGGCACAAGGCGATGAGAAACTCGATCAGAAAACCGGTGCCTCACTGTCAGTGAAGTTTGTGCAGTTCGGTAGCGCACAAATTTTGATGATGGAAGAGGTGTCGACGATTATTAACGGCGATGTTCTCGCGCCGAGCGGCAAACCGGAAGAGAAGTACTCAGAGACACCCACTGGACGAGCTCTCACGCAACTAGCCCAAGAACTGGCAAAGAAGCTGGACACAAAGCTTTCTGCTAGCCCACCTGCGAAACCGAAATCGACTCAATAGGAAACCATTAGCGTTGTTTCGCTAGACCTTGGAAAGGGTTACCGGACCCCATTTCACGAGGCGGTTGTCAATGGATTCTTGAACGAAATTCGGTTCGATTTCCCCTCTCGACACTGGCATAGATTTTTCCGGAAAAATCTATGGAGATGGAAGACCCAATATTGGCGGTACTTCGCGGTTTCGCTCATCAATACATTGACAACCACGGGGTCGAGAACGGCTTGTGAAGTGGTTGCTTGATGTCAACATAAGCAACCTGCGCTAATGAAGATCTAGTTGAAAGTCATGTGTAACGCGTAAAAGCAGTTACAGAAGACCATTTGACAATTGCCTATAGAGGCTCTGGGTTAATAAGGTGGCTTTGTTCTTTTGCAGACTTTCTTTTTCTCGGATCACAGGCTTACACGAAAACCCGACCCATACCAGTACCTGTTTTTGCTCGACCTGTGAGCTATCGGCTGGACTACGGTTTGACTGGGTTCGTTTGCGCGCGCACTCGAACTCGGAGTCGCAACTGACTCTCGTGTGGCCTGCAAAAGAAGCGCCAAAAAATAAAGGAGCGAACAATGTTTGCCATCTTCATGACGGTTCTGGTAGCGCTTGCGCTGCTGATCGCATACCTCAACTTCCGCAAGGGAGCGCCGGTCGTCAACGGTATTGCCAATCCCAATGCCGCCGGCCCCAGCGCCATCGTGGACGTGACCGAAGCCAACTTCGCTGCCGAAGTGAAGGCTTCGACCATTCCCGTCCTGGTCGAGTTCTACACCGATTCTTGCCCCTCCTGCATCGCCCAGACTCCTGTTCTCGAGCAGGTCGCCAGCGAGTACAAGGGCAAGGTCAAGTTCGCCAAGATCAACGTCGAGAAGTTCCCCCGGCTGTACCGCCGGATGAAGTTCCGCTACGTTCCCACCATGGTCATCGTCAAGGCGAATCCCGCTGTTCAGCTCTCTCACGTCGGCTACGCCGATCGCGACGAGCTGGTCGCGTTCATCGAGAACGGTCTCAAGGCCACCGGCACGGTCGGTCTGACCATTCTCGACGACTAAGGGGGACGCAATGTCTTTTCTAGTAATCAGCTCTAGCCTCAATCGAGAGAGTAAGAGCTATCTGCTTGCTAGAGAGGCCGAACGTCTCCTCAAGCAACGCGGAAAGAAAACAGACTTTCTCGATCTCCGCAAAGCGAGGCTTCCTCACTTCGACGGAGACTCCACCCCCAACCGTGCATCGGTGACCCGCGTCAGAAACAGAATCGCGAAAGCGACCTGCATCTTGATTGCGACACCGGTGTACAACTACGACACCGCGGCAAGCGCGAAGAACCTCGTCGAACTCGTGGGCGAAGCCTTTCGAGGGAAGACCGTTGGGTTTCTCGTCGCTGCCGGCGGTCAAGGTAGTCGCATGGCGCACACGGGACTGGCAAGCAGCTTGATGCTGGACTTCCAGACCATCATCATTCCTCAGTTCGTCTACGCAGATAAAACGGCGTTTGCGGCTGACGGAAAGATCACCAGCGAACTTGTCGAAAAGCGGTTTGTCGAACTCATCGACGCTGCCGTTCGGCTCAACGGAGTCGGCCTGGCTCCTGCCAAATAACCTTTTGGCTTCCGCATTTCGGCTAACTTCGGGGAACGAGCAGAGCCACCACTTACGGTGCGCCTCCTGCTCGTTCCTTTTTCAGACCATTGCTATTACTGCATATAGTTCCATCCAAAAAGCAGCTTCCGAAATTTTCGACCTCACCGGTCTCGAAATTAGTCGCCCAATCGGCACTTTTAACCTCGTGCCCCAACTCTGCCACAAGCTCGCCCCAGGGGTGACCCAAGCAAACCATACGATGCATTCGTTGGCAGCGACGCACCGAGGACAGACAGATGACAAAGAGAATCAACCTCGCAGACATCACCAATCTAATCGCTCTAGCAATCTTTTCATTCTTCGTCCTTTGCTCACTCGCCGCCCAAGCAGCACCAGTTCAAATCTACGAAAGACAAGTCCTAATCGGCAAAGAAAACGCACTTCACGGCGTCATCACCGTACCGGTCGTCGTCGAGAAGAAAGTCCCCTGCGTAGTGCTGGTTCACGGCGTCGGTCGCAACGACAGAAACAACACCGTCGGACCCAACAGACCTTTCATGGAAATCGCACACAAGTTGGCAGCAGAAGGCATCGCCGTAATTCGCTACGACAAGCGCACTTTCGCTTATCCTGCTTGCACCCTCAATCCGGAATTCGGAATCGAAGAAGAAACAATCAACGATGCAGTCGAAGCAGTCGAAGTAGCAAGAGCCCAAGACGAAATCGATCCAGACCAAGTCTTCGTAGCTGGTCACTCCATGGGCGGCGTGGTTGTCTCCAGAGTTGTCGCCAGAGACTCCAGAATCGCAGGCGCAATCATTCTTTGTTCTCCCGGAAGAAAGGTTCAAGATATAGCAAAGTCGCACATGAGCAGTGCCGCAGCCTCTGCGATGGTAGCCAAATCGTGGGAACAGCTCAAAGATATCGAAGCACCATCTGAAATCGTTCGCGCCGGCAAAAAGGTGTTCGTTGCACAAGGAACCACCGATGAAATCGTCACCGCCTGTGATGGCATAAAGCCCTGGACCGAAGCCGTTGAAACCGATTCCAATGACTGCCTCTCGCTTGCCATGTATCCCGGAATGAACCACTTCATGCTGCAACTCCCCAACGACGGCGTCTCGTTCGTCTGCCCCGGTCAAGTCAACGAACAATTAGTCAGCGACCTCTCCGGTTGGCTCAAGCGTGTCGTTAACGAACAAAGCCCAGCACTCGTCTCGAAACTTTAGTCTCGAAGGTCTAGCCTAGAGGGTCTAGCTTAGAAGGTCTCGTTTTACAAGGTCTCGTTTAGAAGCCCTAGCCTAGAAGCACTCGTGCCGACTCTTAAGTCTTCAAGTGTTCGGCAGTGTCAATAATTCAGATTCAGCCCATTTTTGCACACTCCTTACATAGTCCTTTAAAAATTTGGAACCCACGGATGACCTCGTGCGTCTACCCCTAAGGCTCCGGTTGCCGGAGAGCCCGTAATACCCGTATCAAATAGTTAGGAATAGCCACAGGCCACAAGTCTATGAATGCTGTAAAGAAATCAATGTCCGACGCATTGAAGTCCATGGCATCGACGCTAAAGTCCGTTCCGTCCGCATTTAAACAGTCATTTTCAAATTTCGGACGGCTGCCGAAAATAAATTTCTCGCTCGCAACACTGTCATTCCTCGGTTTGGCAGTCGTCGCGGTTCTTGGTTCAGTTTTGACTATAGAAATCGCGAAAAGCCTTGCCAGGTTCTCGTTTGCGAAACTTCCCAGTTTGAAACAACAGGCTGAAGGTCTATCTATTTTTGATAGGTACGACAAGCTTGTTTGTGTGGTTCAGAAAGGGGAAAACAAAGAACCCATTCCAATAGAGAAGATGTCCGTGAACATGCGCAATGCAATGATTGCGGCAGAAGACCACAACTTCTACAGACACTTCGGGATCGATCCCTTTGGTATCGCCCGTGCTACCGTCTCCAACGTGAAAGCAGGTCGCATCGTTGAGGGCGGCTCTACCATCACTCAACAGCTCGCGAAAGTCATGTTCAGCGACAGCGAAGATCGCACCCTTCAAAGGAAAGCGCACGAAGCAGTAATCGCCATCGATCTGGAATCAGGATATTCGAAGAACAAAATCCTCGAAACCTACCTCAACCTCGTTTACTTTGGCAACGGCGCGTATGGAATCGAGAAAGCAGCTCAAACATATTTTCATAAACATGCCAAGGATTTAACTGTGGCTGAATCGGCTTTCCTTGCTGGTCTTGTGAAGTCTCCTTCGGGGCTCGGCGCACCGACAAATAAAGCGAAAGCACTTGCAAGACAGAAACAGATTTTGAACGACATGGTCGAATGCGGCTTCATCACAGCAAACCAAGCTGCATCGGCAAAATCCGAGAAGCTCGCACTGAAATATGATTGGCAACCAACAAAGTTTCCGCACTACATCAATCACGTAATTGCGCTGCTGGAAAAGGATTTGGGCAAGGATGAACTTTGGAAACAGCCTCTCAACGTCTACACCTACATCGACCCCAAAGCACAAAAGCAAGCAGAGAAAGATCTGCAACGAGGTGTGAAAGCAGCACCAGCCGGCATCAATCAGGGCGCACTGATATCGATTTCGGTTCCCGATGGCGGAGTCGTCGCCATGGTCGGCGGCGCAGGCACATACAAGAAAACCCAGTGGAACAGAGCTCTTTACCCTCACACTGCAGGTTCAGCATTCAAACCGTTTGTGTACCTCGCAGGGATTATCAGTGGAGCCATCAAGCCACACACACTGATTCAGGACGAGCCGTTGCAAATTGCATACGACAAATACACCTATAGCCCTGAAAACTACGATGGAACATTCATGGGCACTCTAACAGTGCGAGATGCTTTGGCCCTTTCAAGGAACGTCTGCGCAGTTTGGGCTATCTCTCAAATCGGTGTGAATCCAGTAATCACGACCGCTAAACAAGCCGGCATCACTACCGAGATTGGACCATATCCGTCCATCGCACTAGGATCGTGTGCGGTAACACCACTTGATCTTGCGAACTCGTACGCGACTCTGGCTCGCAGTGGCGTATTTAGAGATCCACTCTTTGTGCGCAAAGTCGAATACACAAGCGGAACAATCTTGAAAACCTACGACAACGCGCCAGTCGTACGCCTTCCTGCTGAACCAGTCAATCAAATAGTCGACATTCTCCAAGATGTCGTAACAAGAGGGACAGGCAGAAACGCGCAACTGGCTGGAGTTCAATCGGCAGGGAAAACAGGAACGGCCGACAACTGCAAAGACGTTTGGTATGTTGGCTTCACGCCCGATGTCGTGACAGCGGTTTGGGCCGGCAATGACGCAAACAAAACTGTCAATGCCAGCGGTGTCACTGGCGGTGCCATCCCGGCAAAAATTTGGAAGGACTACATGACGTCCTACTATCAATCACATCCAAAGCCATTGGTGGCATTCGCACAGCCACAAGAGCCATTTGCCCATCACGACTACGTATTGTCGCTCATTCCGCCATCAATCCCGCAGTACGTTCAAGAGTTCACAGACGGCGCACAAAGAATCGTCAGAGAAGAAACCACTCATGCGAAGCGCGGTTTCTTCGGCAAGCTTTCTGGCTTCGTCAAGAGCTGGTTCTAGCACACAACTTTTTCACTCAAATCAAAGTACTCTCCTAAAGATTCCAACTGGAATCCTTACTAGTGCACATCGCGATTGACCCAGAGAAACCCACTGACGTTGGGTTAACTGAAGCAAGCTGGATTGAAGCTGAGTGTGCTGACCGGAAATAGTCATGGCCGAAGAATTCGAATCACCAAAAGACGTTCAAACAACAACCAGCGATTCGGCAACCTCTGCTATAGCCAGCGAGGCATACGACCGCAATCAACCGGCAAAAATTGAACAGAACAAAGAATCCTCCGACTCTGCAAACGACCTGCTCGGCGGGTTAATAATTGTGGACAGCCCAAAAAGGAACGCTGCAGACTCACCGGCTTCGTCCGATACTGACACATCGTTCCGCCTCGATTCAAACGGCCTTCCGCCACTCTCGATAGTTTTTGACGCGACTCCAACATTTGATGCCTCACCAAAGGCAGCTCTTACACCTGATGCGACAAGCGCCACGCCTCTTTCAGATACCGCTCCGGCGGCTCATGTAGTTGGCGACGCTGGTCAAGGAAAAAATCAATCCGATGCTAAGCCGGTCCCCGATGACGGTCACGCCCAACCAGGAGACGATCATGCCAAGCCTGGAGATGGCAGACCAGGAGCCCCGAACAAACCGACTGACGCCGCTCAAAAAGTTGAAAGCGGACCACTGTATGCGGGCGAGGAGATCAAGCGCGATGTCGCCGTCGACAAGAATTATGAGGTGAAGGCAGGCGAAACGCTTCACGACATCGCAAAGAAACATCTAGGACCAGGCGCGTCTGAAGCCGACATTCAGAAACACATGAAAGAGATTGTGGCGGTAAATGGCTTGGATTCGAAGGTTCCTTTATCTGAAGGGGAACATTTGCGGTTGCCTGGGCACACCAAAGATGGTGGCTTTGTCATGCCAACTCTCGGCAATCCGGGAACCCGCACAGTATGGAAAGATGGTCGCGTCAAAGAGGAATATACTGATGGTACGGGTTTTGAACGCACTCCAATTCCGCGCAAAGGAAAAGACGCAGCCGAACTTGATCGGATGTTTCCTGAGTTCGTCGAAAAACATCATGGACCGAAGCCGGAAGATAACTATGAGATCCACAAAGTTCTTGGCGAGTACTATATAAAGGACCCAGGAAAGGAAGAGTTTAAGCCGCTTCCGGGACAAGACATTCGATATGACCGCGCCAAAATCAGCGATCAAGCTGAGCGTAACATAAAGGATCCGTATGAACTGGAACAGTTCAAACAGGACATGGCCGCCTTTGAGCAGCGTGCGAAAGAAGCGAAACCACCGCTAAGCCAAGAAGAAATCGCAAGAACGTACTCTGAACTCAGCAAGCTAATGGAAGCCGGCGGCGATAAACCGTTGACGCATGAAGAGCGCGTCAAGATTGCGACTCAGGCGTTGCATCATGCGGCGTTCCCCGAGTCAATCGCACAGGGAAATCACAATACCTGCAACGTCGCGACGATTGAAACGCGCATGTACACAAGAGAGCCGTCTGCGGCAATTCGCTTGGTTGCTGATGCCAGCATCAAAGGAGAAGTCAAACTCAATGACGGAACAGTCGTGAAGATCGATCCTGCGGATTCACTCAAACCTCACGATACATCAAAGAAAGGCTCAACAACAGAAGATCGCGATCATGCCAGCCAAGTTTTCCAAGTGACAGCTGTCAATGCGCATCACGCAACGCACAAGTTCAAAGGCTTCGACAAAGATGGAAAACCAATTGAGCTGCCGCCTGGCGCCGTTAGATACGTGCAAGTAGAACCTAAAGATGCCAATGACACCGGCGAACGATTGATGGATTATTCCGATCCTAAAAATCCGAAACCGGTTTACGAAGCCGAAACGAAGAATACGACGGATGTGCATGGGCAGCCAACTACGAAGACCACGTATAAGGAAATTCAAAAGCCTTCAATTGAAGTCGGCGAGCTGACAAAACTGTACGACAACATCAGCAGAAAGATTCCGAGCGATCGCGGGGTAGTTATCGAGAACGCCACGGAAAACCACGCTGACCCAGAGAAAATGAAGGCTGAAGCGAAGAAGATTCATGATGCTTGCCATATTTATGGAAACGACGACGATAAGATTTTCGCAGCGTTGAAGGGCAAAACACCTGAGCAGATCGAGGAAATGAAAAAGCAGTTCCAAGAAACATACGGCGAAAGCATGTACGAATATCTGAAAGATCAGATGAAACGCCATCCTACGGAATGGGAAAAGGCAAAGGATCTGCTCAATCCCAAAGAAGCACCAAACAAAACTGATGAAGTTTACGTCAAATCACCAGAAAAACTCGAATCAAAAATCAAAGAACTAAAAGAACAAGGCAAGCTGCCAATCACGATCATGGTTGACTCCAACAATGACCCGTTCTTCCTTGATTCTGGCGGCGGCAAAGCCGGTGGTTCCGGCAGCTGGCACGTGGTAACCATCACAGACTATCATCCCGCCGAAAACGGAAAACCAGCACGCGTAGACATCCAAAATCAATGGGGAGACAATGCCAACCATTTCGACAAAGATGGAAAGGCAATCAACATGGATGATTTGTTCGAAGCCACATACAAAGCAGGTCGAGCAGATCAAATAAAACGCCTGCAACAAGAAGTGAAAGAGAACAAAGAATCTGGAAACATCGACAGCGTCAAGGAACTCCAACTCCTTCGCATGGAAGTTGCAAACGGAATGATCACGCAACAACAATACGCCGAAAACGTTGCAAGAGTCATGCGAGAGGCTGACGCCCGCTGGAAGACACCAGGTGACAAGACAACACCTGAAGAAGCGAAGCGTGTTCGAGAATACTATCGAGCAGTGCTCTACGGATTCGATAGAAGCGGACTACTGAAAGAGGCAACCGCTGGTGTTAATCGTCTCGATTGGGATCCTGACCACGTTCCCGATTATCGAAATCCTCAGTAGGTGCAGAAGTAAGTGCATTGCTTTCAAGAACACAGTCCTCTTGGGGCTTAGAAACTCAAACTTTTGAACCTCAATTCATTCACGACACGGCTTAGTAGGTTGAGGCAAAAAAAGCGGACAGCATCATCACGGCTTGTCATGCCGAAATGCGCTGTCCGCTCCAGTTGAATAGCGCATGGAAAGAACGCGAAACAGCCTTAATTACTGCTGTCTGTCGGCTTTGTCGGTCTCTGATCCTTCGTCTCGCCTGGTATCACCACTTGTGGTACCAGTAGGTGAATCGCCGGTCTGCCCCCCTCGACCATGTGCATGATCGTTATCGTCATCGCTGTCTGTGGGGCGCGTGAAGAATTTGTACATGCGCCACATTTCGCCGACAAATCCAGCCGTGCCCAGCAGAAACATCAAGATGGTCGACCATAGCCCGCCGCCCAGAAGCGAGCCGAGCCAATGCCCGAGCCAACCCATGAGCAGTGTGGCAATGACAAGTGTGTAGGCAAATTGCGATGCCACAAGCGCAGATTGCAACCCCTTTCGGTTGCGCTGGCGCTCTTTGTCATCGTTCGGCTTTTTGTCGCCGGGACGTTTGTCTTTCATATTCTACTGCCAATTTGCCGGACAGAAGATCGGACCAGCCGCTTCAAGCAAAGCCGGAGGCCTGCCTGAAGCTAAGCCAGTCCGACCACTATCCTTGGTTGCTGTGAAATCGACCGACCCCATGGTCGGTCGTCGCTAGAAATGGGTTACTCCGACTTGCGATCGGTCTCAGCGCTGGGCTCGGGGTTTTGTCCATCCACAGAAGAAGCAGCCGCATCACCAGCGGTCGCTTCTGCCACACCAGCGACATTGGGAGCTGCATCACCCGTAGTGGCTTGGACCTCGTCATCCTTGGCAGTCGGCTCAACTGTCACCTGTTCGGCGGCAGCAGCCGGAGCCTCTTCCTGTGCCCACAACTCGCGGAAGCGCTGACCAGTCAGGGTCTCTTCTTCGAGCAAAATTTCGGCGATGCGTTTGATCTTCTCACCATTGCTGCCTACGATCTGACGAACTTCGGCTTCGGCGTCAGTGATGATCTTGCGCCAGGCGAGGTTAAACTCGCTCTGCAGCTCGGGTCCGATGTTACCCACCGGGAAACCGTGCTGGTCGAGCGGGAGAGAAATCAAACCGAGCGGAGACATGCCGTAAGCACCGACCATGCCGCGCGCCATCTGACTCGCCTTCTCGAAGTCGCTGGATGCACCGGTCGACACCGAGCCGGCATGCATCTCTTCCGAGATGCGTCCTGCCAGAGCCGACTTGATGCGGATGAGAAACTGTTCCCGCGTCCAACCATAGCGGTCTTCCTCGGGAATGCTTTCCATGTGACCAAGCGACTTGGTGGTCATCACGACAGTGATGCGTGTGACAGGGTCACCGCCGAGCACCGTCGGAATGCAGGCATGGCCAATCTCGTGGATGGCGGTCGTGCGTCGCTCGGCTTCCGAGCGCACCTTCGACTTGATAAGCTCGCCGTACATCACCTGGTCGATGCCGGTGTGCAGGTCTGCGCGCGTGATGATGCGCGGAGTCTTCGCGATCTCTTCGACAGACTTGCCGGAAAGTGCCGGAGCGTTGCGCTTGGCGGCAAGCGTGGCAGCCATGTTGACCGCCAGTTCGATGTCAGCGCCGACGAAGTCGTGCGAACGCCTCGCCAGATCCTCGCTGACACTGTCGAGAGTGACACCTTCTTCGAGCTGGTGGCAACGCAGGTAGATCTTGAAGATCGCCTTGCGGCCCTTCTTGTCGGGACGGCCGACTTCGATCTTGTAGTCGAAACGACCACTGCGGGTCAGACCGCTGTCCAGCGTTTCCGGACGGTTCGTAGCAGCAATGACGAGCGTTCCGTTGTTGGGATCGAAGCCCTGAATGCAAGTTAGCAACTGGTTGACCGTCTGGTCACGCTCACCCTCACCACCTTCGCCGGTAGCAGAACGCTGCTTGCCGACAGCATCGATTTCATCGATGAACACGATAGACGGCTTGCCCGTCTTCTTGTAGCTGTCCTTGGCTTTGTCGAAAAGCTTGCGGACGTTGTCGGCACCGACGCCTACGTACTTGTTGACGAACTCGGAGCCGGACGCGTAGAAGTAGTTACCATCCACTTCACCGGCAAGGGCACGCGCAAGAAGCGTCTTACCGGTTCCTGGAGGACCGGAGAGCAGAACGCCCTTGGGCAGCTTGGCACGGAAGTGACGGTAGACCGTCGCATCACGCACCCACTGCGCCACCAGGCGGAAGCGCTCCACTGCTTCGTCGCAGCCTGCAACGTCGTCGAGCGTCTTGCGGTCGTCGCCTTCGATGAGCAGCTCGCCTTCGCAACTGTCGCGAGGGCTGGGCTTGTTGGGTTTCGGGGTCGTCGTAGCCGGGTTGTTCTGCACAGGAACAGCACGGCGCCCAATCGAGTTGTCGTACCGCTGACGCTTGGAAGCATCCCAGCGCACCAGGAGCGTCATACCGTAAAGGCCTAGTCCGATGCCGAAGAAAATGAGCAGGCGCGACCACCAGGAGGGAAGCGTCGCAAACCAATTGTCGTTGGTGTCTGCGGTGACATTCTTGGTCGGAACCTTAGCCGCGGTCACAGCCGTGACAAACTTGTCCATGCGCGCCTTATCGGAGCCGAAAGAAACCACACGGGCGATGGAAGTCTTGGACTCGACCTCGCCGGCATTTCCACTCGAAGGCTGCACAACGACGAACACTGCGTTGACACCGTCGATGACGACGACACGCTGAAACTCGTGCGGAGACTGCTTCAAGTAGTGCTCGACCTGCCATGCCTGACTCGTCGGAACAGTCGCATACTCAGCGGGAAGCTGCGCAACCGGCGGATTGTGAAAGGCTTTGGTGTACATCAAAGTCACTACCGTGGCGACGAGAAGAAGCCAGAGGTACAAGTGAAACTTGAACGGATTCCAACCCTTGTTGGCCAATAACCTGTCATGCCGCCCCTTCAAACCGATGAACGATGCACCGGCCAGCGAGGCGTGATTCTCGTTCGGGCGAGTGAACATGATGAAGAAAAGCCACAGACCGAGACCGCCCGCGATGACATACCAGAAGAAAACCGTTTCCGTGATCGTGACACCATCGATGGTGCTGGTCGCAACATTATGTGCCGCAGCCGACTTAGCCAGTTCGTCAGTGTCAGCCAGGCTAACCAGGCGACCCTCTTCGAACTTTTTGCCGACAACGACAACGCTCTTCGTTCCCTTGATGAACACAAGCTCGCTTGCCTCAGTCGAACCTTCCGCGACCCTTTGCTCGACTTCGACCGAAGACATGGGCTTGAGCGAACTGTATTCACCGGGAACCGCAACTGTACTGGTTGTGAAGGTTCCCGAGAAGGTGAAAGCGAGGAAAAGAGCGAGGGCAGGGACGAAGAAAAGTAACTGCCAGGCTTGCTTGGAGTTAGCAGCCGTGGGGCTAAACAGTCCTGTAAGGAACTGTAAGAGTTTTCTGATCATGGTGAGGGAATCCTGCCATTGGACAGCGAAGACTTGCGTCCCCGCTTAGGATTCATTAGCTAAGAAAATAAGAGAGCAACTACTTGTCCGCCATCAGAATAGCGAATAGGTAAGTTGCAAGAAGGAAGCAGAAGGTTTAGGAGCTTTTTGAGTTCGTTTGAGTAATGAGCAAAAACAAGTGCTTATAAGAGCTAACCTGTGTCGCGATCTGATTTCGACCTCATAAACATTAGATCTGCTTATCTTATGGTGATGTTTGTATCTGTCTAGGGACTTCGTCTCTCTTTGATTTAGCGTGTATTGTCGCTCGTGCGAGGTGATACACAACACAGAGGCAGTCAAGAAGCGATTCTTGGCGTGAAATTGAAAACAATCACTCACCTGCGCTAGGGCCGATTCCAAAAACAGTTGCCAGCATGAACCGGTTTCCATGAGGATCTAACAGCCCCGTTGTCAACCGGTAGCGGAAATTATCAGTGAACTGACTTGCGCAAAGCAGTCTTAAAAAGAGCTTTGATGTCATAACCATTTGCACTATCAATTGGAGCAAAATCCGAGACCTTGTAGCTGTATTGCGTTTGAGTCGCGGTGTAGTTAGGCGTCTTGCCCAACAGCATTTTCCTCACGACCTTAGTCCGCTGCTCCTCGTCAAGCTTGGTGATATCGTTGATGGTATCAACGCTCATTGCAGGCTGATCGAATGTCTCCATCGAAATCATTGCTCGCATCGCGTTCTTCGACTTGCTCGGAGTATATTCTGAATTCTCCTTTGTCCAATAACTAGTCACTATTGTTGAATCGGAATCAACAGTGAAGTTGTACACAACGCTCGCGATTCGAACAGAGTTAGCGCTCCCGGACACAGTCGTCTTGACTGGATATGAATACACTGTTGTTCCGCCACCGGTCAGTACTTCCGGCTTTCCAGGATAGAAACAATCCCAAATAGCTCCTTGCGAATCTTGCTGATATCCGTGGGTGGAAACGCCCTCTGACTCAAATGTTCCGCAATTATCTGAGCAGTTAGCCTCCTCGAAACGATCGGCATTTACCTCGGTAACCGCGCAAGGATGCCTGTGCACAGTTCTTGATTTGTGCTTCCAAGTTCCTGCAAACCAATCCGGAATCGCAACCCACATCGAATTGTCGATGCCAACTGAAGAAATCATTGCAGGATCGAACTTCTTACCACTCTCTGTTTTCAGAGCCTCAATCTTCTCAGAGTCTTTGGTTGGAACAGTTGCAACATCGGCTGTTTGGTGATGACTGCTGAACGCAGCACTCAAAATACCAATCAACAATGCGCCAATAGGAACAACACATGAGATTGCTCGAACCGATTTCTGCATCGACTCGGACAGATGCACATCGGTTTTGAATCGAAACGCATTCTGTCCCCGCACAGATCGCTCAATTTCGGCAACCGCAAGTGAGAGACAAAAACCTGCCACCAGCAGGAATATCATCGCAGTGGTTCTGTCAAAGGCGAGACCAAGCTGAGCAACGGCAAGACCGCTCAGCGCGAAATATAGAAAGGAACAGAAGCGGGGAAAGGGCATTTGTGACCAATGGCTCCAACAAATTTCGACTACCACTTTCAATTTAAGCTACTAACTAGTCGATAGTAATAGGGTTTTTCCTATCCCTACCTCATGACAAAGCCACCAGTTTTCGGGCTCAGCTTTGGTTTTGGCGTTCAGGCAAGACGCCGAAAATGGACTCAACTTCTTTGAGCTCGAGTTCTTTTCCCAATTCGAAGAAGTAGTCTAAAGCGTTGCGCAAGCTCGACAATCGGTCGACGTCGATAGCGCTGACAGCATCGCGCCCTGCTTCGCGAACTATTACTAGCTCATCGCTGACGGCGCTGGCATTCAGCAGCAGGTAGTTTTTGCCACCGACGTTCACAATGTGCTTCAAGATAAAAGTCGCAGACGCTTTCTCCTTGTCTCCTAGGATCAAATGAATTCCCGCGGAATCAATCCAGCGGTCGACCACCTGCACCCGAGCACCGGCAGCAACCTCATACTGCGCAATCGAGAATTTCCAGTTAACTTCTTTCGACATTCAACAAGAATTTCCTGTTGTGTTCAATCGGCGGAATGCTCCACCAACCGTTGTCTACGGTCCATTTCAGAATTCTCGCGAGGGTATAGCTCATAAGTCCGCCAGCAATGCCACCACCATTATAGAAAAGCAAAACCTCGCATACCGCATCAAAATCGGTCCGCGCGGCCCGAACATGATGCCCACAACTGCAAAAGCCCATTACGTCTTGAAGAGCAGCCGAAGCTAGTATCGTTCCCCAAATGAGAAAACCCAAGGTGAAAGAAACAGAAATCAACCGAAATGGAAAGCTAATCAAAGTCTGCTCCTCAAAACTCGCCATGCTCCATTCTTTCAAACGAACGTTACAGCCTTGATCGAGCACCGTTAGCTCCTCATCAAAGTCAGGATAAAAAATTGCGGCAGGTCAGGTTCGGGTCTGATACTGCCAGATAATCAAAATGGAGGTTCAAATGAACCTGTCGTTCGATCCCGAAGTGCAGAAGCTCATTGATGAACGAGTACAATCGGGACTATATGCTGCTCCCGAAGACGTGATTGCTGTTGCTTTACTCAGCTTAGACCAGCAGGAATGGCTTGGTGACTTCGCACTCGGTGAGCTAGACTCGTTCTTGTCCGTTGGCGAGCAAAGCATCAAAAAAGAAGGAACATTGGAAGGCGATGAGGCGTTTTAATTGAGACGCTCTCGGCGAGCTAACAAGCAAACTCCATGACCTATCGCATCTCTCAGCGGGCAAACTCGGACATTGAGGCGATCTGCGACCACATCGCGAAAGACAATCCATGCGTGGCAGATAGTCTAAACCTAAGAATTGTGGTGCGGGTTTTACATGGTGCTCGCGATTTTCGAAGCCTGTTTCAGTCGTAACTGCCCGAGCACAAAACAATCGTAAGTCACCATTTGTTCACGAATGGTCAATATCATCGCGTTACGAGGTATCACCATGT
>CAYZJR010000013.1:87128-96699 GCA_964478655.1 uncultured Candidatus Obscuribacterales bacterium
GTCACCATTTGTTCACGAATGGTCAATATCATCGCGTTACGAGGTATCACCATGTCTTCTCGCGAATACGATAGCCGCGAAACAGGCTATTCAAAGGCTCAGCATCTAGAGAATGCTGAACCGCAGCCGAAGCTGAAAGTCGCTCCGTCGGAGCAGCCGCATATTGAAACGCCAACAAACAGAATCGTGTCCGAATCTTCATTTGAGATAAATGACTACGAATTGGGGGCTCTGATTGGTCAAGGTGGGATGGGTGCCGTCTATCGCGCTCATCACAAGGCAATAGACAAAACGATTGCAGTCAAGTTTCTCCATAAGGCGTTAGCTCAAGACCCTGTGAATGTTCAGCGATTTAGGCAAGAAGTCAAAGCAGCGTCCTTGCTCACTCATCCAAATCTTATTGCAGTCTACGATTCAGGCATTGCTGAAGATGGCACGCCATATCTAGTCATGGACCACGTTGATGGCGAAACGTTGGATGTCGTTCTGCGTAGAGAAGGATTTATCAACACCGAGTATTTTCTTGAACTCTTCATCCAAATTGCAGAAGCGCTTGTTCACGCGCACACCAAGGGTGTCGTACATCGCGATTTGAAACCAAGCAACATCATGCTAGTCAAAAAAGATGATCAGGAGTTGGTAAAAGTTCTGGATTTCGGTATCGCACGTGTTCTGCAACGCGATGAAGAAACTACATCAGCTCAACTCACGACGACCGGCGCCGTTCTGGGAAGCCCTGTTTACATGAGCCCCGAGCAATGCCTGAGCAAATCAATTGACGAGAGATCGGATGTTTACTCCCTAGGCGCCGTGATGTATCACGCGTTGACTGGACAGCCACCATTCGTTGGTGATGGTCCTGTCGAGTTGATCGTGAAACACGTGCACGACAAAGCCCGCGCACCGAGCAAACTAAGGCCGGATTTAAAACTGCCATTAGAACTAGAAGACTTGGTAATGAAAGCTCTGGAAAAGTCTCCAGACAAGCGGCAACAAAGTATACATGAGATACTCGATCAGCTTCTAGCAATTCGCGATCGCTCGTTGGGCATGCAAGCATGGTCACCGCGCAGATCGGCTACGCGCGCGATGCGAGGATTCAACCCAAAAATAGCAGCTGGTATCGCGACGATATCGCTGTTAATACTCGGTTCGTTTGTGCTTGTTTCTCTAAATCAACAGAAAGATAACAGCACACCAGCAATCACCACAGATTCGACGCCGGCTCCAATTCCGCCCGCAGACAGCACTCCAGCAACACCAGAAAAAACAACAATCACCAGCGGATATAAAATCAAGAACGCACGCGAAGAATTGATTTATCAAAGCAAAGCTTCCAACCTTAGTGAAGCCTTACAGGAAGCAGCTCGCGCACACGTAAAACTGCATGGCGCAATGCTCTACGACGCAGTGATCAAAAACGTCGACCTAACTGGGATTGATCTATCAAACTCCGACATGCGCAATGCGCGCCTCGAAAACGTGATCTTGAACAAGGCAAGAATTCAAAATGTCGACTTGGTTGGCGCAAATTTAAGCGATGTTCAAATGAAAAATGCAAACTGCAGCGCCACGAATTTTCCGGTATCAGCCACCCAGTCTTCTTTTGATGGGTCCACTTTCAACGCTAGCTTCGACTCAGGAAACTTCGTCAACTGCACATTTACTGGAGCTAAATTCACTGGTTCCAACTTGCAGCAAACGCAGTTCCGTCAATGCAATTTCGACAACGCCATGCTCGATCGCTGCGAATTTGGCGTGATAGATGGCTGTTCCTTCAAAGGCGCGAGGCTAATCAAAGCTGACTTCAATAGAGCATTTCAAGTCACAATGTGCGATTTCACCGGTGCCAAAGTAAGTTTGAACGGAAAGGTACGCAATGAGATGGTTAGAGACAACAACATTGAAGATCGGTTTCTAGACTAGTCCGCCCACTAGTCAATCTACAACCAACGCGCCCGCATCGGTGCCGCGCTGAAGCTGAAAGCGTTTAACGACTGATTAACGCCTCAACCCATAGACTGCACCCATTCACCGGTACGGAGATTCTTCAATGGGTCAGAATTACGACAGTTTCTCACAATCAGAAATGTTCGACAGTAACGCCACATTTACCAACAACTCTGAGCCAATCGCACCTCTCCTAGCAGAATCTCTCGACGAGTACAAAACGCGCATGCGCCGAAGAGAAAAGGTTGTCACAAATCAAGGCGATTTTATTGCTGAGGCGACCAAGCGTTTCGACGAACTTGATACCGAACGTGATGGCAAGTTAACGAAGGAAGAGCTTGCAACCGGCACAGCAAGCAACGACAAGAGGATGGCGAAGGTTGCAAACGTACTATTGAACAATCGTGAAGTGATTGCGCAAGACAAAGACAACATCACGATGAAAGACCTGGCGAGCCTAAATACGCAGCGTTCGGAACTATTGCAAGAGCGAAAAACCTTGAAAGGATTGTCCTCCGAGAAGTTGGATAAAACCTACAATGCAGCCAACCAAGACAAGATGGACGATCTAACTGAAAGCGAGTTGAACAGCCGCTTGAAGAACGGGAAGCTGAGCAAAGAAGAGAAGGACCAAGTGAGTTATCTTTTGAGCAACTTCGAGATCATAGACAACGAAAAAGATGGATCGTTGAGCACTCAAGATATTCGTGAATACGCCGCAGGCAGGCTCGCAAGAACGGCTAACCTACAGGCTTGGGATGATTCACTCGACACGCAGACAAAGAAAGTTTGGTACGAAAAAGTTCGAGTTCGAAAGAGTCCGGAAGAAGTTCCGCAAGTACCAGCCAGCGGCACAGCAGGCCCTGGCAGCGACACCGGCAGAATTGGGATTGGAGCGTCCGCTGGAGGCGGAATCTCAGGAGCAGCTGGTGGCGAAGTGCAAGGGGCTGGTGCTGCTGCTGAAGGCGCAGGGCGTCCATCGCAAGGACCTGCACGTCCACCTAAGCGGAGAAACTAAATCAGTTCAATTGGAGATACGTCGATTGATCTGAGTCAGTATCGATTGATCTGTAATCTTCTTGTCGTCGGCTAGCAGCATGGCTTTACTCAGGATAAGCGAAAGCATGTTGTCTCCTTCAAACGGCAGAAAAACCTTCTGGTTAGAGCTACTCAATCCTCTTGCTGCCACGATGCATAGGTATTCATCGTTCGGTTCCATAAGTATGTTGCCGCTGCCGAGGTGAATCTTGTATGTGCGCAAATCTCCACGAACAATAAGGAATTTGCCATCGAATCGGCACCTCGAGGCGATGCGCAGTAAGGGCACAATCTCTTCCAAAGCTTGTTTCCGCGATTCAGCCGATACACTCAAATCACCGAAGGAATAGGATCGCCAATAGTCATAGTGCCTTTCTGTCCAGTTTGGATCTGTTCCAATACTGCAAACGCTCACGAACAGGTCTACGTCTCGCATCACTTCCGAAAACAAAATGGGACTGATTTCGGCGATTGGCACAGTTTCGTATCTGACATAAGTGTAGCGATCAGGTTGCGCCGGAAAGTCAGCTGGAGTCCTTAAGAACTGCACCTTGTCGCTGGCAATGTTGGTGTAAATGCCCATTTCATTGCCTTCTGCGGCTGGATCTACAAAGAACTCCACAACTAGATTCCATCGCGGCAGGTTGAGTGTCGGAGTGTTATGGGAATCAAAGGTGCCCATAAGCGTGTACTGCCAGCCGCGCTGCGCGCACAAATGCTGAAACTGATGTTGCTTGAGTATGTGTGCGGAGAACCTGTTTGAGTAGGTTCCCGTCTCCAACTCAGCAGGGGTAATGACGTAAACCTCGCGATGGCACTGCTTGAATGGTTGAACGATACGGTGCTCAGTCAGCCATCTTCGCCACTGAAGCACAACCTGCGGATCGGCACCTATAGGATGCCACAATTCCACTTCAGCAGTTTCTTCCGGCATGAATGAAGTGCCGGATTCATCGATAAAGTGGTCCCCGTACCAAATTCCTGCTCGCCCATTGAAGGTCCACAGAAGTCTTCGAGCCATGGTGCCAGTAACAGGATGATCGAGAAGGCGCTCACGCCACTCATTGAACTTCCATTTGCGCTGTTCCACATATGAGCGTTCCAATCGAGTTCTCAATCCAGGCAACAGCTTTTCGAGATCTTGCTCAATTTTCTTGAGTTCCTTCACCTGATCCGGTGCACTCGATTTGACCTCTGCAGGAACGCTTTGCTGGGTCTTACCATTTGAAGACACCCAGGAAGTGGTGATGGAGTTCGAGTCCTCAATGGTTATATGTGCACTCCAAGCATTGAAGTCGCGCACAAGTTTTCCGACCTCCTGCATGCCAAAATCAGGGACACCGATATCTTGCAGATCATCGACGCTCATACCGGATTTGGTGGCAGCACTATTTAGCGCCTTCTCAATTTGCGCTCGCACGGAAGCATGCTTAGCGCGAGATTGAACGCGTGTCAGTTGTGCAATCGACTCTTTCGTATTCATGCTCGATAGCGCATGCACGCATGCATTGCCTAGCTTGGGACAACGAGGTCCCAGGTTGGGTACCTTTTTGAATGAGGCTTCGGCTGCGTCTCCTAATGCACTTGCCAAACGCGCATCTTTTCGTCCGGTGCAGCTGAAGGCGATTCCTTTCAGTATCTCAGCGTTCTGCGGGCGAATAATCACGGCACCATCTATCTCTCCCATGGTGCCCATCTCCTGATCGGTGCGCGATCCTTTCTGCGGAACGAGTGATAGCCACCTGTGCACATGTGTGATGAAACTCTCTTCTTCCAAAGCAGATATGAGTTCATTGGCCTTTTTGCTCCAGGTTGAAGACGGTGTTGTGCCGCTTGTGCGGCTACAGTGATCGAGGAGTTTCAACCACGATTGAAGCTGCGCGGAATTCATTGCCTTGAGATCGGAAATCGCCTGATCGCTCCACGCTTCTTGCGGCGACACTGGGACCACAACTTCGTTACCCCCTTTAGCGCGCTGCAACAGAACCTCAAGGCGCTGGAAAAGCTTTTTGCCACTAGCGAGTAATTCTCCTGCCCAGTTGGTGCCCTCCCTTTGGAGCATCGACTTGAAGGTTTTCAGCGAACTTATGAGGTCGGAGCTTGGACTAGCGTTTTCCATAAACGCTTCAATCTGGTCTATTACAGACGCTCCCGGCAAAGCTTTGCAAGGGAAGTCTGCGGCAGCAGCTTTAACCAAAACAATTAGTTGTGCATCGGTGAATGGTAACTTGCGCTTGCACAGCTTACTTGCGGTTTGTTCCAACGCTGTATTCAGCTCGTATGATGCCGGAGAAGAACGCTCCAGTTCTTTCATGATGAGAAGGAGGGTGGCGGCCTGATCTTCATCGGACAAAGCGAAAACCTGCTTGACCGCAGAGAGATCAGCGATTTTTATCTCCAGACAAAGACGTTCATGCGGCGTTGTTGCGCTTTCTACCTTCTCCTGCACCTGTGCTGTAAGTTCCTTCAGAAATTTCCTGAATTGTTGTTCGAGTTCTGCAGGCGACAACTTCGGTGAGGTCGCTCTTTCCATCACAGCTACGCTCTTCGGCACTTCCTGCGGCGCTGAAGAGACAGCCGATTTCACCGCTGCGACAGACGTAGGACGTGTCGAGCTGACGCTTGGTGGCACGCTACTCGAACCTATTTCGACGTACCCTTTACGAGTCTTCTCGTTGACGATCTTGTCATATTCAAGTTTGGCTTCGGCTTCGGAAGAAAAGGTTTTCGTTTTGCTTTGCGAGTCTGAACCGATTTTCCCCCACCATGTAGTGAAGGAGTTGCCAGACTGCTCAATTTCCCAGAACTTAGACGTAGTGCCTTCAATAAATTCGAAGCGACGCGGCATTGATGTTCTCCAGTGACCATCCCCGGACTACATACCACTGAAAGGAACACTATGTTCGTTCGCCCCTTTCGTCTACAAAATGTCTACAAATACACAAACCCGGACGGGCAAAATTGACTTAGTTCCCACCACCTCTACACTATGCGCTTGTCGGTTCATTTCTTGAACACCACTGGTGACTTTGGACTCCTTTGAGAAGCCTTCAGATGGTGCTGGACAATCAGGCTGACCCTTTCCCATTAATGCGAAACCTTCTTCTGGGACCGCTTTTCTTCCTCATCACACTTTCTCAGGCAAGCCTCAATTTCCCCAGGATTGTCCTTAGATTTTGGGCAACTTTTGGCTCTATTCAACCAAAAACGGGCCTCTTTGTATTTCCCTCTCTCTCTCAGTAACTCACCTAGGCTCCCGACAGCTTCGTAACTGTCCGGTTTCACGGCCGCAGCTTTCCTATAATAATCTTCAGCCTCAGCCAAGTTTCGCGTTGTCCAACATTGATTCGGGAAGCTTTATGTTGAGACTGTGCCCGCTCATCACTAAGAGGTGGCGCAGTGCAAATTCAAGTAGACACAGCTAGAATTGACCGTGATATAGGAGACGGTTCCTGTAGACCCCCCCTTTTTTCGTTCCAACCTTTTTCAGCTTTCACAGTACTTTCAAGTTGTTGGGATTTGCACGCTATGGTCATCGCGACCTAAGTCTCAAGCAATGGATCATACTCAGCTTTCACGAAACCAAAGACCAGGTCTACATACCCGGTGGCTTGAAGTATGCTTTCTCGATCACTAGATCCGTGCTTGACTGATTGGTTTGTGGCGAGCTGTTTTTAGAAGCCACTACTTTCGGTACTATGACGGCGCATTTAAAACGTTCGTTGTGCCGTTAGGACTTCGAACATGTGCCGTTGCTTTTGTCGACATTCTTGACTGCGCAAAAGCGCGGCGAAAACCCAGGCTTTATCCGCGCAGCTCGAATTGATCGGTGCAGTCAAACCTGATTAGCGTGCCGATCCTTTGATCCTGAACTCTGCATCTTCCATAACCTTCCGGCACTTGGCCTCGGTTTCACGCTCAATCTCTTCTTCACGCTCATCGCTGATATCCGCTCCCACGCTGCCGTCACCGTAGCGGAAGATTTGATTACTGGATGCCTTTTCGTGTTGCAGTTGCTCTTTGGCTTCCCGTCTGATTCGTGCCACTTCTTCTTTGGCCGTTCGCATGATGCGCTCTCTGCGTTGTTCTTCCAGCACCTCATTGGCAAATTGACCGGGGCTGGCGCTGCTGCCGGTCGTCCCTGTTGTAGGTTTGGCGCGACTGACCACGGGAGCGGGAGTAGCTGCTCCGGGTGGAGCAATCATGCTGGCTTGCTTGATCCCAACCATACAGTGTTCATTGACAGCGGCATCTGTGCAGGTCTTCTGGCAGGCTTCGTATTCTTTAATGGCTTTGGCCTTCTCGCCCATGGCCAGCAGTGTATTGGCCAGATAATAATGCGCCTGCCAATTTCTTGGAGACTGTTTGATTGCTTTTTCGAAGAGTGGGCGCGCCTTGGCATACTCTTTGGCTTGATAGAACTTGGCGCCCTGTTCCAGATCCGAGGCTGCAAAGACAGGCTCAACGAACGCTAAGCCAATCAATAAACTCAGACAAACATTTTTCATCTTCATGAATCGTGCACCGGTCGGAGTAGGATGACACTAATATACCCGATCTGTGCGTGTTCTTCTTTACCGATTTTTTCAGTGCTTTCAGTTCTTGATCGAGAGTCAGTTCTTTGGCTTCCGCTAACAGTTTCCGATCCTTATTGTTATCGCTCAACTCCGCATAGGCTTCGCTTTTCCAGAATTTTATTCTCTATCCGTTTGATCGTCTCATCGGCATCATCAATGTGGGATACATACGTATTTCCGCATTGGGAACTGCATTCTCCAGCCGTTTCAAGGTTTCCTTCAACTGCTTTTCTTGATCTTCTAGGACAAATCACAGCGAGACGATCATCGATCAATAGAGCCAGAGCCACCGCTCGCCAGAAAGTCACTAATGGGCAATTTGGTGTCGGAACGACAAGCACGTTCGAGGCAATAGTGAATCGACTCCCCGCTTGTCGGAGTCGGTGCCAATCCACGCTCGATGTCGATTAAGATTGAGCGAGTGACGCCACATGTGATTCCAGCGACAAACTGCAGCCTACCGTTGATCTTGCCACAGTGTCGTTTCAAAGGTTCTGCGATATGTGGGACTTGATGAGTCTGCTGAGCGAATCATAAAAAGCGAACCTCTTCAACTTGATGAAAGAATTCTGCTAAGAATGGAGGAATCTGTCGATGACAACCACAGCGCACTTGGAATTGATCCTTTCGGAAACACAGTTCTAATGGAGACAGCTGTTTTCCATGATCTCAACACGAGCAAGAAACCAAAACGCCCAAGTACGGAAAAGAAACGATCTAAAAAGCCTTGCGCCAAACCGAGGGAAATGACCTTAATCATGCTGAATGACTCAGTGATTGATTATCCAAATCCAGAACTACTTGGTGCTAAACCGGATTGATAAACAGAGTTCCGACCAAAGAGAATGCCCGATCTTGACACAGGCATTTCTACAGGAACTCTCACAATGCTGATAGGCTGCGCGTTTTCGAAGCCTTATAGCCAACTTGTAGAATCTGAAGAAAGAGCCTTTCAGCGTGACGTCCGACCAGTTCTATACTCGCGAGGTTTTGCACGGCCGGAATTGTAGAAAATCTGTAGGCACCACTTTCGGTGCCTGCAAGATCACGTCTTACCCTGTTCGTCTACAAAATGTCTACAAATACACAAAGCCGGACGGGCAAATTCCGAGGCCAGTCTTGTTTTTCCGGACTTAGAAATCTGCGAACAAGTTTTGTAGGCCTACAAACCCGCCTACAAGATCTCGCAAATGGTCACTGCGTAACGATTGGGTGAGTTCTACAACCAAAGTCACACACAGTGCTTGCGCGCAGTACTCCAAGTATCGCGGTCTAAATTGCGTGCGAATCTGACAAATGGCTATTGCTAGTCAATGCCGTACGGTGACACTAAAATCTTTGTCGGAATCTGTTGAACCGGCTGAACCGAATAGAGCATCAATACTTGCTTGAGCGACGCGCTCAAAAGTTCGAGCATCTTTCAAGAGGTGACAAATAGCTTTCGGCTCCAGGTGAATTCGTACTCGCGAATTTGAAGCGACGATCGGCTCTTGTTTGCCAATATCAATTCAAGAGAACATCTTGACGAACGACGCGATCGCGATGACGATAAAAACAACTATCGCCAGCGTTTGCACTGGTGTTTTTGTTGAAAGACTTAAGAGCAGAACTCGCAATGGACGCGGAAGCTTAGGTTTTCTCGAAATTTTCAGGAAGTAAGTTTGCAATGGATTCATCGGTTGCTCATTCAAAGGTTGTATATCTATTCTGCATTCAAGATCGAACACGGCATTGGAATTGAATGAAGCATTTATGATGTTTGCCCGACAGCCTTGTACAACCAGGCACGACTCGGAAGAATTTCGCCCTGCCTCTTCAATCACTTGAGCGAAGTCGATTGAACCCCAGTCGCGTCCATTGTATGTTGCTAGCGCCAGTTGCCTCAGCGGGCGGGAACGTACCTCTATAGCCGTAGACATTCGCCAGGGCTTCGTCTTCCTCGCCTGGACTGTTTGCACTAATGAACTCTCGAAGTCCAGTTCTACAATTCCGTTCTCGGAGGTATC
>CAYZJR010000014.1:0-13373 GCA_964478655.1 uncultured Candidatus Obscuribacterales bacterium
CCCGACAATCTCGCCTTCGTCTACATCACCAGCAAACTCGATGGTAAGCTCGATGGCTCAAGTCGTTCCGCAGCAAAAGCGAAGCGACCGCCTGAGAAAAAGACACTCCTTCGAACCACTAGTGCCAAGGTTGCTCGCATCGATGATGCAGCCTTCAACATGCCGAAGGGGATGAAGAGAGTTGCCAAAGGGCATAGCCACGAGGTTCTCATGGACGATAAGGCTGACAAAGCTTACAAAGATATGCTGGAAGAGCCCGACTTCTTGTTTCGCGGAGGAGGCAAATAGTCTCCGCTCATGCGTCTAGTCTAGCGCGCTGAGCCTTATCAAACCTGCCATATACTCAAGTCTGAGATTGCATTCTGGACTTGATTCTGTAAATCCTGCACTTAGAGAAATGACTGTTCGCGATTGCGTAAGCGCTTCCAAACTCATCACAATGTACTCAGGGCGCCCATCACAGCTTACATAGTCGGAGAACATGTATTTGCGATTCTGCATGAAACTTGAACTGTAGCCCGTTTCTTCCAATGCCTTAGTCGCCACTGCGGCTGTGCGCTGGGCAGATAGAGGCAACTCAAATGACAGATTAACAGTGACGTTTTCAGGTGTTTGAATCTCTTGATCGAGCAGCTCATCGGTTAGAGCGCCAAAAGAAAAATCGGTCAATGTATTGAGCATTTGGGGTGCGACTCCTGGGTGGATGCTACCAATCTAGCGGGCGGTTATAACATTAGCGTGACATTGGTTCAGCTGCCAAAATTTTGTGGGGAACGGCTGAACACTCTCATACTAGTCACGAAAGGTGGCAAAGTTGGGGCAAGATTGTGAGGAGTCACAATTCCATATGTATGGTAGTTCGGGAACCTTATTGTTGTTGCTGCGCCTGGGGTTGGGGCTGGATGTTCTTCTTATTCTTTCGCTTTCTTCTCTTCGTCCCATTGCCGCCACCACTGTTTTTGGCGTTCCAAACAGAACCTTCTTTGACTGGTTTGGACAATTTCTTTTGTTCTTGGGCAGTTCGTCTCTCTTGTTTGCGCAACTGCCTTCTGGCTCGTCTATTTGCTCGGCGGGTTGCGAGTCCACCAAAACCAGACTCGCTGGAAGCCATAGACGAAGCTTCTGACTCGGCTCTTACAGGTTGTTCGCACGTAGCGAACGAACAGCAAACGAAACCCAGTGCTAAAGCCAAGACACCAACCTTTGAGTGTGCTAGTTCCATTACCGTTCCTCCACTAGTTCGTGGAGATCGATGTTATCACGGGTAGTTAGTGAATGGGACCAGTTGTGCAGAAATTACCAGACACCGCATAAATGGCAGATATCAAACAACGTTCACCGTCTGATTTGGCAGGTTCAGAACTGCCTGAAGATCTCCATGCAGCTTCGATGTCGATTCAGCGACATGACACTCCGGTGCGACTGGCTACAACAATGCTCTATGCATGTGGAATTTTTCTGCTCATTCTACTTATTTGGGCGGCTGTGACGGTTGTTCCTGAAGTGGCGGTGGCGCCAGGGCAGGTGATTCCAAAAGGAAACGTCAAACTGATTCAGCCGATTGCAGATGGTGTTGTCGAACAGATCTTTGTCAAAGAAGGCGAACATGTAGACGCAGGAACCAAGCTGGTCTTGCTCGATCGAATTCCATACAGAGAAGAAGTTGATACGGCGCAACATGATTTGACTATTGCTGAATCTAAATTGATCGAACATCAAAGAGTGAAGAAGGCCCTTGATGCGATCATTCGAAACCCTGCTGAACTGCCAATCGTGGAAGCCGATGTGAATAACGTCAGCCAAGTCATCACAGATGTGTACAAGTCACGCGCGAATTGGCTCGAGGCTGAGCGTGATGCCCGCGTGTCCAAGACACCGACGGATACAGGTGCGCTAAAGATGGGAACGATTGCGTTGTCGTCAGACATGAGTATGCTCGCGGAACGTCTTCGCAACATACTTTTGGAAAAGGATGCAGAAAGTCAGGCGTTGGAGAGACGTGCCGATGAGTTCAAAGAGAAGCGTAAAGCATTGACGATTGAAACTGAATCCTTGAAGCGCCAGATGACTTCGCTGAAGGATCAGAAACAAAGATACGAAGCCATTCTTGAACAAACCAAGATCCAAGCGCAGGAAATGAAGGAAGCGCTTGATGCGGGCGGTGTTTCCCTGCAACAGTACTTGGAGATCATGAAGAACGTTGAAACGCAAGAGCTTGCATTACTCAATCATGAAAACGAAATATCGAAGACCGATCACAAATTGGCTGTGGCGCGAGCGGCAGAACTCGAATTTGAAAACAAGCGAAGAGCGGACCTGAAGCAAATTGAGAGCAACATAAAGAAATTGGCGCGCGAAGCCTCAGAGCTGACAATGCAGGCGAGAGAGCGCTCACGAAACATGTCGTTGACAGAGCACACATACTTCTCGGCGTTGGAAAAGGCAAAGGCGATGCAGGCTCAGGAAGCGGATGAAGTGCTTCATCAGAAAGCTCGTATCGAACAGACGAAGTCGCGGCTCCAAGCGGCGCAAGATAAGTTTGACAGAGCGGAGATTTGTTCACCAATTGAAGGAACAGTCACGTCTATAAAACTTCGCGGTAAAGGTGATGTTGTGAGTCACAAGGATACGTTGATGACTGTGGTTCCTACAAAATCAGACCTAGTTGTAGAGGCTCAATTGCCAAACAAAGACATTGGGTTCGTCAAGTCAGGACAAGAAGTGAAGTTAAAGCTCGCATCTTTTCCGTTTCAAGACTATGGAATCTTCAAAGGCAAGCTTTTGGAGGTCGAGTCGTTTCCTAGAGAAGTCGAGAAGCTAGGCGGTTACTACAGAATCATCGTGCAGCCGGATAGGACCTATGTTGTTGTGCATGGTAAGAAGATTCCATTTGCAACAGGAATGTCCGTGACAGCAGAAGTGATAACTCGTCGACGCACAATCCTCAATATTATCTTGGAACCAATCAAGAACCTCAAAGAGACTCGCTGGAATTAGTGGCTTCGCTGGACTGGCTCGCACCAGTGAAAACGTTTGGAAAAGTAGGGAAGATCACGTATTGTCTACGTGCAAACCACACTGACTAAAACTCAGACACGTAGCATACTGTTCTCAACCCCCCGAAATATAGACCACGAGCCATAGAGACGATGAGTCGAGGCTCGGAGGGACGAGTGTAAAGAGAGGAGCTGCTAGCGGCGCCGGCGAAGCCTTGATGTCGACGGACATCTTGTTTCGCGGCGCCACCGGCACATTCTGTTACCTATGTGTCCGGGCCGGACCGTGACGCGGATCGCGTGACTTGATCTGGCGCTTAAACGCTGATCTGTTGTGAGCAAAGATAATAGTAGAGACCGCGCTGCTTCAGCAGACTGTCATGGGTACCTGTTTCGACTATGTGTCCGCGATCGATTACGAAGATAATGTCCGCATCTTTGACCGTTGAAAGTCTGTGCGCCACAACAAACATTGTGCGGTCCTTTCTGATCATTTCCATACTGTCCTGGATTCGCCGTTCCGATTCTGTATCAAGCGCACTCGTTGCCTCATCGAAAAGCAAAATCGACGGTCGATGAAGAATCGCTCTTGCAATCGACATACGCTGCCTCTGTCCACCGGAGAGGTTGAAACCACCTTCTGAAAGAATCGTGTCATAGCCCATTGGAAGACCCAAAATCACATCATGTACGCCCGCTATTGTTGCTGCTTCGACGATTTCTTCCATCGTTGCAGCCGGTTTGTTGAAGGCGAGATTCTCTTTGACCGTTCCGCGAAAAAGGTACTCGTTTTGCGACACAACGCCAATTTGCTGTCGCAGGCGTGTTAACGAAAGCTGTCCCAGATCGATACCATCGATGTACACTTTGCCGCTGTTAGGGGCGTAGAGTCCCTGTATCAGCTTGATAAGCGTAGTTTTTCCGCAGCCGCTTCGTCCAACCACTGCAGCCAGCTGACCGGCTTTCACTTCTAAATTCAAGTTCTCCAGTGTGTTTGTCGCGGCACTTGCGCCGTACCGGAAGGTTACGTTCTCGAACTTAACGTTGCCGGCAATGTTATCGAGTTTGAGTTTTGCTGTTCCCTCGGGTTCTTCCGGGTCGTGGTCGAGTACGTCACACAGACGTTCCAGCGCCACACCGACGTCTTGCAGTTGACCCCACATTTCGACGATTCGCATTACAGGCTGACCGATCATGCCGACCATCATGTTGATCGCCATCAGTTGACCGACGGTCAGCTCATTTTTCAGAACTAGATCTGCACCTAACCACAACAGGAAGATTTGACCGGCCAGTTGCACCACGCGCGAAATGCATTGCACGGTGTTGTTTGCAAGCATCTCTCTGAATCGCGCTTCCAATTGATCGACAAGGAGAATTTCCCAGCGCCAACGAACACGATTCTCTGCCGCCGAAGCCTTCACGAGCTGAATGCTTCTAATTCCCTCAATGAGAAAAGACTGGCTCTCGGCGTAGCGATTGAATACAAGGCGCCCAAGTTGGCGCAAAATCGGAGTGTAGATCACGACCAACAAAGTGAAGATTGCAAGGTACACAGTCATGGAAACGCCGATCAAAACGTGGTATCCGTAAATCACAGCGAGGTAGATAATTACGACCAAGAAGTCGAGCAGCACGGTTATGCCCGAACTCGCGAGGAAGTCGCGAATCTTTTGGTTTTCGCCGAAGCGCGTGATGATGTCCCCGATTGTTCGATCTTCGAAGAACTTGAATGGAAGACTCAGCAAGTGTCGGAAGAACTGAATGATCAGCGATTGATCGAGTCTAATTGCAAGGTACGCTTGAAGATATCCGCGAATGAATGTGACGATTGTTTCGAAAACCGCAAAGAGACACATTCCGAGTGCCATGGTGTTCAACAAAGACAAGCTTTGATGCACCACGACCTTATCAACGATGGTTTGCGTAAACAGCGGAATAATGAGCATCAAGACCTGATACAGAAGCGTGGCAATGAAGATATTCATCACTTCGAATTTGTATGGTTTGAGGAACGGCAGGAGTCGTTTGAAGAGGTTTGATTGTTTCGCTGCGCTACCAAACTTCTGAGTTGGCAGCATTTCGAGGCAAACGCCTGAGTAGTCTTTTTCAAATGCTTCAGGACTTATATGTCGAAGACCTTCTGCAGGGTCTCCAACGATTGCACCAGTGTCTTTTGCTTCGTACAAAACAACAAAGTGTTCCCCTTTCCAGAAGCATATTAGAGGCGGTGTAAGCTGCTTTAGACCCTCATAAGTTGCCGAAATACCTCGACACATGTAACCGAGTTTTTCAGCGGTTTCGGCGAGTGCATACAGACTTGTTCCAAACGAACCCACGTGCGCCATATCTCGCACTTTGTTGAGATCGAGTCGTTCTCCGTAAAACAGAGAGACCATCGCAATACAAGTTGAACCGCAATCCATCGCATTTTGCTGAAAGAGAATCGGGTAGAAGCCGAACTTGCGTCGCAACTTCTCCAATGCTGGTGCTTCTCGTGGCTTCAAGCCAAGCTGCGCCTGTTGTTGCGCTACAGGCAGAGTTTCGATTTTGCGCAATCTCTCTGTCTTGTTTTGATTGTCGCGCTTGATCGAGCACTTCTGTTTGTATTGGCTTACCTCAGTCTCCAAGGCAGGAAAATCCTGGAAGAGTCCGCGTAACTTTGCGCTGTCTATAACGAGGATCTCAGATGGCTGGGTGGCGCGCGGTGCAACGGTTTTCCCGTTTGTGTCGAAAGGGTCAGCCTGAGAACTTACAAACTGGCCTGGTAGCAACGCGCCGCCTTCGGGATAGACCAAGTTTCCAGAAAGAACGATTGAGAACGCTCGTGGTTCCGTTTGTTCTTGATCGATCTTTGCGCCTTGAGGAAGTGCTGCAACTTCGGCGTGTGTTAACAAGAGTCGTAGATTCGCGGGAGTCAGTCCTTCGATATGCACTGAGTTATGAAGCTTCTCTTGCCATTCGATCATTTGCAGTTCGCGTTTGATCACGTCTCCAAATTGACCGTTTACAGCCAAGAGTCTTCGGCAGTTGTCTGCGGGTATACGCAGGATTTGACACTCGGCCGATGTGCGTGCTCCATATCCGGGAACGCCACCAGGAATGATACTACCGAACACTTCGCCAGGCTTGTTGAGCAGGACCAAAGTTTCTTGTCGCTCGCCTACTTTGACGGTCAGACGAATCTTTCCGGAGAGCAAGACATAGATGTTGTCGAGTCGATCTTCGGCTTGGAAAATGGGAGAACCAAAGTCAAGTTCGAGAACATCTGCGCCGCGCACGAGCGCGTCAAACTCTTGATCGGTGAGAATCTGAAACAGTCGGCTCAATCGAGCGCGGCTATCTCTGATTGGCTTCACCGCGTCACTCATTGCTCAGTCACCACCGATTGTCTCGTAGTATCGGCATTCGATTCAGTTTCATCGTTGGTGTCCGATGCTTCTGACTGTTCCTCTTCATCAGCATCGTCGTCAGACTCAAAATCGACCAACGATGCTGGAATTGCGTATTCGACGTCGTGCTGCTTGAGTGTTGTCTGTATAACCTTCCAAAAGAGCTCATCGACAATCTGTTGGCGTGTAGTGGCGTCTAACTCTGCAGGATGAAACTCGTCGACCAAATAGAGGTGGTACCCACGCGTGCCTTTGAACGGACCAATGATTGCACCTGGTTTCGCGGAAAACGCTGCTGCAGCGATCTCTGGTCGCAAGTCACCCCGTGTGATCGGACCGAGATAGCCACACGCTTTGCGCGTTTCTTCTTCCGCGCTGAACCTTTTTGCCAGGCTGAAAAAGTCGGCGCCTTCTTTTGCTGACTCGAGAATTTCTTCGGCCAAGTCAATGGAAGAGGCGATGATATGGTAAAGCTCGACGGAGTCTAGGTCTAGTTTCTTGAAGGCAAAAGCCTTTTCGATTTCGCTTTCTGGAAACAACTTTTCCTTGAGCAGCGCCAGCTTTGCTCGTTCTTCGCAGAATTGGTAAAACTCGTCATCGCTCAAATTTTGTTGCGCTAACCATTGCGAAATCTCCTCTTCGGAGTACAGATCGTTGGTTTCTCGAAATCGATCCATTTCCTCGACTACTTCGTCGTCGGATGCCTCGATGTTGTGCTCATCGCATAAGGTTCTGATAACTAGCCGATTCAACGCCGCACGAATAAGATGCCAAGATGTCCGATATTTCATTTCGGACAGCAGCAACTGAAGAGTTACTGTGTGTTCACCCCAGGTGAGAATCGGTGTTTCGAGGTTTTCTTGGCTCAAGATCGGAATGCGTCTCCCCAAGAGATCTTACCCAAATAGATATATGTCTAAATGCGTTTCTTTTTTTGAATGATCTCAAGAGCCGCAACCAGTCCCCGATCTCAGTTTCACGTCTTGATAAATGCTACGATTTTCAGAGTTGCCTTTCACAGGAGCCGTGTATGTCTACGCATGCGACTACAGCTCGACGCGGTCGATCTAAGGCTGCTCGAAAAGGTATTGGGCGCAAGAAGAAAGGTGAATGGCAGGTACTGCTGTCCGACAAACTACGTCAGCAGGCCGCCGAGATTGCCGATGACATTGCGAACCGATTGATCGATACCGATCTGCTCTTGCAGAATTTCGAAGATTTGGCATCAAAAAATGAATTGGAAAGTGCGATCACTTTGTGGCAGCCCGCCGGCGTGGTGCAAGGGTTTCCGGGGCTCGCCATGATGTGTTATCAACTTGAGCGTTGTGAGCCAGGTGTTGGTTGGGGAAGGGTTGGAACTCAATTTTTGAAGATTGCATCCAAGAATCAGATAAATGAACAATCCTTGTCTTTCGGTTCGATTGCTGATGGAGCAGCAGGAGTCGGTCTTGTTGCGAGTTTCTGTCCGGCGCGATCGACTTGGCGAAAGCAGCTCGGCGAATCGTTAATAGGTTCTTCATGCCAATATGCACATGGGCTGATTGAGGAAATGAAAGTTCCGAATCGTCTCAATCTTCGGCATTTTGATGCCTTATATGGTATCAGCGGTGTTGGCCGATATCTACTGAAAATGCTTCCGGACAAACAAGCAGAACTGACGCTTCATCGAATTCTTGAGATTTTTATCGAATTGTCTAGAGAGAAAGATGAGATGTTGGGTTTCTACACACCTTACGCAGGGATGGATCCCGTTCAAAGAAAAACGGAAGAGTGTGGTCTGATCAATACCGGATTGGCGCACGGTGTACCTGGACCATTGATGGTGATGTCATTGGCGGTGCTGAACGGTGTTGAAATAAATGGGTTGCACGAAGCTACCGGCAGGCTAGCTGATTGGCTTTTGAAGATTTCGTTTAAGGATAGCTATGGTATCAATTGGCCCAGATGTGTGCCGATAAATGACAGAGGTTTGGAGATACCGCCCCTGATGCCCAGCCGTGTGGCCTGGTGTTATGGAACTCCGGGAATCGCTCGCACTCTTTGGGTTGCAGGTGAGGCATTGAATGAAACACGCTACAAAGAAATTGCAATTCAATCAATGGAAGCAGCATTGAAGAAGCCGCAGGAAGAACAGAGAATTGATGCTCCGACAATTTGTCACGGCATTTCCGGAGTCCTCGACATTGCGTTGCGTTTCGCTATGGATACAAAGGAGGCATTTTTCAGCGAGGCTGTAAACAGTATGACCGAGAAGCTGATTTCGTATTACGACCCTAAGCATTACTGGGGTTTTCAAGATGTGATCAGATCGGTCAAGGTAGACAATGCCGGGTTTCTAATGGGCGCTTCAGGAGTGGTATTGGCGTTGCTTGCGGCGGCCTATCCTGTCGAGCCCGTGTGGGACGAGGTTTTGCTTGTTTCCTGATACTTCTGCCCTCATGTTTCCCTCACGTCAATTGGGTATTCTGAGAGGCAAGAATATTCGTTTTGAATTGGCTGAAGCTTGAAGGGTTTGCACATGGGTCACGATAAGAACGAGAATAAGGTGCCGAAACTGGAGTTTGGCTTCTATCATCCGCTGGATTTTTTCACGATAAGAGCACCATTGCTTCCAATAGAGCACTACCGCGCTCTTGCGGAATCGCCTGCAGATAAGCGATCCATACGATCGTTAGTTTCAGCGCATCCGAAGATTGACAGGGCGTTAGCGATAGGAAATCCTTCGTTTCACGACGCCATTTGCAGTGTGACTAAGCGTAGAGAACAGCCAACCGCAGGTCATTCTGAAAACAACGGACATTCAAAAGAGGGTCCCGCAGAAAAAGACGAAGAGAAGATTCTAGGAAAGCTTTTGCGGCTGATCATTCGTATGTCTACTCGACCCACCCCGCTTGGCTTGTACGCCGGAGTCGCGTTAGGCGAGTTTGGTGACAGCAGCAACATGAAGATCGCTGAGACTGGTTTGTCGACGCGAAGCCGCCTTGATATGGAACTTGTTGCCAAACTAGCTTTTTCGCTGGAGCCGCAATTTTTAAAGCAACTTGAACTCGTCGTAAATCCTTCTGTGGTGCAGTTTGCCGACCGGATTTATTTGATTGAAAAAGCACCAATATTCGATGAGCAATTCGTAAATGGAATGTCGATCGAAGCGACCGAAGAGGTGCTCAATGTAATCGCTCTTTCGCAGAAGCCGATTTCGTTCGAAAAGCTGGCCAAGGCGGTCGCAAAGAAATCAGAGTACGACAAGGAAGACATTGACGACATGATCGCGCAGATGGCGGAAGCTACTATTCTGCTAACAAATTTGCGTCCAAATACATTCAATCCGAAAACCGGAGAGAACCTGATTGCAGCGTTAAGCCGCATACCCGAAGCTCGGGAGCAGTACGAAAAACTAGATCAAATCGTCATTGGACTGAGAAACTTTGACAGCCATGGATGCACCACCAATGGTGTCGCGGATTTTAAGGAGCTTCTTAAGACGGGTGCCGAGGTACATAACGCAACAGCTTATGTACAAACAGATATGGCGCTGACTATGGATGGCGCGCGGTTGACAAAAACGATTGGCGTTGAGGCCGCAAAGGTGCTGGAGTTGATCGCCCACATCAATAACAACATGCAGTCGAGAAATCTCGATTCGTACAGATTGCGATTTTTAGAGAAGTACGAGTCGCGAGAGGTGCCATTGCTTGAGTTGCTGAACCCTGATTTCGGGCTCGGCTTTCCGGCAGCCGCTGAGCCAGTTTCGCAACCGGCAAATGTGAAACGCATTTCCATGTTGAGTGATTTGATCAACGGTGCAATTAAAGATGGCAAACGCGAAGTCGAAATAGATACGAACTTCGTCAACAAATTCTTGGAGGCTCCTGCTGAAGACTTGAGATTGCCAATCACCTGTGACATGTTCGCCCAGGTCTTTGCAAACTCACTCGAAGACATCGACGCGGGGCGCTATCAATTGATGATGACGGGAGCGAGTCCGGGAGGCGGACGAAATCTGGGACGCTTTGCCGATATGCTGGGAGAGCAAGGAATAGCCGCTCTCAAGAAAATTACTGAGAAAGAGCAAGAGCTTCTGCCCGACAATGCACATGCAGATCTCACTTCTTTGCCGCGCACCTTCCGCTTAGGAAATGTTTGTACGATTCCGCCGGTGCGACCATATCAAGTCACCCTTGACTCCTGGTCTTCGCCGGGCAATGCGCAAACGATAACGCTCAATGATTTGATAGTGGGGCTTCGCAACAATAGGTTTTATTTGCGCTCGGCATCGCTCGGAAAAGAAGTGACGCTTTCGGCACCACACCTGGCAAATCCCATTTTCAATACCGCCATTGCAAGATTCTTGCGCGACATCTGTGATGATGGAATTTGCACAATTGGAAAGTTCAATTTTGCAGAGCTGAATTCTTCTCTTTTCACTCCCCGTGTCACTTTTGGTAAGTTCATTTTGTCACCGGCCACTTGGGTTTTGCGAGTCACTGATGAACTGAGAACGATGTTCAAGTCAGAGCAGAAATTCTTCAGCTGGCTTGGAGAATGGCGTGAGCGCTGGCTTCTGCCGCGACATGTTTATCTCACGCAGTTCGATAATAAGCTCCTTTTGGACTTGGAAGACTGGCAGCAGGCAAACGAGTTTAGAAAGGAAGTTCTCGAAACAAAGGATAAGCAGATAGTTCTGCAAGAAACGTTCGCTGAATTGAATCATCTTTGGTTGCTCGGTCCTGGAGGTCATTACACTGACGAGTTGGTTCTCACTTTTGCCTTAAGCCCAGAACGTGTGCAGGCTCAGCAGAAGAAGTTTGCCATCATCAAAGAAGTGCTTGATCCCAAGACAATCACCGATTCAGATCGTTATCGTAGGCCGGGGTCGGATTGGCTCTTTGCGAAAATTTATGTTGGCAAATCGTTGGAAGATGAAGTTATCGCCAGTGTTTTGCGGGACTTCGCACTGGAGTCCGTGCGCAAAGGACTGGCGGAGAATTGGTTTTTCATTCGGTACCTAGACCCAGACTCTCATATACGCCTGAGGTTCAATGGAGATCCGCAGGTTTTAGAACGCAAGTTGTATCCGAAGCTTCTGGCATTCTTCGAGAAAATTCGTTCGATGGGATACTGCCGCAAATTCACAATCGATACTTACGAGCGCGAAGTAGAACGCTATGGTGGATTGAAAGCCATTCAATATGCAGAACAGCTCTTCGGCGCTGATAGTGAGTGGACGGCTCAGTTGCTTCAGTTTGAGTGCGGTGAAGAGTATGAGATCGATCGTCTAAACATGTGTGCATTGACGATCGACAAACTGCTGGCGGCACTGGGACTAGATGATCGTCAACGTCTCGAGTGGTACAAAAAGTTTGCAAAGAAACGAGCTGATGTGGGGCCTGCGTATAGGACTCGAAAAGATGCTTTGATGGCGCTCTTCTTGGAGAAGGAGGACGTGTATCCTGATGTTCTTCGGAGCACCAACGATGATTTCACTGCCAAAGTGAAGAAAGTAGGCGCAGCGTATCGGCGCTTGCAGAAGGCTGGAAGCCTTGCATATCCGTTCGATTCGATAATTCGCTCTTTCGTTCATATGCACTGCAATCGATACCTCGGAGTTGAACTGGAACAGGAGGACGAGGCAGTGGCGTTGGCATGTCGAGTGCGTGAAGGTCTGTCGTCGGTCGCGCGCGCGAGTATTTAATGTTTCTCACTAAAACTCTAAAGATACAAAAAGAGCTTATCTAATAACTTAAAGTTGTCTGGGCCCCGGCAACTCTTTAGCAATGCAGCGCCGCATTTTGCTCCTATGGTTTTCGTTTTTGATTACTGCGACTGTGGTCGCAATCTCTCCTGCGCGCGCCATCGACCCTGAAACCCTTGACGAAAAACCTTCGAAATTGGCATTTTCGTACGATCGACCAATCAGGCTGCGAGTGCCGAATGAGCCTTCTTCTGATCATGATCTAAACAAGATTCTCGACCTCGGCCCATTGCGTGAAAGCGCACTCAGCACGCTTTCAGCTGCTGGACCGATCAAGTTGGAGGCGAGCTACAACGAAGCCATGTCGCTTGAAGATGCGCTGACATACGCTCTTCGATACAACTTGCCAATCAGAATTTCGAAAGAGAGCTACAACTACCAGAAGTATCGATACTACGGCACACTAGCGGCACTAGCGCCTAGCTTTAGCTTGAGTTGGAACCTGACGCGATCGAGTATCCTGCCACCTGATTCGACGATCTCGAATGCGCGCGTCTATCAGGCTACCGTGCGCTATCCGATATTCCAGGGCGGCTCTAACGTATACGGAGCGCTTGCCCAGTACTATCGTGAAAAAGGTTGGCGACATGCGTACTCTGCATCGATAAACGACGCGTTGTTGGACGTCTACAAGAAATATACTAATCTAGTGCTCAACGACTGCATCTTGCAGATACGAGCAAATTCACTGCAAGTGTCTGAAGCGCAGTTGAATATGAACAATGCGTTGTACGAGGCCGGCACAGGCACTCAATTTGCGATCATGCAGTCGCGTACTCAGCTTGCGCTGGATCGTCAGGCGCTGTTGCAACAACAGCAAGAAACGCGCAACTCTGCCATTCAACTCGCATATGCACTCAATCTTCCGCTTGGCGTAAACCTGGTACCGTTTGAGAGGAATGTTGGTGAGAAAGCGCTTTGGGACGTAAAAAACCTGAGAATCAACGATTTGATCGATATGGCGCTGGTCAACAGACCGGAGCTTCGTCAATACGAACTGTTTAGACTGGCTGCGGCCCGAAACGTACAGGTTGCGGCCGCACCACTCTATCCTGCTGTTTCATTTTTCACGTCATTCGCCCATGCAAGCACTACCAGCAATTCAACCAACAGTAGTGCAACGTCATCGTCATCATCGTCGTCGTCATCCTCATCGGCCTCGGGCGACACCGCAACTGCCGGTGTGTTCAGTGGTTTAACCAATACCAACCAAGCAGGATTCATTTTGAGTTG
>CAYZJR010000014.1:13473-15798 GCA_964478655.1 uncultured Candidatus Obscuribacterales bacterium
CCGGTGTGTTCAGTGGTTTAACCAATACCAACCAAGCAGGATTCATTTTGAGTTGGAGCATTCCAAACATGGCGCTGGGAAACCTCGCGAACATTGTTTCCGCGCGTGCGCTATCAAGGCAGGCAATGTCTCAGGCGAATCAGGAACTGCTCAAAGTGAATCAACAAGTGAGGACCGCGTTGATTAGTGCTGTAACTGCAAGAGCTCTAATTGATGCTGCCGCATACAGCGCCTCATCCGCTGGTGATGCTCTCAGATTGGCGAACATGCGGGTAAGAACTGGCTTGGGGACTAACCTTGAGCTGATTCAGGCTCAGCGTGATTACATCAATGCTTTGGTAAATCAAGCGAAAGCGATTACACAGTCAAACCAAGCGCAAGCGCAACTTTTGCATGACACCGGATTGATATCCGTCGACTCATTGCTGACCGGCTACAAAGACGTGGCGCCGTCTCGAACGGACAAGAGGCGGAAGCCTTGATTTACTGGCGAGAAGCGATGCGAGCGTTGAGTATTCTGTTGTCACTGCATGTGGTGTCTGGTCCCGCGTTTGCTTCCGACCAAACTGAGAAGAAACTGGCTTCTATAGAACGCCCATTCAACATTCGGCTTAAGGTGCCACCCCAACCTTCTGCAGATCACGAAAAAAACAAGACTCTAGATTTGTCTCCTCTGGCTCAACCGGCAATTGCTAGATTGTCTACATCTGCGGTTGGCCCGATTCGCCTGGAGGCGTCCTACAACGAGTGTATAACACTCGAGGATGCGCTCAAACACGCATTGCACTATAACCTCCCTATCAAAATAAATCGAGAGAGCTACAACTACCAAAAGTATCAACTGCTTGGAGCATACACAGGTTTCGTTCCAAGCTTCGCCATTGACTGGAATCTTACGCGCGCTTCGATTCTACCGAAGCCTACCATCGGAAATTCAAGGGTCTACAGCGCGACAGTGACTTATCCTGTTTTCAATGGCGGAAGCGTTGTGTACAACGCCCTTGCCCAGTACTACAGGAAAGTCGGCTTTTACTATGCTTACAACGCTACCGTAAACGACACGCTGCTAGACGTTTACAACAAATACACGAACCTCGTGTTGAACATTTGCCTGCTTGAAATTCGTGCTAATTCGCTTCAGCTCTCTGAAACTCAATTGAAGATGAACAGTGCTCTTTATGAGGCGGGCACTGGTACACAGTTTGCCATCATGCAATCGCGCACGCAACTTGGAGATGATCGACAAGCGCTCATTCAACAACAACAAGCGACCCGAGTAGCGGCGCTGGAATTAGCATCAACACTCAATCTTCCGATGGCCATCAACTTGGTGCCGATGGAGACGACAATCACGGAAAACCTTATTGTCGATCGCGGGTTGGACATCAAATTGTTGATGAACTTGGCAATGCTCTATCGTCCAGAACTCAGGCAGTTTGAATGTTTCCGGCTCTCTGCTGCACGCAGCGTTCAGCAAGCAGCGTCCAGTTTGTATCCGAGCGTGGCATTCTTCACAGGCTTTACACATGCAAGTGTTACGGTTAACCCGGCACAGAACGGTGGAGAAGTTAGCGGTATCGCAAGTGCTGAAGTTGCGAACTTGCAGGATACGTCGGGACTGGTTTCCAACCAGGCGCTCAACCAAACTGCTGCATTCACCCCTGAGAATCAGGACAACACGACAAGCGCTGATCAAGGTGCCAACACCGGCGCTACCACGGTTGTCGCAGCTAGTGGAGGAAACCCAATTTCCGCGGTTCAGTCCGGAGGATTGGTGACATCAGGGGCAGTGGCACCGACTTTTAATGGAACGGCAGGTGCTTCGGTAGGCGCCACGAACACGGTAGGTGCAGGTGTCTTTCCTGGATTGGCAAACACCAATCAAGCCGGGTTTCAAATGCAGTGGGGACCCCCGAACTTTGGCATTGCTTCAGTGCTAAACGTTGTTGCTAGCCGAGCGCTGTCACGGCAGTCGATGCTCCAAGCGAATCAAGAACTGATGCTCGTAGGCCAACAAGTCCGCACTGCATATGTCAACGCAACTATCGCCAGGGAGAAGATCGATGCCGCGGCCTATGGCGTTGCTTCAGCAGGTGATGCTTTAAAGCTAGCGAACCTTCGAGTGAGAACCGGTTTGGGCACCAATCTGGAGCTGATTCAAGCGCAGCGCGACTATATCACTGCTCTTTCGAACCAGGCCGAGGCGATTATTGGCTCGAATCAAGCGCAGGCCCAACTACTGCATGATACCGGTTTGATTTCTGTCTCCAGCTTGACGCGTGGTTATCACATGGGCGACCTGCCTGGTGCGAAGAAGGAGAGAGG
>CAYZJR010000014.1:15898-40519 GCA_964478655.1 uncultured Candidatus Obscuribacterales bacterium
CGCAAACCCTAGGGTGGTGTAATTCGTTCGAGATTCAGAGGGGGCGAGCCGACGGTTGTCGCACCCTTCAGTGCGTTTGTTCCGTTCTGTGATTGTGCAGGGGAAGCCGTGTTTGCTGCGGTTGAATTTGTTTGAGGAACTTGAACGGACTGTCCCGGCTCCGGCACGCTGATGCTTACGGTTGAGCCGGAGATGCTTATGATTGCTGCGTCGCTCTTGTCACCGAGCGAGCAAGTTGGAATCGTTACCGATGCATCTTGCAGTGGAAGTCTAGTTTTGAGAAAGAGAGTACCAGTAGTGGTCTCGCCAGGAAACAGGATTCGCTTGCCGAACCTTGCTTCGAGGTCTTCTCTTCGCGCCTCGTCGAAGCCGTAATGTTTCCTGACTTCCTGCATGTCATTGAGCTTGTCTTCAAGTGTCTGTGCTGCACCGACTGTTGCAATCGCTGTTATAGATGAGCGAATGTCCTTTAGATACTTGTGACTAGGATTATCCGGGGCCGGGATCTTCGGTTCGATTTTGGACATCGGAGCAGATTGAATGCGTACACCACCAACGGTGGCAATCGCAGCATTTCCGTCTAGTACGATCGGCCGATCTGTTTTGTTGGTAATCGTCAATTTCAATGAGCGAAACCCGCTAGGATCAACCGCTGCTGAACCCACATTAGCATCGATGTTTCCATTAATTACTGAATGCAGTGGAGCGCGAGTCTGATTGGGCTCCGACTGGGGCCTCAAAAGAGGACCTTGCTGGTTCAGTCCGTATTTCTTCAAAACCGCCGGATTTGGTTTGATTTGTTCTAACGGCTTCAGTGTTTCATTGGGATCTTCAAATGGTTTTGACGTCTCATCCGCTGCTATGGCTGCCGAAAGTTGAAAGTCGGCAGCGAGACTAAAGAGCCACAAGACCGTGGCCAATCCTATGGTTTTGGATGTTTGTATCTTGCGGAGTCTCATTTCTTGGGAAATTGAAGTGGCTGTTTTGGCTTGTTAGGTCTTACGAGAATTTCTTTGACGGTGAATTCGTCAGGGAGCTTCTTAAGTGGAGTCATCCCGGATTTAACGACGTCACGTGATGTTTTTAGAGGCTTCAGCCCTTTTGTGTCGGCATCAAATATAGTGGCATTGACCGCCATGTTCTCGATTGAAGACGTGACGAGCACGACGTGCAGATTCCCCTTCAAGTCGAAGTACTTCATATCGACAGGCACACCAGTAGCTGGGGCCGGAACATCATAGTGCATCGCAAGAATCTTTGCTGCTTGAGCCGGCACGGTTACTTTGTCAGCTACGATGAATCTGGCGTTTCTTATGAAATATGGTCCGGCGCTTTCGTTGTTGAACGCCTTTTCTTGCTGCTTTTCGTAAGACTTCGGTGTGACAAACGCAAGAACATCCATTCCCGCGACTTGAGCGCGGGTATCTTTTGTAAATGGGATTTTGGCTGTCCCTGCGCCGCAGCGCGTTAGATCGTCAGCAGGTGTCATGCCGATGTACTTTGATGCGGGGCTGGTGCAGAAGGTCTTTGCCTTAGGGTGGATCGTGGTTACGTTCCACTTCGGTGCCTTGCTGACGACCGTTATGCCGCTTTTTCTGTCTACGATGCGAATGCCTTCTTTGGAAATGTGCACATCCTGATCGCCGAAAACTCCACTCGTTTGATACAAATACCAACCATCAAACTTTGGAGCAGGCGGCGTCGCCGGCTTCTCGGCAGGTTTTGCTTGAACGATCGGTGCTGTAGGTTTCCCAGGTTTCTGGATAGGCGTTTTTGGCGAAGGATTTTTGGACGACGGTGGATTTCCTGTAGGAGCCGCCAATGCTGACGCTGTGAGAACCGTCGCTCCCACTGTCCCTGACAGCACATACCACCATCGCCTCCCAGTCCACCAAGTGCTTTGCGTCATGGAATCCTAAATAGTCCTCATCGAGCCTTCAGTTAGATTATATCGAGTCGATTGGTCAGTTGGCTTTCTTCGACGACAGAGCTGCCAGCTGAGTGAGAATTAGGTCGATTTGTTTGGCGGTTTCATCGAGGGTTCCTGAATTGTCTACAACGCGATGCGAGCGGGATGCTTTATCTTCTTGTGTGAGTTGAGCGCCTAAACGCGCCTCCGCCTCAGCATCAGTCAATTGATCTCGCTGCATCAATCGTGCTTTGAGTACGGAGCGATCTGCGATGATCGTCCAAATCTCGTCGTACTCGCTCTGTACGCCCGCTTCAAATAGCAAGGGAACGAGGACCGCGACTATAGGGTGACCACTCAACTCTTTGACGCGTTTGCGGCAAGCCAGAATGGTGGCTGGATGAACGATTCCTTCCAAGGCTTTTCTCGCCGAATCGTCAGCGAAGACAATTTTGCCTAGTTCTGCCCGGTTGATGGAACCGTCCGAGTTCATGACTGAATCGCCGAACCTTTCGTGAATGGCATTTACAACCGACTTGTCTTCCGAAAATAGTTGATGCACAAGCTTATCGGTGTCGATTACAGGCACGCTGCGTTGCTCAAGAATGCTTCCTACCGCCGATTTGCCCGATCCAATTGTGCCGGTAATGCCGATGAGATGGGACATCTACAAGAGTTCCTTTTTGCTAATCTCAGCATTGAGTCTCTCGCAAAAGCTATCGATAAAAGTTGCGTTGCATGTTTGCCCAGCCGCATCGACCAGTACTCTGATTTGAGTTGTTGAACCTTGCGGCGTGACTGCAAAAATCAGTTTCGCGGAGTCAGTGTTGGATGCGGCGAGAACCTGACCGGCAGGAGCACTATAAGATTCGATTCGAAAACCAAACTCTTCAAGAGTGCGTCCAAGGGCTTCGAGAACCGCATCTTTGCTCGCCTGAGCCACTAGCATCCGAGTCAAAGTCTTGCCCACTTTGTATTGATCCAGCGAAAGTCTAAGAGCTTTGTGACGCCAGGCTAGTGGTTTTCGGGAGAATGAAGTGAGAGGTGGAAGCAAGGTTGTCGGTGGCGGCTCAGGAATAGGGGGTCGCTGCTTCATCTGAATGGGAGGAACGGCAAGGGGCGATTGCGAAGTCTCAGGTTTGATGGGACCGGACCCGACGGAATTTTGGGCGGGCTGAGGTGATGTGGCTTCCTGGCTCGTTGCTGGTGCGGTATTTGTTGTTGCGCCTGCCTGCTCCTCCAGTTCTGTTGCCAACGTCGGCGGACAAAACGGTAAGAACCCAATGGCGATAAGGCAAGCCAACGCAGATTTATACATCGCGAACCTGTTATTCATCTCGGATTTAATTGTAGTCGATTTAGGGTCGTACGTTCACCGATGTCAATGGATGATAATGTGACTCCGCGTGGTTTCTGGGTTAATCCAAAGAACTGGCTTCATGGACCTCAAGAAAATTTCAATCAAAACCCTTTCCCTCGTTGCCGCCTTGTCTCTGGTGGCACCATCTGCGGTGCTTGCTGCGGCGTCGCCGGAATCAAAAGAAGAAGTGCAGGTTGGCGAGAGTTTTGCCGTGCAGGGCGACTGGGCTAATGCGATAGAGCACTTCAAAGCGGCGATACAACGTGATGCAACGAATGTGATTGCACACTACGATCTCGGAGTGGCATATGTGCGCGTCGGTGAGCTAACAAAGGCTCGTGATGCTGTGCTTGAGGCAATCAAAATAGATCCGCACTACGTTCTCGCGTACACACAATTAGGTTCGATTCTGGTCAAACTGAACGATCTCGATGGTGCTGAAAAGGCTCTGAAGAAGGCTGTTGAGATTGATCCGAATGACGACGCGGCTAAAGAAGGACTCTCTGCGTTGCTCAAGTTGCGCAAAGAGAAAACCACACCGAATCAACTTAAGGAAGTGAGAACTGCTTCCGTTAACGAAACGGGCCATGATGGTGGATTTATCAAGGACGTCGAACACCATCAAGAAACCGACGCGATGCTGGCCGCAGCCACTCGGCATTTTCGGCGAGGTGAGCTCGCCACTGCAAAAAAGCTCTTGAAGGAAGTAATCGCGCGTGATGAATCGCTTGCTGCGGCGCAAAGCGATCTAGGTTCGGTACTCTTTGCTGAGGGCAATTTCAAAGCTGCCCTGGCACGCCAGAGGAAGGCTATCGAACTCGACTGGAGCAATGCAGCAGGTTATTTCAACTACGGACTGACGCTCGCCAAGCTTGGTGAGTGGAAGAAGGCTTCGAGAGCTTATTCGCAAGCGTACAATCTAGACCCAGCGCGCATCGACGCCAAAGCAGCGGAAGCGATTGCCGAGTTCAATCTTGGCGAAACTGCGAAGGCAGAACAATCGTTGCAGATGCTGAGCAGCAAGTTTCCAAACTTAATTTGTGTCAGGCTCGCTCTTGCCACAATTTATCAAGCTGAGAAGAAAAACGAGCTGGCAAAAATGCAGATCATGCTGGCGTTGGAAACCGATCCACAGCATGTAGAGTCGCATCAGAAGCTGGCTTCCTACTATCTGTCCGGCGAACAATATCCGGAAGCAATTGAAGAGTTTGTCTGGGTGCTCCGCAATAACCCTGTATCCAACGACTCCTACGTTGGCTTGGCGGAAGCGCAATCGAAATGTGGTGACATTCATCGCGCGATTCATACGATGAGAAGGGCTGTGCAAGTTGCCCCTAAGAATGCCCAGAACTTAGCGCTTTTGAGCAGTCTGCTTTTGAGAATTGGTGAAAGTGACGAGGCGGCGCAGAAAGCGCAGATGGCTATAAAGCTCGACGCAGAGCAAGAATTGGCTCACAAAGTCCTTGCTGCATGTGGCGATCGCCAGTAGCGTAACCCGCATAAACTGTCCGAATCGTTATTTCGTTTGACTATTGCTGGCGTCTATTTTCACGCTCCGCGCCGTTGCGCTCTTCATCGTCGAGCCCTTCAGAGGTGTGCTTACAGGGTTCTTCGCCGATGTCTTTACCGATTTCTTTGCTGTTTCACTTTTCTTCAATGCGGCTTTTCGCGCCTTTTCTTCCATTGCCTTTTTAAAGTCCGGAATAATCAAACCACCAGCAGTCCTGGGCATTTCTGCGCCGAGAAAAATTTCCATCGAATTGCAACCGCGGCAGTGTTTTCTCGGGTCGAGCATCAGAGCCGTCTTGAATTCCTGCCGGGCCTCTTCCATCATGCCCTTCGCGTAATAGATGATTGCGACGATTTGATGGCAGTCAGCACATTTCGGGTCGAGATCAATTGCCAGTTCTGCTTCTTCTTGTGCTTTTTCGAGGTTTCCCAATCTGAAAAGTGTCCAGCCGAGCCCGCCATGCGCTTCGGCGCTTTTGGGCCGCATTTCGACGGCTTTCGCAAAGAGTGGCAGTGCGGCCAGGTCTTGATTTGTCGCGCGCAAAATTCCGGCCTTGGTCATAATCTGATTGAACGTTTCGGCTGCAAAGGCGTTGCTTGACGCCAAAAAAGTAATCAGAATTGAAAGACAAAATCCCCAAAGGGATTTTCGGGTTTGGCAGCGAGATTGGGAGCTTGATAGAAGAGGAACGGACATTGCTGGTTGCGCGGCGCTCTGAATGCCTTTGGTCGGCTGAGGTGATGGTGAACATGTCTGCATTGAGCGTAGCATGACTTTCATTCGCCGACTGCTGTCTTTGCGACCTGGCATTGTCTTAATCACCGTCATCGCGCTGATGATTCGTCTCAGAGCGACTACGGTAATCGGATTGGGACCGGACGAAGCCAATGGTGTGGCGATTGCCATAACTGGTAGCTGGCAAGACATGCTGCTGCACTTGAAAGAAGATGGCAACGCGCCTGTGTTTTACACGATTGTGCGTTTGGTTTGTCATTTCTTCGGAGCTCTCTTTCCAGGGGTGTTTGGTGCCGATGGACAGCATGATTTCGTAGTGAAAGGATTGGCGATTGCCATTTCGACCCTTCAAATCCCAATCACGTATCTACTTTTGCGCAGTTCGTTGCCGAGACATCTCAATCTACAAATCTGTTTCTTATTGGCGGTGACACCATCTTTGGTGCGATGGGGAACGATGATTCGTCCATACGGACTAATGAGCATACTTGGGCTTGTATCTTCTTGCGCCTGCGTTCGGGTGTTGACGAAGGGAACCAGCAAGTGGTGGGTCCCCATATACGGCGTGTCGACAGCTCTGGTTGTTTGTACGCACTATTGGGGTGCGTTTGTTCCCATAGGTCAGGCTGTTCTGGCGGCATGGGGGTGGCTAAGACGTTGGTTTGAGAAACAACAGCTACACCGATGGTTAGTTGGTGTGACGATTTCGTTGATTGTTTTCGCGCCGCAAGTTCCAGTTTTAATTTATCAACTCACCCATGATCTCAGCCCGTGGGACATGGTGCCGGACCTGCTTGCCTTGGGTCCTCAATTTTTTGCAGGGATTCTTCTCGACGCGCCGTATGGCGATCAGCGGTTTATTTTATATTGCATTTTGATCTGCAATTTTTTGATTTATCTCACACTGATTTCCCCAAGCGTTACAGTCATTGAAGACAAGAAGAACGTCAAAGTATTTGATGGCAGGTTATGGAAAGCGCTAACGATTGGCAGTCTGCTTGCCGGTTTTGCGGTTAACGTAGTACTACCGGCGATGCGCTATCGGTACACGACTACATTTGTCCCTCTCATTTTTATTGTGTATGTAACCGGTATCGATGCGCTTTTCCGTCGCTACTCGATTTGGTTGCGGTTTGTTATTGGTTGCGTCATTTTTGTGTTGCTTTCGTATCCGCAATTGAGGTTTCAGGGCGAGGCGCCCGAAACTGACAGTTTGACTATTTGTACGAAGATCAATGTGGGATGTGATCCCAAAAAGGATTTGGTGGTTGTCGCGACACCGGTATTGTCTCCGTCGATTTACCGCTATTTGCTGCCCAATATCAATGCAGTCACGTTCCCGGATTTGAAGCGCCTTCCCTTCAACTATTGGCCCGGCATGTCGAAGCGTATTCGCAACGAGGAAATATTTGAGGAACTGTTGGCTCTGATCGATAAGACCATCAAAAATGGTGGACGTGTCTGGATTGTCGAGATGGCACATATTCTTCGCCAGCGCGATTACCGCGATAACGACATGGTGCAGAATGTGTCGTTTCTGGAGGCGAGCCTGTTGCGATTGAATCAGATGCGCACATTCCTGTCTGAGCGATCGATGCCTGAGGGAACCAACATGATGGTTCCCGGCAGAGATTTCAACGTTTTTCTAAGCGTGCACAGACCGTTGGCTCCAGGCGAAGAACCGGTTAAGTTGCCGGTGCCTTTGCCGACTGAAGGCGAAGTCGAAGTAAAGGATTAGCACGTTTGGCGCTCGTAGTGGTTCGAAAAAACTGGTGCCACGGCAGGATTTTTCTTTGGTTTTTGGGAACAAATTTAAGCAGCAGCCGTCAGTTTTTGGTTATTCGTGTAACACAGCCGAAATTTGCCCTTTGGTGATGCATCCAATTCGAGGATGTCCTTTTGCCCAAGTTTAGGACTCGAGCCTTTATAGTCGCTTTGGTTGCCGCCTTGCCGTTACAGGTATCGTTTGCGTCGATGTCTCACGCGGTTCCGACGTACAGTGGCACAGGGAACAGTCAAGAGTTTTCGCTACAAACCTGCCTTGAGAAGGGGCTTAAGCACTTCCAGGCAAATGAGTTTGGCACTGCGATTTTCTACTTCGATCAAGCAAAAATGTTGGCACCTGAACGTGCCGACATTCAGTACTACCTAGGGTCGTGCCACGATCACACAGGCGATAGAACCAATGCAAAACGCTTCTACGACAAATGCACGGAGCTTGATCCTGGTGGGACTTTTGGTTCTGCTGCGGCGACAGCGAGACGTTCGATGATGCGACGATCCACTGCAGTTCCAGAGCCTAAGCTGACTTCGCTTGTTCCGACCGTTCCTTCCAATTATATTCCGAGACCGGGAACATACCCTGGCGCTATCTTCCCACCGGGCGGAAACATGGGGCCACCACCGAGTTTTGGCGCATGGCCTCGTAGCAATAATACATCGGGTTTGGGAAGAAACAACAACGCGGGTTCCATCGATTCGCCGATATGGCCGCCGCTTGAATACAAGCCAGGAAGCACATCTGCATCCAGCGACAAGGCCAAGGAATTGAACGAAAAGGTCAACAAGCAAATTCAGCAATTGAAAGACGAACAACTGGCACGTCACCGGCATGGGCACGAAGAGCAGCCTGTCAAGCCGCTTTCGACAAAGGAGAAACTCGACTCTGTTGTTTCCGAGTCGGACAAGAGAGACAAACATTTTTCTCGCACACTCGAGCTTTTGCACCGGGAAACTCAAATCGAAGCAGACAATGCGAAACTGATTGGCGATGCGGGTTCTAGCGATGTGAAGTTGACCGCGAGATTGGAACGCGAGCGAATTGAGCAACTCCTGCGCGAGGAACTCGCTCATCTCGATAGTCAGATGCAGGCCCAGCTGAGAGCCGGCAATGTGGCGGACGCGCATGCGACAAAGGCAATGGCGGACTGGATTAAGCGCCGGGCTGAGCGGGAGTTGTCGAATGCTTCGGAGGTTGGTGACTTCAAAGCCAAAGCCTACTCCAACTGGCGAAACCTTCGCCAGCAGTCAATTTCGGACTCAGCCTGTAACCTTTTGACGCAAATTCGAAGTCAGAAGCAGCGTGGTGGATTTGGGTTGCGGAGCGTCGGAACGAACCTCTACACTCGCCAATACGGAGTGCCCGAAGCCTTGCTCCCGCCTGTGCGGCCCGGTATTGCTCGTGTCTTTCCGGCGGGGTCGCCCTATGATATGCCGCCCAATTTCATAATCCCGGAAGACGAGCCCAGGTTTCAAAAACCTAACCAGGAAGTGCACGGTGCTATCTTAAAATCCGGCCCAACCGGGGAAAGATTGCCGTAGAATAGATGTCAGTGTGTTTTAGTGCTCGTGCCGATGCTAACCAGAAAGCATTTAGTTTTGGTCCTCACACTACTGGCGTTGCAATCGCAGACGCCGGCGCTGTGCGCTGCCGTTTATGAAGAGGGTGTCGACCACTTCAATACCGGTCGCTGGACGCACGCGGCTAGGTGCTTTCAGCAGCACATTTTGGGAGCGCCACGAGATCCCAATGGATATTACTATTTAGCCAATTGCTTGGTTCACCTAAACCAGCATGAAAAGGCGATCGAGGCTTTTCAGGTTTGTTATTGCCTCGACCCGTACGGCACACTTTCCGGGTTTTGCAGGAAGGCTTTGAAGGCTTACAGGGCGCCGGTGCCGGATGCCGACGATGTGCAGGCGCATCAATCGCAGAGCTCTAGAGGCGGTTCTGTGCAAACGTCCTCTAAAGCCGACCACACGATTGCAAATATCCGCAGACAGGCAACTGAAGTGAAGGAACGGCATCGAGTCGCGAACGGCAACATGGCTGAAAGTGCCCGAAAAGTTGGCGAGCAGCAGGCGTCTATCATCCGCGAAGAGACTACGGTTGAGGCTGAACGAGCTTTGCGCGAGCCACCGACGATTCAAACTCGTGGAGGTGTAATCACAGCGCCGTACAATCCTGAACTCCAAAAAGCCAGGGCCGAAGAGATTCGCCGCTCTGGAGAAGAGCGCGCGAAGTGGGTGCAAGAGCGAGCGGAAGAGAAATCCAACGAGTACAAAAAAGCAGCGCAAGACAAGGCACAGCTACTCGATGAAATTGCAAGCAATTTGGAAAGCCAACTGAAGAGCAAGAGCAACGTGCGCGGATCGGCACAACTAAATTCTGTGGGAACAGGCTTGTTCGTGCGGTACTACGGAGTTCCTTCCAAGACGCCACCAGTGGAAGTGCATCAAAGTGTGGGACGCATCGTCGATCATCCCTCATCGTACCCACCTGCAGAGTACACACCGCCAAAGGAAACGCCGAAGGAGACGCCGAAGGGAACTGTCACTGGCAAAGTCCTGGAAAAATAAAATCTTTGGCGAAACCAGATTTTTTTACTTCGTCAAAATTTGCATGGCACCTTTTGATTTGACAGTCTCCGTTGTCTTTTCTATGATTCCTTTAGTCTCGGTCTTGGACAGAGCTAATAAAAGTTTTGTCCTATTGCTTCGAGTAATCGGGGTTCCGGCTCAAAACACTGGCGTATACCTATGAGCTTTGGTGCGCTACGAAATTCACAAGAAGAGCGTGGAGTGGCAAAGAGTAGGAAACGGTAAGGTGTAAGGAGGTCCCCCACCTGGTATTTTCCGGGTCAAAACTCGTGCACTGATCCTCGGCTGAGACCTTAATTTCAAAAACAACAAAATGGAACTTTTCCTTCCGGATCACCAAGCGACGCTCAGGCTGGGCGAAGCGATCGCAAAGTGCATTTGTGACCGGGGGCGAACTGGTGCGGTCATTGCGCTAAAAGGTCAACTGGGCGCCGGCAAAACGACGCTTGTAAAAGGCATTGGCGAAGAGCTCGGTGTGAGCGAAGCGATCAGTAGCCCGACTTTTACGATGCTGAACGAATATCACAGCGGCCGAATGCCGCTATATCACCTGGATTTGTATCGCGTAGGCGAGAGCCGCGACGTGATCTCGCTGGAGATGTTGGCCTTTGAGATCGACGAACTCATTTGTCGAAAGCCAGGAGAGTTGCATGGAATCACAGTGATCGAGTGGGCCGAGTTTTTTGTGGGCGACAACAACGCCAACTACTTAGATCAATACGACCATGTGCGTTTGTCGATTGAACGCGCCGCAAAGTCAAGCATTAAGCATGGAGTACCTACCTTTAATAAGGGAACTTGTAGAGATGATCGCGCGGAGGCGTACGCAGGTGGATCGTCGGGCATCGGCGCAGGCGGAGCGACAGGCGTGCGCGGAACCTCAGGCGCGGGCGGAACTTCGGGCGCGGGCGGAACTTCGGGCGCGGGTGAAACTTCGGGCGCGGGCGGAACTACGGGCGCGGGTGAAACTTCGGGCGCGCGCGGAATCTCAGGCGCGCATGGATCATCAGGCGCGGGCGCGCGCGAAGACGGGCGCGAAACGTCGGGCGCGTACACGCGCGCGAGGGACGATGAAAACCCAGGAGCCGACGAGGTTTTAGAGGATGAGTCTGGTCGGCTGGTCTTGATAACAACAACTGGCCCCGAATCCGAGCAGCTAATTTCGGATGTGTGGCAAGAAGTTACTGATATGCTTATTTATTCGTAAGAAACATCCGAAAAGCCGGGTATCCCATATAACAATGATTACCGCAATCGGCTTGCTTCATGGGGCGAGACAGAGAGCCGATTTTGAAATAGGGCTGTTCGGGAGCATGCTATACTTCTGCCTCGCCGGGATACCTTGACAGCACTGGCGACCCTTGACAGATAGGGCACAACCTTCTTTGAAGAGAAAATAGGTTAAATGGGAAAGTCTCTAGTAATCGTCGAATCACCTGCGAAAGCGAAAACAATCAGCAAGATCCTTGGCAAAGACTTCCAAGTCAAAGCCAGCGTCGGACACGTAAGGGATCTGCCGCCTAAAAAGTTAGGTGTCAATGTCCGCAAAAACTTCGAGCCTCTCTATGAGGTTCCTAAAGACAAAGTTCAGATCGTGGAAGAGCTGAAAGAAGCTGCCAACGATGCTGATGCTGTCTTCCTCGCACCTGACCCTGACCGCGAAGGTGAAGCCATTGCCTGGCACTTGTCACAGGTTTTGGACCTTCCGAAAAAGAAACTGCATCGCATTGAGTTCAACGAAATCACTAAGGATGCCGTTCTTTCCGCGCTCAAGATGCCGCGTCAAATTGCGCAACGTCTCGTAAATGCGCAACAAGCGCGCCGCGTGCTTGATCGACTTGTCGGCTACAAAATCAGTCCACTTCTGTGGAGAAAGGTCAACGGGCGTTCTGCCGGTCGCGTACAAAGCGTCGCTGTCAGATTGATTTGCGAACGTGAAGAAGAAATCGGCGCGTTCGAGCCAAAAGAGTACTGGTCGATCAAAGCAGACTTCTCGCGTGCTCGTTCGAAACAGGCTTTTGCAGCCGCCCTCACGCGTTGGCAAGGCAAACGTGTGATTGCTGCATCAGATAAGCAATCAGCTCAAACCATTGTTGTGGACAGCGAAAAATTCGCCAACACCATCGTCAAGTCGATTGAAGACAAGGAATTCGCGGTAAAGTCACTGGTGGAAAAGTCCAGCCAGCGGCAACCGCAGCCGCCGTTCATCACATCGACAATGCAACGCGATGCTGCAACTCAAATCGGTTTCGGCGTCAACCGCACGATGAAAGTGGCTCAGGACCTATATGAAGGTATCGACCTCGGTGCTGACGGAACAAGCGGTTTGATCACCTACATGAGAACTGACTCGACGCGCGTGGCACAGCAAGCGCAGGATGAAGCTCTCAAATTCATCAAAGAACGATATGGCAAAGAGTACTGCCCGGACAAGCCGCGTATCTACGTACGCAAAGCCAAGACAGTGCAAGACGCCCACGAAGCCATTCGCCCGTCCTATCCGGATCGCACACCCGAATCGATCAAGCAGTATCTGAACTCAGATCAATACAAGCTCTACAAACTGATTTGGGAACGGTTCATGGCCAGCCAGATGGCATCAGCCGAACTCGTTACACGCAGTGCCGAAATTACTGCCGGAGAAGCAATCTTCAAAGCATCGGCAACAGAAACGAAGTTTCAAGGGTTCTTGATTGTCTACAAGGGCTCCGGAGAGAAAGAAACCAACGACACAGAGGATGATGAAGGCGAAGGCGCCACCACCAACCTTCCTGAACTGTCGAAGGGCGAAGTGCTCAAGATGAAGGGTATCAATCCGTCGCAGCATTTCACACAACCGCCGCCGCGCTACACCGAAGCGAGCCTGGTGAAGTCCCTTGAAGAAATGGGCATCGGCAGACCATCTACATACGCTGCAACGGTAGAAACAATCGGCAAGCGTAAGTATGTCGAGCGAATCAACAAGACTTTGGTGCCAACCAAACTTGGACAGGCTGTCAATCTTCTATTGGTGGAACATTTTGGTTCTATCGTTGATGTCGGCTTCACGGCCGAAATGGAAGAGAAACTCGACCAAATCGAAGAAGAGAAAGTCGAGTGGCAGCGCATGTTGAAGGGCTTCTATGAGACGTTCCAAGATACGCTCAAGAAAGCCGAAGAGAACATGAACAAAGTCACCGTGTTGTCGGACCAGCAGTGTCCACAATGCGGACAGCCAATGGCCATCAGATCTTCACGCTATGGACAGTTCTTGGGATGCATCGGATATCCTGAATGCAAAACCAAGATTGCATTGACGAAAGAAGGCAAGCCGGTTCCTGCTGATAGACCATCTGATGAGACCTGCTCTCAATGCGGTTCTGCGATGGTAATTAGACATGGCCGCTACGGCGACTACCTTGCTTGTTCCTCCGAAGAGTGCAAGGAAAAGACTCAACTGCTCAAGAAAACCGGGCTCGACTGCCCTCGTGAAGGTTGCGGCGGCGTCATTGTCGAGAAGAAGACAGGTCGCGGCAAAACTTTCTGGGGATGCAGCCTGTACAAGGACAACCAATGCACTTCCGCGTACTGGTACCCACCGCTGTTGACCGGTGCACCAGGCGGCGGCAACACTTGTCCGAAGTGTAATTCTCTTGTCGTCTACAAGACCTTGAAGCGTGGCGATCAAATTGCCTGTTCCAAGAAAGACAAGGAAGGCAAAGGCTGCGACTGGTCTGAAATGGCAACTGGCAAGGAAGTGCACGTGGCTTCTCCACAAGCCCAAGAAGCAGCTCCGACGCCGACTACTGTCTAAACGGTCACTGCGTTGCAGATTTGATTTCAAGACGACGCTTGGCCGGCGTTTGGTCGGGCCTTCGCCATCGCCAAAGATTTTTCCGGAAAAATCTCTACCGATGACAAAGGTCCATCAAAGAACCACCAGCGGACACCCCGTGCAGTTGTTTGATAAATACGCTATCGTTACTACTTAAGGCGATTGCGACCAAATCGATTATGGCTGCTTCGGGGAACCCCAGAGGCGCGCACACGTCGATTTAGCCCACGCATTCAGCTCGCATTCAACTCTCGCATTGTCAGGAGCCCTTCAGGAATTCTTCACGTATTAAACGGCTTGGAATCCGGGTTTTTGAAGGCTCGCGCACTGTGCCTGATGTTAGAATGTAATCACATTATCGGAGTCTAGGAGGTTTTGAACCGTCATGTTTGAAAGGTTCACCGAGAAAGCGATCAAGGTCATCATGTTGGCCCAAGAAGAAGCTCGCAGACTTGGTCACAACTTTGTTGGTACCGAGCAAATTCTGTTGGGTCTGATTGGGGAAGGCACCGGCATCGCAGCCAAGACCTTGAAGTCGATGGGCGTTAACTTGAAAGATGCGCGCGTCGAAGTCGAGAAAATCATTGGCCGTGGCTCCGGATTCGTCGCGGTAGAAATTCCATTTACACCGCGCGCCAAGCGAGTTTTGGAGTTGTCCTGGGACGAAGCCCGTCAACTGGGCCACAACTACATCGGCACCGAGCACTTGCTGCTGGGATTGATTCGAGAGGGTGAAGGCGTTGCCGCACGAGTTCTCGAAAATCTGGGTGTCGACCTCACCAAGGTTCGCAGCCACGTGATTCGCCTGTTGGGAGAAAGCGGTGCTGCAACATCCGGCACTTCGACTACGACAGGAACAGGGCGTTCCAAAACACCCACTCTAGACGAATTCGGCTTGAACCTAACTCAAGCCGCACAGGAAAACCGGCTAGACCCAGTCGTCGGTCGTGAAAAGGAAATCGAGCGAGTAATTCAGATTCTCGGTCGTCGCACCAAAAACAACCCGGTACTCATTGGAGAACCAGGCGTTGGTAAAACGGCAATCGCTGAAGGTCTGGCAATTAGAATCGCCAACTCTGATGTTCCGGACATTCTTTCCGACAAGAAAATCGTCATGCTCGACATCGGCTTGCTCGTTGCAGGCACGAAGTACAGAGGTGAATTCGAAGAGCGTCTCAAGAAGATCATGGACGAAATCCGCGCCGCCGGAAACGTCATGTTGGTCATCGACGAACTTCACACATTGATCGGTGCCGGTGCTGCAGAAGGCGCCATCGACGCTGCCAATATCTTGAAGCCGGCTCTGGCAAGAGGCGAGCTGCAATGTATCGGTGCCACGACGATGGACGAATACAGAAAGCATATCGAGCGCGATGCGGCTCTAGAACGCAGATTCCAACCCGTCATCATCGACCCACCATCGGTCGATGAAACAATCGAAATTCTTCGCGGTCTGCGTCCCAAGTATGAAGAGCACCACAGACTCATCATCTCGGAAGAAGCTATCGAACAAGCATCGAAACTTTCCGATCGCTATATCTCTGACAGATATCTACCGGATAAAGCAATTGACTTGATTGACGAAGCGTCATCACGCGTTCGCCTGAGAGCGAGCTCGCTGCCTCCTGAAGGTAAGGAAGTAGAGCGCGAGCTGAGAAAGGTTCGTCGCGACAAAGAAATGGCGATTCGTAACCAAGAGTTCGAAAAGGCTGCTTCTTTGCGTGAGCAAGAAACCAGGCTCTCCGAAAAGATTCGCGAAATTCAAGCAGCATGGAAAGCCAAGCAAGAATCTGAAAAACCAGTCGTAACTGCTGAAGAAGTTGCTTACGTGGTCAGTTCTTGGACAGGAATTCCTCTTCTCAAGTTGACCGAAGGTGAATCCGAAAAACTGCTACATATGTCAGATGTCTTGCACCAACGTGTAATTGGTCAAGACGAAGCGGTTGAAGCGGTTTGCAAGGCGATTAGACGCGCCAGAGTCGGCTTGAAGAACCCGAACAGACCAATCGGAAGTTTCATATTCTCCGGACCTACCGGAGTCGGTAAGACGGAGCTTGCGAAAGCTCTTGCCGGATACTTCTTCGGCTCCGAAGACAACCTGATTCGTATCGACATGTCAGAGTTCATGGAGCACCACACCACATCCAAGTTGATCGGGTCTCCTCCCGGTTACGTCGGATATCAGGAAGGTGGTCAGCTCACAGAAGCCGTACGCCGCAAGCCGTATAGCGTGGTTCTTTTTGACGAAATCGAAAAGGCGCACCCGGACGTCTTCAACGTTCTGCTCCAGATTCTCGACGATGGTCGCTTGTCTGACAGCAAGGGTCGTACCGTCGACTTCAAAAACACAATCATCATCATGACCTCCAACGTCGGCGCGCAGTTCATCGACAAGAGCGCCCTGACACTGGGCTTCCAGGTACAAACAACCGAAGGCGCCCACACAGATCGCTACAAGAAGATCAAAGACTTGGTCATGGACTCGATGAAGAAGACCTTCAGACCAGAGTTCTTGAACCGTATCGACGAGATCATCGTGTTCCAACAGCTCACGAAGGAAGAGATCCGCAAGATCGTCGACCTTATGTCTGCCGACCTCCAAAGCCGCATCAAGGCTCAAGGAATGGAACTCGTTGTTACCGACGAAAGCAAAGATCTCATCGCCAAGGACGGATACAACCCGACCTATGGTGCAAGACCATTGCGTCGCGCCATTCAGAGGCTGCTTGAAGATGCGCTTGCAGAGCAAGTCCTGCAAGGCAAGTTCAAGGAAGGCGATACGATTGAAACCATCATGGAACCAAGTGGTGATTCAATCAGATTCGAAAAGGCCGCCAAGAAAGCCAAGAAAGAGGACAAAGCCGATAAATCCGAGGACGGAGAAAAGCCGAAGAAGGAAAAGGGCGAAAAATCCTCTGACAAGAATGACAAGGATGGCGGTGATAAGTCGGAGGAGGAAGCGACTGCTGCTAAGTAGGCGACCAGCCGAGACCGAAAATCATCATGAAAAGCCACCGAGACCCGGTGGCTTTTTTGTCCACGTTATAATGACTCGGCACCAAGTAGACTGGATTAGCGAAACGTGAACACCAAGGTGACGATTGCCAGGCTGTGGTGGGTGATCTTCGCTCTTTTTGTTCTCTTATTTTTCATCGCATACTGGAACCAATACGCATCCGTCGGGTTTGACGTAAGTGTTTTCATTGGATGTGCACAGCAGGTTCTCGCCGGGCAAAAGTGGTGCCTGGAAGTCGCAGAGATCAATCCGCCTTTAATTTCATACCTGTCATGCATCCCGGTCTTATTGACGCAATTATGCGGTTTTTCGGTGGCGCAATCATTTGTGGTGTTTGTGGTTTCATTGATAGGGTTCTCGATCACCGTATCGATTCTTGCAATCAGAAGAGCGACCGAACATCAGTTGATAGTGGCAGGAACAGCCATCATCAGCGCCTTTTCAGGCTTCTATTTGTCGGTCAATGATTTTGGTCAGCGCGAGCAATTATTTGTCATGCTCTACTTGCCCTTTTTCCTCATCAGGTGGCTGAGAGTCGAGTCGGTTGATGTGAATCGAGGAGCGGCACTATTAGCCGGTCTCATGGCTGGGATTGGTTGTTGTATCAAGCCATTTTTCTTTCTCATCATGCTTGCTGTAGAAGCGGTGGTGCTCATGTGCTGCCGTAAGCGTTCGGTGGTGAGCCCAATAAAATGTCCCGAGCTCACAACCCTTGGTTTAGCGACGACAGCCTACATTGTTCACTTTATGTTCTGGGACCAGGCTGCTCTGGGCTACTTTCTCAACAAACATATTCCGGACGTACTCAAGTATTACCCCTACTCAAATGCAACGTTGGACAAGGTTTTGGTAATGCAGTCCGTACCCTTCGGTCTCCCGGTCTTGATTGTGTCGATTCTCTGGGCGTTGAAGTATGTGCGACAACATAGCATTGTCGCCATGCTTCTGGCTTGGATTGCAGGGTCGTATTTCGTATGGGTTCTCCAATCAAAGTGCTGGCCGTATCAAGGCATTCACGTTATGGCGGGCGTGCAGATGATGCTAGCTGTGTTGTCCGTACTCACACTGCAGTCGATCTCGTCTATCGGGGCGCGATTTTCGACGCTCTTCGTGAGGCTGCAAGTGTTGTCGGTGGTGCTTTTGGCGATCCTTTGCCTGTCTGCTGGTGCTTCTATCTATCCAAAGAAAGTGTCTCGGTGGGTGCCACCGCAATTGGTAGCACTGGATTCATGGTTGCAGACCAACTCAGCACCAAATCAATTGATTGCTGTTTTGTGTGTTGATGAGAGATCGATTGAACATTTGCTCTTGGAACACGGCTTAAAATGGGGCTGGCGATACGCCTGGGGCTATCCGTATCTGTTTTATGAATGGCAGGGGCGCAACGCAAAGAGCGATGAGGACAGACTTTCTCTTCGCAAGAATTGGTCAGACTTCTTAGCAACGATTCCGCAAGACGTATCGACCCGCAAGCCACAGCTGGTGCTTATGGACAGACAGATAGCCGCCAAGTTACAAGAGTTTGGACTTTTGGAACAGACGTTGAGCGGGTACGAACTTCGTAATCATCAATCAAGCTCTACCACTGGCGAAGATCTTAGTTTCTACGTGTTGAAGGCAAAATGATGAGCGCAAGCCAGCTATGTTGAACGCAGACCTGCAATATTTGATCGTAGGCTCGGGCTTGACCGGCTCTACAATTGCGCGCGTGCTAACCGATGCCGGCAAGCGAGTTTTGATCGTTGAACGACGATCGCATGCAGGCGGCAACGTGCACGATCAGATTCACGAATGCGGCATCGCTTACCACACATATGGTCCGCACTACTTCCGCACTAACTCTGAACGAGTATGGTGCTTCGTGCAGAGATTCGCGTCGTTTGTCGAGTTTCATCCCGTAATGAAAACACTTGTGGATGGAACAATTGAGAATTGGCCCTTGACCCGAAGCCAGATTGCTCGTTTTGGCGAGGGCGACCCCGAGCCTCCATTTTCAGGGCATCCGACTAACTTTGAAGAGGCCTGCTTAGCCAAACTTCCTCGTGGTGTCTACGAAAAGTTCATCAAAGGCTATACCGAAAAACAATGGGGAACTTCAGCAACAGAGCTCTCTTCAATGTTGGCACGTCGAATCGTGATATTGGAAGATGATCAAACATTTGGAAGTATTTTTCGGCACTCCGCACTGCCAAGAGATGGCTACAGTGCGTTCACCAAGCGAATCTTGGCGGATATTCCGGTTCTATACGATTTTGATTTCCTCAAGCATCGAGGTGATGTTCCTGCGCAGGTGCAAACAATTTTTACTGGTCCAATCGACGAGTATTTCGATTTTGATCTTGGAAGGCTGCAGTATCGAGGGCAGCGCAGAGAGCACAGTGTTTTGCAAATGAGTGGTTTCAGTCAACCTGCGATTCAACTCAACAATCCATCGCCCTTGGCGGGAGGGCATGTTCGCACCATCGAGTGGAAGCATCTTGTCAATCAATTCAATGTCATTGATACGAGTACTCTTTTGACGAGGGAGTTTCCCTACTTTCCCAATGACCCTGAAAATTACGAATACCCTATGCCTGACAGCATGAATGCCCAACTGTATCGCGAGTATTCGCTTAGAGCTTCCAAAATTGAGAATCTAATTGTGTGTGGACGTCTGGGTGAGTATCGCTATCTTGATATGGACCAAGCAATCGGCAAGGCCCTGCTGATCGCGGATCGGTTGCTTGCAGAGTAGCTCTTAAGTACTCAAAGCCTCAAGGGTTCAAACTTCAATAGGTCAAAAGTTCTGCTTGAATTGGCGTATGAAAGTTAGTGCGATTGGAATCGAGGCTAGTGGAGTCAGGGGGGCTTTGAATTGCTTTCTTGCGTTGAAGTGGATGGGAATCCATTCGATTGAGTAATCTTTGTCGTAGACGTAGCTGAGACCTGCATTGGCGAGTTCTAGGGTGTGTGGGACTCTCTTACATGCGGCAAGCAAGGTTTCTCTGTCCATGAGGCGATATGGCGAGTTTAGGTCGCGAATTAGACGACCGCCAATGAGAAAGACCACCAGAGACATTACGCGTGAAATTAGGACTCGAGAAATTCCATCTGCACGAGTTTTTCTAAACCCCTGGATGCAGACGCCCTTTTTTCTTGCTTGCCAGAATTGTTGGAAGTATTTCGGGTCGCATTGCCCGTCCGAGTCGAGCTGCAGTAGCCAGTCGGCGTCGCAGGATTTGAGGGCGAGTTCGTAGGCTTCCAAGCAAGTTCGCCCATGTCCGATATTTTGTTGTCTGGTTACTATCTCAACTTCTCCTTCTGTTTCTGCTATGGCGCGTACGCGTTGCACGGTTTCATCAGTTGAGCCGTCGTCGAAGAGCATTATCTTGAACGTGACATTGCTTTTCCTTAGTTCCGCAAGCCACTCCTCAAGCACACTCGCAATTGCGTGCATTTCGTTGTGCACAGGCATGACGATAACTAAAGAGGGATTCCCAGAAGTCATTGACTCGAGGTGGTTTCGTTCTATGTTGAGGGCCGTAAATCTATTGTCGCACAATAACTGTTGTGGCCCACCACGGTGCCTTAGTGCGTTGCATAACGGCTGCCCAATACCATGCTGAAACGTCGCTCCAGCTTACTCCGGAGGCATCGGTGATTCGCTCGCGAATTAGTAGGTGCTCTTTTGAATTGTTGGCTTCGAATGTAGACCATCTTGCGCCGTCTGCGTCAACAAGCATGGGAAGCCATTTTACTGTAAAGCCGAGCCCGCGGTAACAATCGGAAGACGAATGCAATTGTCTTGTAGGTTGAGCCACCCAACGCAAAAGAACAGTCTCTTTGCCGTTCGTAAACACTTTGATTTTTCCTGGAAACTCGTTTGCGAATCTTTGCTGAGTTTCGGATTGTTCCGGAGATTGTGCGACTGGTCTCAAGGCTCTTCCCTCAAATGTGTCGGGCCATCCCGGAAAATCGCTGTTGGTGACGCTGGAAGAAACAGCATTGTGCGTCGTCGCAATCAGCGGAAGGGTTGCCGCTACGCCGCTGAGCGCGAGGAGTGAGACTGACCTCCAGCGCGTCGTGTTATTGTTGCCTGCTTTGACATTTGCACTGTTGTCAGTGACTTTTGCACTGCCTTCGGCGACTTTTGCACTGCTTTCGGTGACTTTTGCATTTTCGTCGGTGACTTCTTGCGTGCTTTGGATTCTTTCGGCACAAATGCTGGTTTTTCTTTGAATATTCGCCGGCTCTGCGCGCAGAAAGAACGCACAAGCCAGGGTCAGGCTGGCCCCGAGCAAGAACACAATGACCCCAACAGCTTGATGTAGAAAGTCGTGCCAGGTCGCTGGAATTGCAATGGCTCCGGTTTCGAGAAAGAACAATGACGTTACTCGCAACACGTTCGCGGCAATTGCAGATATGACCGCGACTGCGAAGACCCTTAGTGTATCCCGGTTTCCCAAATTGAAGAACGCGCTAAGTGTCGCTGACAAATAAGTCGAGAACCAAAGCATTTTTATTCCGCTGCACGGTGCGTCGATTTCAACAATTTGAGAATTCCACATCAAGGCCGTTCCTTCCAGTGATGTCGAATACCCAATCATATTCAGCATGGGAACAGCAATTGAGCCCACCATTACCCTCAGTGGATAGCCTAAGTAAAAGTTTAGAGTTGCCACTACTGGCAGTGACAACATTGCAAGCATCCAGCATGGAAATGTGAGAGGCGCAGTGCCGGGAAGGACCAGGCACATCGTTGCTACAGCCAGTGTTCCTTGAACTAGTTTCGGCGCACAAAGAATCGATGTGCAGTATGCGGCGAGTATCGCCAATGCGATGTTTGAAGGCCCAATGACTGGTGAGCTGTGTTTCGATCGGCGTTCCCACAAAAGAAAGCCAAGTGTGATCAATGCCAGTAGACTCAGCGGCTCGTCCGATTTGTCGGTCAAGCGTTCGAAGTTCCATAACCAAACCGGCCAGAGAGCTAGCAGCAGTGCGATTTTGGAAAGTTGATTCGTCACACTCTGACGGCAACTCCTCGTCTCTTAAGATAAAGTGCTGCGCCAAGGAGAAGCACTCCTACGGCTAAGAGCAACCAGGTGTCTGATTCAGGAACAGACGCTGCTGTGCCCGTGTCTCCTGCGGAGCCTCCGCTCCCATCGAGTCCTTCCGCACCCTGGGAGCTGAATTGGTCAAGTTCAGTCGAAGGTGCGGAATTCAAGCCACCTTTCTCATCGACGCTTTCCTGGCGGCTGCGCACTGTATCGACAGCGCTGTCGCTTTGAGGTCCGACTGTGCCATTTCCACGTGCAGGAGCACTTGCTGGCGCTTCTTTTGCGTACTTAGCTTCTTCGCTTGCAACGGGGGCGCCGATGCTTTGCGCCTCGCCCTTGGTATTGTAGGCTTCATGCTCACCGAGTGATCCGAAGTTGTTTCCAAACATACTTCGTATCCCGCTGCGATAGCTGTGTGCTCGAGTATCAGGTGCTTTTGGCGTCGGTGCCGGGTTGCTCGCGGGCAAGTTCATCGTAACGACTGCGCTAGAAACAGGGGTAATTATATGTTGACCGACTGCTAAGCGAGCGGCAGCGCGTTCGTTATGTTGAGCGAGCAAGTCTCTGACCTGGCGATAGGCTTCCAAGTCACATAACGACTGATTGGCGGGAACTCTCAAGCCGGAAGCACCAGTTGTGGTGCTGGCCGCGGGCTGTTGCCAGGATTGGAAGAGGCTCTTGAGATCGGCTTCAGATGAGCCTGTCCGATGAACTCTCACAATCGAATTCATGGTGCGGCAACCGTCGAGTATCTCATTGGCTCCGGCAACGACTTGCATATCGTAGAGCAGTGCTGGTGATGTGCTGTAACCGAATACTCTTTGGATGTGTTTCTTCGTTGCAATTGCGCAAAGGGGTTGGGCTGCGTGAATCCACAGAACAGCGCCATTGCTTGAGTGTTTGGTCAAAGCTTCCAACAGCGGAGCAGCGTTCTCTTGTCCCCCTTCGCAGCGGACGTTCGTGAGCTCCGTGGCGTTGTTCAACACCGTTTCGCCGTCTTTTAAAAACACGATGTTGGTCTTCACTTGGGCTGGAAGAGCTTCAAGTCCCTTCATCACTTGGGGAAGGAACGTTGTCATGCCAATGGATCCATCAATCAAAACCGTCAGTGATGATGGTGCGGAATGATGGTCGACTTTTGGAGAGAGCTCGGCCGAGCTGACCGAATGCACGACTTCAACCAGGTCTTGCCCTCTGCCTTCCGTGGAGGAATCGGCAAATACCGTTGTCACATGAGGGTTTCGGGATACCGAGAGCGTCGTGTCGCCGCGTGCCAATTCAGCAGTGTCCACGGCGCCTGCGATCAAAACCTTGTCGCCTTTTGCTTCGGATTTCAGATCTTTGCAGGCCACTTCAACTGATTTGCCTTTGCTCGTCAGCTCCACTTCATGATGAACATCGATTTGGAAATTGCGTTCATCAAATGCAGGTAACATCAATGTTGCTTGATCCGCTCTCGTCATTTGCATTGGTGCGGCCATGTAAAGTTTGACCAGCATTTTGTCGTTTGGACGAACTGGGAAGCATTGCACTAACAAAAGATCCGGACCACACATGCTGACGAGCAAAGGATCTTTTTTCTCTACAACTGCTCGGCGATAGATAGCTCTTGCTTCGCTGCGACCCATGATTAGTGCATCGCGTTCTTCGCCATTGACTGTGAGAGTGGCTTTGTTGACCACCGCATTTGGTGGCAGGAGGATTTTAGCGCGTGCTTCGCGATCGTACTTGGATGTGTTGCTCAGCGTGAACGCCCATTGAAGACTGGCGAGGGTTGCGTCTGGGTCGAGTGTTCCTGAAATCTTTGACGTGGAAATCGACAAGCCTCTAGCTACGCCGCTGACGATTTCGCCTGCGATGTCGGCATCATAGTCGAACTCGTCCTCCACGCCCGCGTTCAGGTCGGCGGGATCGCTCATGATGCCCGCGTTTTGAATGGTGGCTCTGGCTGAAGCCGGAATTGGAACTGTATTGAAAGGTTTCCCCGTTACTTTGTAGAAGACGTCTCTTGCGGTCTGTACGCCTATGGGATGTGAGAACTCCCAGAGGGAACCGAGAATGTCCGTAGCGCGCCCAGAGCGCTCGTAGCAAGCTCTCAGAAGCACTTCTTCGCTTCCGAACGATCGAAGCCACTTCAGTCCCGACAGTTGCACTTGTGGGTTGGAGTCGGCTGCCTGAGCCAAATGAATTCGAGTTAGGGTCGATGGCAACTCGAGCGCAATGACCATTACGAGAATAATCAGGTGACCGATATGCTTTAGCTGATGCGGGTCGGCGTAGCTGTTTTCCCGTTCTGCCAGACTTGACGCGACTCGTCCGGATTTCAGAATGCAAGGTATCGACAGCATCGGAGAAAGACCGAGGAGCCCTATTCCCAGAAGGGCAATGGCAAGTATCGAAATCGGTGCCATTGGCAGGAACATCAAACTGTACAGGATCGCAATGCCCATGGACATGCCGCTGAACAGCGACAGTACGCCGGCGTGAGTCGTCATATCGGTGTCCGGGTTGAACTTGCGCCTCCCGGCAAGCCATGCCATCAGCGAGGTTAAGGGAATCAAGGAGAAGAACATTACGTGCGTCAGTGACGGGAGCGGATCGAAGAAGCTCAAGGCGCAGAAGTGCGTTTGGGTTTCGAAAACGATAGCGGCGGTTGGGATGAGAACACCGAAAAACAGCGTTCCCAAGCCGGCTGGACGCTCAGGGGCTTTCTCCTTGCTCTTATTTGAGCTGCTTGAACCACTCGAGCTGCTTGAGCCGCTTGCTGAGCCAATGTTCATCGATCGTGCACTCGAACTACTTGCGGAGGAACTGGTCCACGATGCTTCGCTGCTCTTGTTCCACGAAGAATCTTTGGTCCA
>CAYZJR010000014.1:40619-90678 GCA_964478655.1 uncultured Candidatus Obscuribacterales bacterium
ACGAAGAATCTTTGGTCCATGATGCTTCGCTGCTCTTGTTCCACGAAGAATCTTTAGCCCATGATGCTTCTTGTGAGTTCCAGCTTGGTTCTGAACCTTTCGCTGATTGTGCGTCCCAGCTAGGTTGAGAGCCGGAGCCGCTTGTCGAGGATGGGGAGTTCCAACTTGGTTCGACCCCACTGCTTGAAGATGGAGCAGTCGTGCTTGAATACCGTGAGTTTGATTTTTGAGAAGTGGAATCTGATTGGGACCGTTTTTGTTGATTTCGCTTGGTTTGAGATCCCATCGAATTTGCATTTTCAGTTAGCTGTTCCGACAGAGACTTGCTACCTGAGGCTCCGAATTCGTTTGCTGATGCGGAGCCGGATTCAGAGGCGATGGTCAGATCTGTCCTTCCGCACCGGCTGCAAGAAGTGACGAAGCCTTGCATACGGGTTCCACAGTTGTTGCAGGCAAAGGCAACCATTTCTACTCCTCAGACCCATAACTGGTCTTTTGACTCATATATGTTTTTCCCTTTAAGGGTTCCACCAAACTCATCTTGAATTGATGTCAAGCGTGGTTTGGGTTCAATGCGGGCATATTGCACTCTGGTAACCGCCGGGTCAAAATTGGGCGTAATCTCAAACCCATTTCATCGTAGCCCGGGCGTCATACCAACCCAACGGGAAATTCCCTGATATTTAGACGACGATCTGCGCGTTCAAGCCAACAGCCGGGAGGCTAACTCAAATGCTTATCGAATTTGCGGGTGGTCTTGCTGTATTCGGTGCGCTAGTCTTACTTTCTGGTGTTCGTCGAGTTCAGGAATATGACCGTCTCGTAGTTTTTCGATTTGGCAGAGTGCACTCAGAACGAGGTCCGGGTCTTAATTTGGTGGTTCCGCTCATTGAGAGGGCGGAGAAAGTCGATTTGAGAATCGTGACGCTGCCTATTCCTCCGCAAGATGGCATGACCAAAGACAACATTCCAGTACGCGTGACGGCGGTTTGTTTTTTCAGAGTAGTTGAACCAAAGAAGATGATCACAGGTGTGCAGAACGTGATGAGCGCCACGAGCCAGATAGCTCAAACGACGCTGCGAAGCATAGTTGGACATTATGAGTTCGACGATTTGCTGACCAATCGCGACGCGATCAATGCGCAGTTGCTTGCGTTGATCAACAACCAGACTCAGGATTGGGGCATTACGATTTCGAGTGTGTCAATCAAAGATGTGGAACTGCCAAACAATATGAAGCGCGTCATGGCTAAACAAGCCGAGGCGGAACGTTTGCGTCGTGCCAAAATTGTGGCTGCAGAAGGGGAAGTCCAAGCGGCTGAGAAGCTGGCGCAGGCTGCGGATGCGATAAACAGTGTTCCCGGTGCGATGAGATTGCGGCAATTGCAATCAATGACTGAGGTTTCAATCAAGCAGAATAAAACGATTCTGGTGCCGATTCCAGTTGAGTTGATCGAGATGTTTCGGGACGATGACGAAGAAGCAGAAGCAATATAGCCTTACGTGCAGATGATGTAGACACAGCTCTTGTCTCCGTTGTTGATTGCTGAATGAACTGTTCCGGCTGGAAGATCTAGGGCATCACCGGGTTGCATCAGGTACCTGGTCCCGTCTATCGAAAACTCCATTTCACCGGATGAAACAACAATGTATTCATCATGACTGTGAGAATGAGGTGAGTAAACGGCGCCCGGACTATCTTTCCACACAAACAAAGAATGACCTTCGTCTGCTAATTTCTTCTGAAGTTCGCTGATGCTCGCACAACAACTTTCATATTTACGCTTGTGCAATGCGACTTTCTGAAACATGACTGTGCTCGTCCTGGGATGAACTTAGGCTGTTTGATTGTACAAGAGCGACTATCACCTAAACGGGGGGTATGCCGATCAACAGTTTGAGGACGGAAAATAGACAAGCCGCGTGATTACAATGCGATGCTCTATAAGCGAAGCTGGATATGGGTTTCACGAGGTGAACATATGAGCGTATCCGAAGCAGTGCGTGCTTGTTGGGAAGGAATCACCAAAGTTTGGTCGAAGGAAGCGGGTCGCCAGGCAGAAACCGCAGAGGTCGAAGATGTTGATACAAATGAATCGTCTTCAGATGCCACAGAGTCGTTTGATCTCCGTATGGCGGAAATACAGAAGGCATTGAGTCGGAGTTCTTCGCAAGAAAAGAACTTTGATGCACTGAGCGCTATGGAAACGGTTTCTGATGCGGAGCTTGCGAAGCTGCTTGGAGCAGCAGCAAGACAGATGAAAGAAGAGAAGAATACCGGCTCTTGATGATAACGTGTTCTTGACAATTAAGTAGCTGGAATTGGTTGCCTGATTTGGCTCTGGGCACTTCCAGAGATTTTTCCGGAAAAATCTCTGCCAATGTCGACACCCAAAAATAGGAACCATGAGAAACAGTCACCAATTCACGGTTCTGGGTGCTTGGCAACAATTAGTGCTTAGTTCCGATTCGCATAAAGAGAGGTGTTTTTACTGTTCTGATTTTCTCTGGGTTGCCCCAAACGCTCATCAGTTCCTCAAAAAATTGATCGACTCGTTTCGTGCCTTCTCGTTTAACAAGTGATTGCATGGCAGACCACGTCGAAAGATAGCCCGCGAACTCCGCAAATGTCCAATCCATCGACATGTCGAAAGACGGTGGTTCGACTTCTTTGAAAGGAAACTTGAAGTCTTTGTATTTCTGCGTGATGTGATTCGTTTCCGGCGCCCAAAGATTCTTCAACGCACATTGGTTGAACCATTCCACAACGACGTCCAGCTCTGGTGCTGCGGTTGCCCTGCCGTAAGCCCAAACAGCGATTACACCACCCTTTCGCATGGTTCTATGCGCCTCGGCAAAGAATTTGTCGAGATCGAACCAGTGCAGCGCATTTGCTGAAATTATTGCGTCTAAGCATGAGCTTTCGATACCGGAATTCTCTGCTGGTGCGACTCGGTAGGTAATCGCTTCGCATCGAAATGCCTGGTCGATTTGGGCCTGGCTAGCATCGGTTGCGATTACCTTATTAAAGTATTTTGCCAGCGCGACTGCGGCTTGGCCGTTGCCGGTTCCGCAGTCCCAGGCGAGGGTGTGGGCCGGTGCCAGTTCGCCGATGAAGCGAAAGACGCTCTCCGGGTACCGTGGTCGAAATTTTGCATAGTCTGCTGCATGGCCTGAAAAGTAGTCTTTGAAGGTAGTCATTTCGTTGAGCGACCGCCGGTGATTTTGCCTTGGTTGAATTCCTGAAAGTCAGATCGTCGCGTGTACACACCATTTTAATGAGGATTTGTAAGCAATGTAACGCGTTGTGTCGCGCCTTCCGAGCTCTTTTACAATCGAGGTTGTGAAGGGGTTGTGGGGTTTTAGTGTGTCGACGGGGCACCATATGTGGCGGCACATAAGCATTCGAGTTTTGTTGTAAAGTGTTGTGCATTTCTCAACAATTTTCTGATTGTCGTTCACATATATCTGGCTGGTAAAGACGATCTCAGCAGTGGCATCAAAATTTTGTTTCGAACCAAGAAAAGCTTATGATATTCGAAATAACGATGGCACAAGCGATTTCAGTGATCCGCTACGAGTTGTGCGCAATTGCGCATCGCTATGACAGGCGTTGTTTCGGCATATACACTGGGTTTCGAGTAATCTCCTTGACTTCGTGCGTGTTCAGAGAGATGCGACGGCCTGCTATTTCAGCCGCTTGTAACGCACTGTTAGGATTGTGATGCAAACGAAAAAAATCTTGCTGTCGGGCATCTGACGGAGGTAGGTTGCTTGCATTATTCCTACTTTCCTTCAATTACCCGGTAACCCAACCAAGCTTCTCTGCAGCGACAACAAGCCGATTTTACTGAGTGCAAGACGCATTCAGAAGTCCAACGGCTATCTGTGATTGTGTCTTGGTTGCGTATTTTGATATGGATTTGAATCACTGATACGCCGTTAGGTTCTTCCAGTGGTTTTTTGTTGCTGGATTGCGTGTGTTTGGATTGCGTGTGTTTGCATCGTGTTTGGATTGGAAACGATCGCATTGGATCTCGCCTGGATGTGCCTACGCTTGGCATCTCTTCGCGAAGTTCGCGAGCCTGTGAACGGCTCGTGTGGTAAACGACAGTTTGTCCCCTGAACTAATCCGCGTGTTTTTGCACTACTTATAAGCGGATTCAAGATAAGCGGATTCAAGCGGGTGACCGCAAAGTTTTTTGAATGGTGCCGTAGGTTTCGAGAGGCCCTAGGTCTTTGGGATCAACGGTTCCGCAATACACAGGTGGTTCTGTTAATGAGGCGTGTGCAACGCTTCAGACAGTTCCTTCAACCAATATAGACAAGGATCATGTTCTCCAGCACCCGCGGCCGCGGAGTGCATTAGCGGCCGCGGTCTGGAAACAGATCCGACCGGAGAAATTTATGATCATTGGATTTGGTTTGGCCTTTGCCATCATTGCGGAGTACCTGCGCAGGCGCAAACTGAAGTTTCTTGAGCCCGGCGACTGGGTCGTCGAAATGGTTCGAGAATCATTCGTTCCTGTTGATGAAACTCGGCTCAGTGACCACGAGAAACTCGTTCGGCTGATAAAGCGATTTATCAAAAGCGATCGCGATCTTTATGGTGATGAGAGCGTTTATAGGGTTCGTAACATCATTTTTATGAGTGAGTTGATGCGCGCTTCCGGCAAGGTTGGAGAGGCTCTTGACTGGCTTTGGCTGGGCATTAGGCTGCTCGAACACAACGTCGAAGTTGGCGATAAACGCCTGTCGGAGGCATACTTATCGATGGCTTCAATTGGCATGGCCATGGGCGACGTCGTTGAGAGCAGCGCATGGTTTGAAAAGGCGATCGCATCGCTGGAGGTGGGCGGAGACTTGCCCGCGCTGGCATCTGCCCTTCGCACTTTTGGTGATTTTCAGGAGGCATCTGGTTGCATCGATGATGCGCTCGCAACTTATTCCAGAGAGTTAGCGGTTCTCGAAGAGATTTTGCCACCTACCTCCAGCCGATTGGAGGATGTCCTGTACCATCACATCAACGTCATGCGCCGTGCAAACAAACATGATGCCGCCAAGAAATTGGAGGAGCATTATCGCTTGATTCTTGCGGTAAGCACGCTCGAGAACGGTGCAGGTGAAGATTGCGTCTACCTCGCTGGTGACCTTGAGAAGCTTGGCGAGTATCTTCAGAAACGACAGCATGCAAAGTCGAAACTGAATGCGAAAACGCTTCTGGAGCGGGCTCGCATTCTGCGACTGATGCAGCGCGTCAAAGGAGATGAGTATCCCGGCATTGTCCGAGAACTCGAAGATGTCGCCGAATGGCTAGAGAAGCGTAATTCCGGTGGCGATGCCACGGTTGCGTTTCGCATGCGCAGGCGAGCGAAGCTGATAAAGGAAAGAGAACATGGCTCTACGCGCACTACGAAGAGTCAGTGGTAATTGCTCAGAGGACACTAAAATGACTAGAAAATCTCGCGCTCGTGATGTTGCCCTTATTCTGCGAATGTCGGATGTGGTGCTCGCTTCCTTGAATCCTTTATTGGACGACGCAACCCTCGATGAGCGGAAGAACAAGGCGCTTTTTGCACTTTTTCAGAAGTTGGATTTGTTGACCACTGTTACGTTTGTGCCGTGGAGCAAGTTTCCATATCATCGCGACACACTGAAGTTCAGCCAAGATGTTTTGCGGCATGAGCAGCAACGCAGTTTGGTGGCGTCGGTGGTGGCGGAAAATATTGTCATGCTTTTGGTTCGTGAGATGTCCGATCAGAGTGAGGCATTGCTTCTTCTGCGGCTTGACTCAGCGTATCTGAAGCATTGTCTGGATAAGTTCTATGTGAACGAACTAACTGGTGATGCAGTTGCGCATGAGATGGTTTCACATACAGTGGAATCAATTATGGCAGCCCATCCTGTCGATGCAATTATCTCGACTATTCGTGACAAATAACTTGTGCTGATGGTTGCTGCAACGAATTGGTAATCCGGGGAAACTGGACGGAGGAGCGATCGCTCCTCCGCTCCAGTCTGCTCGTTCGACGATATAGCACCGTTCCTCAAATGAGTTTTTTGCAGCCACTTGAGCGAGGATTTCGAATACCTCGCTGAAGTTGCTGCAAAACAGGTTTTTCGCTGCCGAGCATAAAGGATCAACGACGCATCGGTGGCTAGAGCCTGACGACACTCTAACAACAACGAGACTATCATGACCAACAACCAATCCCCTTCCGCACACACGGTCGACAACCGCTACGCTGAGGATTTGTTGGCCCTTTGCCAGCCGCTTTTCGCGAATCTTTTGCTGGCTGATTCGAGACAGGACGACACGTGGGCTCACAGAATCGAGACGCTCAATCGTTGCCAGCTCCTTACCTATCGAGTTCCTTCAATCTTCAAGCCGAAGCCACTGGACGTCGATCAGAATCGTCTCGACGATTCGCGCTATCGTCGTTGGCTTGCGCGAAAGCTTGTTGCGCCCCGTCCGGGGAAGTGGATGAGCGTGCGTCTCGAAATCGACCGGACGAAGCTGGAAGATTCGAGCTATCGCCGCGACATCAGCACGCTGCTTGCGCACAAGTGGCTGAGTTACCTGCTTCCAACTGATTCTTTGTTGGATGTGTGCGTGCTTGCGCGTCTTTTGAACGAATCCACGCTTGCATACACTCTGGACAATTTGCGACTGCATGATCTGCTGCAGCGCAGAGTTGCGCCAACGTTGATGCGGCGTTTGGCTGAGGACCTCGTCGACGGCAATGAGACCATGCGTAAGTGTCTCGAACAAATGCGCTGCGAGACTGGCGCTGCTGTGGCTGAAGCGCAAAAGGCGATCAGAGCGTCTGCCGACGAACACATTCAGAGCGGCCGAGAGGCGATTCAGGCAATCACCGACGAAGGGGCTTCTCGCTTCGATGAAGTCTCGGCTGAGATTGTCAGATCTCTTGCTGAGAGCGCTGCCAGGAGCCAAAAGGTGCTCGATGAATGTGCGCCGACTGGTGAGTGTCCGGAGGCTGAGTTCAGACGTGGACTGGAACAACGGGACCGCGAGCGCAAAGAAGCGTACAAGAACAGCAAGGAAAAGTGGGTGTGGCGCATCGGATTCGCTGCATTTGCGGTGATCGTCACTTTCTTCTTCGAGTTTGGTGCGGAGGGCATCACGCCGGCAGAGGCGCTTGTCGACTGGGCTCGAGGACTTGCGTCGGCGGACTGATTGCGACTGCATTATCGCAGCGGTACGCTGAAGTAAGGCGTTCGTACTAAGAGGGGCGAGCGGAAACATCATGTTTCCGCTCGCTGCCTTCCTTTCTCTCTGTTGATGGGCGAATTCCTTTAGTTTCTAGCTCCATTTTGTTCCTTTTTGATTACTATATTGCATCGTGTATGCTGCAGCAAGAGTAAAAGGTGAGAGAACCGTGTGCGTATCCAGGCGGTATTGCTGCCCGGATACGCACAAAGTCAGTTAGCGGTTAGCGCCAGGCGTAGCCGACCATAGCTTCGATGTTCGCCGCCGGTAGAGCGGGTCCGCTGGGTGGTGTGATCGAACCGGCGCCGATCCTCGTTGCGAGCAGTTGATTGCTCCCGCGAACGACGATGACTGCTGGTTGTCCGGGCTCGAACGGCAGCTCGCGCACAAGAATGACAAGGATGTCGAACTGGCTGTACGAACGCATATCGATGGCTTCGCGCAGCGTATCGAGCATTTCCTGGTTTGGTCCTTTGCTGTCGAACTTCCATTCGATTGGTGCGCGCGTTGCGTACCGACCGTGTACGTCGTGGAAGCTGGCGTTATTGAACATCTTCTTTGCCAGTTTCCGACGCCGCTTGGGCTCGACGTCCTCGGCCCGGTTGATGCCGTCTTGGAGGTCGAAGTTGGTAGGAACCCGCGGTGGTCGAGTGAGCAGAATGCGCATTACACCGAAGGCTGCACCGATGAGGCTGGCCCAAAGTCCGGGAAACCATTCGCCAGTGGTGGAGACGTGCGTGGCACCACCAGCGATACCACCGGCGGCGATTGCCCACATCAAAGCACCTTGTGAGTCAAAGGTCCAGCCGCGGTTTTCACCGCGCGGTGGAACGCTGCCAATCAAGAAGCCCAGAAATGCAGCGAGTCCCGCGACCCAGAGTACTGAGGAGGGAACACCGGTCGAGGTTGATGCAGCGCTCGATTGAGCGTAGGCAGGAACGGCAGAGAGCACAGTGAAGGCCAAGGCAGCTGCCGGAGTCAGAAATCTCATAAATCCTCTTTGGTGCACAGGGCGGCTGGTGTGCACAATAGAAACTCGTTGCCTTCGATAGCTGATGGATAAGTATCGTGGCCGCTGACCATTGCACTAAGCTGGTGCAGTAGGTTAGGCAAGGAGTGAGTTGGTAGGTTCTCGCAAAGCGTTTGGTTCTTCGAGTCGATTCGGCACCGAGCTCTCAGTAAAAGAAACCGAGCTCTCATCTAACGGCTGCGGCCGCGGACTTTGCTGCTTTTACTCGAGGAACTTTGTCGGTGAAACGCTTGAGGAGGAGGGTTGTTGCGGACTACGATCCAAATTTATGATTCTAGTGAATTAGCTGACAACTCAATACTGGCTTGATGTGAACATGTTAACTGTTCCATCAGGCAAACCAGAACTGGTCGTTTCGCATACAGAGCATGGACTTTCGGAATTCTCCCGTCAACTTCATGAGTACGCGTTTAGGCGTCTGCGCACAGAGTCGTGGTTGCACAGCTAGGCCAAGCCCTGTATTTTGCCTATCGTCAATGTTTCCAGAGAAAAGCCTAGTGCTTGTGTTGGTGGTGTTGATCCGGAAAGTGTGGATGCTTGTGAATCAGTTTCTCGTGTTTATGCCAGTGAGTATGCGGCTCTCCTGGTGGATCATTTGAACTGTGTTCGTGCTGATGGTGTTCGTCGTGGGTGTGTTCGTGTTCATGTTCCAACTCTTCATGCTGGTGTTCGTGGTCGTGCACTTCCGTTAGATGCAGATAGATACCAACTGCCATTAACGCCGCCGCGCCCAGTAGCTGCATTGTGAGAGGTTCCTTCAAAAAAGCGATTGAGATTATGGAACCCACAAATGGAGCCAGTGCAAAGTATGCGCCGGTGCGTGCCGCGCCAATGTGTCTTAATGCCAGCACGTAAAGAACCAGGCTGACGCCATATCCAAGAAAGCCGATGACGAGAGCTTCCACACACGCCATCGCGTTCGGCAACGCCGCACCAGCAACAGATGCGATCGAAAGATTCACAAATCCTGCGGAAAGTCCCTTAATCGAAGCTATTCTTGCTGCATCCAAACTCGCGACGTTGCGTGTGAGATTGTTGTCGATCGCCCAGCCCGCGCATGCTAAGGCTATCAGCAAAAGGCCCATGGAAAGAGCCAATGCGCCCCCGCTAAAGGATAGAACAATGCCTCCGGCAACGATGAGGAGCATGCCGGTCATTACGCGAGCGTCGAAATTTTCTTTGAAAACAAACCAGGCAATCAAAGCAGTGAAGACGCCTTCCAAGTTGAGGAACAACGATGCCGACGAAGCCTGCGTATCTCTCAACCCGATCATCAAAAGAATGGGTGCCGCAACGCCACCACTGGCAATGGCGCCAGCAAGCCACAACCAATCTCGCTGGTTTGACGCCTTGGTTGGCGGTTCTGCGCCTGGCGGTTTAGCATCAGGTGATTCTGCAGTCTCTGTCTGCGATTTTGGGTCTGTCGGAACCTTGGACGAGTTAGGCAGTTTCAGCGCTCGCGATACTCTGAGCGCCGTTCTGTAAAGCCAAAGACCGATTCCCGAACCGGCGTAGAACAGTCCTGCAAGGGTGATTGGATTGACATCTGCCAACAAGGTTTTTGCAACCGGGGTTGTGACACCGAAAAGCAATGAGGCAAGAAGAGCGTAGACCACGCCCCGCATTGGCATTGCTTGTTTTGTGATTTCTAGGTTCATTTTGGCAGGGGTGCAAGCCACCCTTAAATTATCAACTGATCCGCTGCCAACTCCAATATAAATCGTATTAGTTTGGTACTTGAGACCTCTTCATTATTGTTGAGTCTCCCGGCTTTTGTTGCATAGGCTGAAAGGGTTCTTGATAACCCCCCCCTTTTTTTGAAGTCACAAACTTGCTGAGAGACTGAGCCGCTACATCGCAAGACTTGACCTATGTGTTCGGGTTCTGACGAACACATAGCTAAGCACGGGTTCGCGATGCAACTGTCTGTGCGAAGTCTGTGCACAAGTTCACTCAACCAATCCTATATGAAAAGAACTATGCGAGCCGCGCACAGCGTGGCTGTTATTTGCCTGTTTTTTACTTTCACCGTTTTCGTCACATCCTGCGCTTCAATACAGAATGTGCTGTCGCAGGCAGCAGCAGCGCATGCAGCGAAGGTACCCGACAAGTCTCCTCAGGGTAGTTACAATGCTGTCTGGCAGTACGTCAACGATGGCTTTCTCTTTCGCGATCGACTGCAAAGTTTTGGCGAATGGCAGCACAAATTCGATGGGAAGCTGGCGACTCAGCAGGAGGCGCAAGTGGCGATTGATGCAATGCTCAAATCGCTCGATGATCCATACACGTATCACATGCCGCCTGCCGTTGTGACGAAAGTCAATGAAATTGAGCGGGCGACAAATCTCGTTGAGTATTCAATCGATACCAACAAGATTGCTTATATCAAAATCAAGAGTTTTGATTCAGTCAACATCAGCCGCGAGGTGGAGCAATCACTTAAACGTGCCGCCACCGATGGTGCATCGGAGTATGTGTTCGATCTGCGCGGGAACCCAGGTGGGCTCATTGATCAAACATACAAGGTGTTTGCAATGTTGATTGAGGAAGGAACGTTCGGGTCAATCATGGGTTACAACAGGGGTGAGGCCTTTGAGCAGAAGATGACCGTCACAGCAAAGAATCTTGTCTACTGGCAGAAAGGAGAGTCTCTCAAGGAGGATAGACCAACCTATCTGCTACGAAAGAAGCCGTTTAAAGTTTTGATTGATACGGCGACGGCGTCGTCGGCCGAGATGCTTGCAGCAGCACTTAGAGGGCATGGAACGTTGGTTGGTGGTCGAACCCGTGGCAAAGGAATAGTTCAGTTTCAGCTGGACATACCAGGAGCGGGGGCGATTTCGCTAACTTCAGCTTTCGCGTTGACGGCATCGGGTCAGATCTATCATCTGATTGGTATCGAGCCTGACGTCGCCAGAGATTGGTAGCCGCTTTTGGCTTCCTGTCTGGGTCTGAATTGCTCTTGGGGGGAGTGTGAGATTTTTCCGGAAAAATCTCACATTCTCCCCAATGGTCACAGGCTGGCTGTTTTGTTGTTTTATTGAAGTTTGCAACGAAAAAATATAGTAGAAAAACCCAATCGAAAATAACGCCATGCACTTTGGGGTTGAAAACCGCATGCACAGCGTTACTTCGATTCGCCTATCAACTCGAGCCATTCGGCAACTCCACTCAACGGAGTCGTCGATAAGCTAGATTAGCTGTTCTTCGTGCCCGACTTGAACAGTCGCTTGCTCACGAAGCTTCCGAAGAGGCTCCAGAAGGGCATGATAAATGCCCAGGTGAACACCGACATGATGACGTCGATGTAGAGCCGTCCCACGAAAGAGTGGTGTGTCTGCAGCCATGTCGGCAGCCATGCATGGACGGCACCGGCGACGCCCCAGAGGAGGTAGCCGATGACGAGCAAGAGCGCCATGCTAAGCGCGGCGAAGAAAGCGGCGAAGCGTTCTTTGCCGGTCATGGCTTTCCACCGACCTGGCAGTGAAGCCAGTCCGGTGAATAGTCGGCTGAAAGCACCAGAGACAGCTCGCTTGGCGTCTCCGAAAAACTTCCAGGTCGCGCGGGCGGCCGAGGGAATGCCTCGAACTCCGCTGGCGATGCCGGTGCCGATTTCTTTGAAGTCCGCGACCATGCGCGGGACAAAGACACAGCCGATGAACAGATACAGAGCGCCTTGCAGCGTCCAGAGCAGGGTGAGTGCTGCGAAGGCGACAGCGGCTTTGCCGAAGGCGAGCTGCCAGGTCGCACCGTCGGCGATGGCGTGCTGATAAGTGCTCACTGCAGCGCTGGGCCCAGTGAGCAAAAGCAGCAGCCCGAAGACGATGCCGAAGATCGCGAGAACGCGTTTCGACGGTTTTCTGGCGTGCTCGAAAAGACCTAATCCGGACTTGCGTCGTTGGTTCATAAGTCACCTATTTCTATTCGAGGTGTTTCGGACTTGAAGTGGTGATCGAAAGCGTGCCGAGCCGCATACTGGTTCAGGTTTTAACCCGAATCAAGAATTTGGCCCGACACGCATTCGATTCACCTTGTGAGATGTGGGACGTGAACGACAGCCGGTCGTCCTAATCGAGAACAGGTCATGCCTCGATATCAGCTCACTTGCCGGGGTTCGGGCCTTTGCCGATACCAGGTGCGGGCAGCGGGTTCTTGCACACTTCGCAAGCGTTCTGCTTGGAAGCGCAGGTCTTGCAGAGTTTGCACATCGCCTGATGCGTTCCCGCACCACAGCTGGTGCAACGACCAGGAACCTGCTTGCCGCGTTTCTTCTGACAGTTTGAGCAGCGCATGTTTCACTTTCCTTCTCACCGCAATAAGGGCCGACGAAAGATCAGCATGAAACTTGCGTCGTGTCCCGAAAATCTAAGTCGATCTGTTACCGTCTGCGACCGCTGTCGTTGAACAGCAAGGCGAAGATGATGAACATGACTGCCAGCCCGACGTTCTTGCTGAGCAGCATGATCAGGGCCAAAATGAGGAAGAGGGGTGCCATAGTTTTTTCCTGGAACTGTGTCACGGCTCCACTGATGTGGTGCCGTTTCAGATTGACGGTGATGGTCTGCCCACTTGAGTATTGATGGGCAAACCGGGAGTCAATCGAAGAGGCGCGTATAGCGCCCCTTCGACGCGGATTTTTGAACTGTGAATCCGAAACACGGGTCGACCTACAGACTCGAGATTACTGAATCTCGGAATCCGGGTCGGGGAGCTGCACGCCGTGCTCGGGCTCGACGACGACATTCGGCGGAGGCGGTCCATTGAGGACGCCAGCGACGAGCCATTCGTTGTTGCCGAAGCTGATGGGAGTGTAGCCCGGATCGGGAGTGAAGCCAGGCAGGTTTTGCGCGATGCGCTGAGCATCGGCTTCGCTTGCCGCCTTGATGGTTACCATGACGCGCATAAATTGTTCTCTTTGTTATTTGCAGGAGCGGAGAACGTGCCGTTTCCGCTCGCCGACTTTGCGGGTTGCAGCATCATTTGCGGCTCGTCAGGCAGCCTGTCGGAACACTTGGTTGAGGTTTCCCAACACAAGTGTTCCGAGCAGGAACCAGTTGCTGCCTACGATTACCTCTTGCGCGAATAGATCGCATCGACGTTGGTGTTGAATCGCTTCAACACTTCTTCCGTGCGAACCTTCAGCGTAGCCGTGAGAAGCCCGTTGTCCACGGCCGCGGCGACCGGGATGATCTCGAACTGCTTCACTTGCTCCCAGTGTTCCAGCTTCGCGTTGGCGTCTGCCACTGCAGCGGTCACCGCTTTCACGATGTCCGGATGCGAGGCGTAGAACGCGGCTTCGTTGCCGGCAGGAGCGGTGACGCCCTTCTTCTCCAGCACTTCCTTGGCGGTGAGCTGGTTGACGAAGATGAGGGCACCGATGAACGGTTTGGCATCGCCGACGGGGACGATGCACTGAATGAGAGCGTTGCCGTCGAACGCCTTCTCCACCTTTTCCGGAGCGACGTACTTGCCGCCGTCCGTCTTCAGCAGTCGCTTCTTGCGACCGGTGATGTAGAGATAGCCTTCCTCATCCATGCGACCGAGGTCGCCTGTGTTGAACCAGGAACCGTCGAAGGACTTGGCGTTCTCATCGGGCAGGTTGTAGTACCCGCCGAAGATGCAGTCGCCCCTCAGCCAGATCACACCGGAGTTCGGCTGCGTCTCGCTCGGCTCGGGAACGAGCTTCACTTCAACGCAGTCGACCACGCGGCCGACCGAACCGACCTTGTTGGCGTTCGTGGTATTGACGGCGATACCACCGGCAGTCTCCGTCAGTCCGTAGCCCTGGAGCAGGTTGAGCCCGACCAGGTTGAAGAACGTCAGGATGTCCGGCGAAATCGGAGCACCACCGGAGAGCAGCATGCGAAGCCGCCCACCGAGCCCGGCGCGCACCTTCCTGAAGACCAGGAAGTCAGCGATGAAGCGCTTGAGACCGGGCTGGTTCTGCTTGAGCGACCACTTGATCAGCTTCGCCTTCAGACCGGTAGCCTGGGCGAGCTGCGCCTGGATCTTGTCGTTCATCTTGCGCCAGACCGCCGGAACACCCAGAAGGATGGTCGGCTGCAGGTCTTTCACCACCGTGCCGACTTCGTCGACGCGGCAGAAGGCGGAAGGAACAGCGTTCCACAGGCACAGAGCCTGCCCGTTGACGCGCTCGTAGACGTGCGCGAGAGGCAGGTAGCTGAGGTAGAGGTCCTCGGGGTTCATGTCGAACCCGTGACGCATCAGGCTCGAGCAAGCAGCGCCGATGTTGCCGTGCGTGAGCACGACACCCTTCGGCACGCCAGTCGAACCGGACGTGTAGATGATCGTCGCGATGTCGCTGGGTGCGACATCCAGCTTCGCTGCGTCGAACAGAGGGAACTCCTTGTGTTCGACTTCTTCGCCAGCTGCTATGCCGACCACGGGCGGGACCTTCGTGTCCTTGCCGGTGTAGTCGGGTCCGCCAGTGAGAGCCGCGGCGAACAGTGCGGAGTGGACTCCCAGAGTCGGGCTAACCTTCGCGAGCTGGGAAGGCTCGTCAGCGAAGATAAACGTCGAACCCGAGTCCTGCAGGATGTAATTCACCTGGTCGGAGGCGGAGTTCGGGTAGATCGGAACACTCACGCCGCCGAGGCTTTGCACGGCCAGGTCCAGCCACACCCATTCCGGGCAGTTCCAAGACAGGATCGCTGCCTTGTCGCCCTTCTTGAATCCGTTCTGCTGGAGGTACGCCATCATCGTGGTGACAAGCTCACCGCACATCTTCCACTGAACGTGGCGATAGAGCGGCGGCATGATGGTGGCTGTGGCGGGATGCCCGACCGCACTAGGAATAACAACGATCTGAGGCGTTCTCGGGGCCTGGTTCTTCACCAGAACACCGGTCCGATCAGGCGTTTTGTATACGTGCGACCAGAAGCGCCGCACCAGAATTTCCTGAGTCTTGGTCATGTGTTCAACTCCAAAACCGGCTATTTCACCGGATGGTTTCTTGTTGTTACTGCGTAGGCGCAATTCGCGCTGAAGCGTCAAATGAACAAACTCCAAAGCGGCCCTTATGCAGAGCAACACCTGGAGTCGTCGAAGAAAAACAAGAACCTGAAAAGCTCTGACGAATCTGAAAAGGCTAAGAACAAGCGTCGCTCTTCGCTCAATCCAAACTTCAACTAGGCATCGCGATCTTTTGCACTTGCGCACTTGTTATGCGTCATCGCTCTGGTTTGAGAACCAGATATGGTGCAAAAATAAATTGAGCTGATCGCGCGAGTTAGAGGATCACAGCTACCAGGTATGAAGGGTTTGAATAACGTTGAGAAGCTACAAAGATCACGTGCGCAATAACAACCAAATTCGCGTCTATAAAACTAAACCTTTTTTGAACTCTTGAGCGCGCATCAAAGATGAAGACCAAATCAGTGTTTTCATGTATTCGTTTTTTTAAAGGAACGCTTGTAAAGCGGTGTTGAATTCGATCGATTTTGCTTGGTGCTTGACTTCTGGTGGCTGACATGGCTGCAACCGAGGTCTTTGCAGAGTCTTGGGGATCGCCAAAGATTTTTCCGGAAAAATCTCTGGCGATCCCCAACATCGAATTGGGGCGCGGTGACGGGCTTTTCGGGGAATGATCTCTTGGAAACTGCAAACAGGGAAGCAAGTGAAATTGTTGATCTCGACTGTGCGAGTTAGCAAAGCGAAGCGAGCTGTAATCGTAGTTGAGTGATTTGGACCATCCGGGTTGTCAATGTGGTGTTTTGGGACTTGCTTGAAAACTGGGTACCGACAAGGTTTTTGATTCGCCTCCTCTTTGCAAGCTTGTTTTGGTTTCCGATTTGAGTGGCACCGTATATGGTGCAAACGGCTTTCTGTTCCTTCCGAATTGTTATCAACTGTCATTTTTCGCAATCGAATGGGATACGAAATATCGCTCGCGAAGCTGATCTATCCGCTACGCAATTTCCAGACCCGCCTCTTGGCTTCCGCCTCGTTTTATTGACGTATAGATTGCAGAGATGTTGTTTGAGCTTTGCCATATATAACAAGCTCGCCTGCGCAACTCTTCTTATAAAAGATAATTTCCCAAAACCTCCGCCTGGCTTGTTGATAGCGATACAAGCACCTCAATAGAGTTCTTGAGTTACATCGTTTCTTGAATTTCTTACAGAGCAACCTTTTCTTACCTACCTAGCCCTAAGACCAACTCAGTCTTCTAGGTTTTCTCCCTCGCATTCACGAGGGACGAGCTTACAGCTCCGTTAATCAATGGCCCCGGCGCGCGTTTATGCGGCGGTTCCATGCGGACTGTCTTTGGAGCGCACCATGAGTGACAAAAACAACAATGGTGCTCCGACCCAGACGCACCCTGATCTGCATCTCGTATGCGGAAGCGGAGGGTCGCGAGCGATTCTGGCTAGTGCAGGCGTCATCCTTGCGTGTGATCATGCAGGGATCAAGAAGTGGAAGTCGATGGGTGGTGTCAGTGGTGGTTCAGTCCCCACTGCGCTGCTGGCGGCTGGCCTCACTCCTCAGGAGTGTGTTCGCCAGGCGATCGACGTCGACTTTTCCAGCCTTCTGACGCGGCATGGCAATATCTTGCAGATTCTCATCGCCTATTTCATGCAACGTCGCTTCGAGAAGACCCGCCCCCGCAAGGGCGTGTTCTCCTCCGAGAAGGTGGGCGCCTTTATCGAGTCTGTGTCCGGTGGAAAGTGGCCTGAGCGCTACTGGACGCTGGCAGTGACTGCCGACGATTCGCAGTACGTATTCACCGACTCCGCGGTCTATGAGATCACGAAGGACGGTACCTTCAGGACGCTGACCACGAAGCCCGGCCCTCTGGGTGCGGCTGTTCGTGCAAGCTGTGCGGTTCCTGGAATCATCGACGCAGTCAAGATTGACGGTGTCTGGCTGCACGACGGTGCGCTGGGACCCGAAGGTCGCTGCCCTGTCGGTGTGCCGGTTCGCATCTACGGTGCCAAGCGTTCGCAGACTGTCGCGATGGACGTCGGTGACGACCAGAGCAAGCAGTCGCAGCGCATCCTCAAGATCTGGCGCATCCTGTGCGGCAACGAGTGCGTTCCGCCGGATCAGCCGAACCTGACGGAAGACGGTGGTTTGATCGTGGTCACCCCCACGATCACAAACTTCCGTTCGCTGCAGTTCACCCTCACTCGCGACCAGAAGTGGCAGGCGGTCATGTCTGGCTACATGGGCGCGGTGCCGGAGCTGGAGAAGGCTGGGCTTCTGTCCGGCCAGCGGCTGGCGGACGCCAAGGCGATCATCGCCGAGTTCAACCAGATCCTCGCGGATAACGAGGATGCGGAAGACGGCGTGATCACGCGTCTCACAGAGGCGCTTCTGGCGAAGTACGGCGTGATGTAATCACTGGGGCGGCGCGCCTCAACCTGACGATTTTGCAAGACGTCAGGCGGCGCGCCGCTTCCGGTTGTTGCGTTGCGAACTCTTCGCTGCGCGCGTTTCGCGCCGAGCCGAATGTCTGCAGGACTCCGATGGTGCCTTTAGCGGTGCCTGTTATGGTGCCTCGTTGTTTTGAAGTACTCTGTGCTTCGAAGCACAAGGCTACATCGGGGTGTTGCGAGATTTGACGCTTGACGATTTTCTCAACAAGAACGTGACCACTCCTTCCTGCTAAGCTACCTGCAGATCGCTGTAGGTAAAAGAAAAAGAAAGCCTGCATAGAAAGCAGGCGGCATCCAGTGAAAGGCACTTGATGCTATCCCAACTCCTAAGGAGTGTTCTATGAAGAGCAATAAGAAAGTCTGGCTTGTCAGTGGCAGCCGGACTCCAATCGGTTCTTTTGGACGGAGCCTCCGCAAGGTGACGGTCGACAAGCTGGCTGGGCACGCGATGAAGCACGCGATTCGGCGTGCGGGCGTGAATCCCGATCAGGTCGACAGCATCATCCTTGGGCACGGTTACCAGTCTTCCTACACCCCCAACACCGCTCGGTTCGCCGCGCTCAACGAAGGTCTGCCGGCTTCCATTCCGGCGATGACTGTTCAGCGTCAGTGCGGCTCCGGCATGGAAGCGGTGCGTCTCGGCATGCAGGAAATTTTCCTGGGCGATTCCGATATCGTTGTCGCCGGTGGCGCCGAGTCGATGTCAACGGTTCCCTACATGATTCCCGGCGAGAGCAACCGCTGGGGCTGGTGGACCAACTTCCTCCAGAAGTACTTCAAGATTCCGAAGCAGGGTCCGCGTCCCACCTTCTTCAAGGTGATGGACAACGGTCTGGCTCCGACGAAGCTGCTCTGGGACACGAAGTCCATCTACATGTCTGCGACGGCTCAGCGCCTCGCCGACACGTACGGCATCACTCGCAAGCAGGCTGACGAGTTCGCGCTGCGTTCGCAGCTGCTTGCAGCCAAGGCGCAGAAGTCCGGACGGTTCGATCTCGAGATCGATGCCATCGAGATTCCGGGCAAGGGCTACTTCGCGAAGGACGAACATCCTCGCGAGACGAGCCTGGAGAAGCTCTCATCGCTGCGCGGCGTCCTCAAGACGCGCGACATCACCGCCGGCAACGCCTCTGGTGTTAACGACGGTGCCTGCGCACTCGTTCTCGCTTCCGACGAGAAGGTGAACGAGCTCGGTCTCGAGCGTCTGGCGGAGCTGGTCGACGTTGTTGTCGCCGGCGTCGATCCGGAGCAGATGGGACTCGGTCCGGTGGCTGCGATCACGAAGCTGCTGGAGCGCAACAATCTCTCGAAGGATGACGTTCATCTGTTCGAGATCAACGAGGCGTTCGCTGCGCAGGCCGAAGCATGCATCAAGCTGCTCGGTCTCGACCCCGCGAAGGTCAACGTTAACGGCGGTGCCATTGCCCTCGGTCACCCGATCGGCATGTCCGGTGCTCGCCTGGTTCTCACGCTTGCTCACGAATTGAAGCTGCGCGGTCTGAAGCGCGGCGTCGCATCTTTGTGCATCGGTGGTGGCATGGGTATCGCCATCCTGATCGAAATGCCGTAAGGCGAATTCAGTAGAACGAGGACATGACAATGACCAACGCTGTTCACCTGAAGATGCTTCCGAGCGGTGTTGCGCTTGTGACTATCGACCTCCCGGGCAGCAAGATGAACTTGCTGTCCGGCTCGGTCATGCAAGAACTCAACGAAGTTCTCTCGCAAGTCGAAGCCAACTCGCCGAAAGGCATGATTCTCGCGTCGGGTAAGCCCGACAACTTTGGCGCCGGCGCCAATGTGGAGGAAATCCAGGCTCTCCAGAGCCAGCCGGCAATCAACATCTACGAAGCTGCGAAGCAGGGCAAGGCGGTGTTCGCCCGTATCGAGAAGCTGCCGTTTCCGACGGTGGCTGCGATTCACGGCACCTGCCTGGGCGGCTTCACCGAGCTCACGCTCGCGTGCAAGTATCGCGTCGCCTCCGTAGATCAGAAGACCCAGATCGGCGTGCCCGAAGTAAAGCTCGGCTTCCTTCCGGGCTGGGGCGGCACGGTTCGCCTGCCGAAGCTGATCGGTCTGCAGGAGGGCTTCACGCTCATCTCCACCGGCAACAACGTCGGCGCCCACAAGGCGTGGAAGCTGGGCCTGGTCGACGAGACCGCCGAGCAGAAGGAGCTCCTCGAGACCGCGGAGAAGGTCGCGCTCACCGGAAAGGCGAAGCGCTACAACCCGCCCTTCAAGGTGCGTGCTACGCGCAAGCTGCTGGAAGGCAACCCGCTTGGCCGTAAGGTGTTCGCCACGATGGCCTACAAGGGCGTCATGGCTGCCACCAAGGGCAAGTATCCGGCTCCGCTGGAAGCGCTCAAGGTGGCGCTGAAGGCGATGACCGAGAAGCCCGAAGTCGCTTTCGAGGCTGAGTCGCAGGCGTTCGCTCGTCTGGCGACTACGCAGGTCTCGCGCAACCTCGTCGGTGTGTTCTTCGCTCAGACCGAGTCGAAGAAGATGCCGGAGGGTGTGCGTCCGACCATCGACGTGAAGGAAGTCGGCGTTCTCGGCGCCGGCGTGATGGGTGCGGGCATCGCTCAGGCCGCGGCTTACGCCGGGTACACGGTGGTGCTCAAGGACATCAACAAGGATGCGCTCGATAAGGGCATGGCGACAATCAAGGGACTGTTCGACACTCTGGTCTCGAAGCGCAAGCTTTCGCAGACCGAAGCCGACCTGATGTACTCCGCAATCAAGCCCACGATCGACTACGCCGACATGAAGGACTGCGACCTCGTCATCGAGGCTGTGGTCGAGGTCATGAAGGTCAAGAAGATCGTGCGCACGGAACTGGAGAAGGTGATCGCCAAGCCGTTCATCTTCGCCACCAACACCTCCTCGCTGTCCGTCAGCGAGATGGCGGTGGGTGCTCGCGCTCCGGAAACCGTCGTCGGTTTGCACTTCTTCAACCCGGTGCACAAGATGCCGCTGGTGGAGGTCGTGCGCGGTGAGTCCACGTCGGAGACGACGCTGGCCGCTGCGAAGATCTTTGCGATGAAGCTGGGCAAGACCACGGTCGTGACCGGCGACGCGCCTGGATTCGTGGTCAACCGCATCCTGGCGCCGTACATGCGCGAAGCGATTGTGATGATGGAAGCTGGTGTTCCGCTCGAGGACATCGAGAAGGCTGCTACGTCCTACGGCTTGCCGATGGGACCCCTGGCTCTGCTCGATGAAGTCGGTCTGGATATTGCCGGCCACGTCATCCACACGCTGCATGGCGCGCTCGGCGAACGCCTCTCTCCCCCGGCCATCCTCAAGGTGATCGAGGAGAAGAAGCTGCTCGGCAAGAAGGGCGGCAAGGGCATCTACCTCTACGATGCTGAAGGCAAGCGGCTCTTCGACAAGAAGACCAAGAAGTACGTCTTCAACCCGGACGTCGTGGCGGCCATCACCGCGCCCAAGAGCCCCAAGCTCAAGGGTGAGATCATCGACCGGCTCATCCTGCCGATGGTTAACGAGGCCGCGATGTGCCTGCAGGAAGGTGTCGTCAACGAGCCCTCGCAGCTCGACCTGGCGATGATCTTCGGCACTGGTTTCCCGCCGTTCGAGGGTGGCGTTCTGCGCTACGCCGACACGCTGGGCACCAAGACCGTGCACCAGAAGCTGTCGTACCTCAGCCAGGTCGCGGGCGCTAACTACGCTCCGTGCCAGCTGCTGAAGGACAAGGCGGCGAAGGGCGATAAGTTCTACAACTAAACGCGCTTCGGAAGCGGGGCTTCGCGCCTCGCTTGCATCGCGAGGTTGTTAGATTCCAACCACTTTGATGCAGCCGCGGGGAAACGCGCAGATGCGCTCCCGTGGCTGCTTTTCGTTTGAAGGAAAACTCCGATGACTATCAACTTTCACGACATCTGGTGGGTGTTTCTCACCGGTCTCGTACTGTGCGGAGTGTTCATCAGAACGTCGGGTTGGTTCGCTGATCGCTTCATCGCGCCGCGTCCCACATCACACCCGATGACGAACACGTTCCGTGTGATCGCATACATGCTCTTCCGCGTCTTCGGACCGGTGGTTGCTTGGGCAGTTGGACTGCTCTGTGTGATCGGTCTTATCCTCGCGATGCTGTAACGCCGACCGAGTAGGCACCATATTTGATGGCGCCGGCAAAAGGGGGAGTGGTTCGAAACCATCTTTCCCTTTTGCTCTTAGCCTGTGCGTTACTACTGAATATAATAAAAAACGATGCAAGAGTGAATTGGAGGTGCCTGTTTGCGTCTCTGGTACTTCCAGAGATTTTTCCGGAAAAATCTCTGGAGATGTCTCCAACCCAATTAAGCCCCCACCGGCGGCTCTTTTTGTTTATCAAGAGCCACTCCTTTGCACGGTTCTTTTTTTTCTTATCTTTTCTTTTTTAGGTACAGTTGCCACGTCTCGTTTTCAGCAACGAGATCGAAGTCTTTGCTCACGGAGTCACCATAGAGTTCCATCAACTGTTGCGAGGCTAGGGCGTTAAAATGCTGATTCCTATTGATTTGCGGAACCATCAGCACTTTTGCGTTCCCTAGAGCTCGTTCGGCGCTGGGGTGACTGCGCTTGTTGAACGTGTAATCGTTGTGCCACCAAAAAGCACCCCCGGCCGAGGGTTTCGCTGATAGCAAGAGCGGAAATGGATTGCTGAAATCGAATGCTTCTATCTGTTCCTTTTCCAGTTTTTGCGCCCTGATCAAATCGACACCTGAATACACATACTTGACGTAATCAGCACCAAGCTTGCCTGTCCACCTTATGCCAAAGAGGTTGTCCTGCGAATTGCTCTTATTGGATGTCGGTGAGATCGTGACTGTCTGAGGATTTGTCGTTGCCTGAGCCTGGGCTTGTGCCGCTTTAGACGCAATACAGATACTCGCAATATCTTTGGCGCTAGTAATGATAGGAAACGCAAACGCCATAATAATGAGCCCCCAATGGAGACAGCGAGTCGATGTCGCTGATGTTCCCCATGACTGAGTCAGGCCTTTCAGCGCTCCAGTTGCGTTGATTGCGTAGAGTGGCGCTAAAGCTGCGATCTGGGGATCGCCTATTTGATAGTTGAGTCCATAGACGGCCCAGCCACTGCCAACGAGAAAAAGCGCAGTCGCAGCGGTCTTAAAAGTGTGAGCGCGATCTTTGCAGATGCTCCACAAAAGGACAATCGGAATGAAAACGAACGCGAGATGCAACCATATTCCCTCGCACTTCCCCAACAATTCCGCAGAGTACAAACCCACTATCTTGGAGGCTAATTCTGTAACACGTGACGCGACATTCTGGGCACCGCTGACAGTTGCATAATCTATAGACATAATTGCCGGATTGACATTAAGAACAAGGAAGAAAACCAGAAGTACAAACGCAATGCCGCCTGCAATTGCCAGGCTGTTGAACTTGTTTGCTTGACGAGAAATGCAGTAGAAAGCAACTGCGCAAGCTGCAATCGCGAAATAGATGACTTTGATAAACGCGCACACACATAGGATTGCACCTATCAGTGTGCTTTCAATGATGGTTCTTGCATCCCGCAGTTTCGTTTGCGTGTTTGGTTCATTGAATTCTCTTCGCTCGAAAAACAGGATCATGCATAGCAAACAGACCAATGCTTCTCCCCAGCGGTTGTATTGCATCGCCGGACTGATGGAGAACACTGAGTACCCCAACGGACGCGGGGCCGCGACGCCAAGAAGCATCCAAAGCTGCAACACGACTAGGTTGAATGCAGAGAATCTATGTTTGCCTACGTAGAACAGCGCAATCGCCAGAGTAAAGCTGACGATTTGTGATGCAATAGCGATCGCGTTCGCGGCGTTACCGAAATGCAGTCCCAGAGCCACAAGGAATGGAACACCCGCCCCGAGAGGACAATAAAAATCGTTGTGCGGAACCTGACCGTTAAGAACCCGCCAACCGCCGCTAAGTAACAGAGTGACGTCGTGTTCGAAGCTCGATACTGAATTTGCAGTCAGGCAAAAGTATGCGCAGCCGAACAACATCACCAGAGTTGTTGTCAGAGCAACTAGGTATCCTTTATCGGAAGTGTTTGAAACTAATGACATAACTTCAATTCCTTACCCAAAGACACCACGTTTCGTTTTGGTCTACCAGTCTGAATTCATGTTCGATAAAATCGCCGTAGAGTCTAAGAAGTACTGGCGAAGCCAGTCCGTGAAAGTGGAGGTTCTTTCCTTGTTGAGGAATGAGCAGTACCTGCACGTTACCGAATGCGCGTTGTGCAGAAGGATGATATTTTGAACTGACAGTGTGGTCGTCGTGCCAAGTAATGGCGCCGCCGGTTGGAGGTTGCACTTGCAGCATCAGTGGAAACGGATTTGTGAAGTCGAGGGTGTTCACCCGCTTTGTCTGGAGATTGTTCTTTCGAATCAAATCAACGCCGGAGTTCAAATACTGAGCGTAATCAGGTCCCAGCTTACCCGTAAGTCTGATTCCGTAGAGTGAATCATTGCTGGGCAAGTTTGGCTTGCACGCGAACCTTGATTGGTCGCGAAGTGCGATGCAAATGCAGGCGATATCTTTCGCACTGACTATTAGTGGAAACGCAGCCGCAGCCAGAACCATCGATACGTGCAAACAGGTTTGTATTCTGGCGCTCGCGCGAAAGAAATTCGCAACACGGGAATTGAATGTGGAGAAGAGATAGAGAGGCGCTAAAGAAGCCGTTTGCGGGTCGCCGATTTCGGAGTTTGTGCAATACAAAGCCCAGCCGCTGCCGATGAAGAAAAGAGCTGTTAGCCCACTTTTGATTGGAAGTTTTCGATCACTGCTTCCGGCCAAGCATGTCCATAATATCGCGCAGAAGGCAAGGTGCAGCCATATTCCTTCGCATTTTCCGAGGAGTTCCACTGAGTAGGTTCCCACTACTTTGCTGTACAGTTCAGTGAGCTGTAGCTCGAAGCTTTGTGTGTGTGCGATGAGAGTGTAGTCCTCGAAAAGCCTGGCTGGATCTATGTGCAGGAGTCCTACAAAAATCATGATGGAGAAAATCGCCCCTGCCGCAATCGCTGGAAAATTGAACGTATTGTTCTGCCGACTGATGACCGAAAACAGCACCGCCGCAAGGGCAACAACAAAGTAAGTCAACTTGCAAAAGATGCACAAACCAACAATTGTTCCGACCAAAAAACTTTCGAATATTCTTCTACCGGTATCAGATGTTTGTCCCTCACCTGGTTTGCGGCGATCGAAAAATAACAGGAGGAACAGAATGCATATGAATGATTCGAACCAACGGTTGTACTGCATTGCTGGCCCGATTGATAGTGACGAGTAACCGAGCGGGCGTTGTGTCAGAACGCACAAGCCCAACCAGAGTTCGAGAACAATTACCCAAAATGCGGAGAGCCGCGCCATCGCAATGTAGAACAGTACGGGTGCTACGAAACAATAAACGAGAAGACATGCCCCGGCAACTCCATCGGTTGTTCCGAAAAGCTTCATGCCTGCTGCTGTAAGCAGTGGAATGATGGCTCCCAAGTGAGTGTAGAAGTCATTATGAGGAACCTGGCCGTGCAGCACACGCCATCCGCCATCAAGGAAGTAGGGTATGTCGTGCTCGAAGATAGAACACGTGCGAAAGCAATGTAACGAAACAAGACAAGCGAAAGCGAATGCACTTATTGTGAACAGCAGTGCTAACAGATAACTCCGATTCGATGTGCTGGTGACCATCGACTCAAGAGAGTTCAAACCAGGTGGTGCCTCCGCTGCGACGATTGCTAGTCTACATTACTTTCGTCATGCTCCGTCTACTTGCGGAGTGAATAGAATAAATAGAGACCTACTGCTAGCAAAAATGAACGACAAATCTCCTGAGCTTTCAGGCTCGTCGAATCAAGCTTCAACTGAAACGAACCTAGCTTCGTCTGAAAGGCTTAGGCGAGTCATATGGATTGGTTTGTTGCTGGCAACCGCATATGTCAGTTGGTTTTGGTATGACCAGCTCTATTGTGCGCCAGTCGATTTCTATCATCGCGTCTGGAAGCTGGCGCGCGACAATGTGTACAACCCGGAGAAGCTGAAAAATTGGGATGTTTGGGAACACAAATTCGACTCTCAAATTAAGAATGACGAAGATTCGGTGAAGTACGCAAATGAGATGCTTGCTTCGCTGAAAGATCCTTACACGAACGTCAGTGATGCAATTCAAGTACAACGAGCCGCGGAACAAGGCGACGGGTTGTTTGTCGGCATTGGGATGATTGGCGATCCTGAAGTGATGAAAGAGTGCGAAAAAATAAGAGCACTCAGAAAAGCCGGCGATGCTGCAGCGAAAGCAAAGAAGATTTTTCAGAAAGTAATTAAAGTCTGGCCAGACAGTCCGGCAGAGCGAGCCGGTTTGCACAAAGGCGACAAGATTGTCAGCTTGAATGGAATACCTCTTGAGGGTGAATCGATGCAGAAAACTTCTGGTCTGATTCGAAAGAACCTGAATAAGGAAGTTGAGCTCGTAGTGGAACGCGGAGACAAGTTGCTTGCACTTAAGGTAACTCCGTCCACGATTGCTTTGAAACCGTTGGCGGTGGCGGAGATTGATCCTGAAATTGGGTATCTTCGCATTAATACGTTCATTCAGAAAGATGTTCCTGAGCGAGTGGAACAAGAGTTGACAAAGCTTGGCGGCAAGAAAGGATTGATCTTAGACCTTCGCGGAAACGGAGGAGGAAGTGTGGACAGTTGTTTGAAGGTTGCATCGTTGTTTCTCGAAACTGGGCGGCTGACTTCGATCAAGGCGCGGGTGTCGCAGAAAGGCTACGTTACATACAACTACGACTTGAAACCGCAATACATTCAAACTGATACCTGCGATGGTGACAGAGTCTTGTATTCAGATGAAAAACCGCGGTTTGAAAGACTCTGGAAAGACAAGCCGATGGTTGTCCTGTTCGACGAACACTCTGCCAGTGCGGCGGAAATGCTTGCGGGTGCGCTTGTAGAGAACGATAGAGCGCTGAGCGTAGGAGAAAAATCATACGGAAAGGGAGTGGCGCAGCAAACTATGCGGCTTCCCAATGGCGCCCGCATGTCCGTTACAACCGGAAGATACTACACTCCTAAGGGGAAATGGCTCGGCGATGGAACCGATTCAGACAAGCACGGGCTCGTTCCCGACAACGAAGTGGCTATGAACGATGAGGTTGATTATCAATCGCCGAGCGACACTCAGCTTTCTGCCGCGGTCGAATTGCTCAAAGAGCGAATGGGCGCGGAAAAATAACACTGTTGTGCAATCAGCTTCTTAGAGTCTTAACCGGCTTGCCTTTGGAATACTTGTTGCTGCCTGCGATTACGATGACCGCGGCTTGAGGAAGTATTTTGGGCAATGTTACAGACTCTGAGGGATTCTTGTTTTGACCGGATTCGCAACAGCTATAACTTCCCCAGTAAGCAGGACTGACCTTTTTTCCTTCGCCCAGTACAGTGGTAATGCTGGACTGTTTGCGAAACCAAATCAAACCGATGATCGCAACGCCTGAGAAGAGAAAAAACATGGTGTCGAGGGTTATTAATGGGTGGAACATGATGCGGTCTCCAGGGGAGTCGGGAGGTACGTCTCTAGGAAAGCGGTTTGGGATTATTAACTCCAGTAAACAATTGTTGTTGCACCCCACTTTACAACTGTTTACAATCTTTGTAAGTGTTGCTGTGTTGGGGTTTTGCGAGGCGGCGCACGGAACTGCGTTTAGTTCGAGAATTGGCCGGTTCTATTACAGCTGTCTCATCTGCGCTAGCGGTTTGGCTAAACCCCGGAATGGTCCATAAATTGGGCATCGGGAAGTCCCAAAGATTTTTCCGGAAAAATCTCTACGAATCCCCGGAGTCTTGCAGGCGCCCCCCATTTGAATGTTTGACCGGGGTGGTAAGAAGCACGGAAGTATAATTAGGTTTGAAGTAGTGCAGACTGTCGCGTTCAATGAGAGTTGAATGAGGAAAGTCCGGGCACCGTAGGGCTGGTTGCTGGGTAATGCCCAGTGCGCGTGAGCGTGAGGATAGTGCCACAGAAATGAGGACCGCCTGCGGTCTCCGCAGGTAAGGGTGCAACGGTGCGGTAAGAGCGCACCAGCAAGGTCGAGAGGCCTTGGCTAGGTAAACCCCGCTGAAGGTGCAAGGCGAAGGTATAACCTGAGGCAATGGTGGCCCGCCATCTCAGGTTGCCGATGCCGCTAGAGGGTGCAGGAGACTGCACTCCCAGAGAGATGACAGTCGAGCACAGAACCCGGCTTATGCACTACTTCTATCTTTGTGTTGTATGAGGCTGCCGATCTTACGGCTCGCCATCGCCATCGGAGAGCGTTCCTAAGTATGCTCTGTCTTCGTCGTTTAGCGGCGCATTTTCGAGTAAATCAGGACGGCGTTCTAGGGTTCTTTTCAACGATTGTTGACGCCGCCATCGAGAGATCATTTTGTGGTCGCCTGATTTGAGAACATCTGGTACGGCCATATCGCGAAACACCGGCGGTTTAGTGTATTGCGGTGCTTCAAGAAGACCGTCTTCGAACGACTCATGTGCCAACGATATCGACTTTCCTAATACTCCCGGAATCAGCCGGCCAACAGCATCGATGACAGCAAGCGCGGCCAGCTCGCCGCCAGTCATTACGAAGTCGCCGAGGGAGAGTTCCATCGTCGCTAATGAACAGATTCGTTCATCAAACCCTTCGTAGTGTCCGCAGATAAGAGTAATGTCTTCGTAAGTACTCAGATCACGAGCGGTTTGTTCTTTGAATGGTATTCCCTGCGGTGTCAAAAGAACAACCGGAGAACCATCGCTGCGCTCGATGCTTTCGAATGCCGCGAAGATTGGTTCTGGCTTCAAGACCATTCCCGCACCACCGCCGTAGGGAGTGTCGTCAACTTTGCGATATCGATCGGTGCACCATGTCCTTGGGTTGTAGGTCTTAACACCTATCTTGCCTGCGCGAACGCCGCGACCGACAATACTAGTCAAGCAGTAACTTTCGATTAGTTCTGGAAATAAGGAAATGACGTGAAATATGAGCACTTGATTTCTGCGGATAAGCTCGGTGTTTTCGACATCTGCAATTGTACGACAGTATCGCACCCCTCTTGAAATCTGCCTGTCATCAGTTTCTTATGATCCGTAGACAGTCTGCCGCGCCACTTGCTGAAAATTTTTTTTTTGCGAACTCTCGTTACTTGAGTTGAGTCATCAATAGTCTCTGTCTTAGGGTGAGTCACTTTCTCTGCATCTCCATTTGGTGAACTTTCTAAACTCGCAGCACTAGCCACAAAACACGATTGTAACTGCGCATTCAGCGTACTCGTGTGAGCGCAGGCTTTTGCTTTTAAGGGGTTTGGTTCGCCTTTGCAAATCGCGCTTCGCATTGCGAAGTGCGCACAAGAGGTCAAGCAAATGAACATCAATCGGGCTTTCAAAATGCCCTTCTCTGGTGAGGGCTGGGTCAAGACGGTTCTGATAGGCTTTGGCATCACTGCTCTGTCGATGCTCGCCAACAACATTGAGCATGTCGGCTGGCTGCTTAACACGCTTTTGGGTGCGTTCACTCTTGGGTACTGCGTGCGCGTGATGCGCAGCGAAACGCGTGCTTCCGAGGGAGCCGCTCCCGCAAGTCTGCCGACATGGGACTCGTGGAAGGATATCTTCTGCGATGGGCTTGTGTTGACGTTCGTCAACATGGCCTACGGTCTCATTTTTGGTGTTGCCGCAATTGCGGTCACCATGCTGTTCGGAATGACCGGTGTTGTCGGCGCGGCTCTTTCCGGTGAAGCGGCGCTGCCGGCGGTTGGCGGCGGACTTGCACTCGTCTGGTTCGCAACGTTGGCTTTGATGGGAATCTTCTTCGCGCTCTACTCCGCGATGATGATGGCTCACTACTCTCACGAAGATCGCCTCTCGGCTGCCTTCGAGGTCACGACCATCGTGAAGAAGCTGTTCGGCAGCTTCGGCAACGCGTGTGTCGCCGTGTTCACGTCGCTTTTGCTGGTGGCGCTGGTGGTGCTCTCCGCACTCACGATCATCGGACTACCGCTGGGTGTATTTCTCTCTCAGGTCATCGGCAGCAGCGTTTGGGCCCAGGTCTATCGCGCAAGCAAGAACTAACAGTTCTTGCTGAAAGCGGCACAATACTAGTTCAATAGCGCTTTCAACTAATTTCACGCGGGCCCGAGACTGTGCATTGCTTCTTGTGTTGAGTCATCCGGCTTGACATTTAGCTGCACAGTTCTCGGGTCTCGCTTCTTTTCGTGCGCGTTCCGCTTTTTTGCTTTTGCGCGCGAAGCAATGTCGAAGTCAATGAGGTGGCGCTCTTGCTGAAAGGTGGCTATCTATCCTGTTCTTATGATTTTGAACTCGAGCAACTATATTGAATAGCAGAATTAAAAACAAAAGGAAGATAGTGAGTCCGTTTCTCGAATTGCCTTCGATAAAACGGCTCACTATCCCCTTTGTGGCTATGAGCTGCTGGACGTTAGCCGCGCACCATGAAACCTTCTGAGAGCGCTGCCAGGATGAACAGCACGCAGAATGCAAATCCTGCGATGCCCAGCCCGACGAAAATCGCACTGGCAGCCGCTGCCGAGTTCAGGCAGGCGAAATACGAGCCAAGGCCTAGCAGAGACATGCTGACGCCAAAGGCGGCGAATCCTGGTACGGGATTCGCGCGATTTCGATCGGCCCATGTCGTGCCTGGCCATTCACCGAACCACTTCAACCCGAAAAGCGGCCAGAAAAAGGTGGTGAACAGTAGCACGCTAAGCCCGGCATTGAAGGTGTCCGGTCCGTGAAAGCTGGCGAACCAGGAAATGAGTGCACCGATGATACCGAGAAAACCCACCTCGGTGGCGACTTCAAAGAGATGTTCGCCTTTCCAGTGGTGTATTTTCCGGATGCGACCCGCGATGGCGAGAAGCGCCGTTACCAGCAGCGCAACTGCGCCCAGCTGGGTTCCGATCATTTGAATTGGTGTCATGTTTGTTCGTTGTTCCGACTCGATTCTGTCAACGCTGTTCGCACCGGTCGGAGTAGGTGCAAGAGCGCCGCGGAGTGCTCAGGTTGGCTCCCGCCCACTGGCTGAGAACCTTCGAATTTGGCACACCGCAAATGAGATGGCCGGCAGTCGAGTTCGAAGTCTCGGCTGCCGGCCGTGGGCGGTTGGTCGCACTCTAGGCGGCGACACCGCACCAGGCAGACCTGGGCGATGGTACCGTCAGTAGTGCCCGACCATGCCGCGCTTTTTGGCGCGAGCCTCTCCTCTGCGGAAGGCATACATGCCGAGAAGCAGGTAAACAATACCGTTGGCGAGGCCGATGAGCGTCCATGTGAGATCGAGGTTTTGTCCGATCGTGATGCTTCTCAGTGCCGCTGCCCCTGGTGCCAGTGGAATCAGTGCGCCGATCCAAGACCAAGCACCACCCCATGTTTCGATGGGGGTCATTACAGCAAACAGGAGCATGAACTGGAACACCATCTGCAGCGAACGAATCTGCTTGAACAGAAACACCAGCGAGCCGACCATGAAGCCCAGTCCGGTAGAGCCGAGAATGATGGCGCCCACTGGAATGGCCATTGATGGTGCGATGTAGAGGCGAGTTCCCGTCAGAAGCATGATCAGGAGCGCAACGCAGCTCGTGAGCACAACTGAGACAGTGACGTCGGCCATGGCACGCATCAGAAGAATCTTGGGGAGACTGAATGGGGAACTCATCAATTGCTCGAGGGTTCCTGTGGAGCTCTCCGACTGCAGGTCGGATGCGATGCCGCTGTAAGTGTGCATGATCAGAATCCACACAACGTAGCCGACGACGATGGCGTCGAGCCGTTCGCCGAACTGCGCTGTGGGTCCCGCCATGAACTTTGCGCCGAGAAAAAGCATGTAGAAAAAGACGGCCATCATGGCCGTTCCCACAATCTCTTCTGCCGGATACGCCTTTGCCAGGCTCCAGCGACGCTTCAACTCCGAGATGAATACGGTCATCATTTCGAGGTTCCTCCTTCGCTGGGCGAGCCATCCTGGTCTTGCTGAACAAGGCGCAGGAAGATCTCGGTCAAATCCGCGCCGCCGCGGTCGACAGAGGTGATCGGGTTAGGGCGCACGGCGTCAAGCACCTTGTAGAGTTGCTCGCTGTCGCCGGTGGACACGACTTTTCCATCGCTCACCTGGGCGCCGAGCCGGGCGAGATCTCCGGTTTGCTGCGCCGACAGAGTTCCCTCGTACTTGACGGTGAACGAGCCGCCGGCGAACTGCCTGATTAGCTCTTCCGTCTTTCCTTCGGCGATGATGGCGCCATCGCGGATGATGGCAACGCGATCGGACACCGCTTGTGCGACGTCCAATTGGTGCGTGGTGAGAAGAATCGCGTGACCCTCTCTCGTCAGCTTTCGCATCATCGCCTTGATGTTTTCGCTTGATTCCACGTCGAGACCGTTGGTCGGTTCGTCGAGGAGCAAGAGTTTCGGGTTGTGCACGATGCTGACGGCGATGGAAAGGCGTTGCTGCATGCCGCGTGATAGTTCTCGCACGCGTGCGTTGGCTTTGTGCTCCAACTCGAACAGCTTCAAGAGTTCAGTGGCGCGTGCGCGAGACTGGCTCAAGCTGAGCTTCTTGAGAGAGGCGAAGTACTCCAGATTCTCACGGGCGGTGAGCTGGAGGTACAGGTTTCTGCTTCCCTCGAAGACTGTGCCGAGCTCGGTGTACACATCCGCATCGTGATGCGGGCTGCGTCCGTTGATTTCGACGACGCCTTCGTCCGGGTGAAGCAGACCGGCGATCATCTTGATGGTTGTGGTTTTTCCGGCGCCGTTGCGACCGAGAAAAGCGAGTATCTCACCCGGTTCGATAACCAGCGACACTCCCTTGACGGCTTCAACGCGCTTGCCGGAAGAACCAAACGACTTGCGCAGGTTCTTTGCTTGCAAGACTGGCATATGAATTTGTCCTTTTTTGAGATTGTGCTCCTTAAGCGAGCCATCGGCTGCCTGTTGACAGCTGAATGACAAGAGGTAGCGGGTAAAAAAATTACGCCTAGCGCTTGCGGCGGCGCGATTTGCGATTCGCACCGTGAGACTGGCGTCCGGGTTGAGCCGAAGCCGTCATTGCTAGGATATGCACTGCGGTCTTGCCGAGCGCGTGGTCTTTGAGACCGACCGTGTCGAGTGCGTCGTACGCGAGCTGCGAGTATGAGTTGGCGAGGTCGCTGTCACCGGCTTCGAGAGCCAGTTTCGCCAGGTTGAGCATGAGAAGACCCTGAGTCATCGAAGTGATGACCAGCGCCTCTTGAAACTTACCCTGACCGCCGCCTTTGTTGCCGGCTTCGATCAGTTTGCACGCCTCGTCGACAAGGGCGGGAATCTCGGTGACTCGATTGAGCCCCGAACGGAAATCAGTGAGATCGATCATTGTTCTCTCCGTAGTTAACGTTGAAACCAAAGAGGTCCCGCACCGTATTTGGTGCGAGACCTCCCGGTTGTTAATGCTTTGCGGTCAATGGGCCGCCTGTCGCAGGTGCGGCCCCGGCATGTGCCAAGAAGCACTCCGGGGCCGCATTCCTGCTCCAGTAAGAACTGTGATTGCGCCAGAACCAGACCTGAGTCACACAAGGGAGGAGTGCAGTGACTTGGCGCTGCAGATCACCACTGTGGCAATGGGTCTTACTTCTTTGGCGGAATCAAATCGACGATCACCTGCTTCAGCTGCTCGGTAGCCACGCAGTCGTCTGCATGGAGAGTGCTGGCAGGAATGGGGTCACCGACGACGAGCTTGACGCCCCGCCGGTAGTACCAGAACATGAGGAACACCAGGAGGTATTCCACAGGCGGAGGGAGCTTCTTGATCCAGGCGCCCGGGTACTTTCCGTACCGCATGCCGACCGGAACAATATAGGTTTCCTTGCCGAGAGCTTGGTAGGCCTGTCTGGCAATTCGCACGGCGCCTCGTTTGAACTCGCCCAGCGAACCGTCCATGTAAGCCCAGCCTTCGGGGAACATGACCAAAACTTGGCCATCGACCAAAACCTTCACTCCCGCTTCGCGAGCGGGTCCACCTTTGCCCTTGGTCAGGTCGGCAGCGAACGCACCAAACGGACCAGTCAGAAGCCCGCCCAGACCCCAGCCGAAGGTCATTACACCTCGGGCGGCCATGTAGCGAGCGGGACGATCCAGAAGGATGGCGGCGATTGCCGGGTCCATGAAACTCGGGTGGTTGGGCGCGACAACGAAGGGGCCTGGCACCTTGTTCAGCTTGTCGCGTCCTGTGATCTCGACCTTACCGACTTGAATGAAAGTAAGTATTCGAGACAGGCGCATCAGCCATCGCTGTGCGCGTGGGGTCGGCGGCCCAGGCAAGTAACCGCAGGTCATCATGTTGCTCATGTAGACCCGGGCACGCTTGAGCGCCGGCCAGATTTTTGAGAACCACAGGTAGATGCCGGTCACCGCCAGGACCACCAGCACTATGTGGAGGGGTTGAAAGACCATTGGGTCCTCCTCGTGTTGATATCGCGCAATGAGGCGGCAGCCCGGAAGTGGGCCGCGCCTCGAATGCGACGCAAAACGAGATCCAGAATGACTCTTCGACTAGCCCTTGGAGGCTTCGTCGACGAGCTCCTGAATCTTGATACGGAGAACTTCGGTCGCGGCTTTGGGATCAGCCGGAAGCGAAGCGAAAGGAATCGGCTTGCCGATGACCACAGTGGCGCCGTAACGCGTGTTACGTCCCCACTTGCGGAAACCCTTCAGGCCGACGCCATGAACGAGCTTCTGGAACCAGCTGGCCGAAGCAGGATCTTTCTTGTACACGATGCCGATCGGCAGTGCCGCAAGCGGCTGGCGGTCGATCTTGGAGGCAGCGTGCTGCATGGCGCGAATGGCGCCGGTGCGGAAATCTTCCGCGCGAAGGATGTTGTCGTAGACCAGCTTGCCCTGCGGGTAGACCAGCTCACGAGCGTTGTACTCGGAGACGAGAACATTGCCCATCGTCTCGATTACGGCGTTGGAACCAGCACCTTGCGCCTTGCCGCCTTCGACGTGCACGGCGAAGTGACCAGTCCAAGCAGCGGCCATGCCCTTGAGTCCCTTCACTTCCTCGGCCTTCGCCAGGTGGCGGAAGCAGTAGGGAAGCGACTGAGCCGTGGTGGCGAAGTCGAGTTCGAACTGGTGATTGCCGACCAGCATGAGACGCCCCTTGAAACGGGCGTTCTCGCGACCGACAACCTTGATGGGACCAACGTAGAGGAACGTAGCAAGCTTCGTCAGAAGCTTGTAGGTGATGCGGGCGAAAAACGTCTGAGAGGGCGGCAGGTAGCCGCTCTTCTGCATCTTCTTGCCCTCGTTGTACCAGAACCACGTGCGGTAAAGCACGAAGATAGCCAGCCCACCGAGAGCGAGCATAACGAGATTCATAATCGTGTCCTTGTGTTTTTTTCTCGGCGCGGGAACGCCGTTGAGCCTCCGGCGTGGAACGCCGTTGAGCAAAGGTAAGCAGACGAAAACCGGACCCATCGTTTGGTGGCAGCGCTTCGGTCTCAACTGGGGTCCGAACTTGCGTCGGTTCCTCAAGACCAGCTTTTGACGCGCCTGATGGAGCTTTCGTAAGCAGTCGATCTCGTTTAGCAGCAATGGAGGCAGCAGTAAGGTGTGAGCGTTCTTCAGCTCAAAATCATGCGAACGGCCTGCGGTTTGGAACGCAGTGTGACCGCGAGAGTCTTCTCACCGGGGTCGCCGTCTATGTTCGGCTTGATCGTCTTGTTGGCCTTGATCGTTACCTCCTTGGCACGGATACGCCGGTAGTGCGAGGAGCGCTCCGGGCAGCCGAATGCCAGACAGAAGGCGACTGCGATCAGGTGGAACATATTTGTGCCGCGGAAAACCACGATGTCGAGCATGCCGTCGGATGCATTGCACCCTCGGCTCATCATCGCCATCGTAGGCGGCAGAACGTTGATGACGAAGACAGCCGCAGCTGCTTCCGTCTGGGCTGGACCACCGGTATTACTGGTGGTGATTTCGAACTTCCTCGAGTTCGGCCAGAGGCAGGCGAGCGTCACCTTGAAGACGTAGGCCAGCTTGCCGAAGAGGCGCTTGAAGAACGGGCTGGCATCGGAAATTGCATCCGACACTTTGCCCAGTCCCAAGGCCACCAGAAGCAGCTGGTCGTGCTCCTTGCCGTCGACGTCAGCGTATTGCAGCTGCACCATGTCGATCGGCTGGGGCTGTCCGGCGAGAACCATCTCGGCGAATGCTTCGGGCTTCGGCGGCGAGTAGAACGTGCGCGCAAACAGGTTTCCGGTACCACCCGGAAAGACCGCCATCGGCACGTTCGTGCCCATCAGGCCTTCCGCAACCTGACAGACTGTTCCATCTCCACCCACGGCAATGACAAGGTCGAAACCCTGCTCTGCCGCCTGGCGAGCCAATTTCTTGGCTGAGCCGGGCTCGGGTGTGGTGGAGAAGAAGGCCACCTCAATTCCTTTTGAGGTAAAGGCGCCCGACAGACGATTGACGACGTCCTGTCTAGCCGAGCCACCTTTGGGGTTGAACACTATCGCAACTTTCTTGAGTTCCACGATGTATAACTCCTGGATTGGCACTTGCGGCTCTTATACGGGTCGAGCCAAAAGCGCTTCTTGTCCGGTTTTCGAAAAAATCGGACGGCACAGCCTCTCGTCGATTGGGCCTCGACGATTGCTGCAAAATGCGACTCGCTCGCGGCGACACAATTGTGCCGGTCGCAAGCCGCGTGTACTCCTTGAAGCGCATGCCAATAGGCCCGGGGTTTGCAAGAAACCGAGACGGGTCTATTGGCATGGGCTTGAAGGATAAAAGAAAAACCGCAATGCACCACCTCAGGTGGTGAAGGATGCCCCCCGACCCGCCTTACGCAGCTGTTGATGAACCCCTCCGCGCGTGGCGCTAAGGTAGTTCCAACTGCGTTAATCGGCAGGGTCGAGGCCAATGCGGGCCTTACCGAAGCATCTAAACGATGCCTCACCGTCTCACCATTACCCAGTCCCCTAGACGGTGACACCATTTCTGGTGCGACAAGGAGGGGTGGCTGGGTGCACCACCATCGGTGGCACACTGCGGTTATCAACTACTGACTAAGGCGCCCCGAATCCAGGCGGGGCATTCACGCTCGGCTCGTTCTGTTGAATGGAACGGCTCTGCGCTCCCCCGTCGCCGGGGGTGATGATGTGTCAACAATTCCCACCAACCTTTCGATTGGCAGAGGTCTGGCCTGCCTGGTTAGGCCACCCCGAATGAAGCCTGGCTTGCGCCAAACCTCATCCTACGCCCGAATTCCGTCCCGCTCCCAAATGCCTGCAAGCAGTTACCGCATCCCCGATACCCGCGCCAGCGGCGCAAAGTATCGCTTCAACGGCACACACTTGCAGACGGCAGTACGGTAGGGCTAGCAGCGTCGTCAATTAGGTGCTTACCGACGTTGACAAACTGCTAGTTTCGAGTCCGCCTGCCAGACTCTCGTCTGGCAAGCAGTGTGCGGTGTCACCCGCGGTTTTTCAGAACGACGTTGTTATTTTCCTTCGTCGATCAGGCTCAGCACGGTGCGTCCAAACTCGATGACCGCAGCCGGCATCGGCTGACCGGTCAGGTCCACGAAGAACCGCTTGAACGCCGGAGTGTGAATCTTATCGACAGCGACCTGCACACAGATGTAACCGGCAGCCTCGAGCTGATTCACCAGGTGGAACAGCGAGCCCCATGTGCAGTCACTGGGTGCGCCGTCGGAAACCATGATGAGGATTTTGAGATCCTTGCCCGAGTTTTTGGCCGATTCAGCCATCTGATAGAGCCCGGCGGAGTCGTTGTTTCCACCATTGCCCATGTTCGCTTTCAGTCCTGAGATGCGTCTTTCTCCCGGCACACCGCAATCGTAGATTTCGGTTCCGGAGAAGCCCCAGAAGTGGCATGTGATGCCGCGCGCGCCCACGCATGCCTCTTCGGTCAGAAGACCGAATCGTTTTGCAAGGTCGTGCTTAGTGCCCAGCATCGACCCTGAACAGTCGATGGTCAGCTCGATGTGAACCGAGGCTTGCTGCTTCTTTGTCTCGTCGACGCAGAGAGCGGTCTCGCCCAGTGCCACCTTCTCTATCTCTTCGGTGAGTTCGTCACCGGATTCCTGATCTTCGATGTCCACGGTGACCAGCCCGCACTGTTCGAGATGCTGTCGCATCTCTTGAGCAGCGGGAAGTACCTCGGGCAGAACCTTTTCCAGATACTCGTTGTCGGGTTCGATGGCAACGATCGTCGTCAGTATCTTGAATTCGGCCTGCTGGTCGAAGTCGAGCTCAGGAGCCTCGTCGTCCGGTTCGGGCTTCGGCTGGTTCATGACAAACCGCTTCAGCTTTTCGCGGAAGAGCCAGGCAAGAAGCGCCAGAAGGAGAAGCAGAGCGAGCAGTATGAGCAGTGCCTTCCAGTCTGTCTTTGCGGCGACTGCAGCAGCCATGGTCAGGAACACGGCAAAGGGTATGGAGAGCAGGAAGATGCGGAACAACTTGTTGTGCCACAACCAAACCACGCCTCTCCATAAAGCCGTCAATCCCTTCCAAAGCAGCTTCAGCAGCCACCAGACAACCTTTGCCAGCAAAACCGGAAGCGTGACGATTAACCCACCCGCTATCGCCAACCACGAAAGCACCGTTTTCACGGGCTGTGGTGTGACTCGCGAGAAGAAGTCCGACGCCTTGCCGACGCGCTCTTTTGTTTTGCTCCACGAAGACTTGAACCACTCTGCCACCGGCTTCCACGTGCTAGGTGGTTTCGCTGGTGGTGGCGCGGTCTTTCGCTTTTTCGCCAGCCTTCTGTCGAGCCACATGGCGCCGGCAGAGATGACGATGGCTGCGATTGCTCCTCCAAGCAGCGCCCAGAAGCCGGTATCCCAGCCGTCTAGACCCTTGCGTGTGAAAAGCGCAACCCATACCGTCACGAATCCGGCAAGAAGCAGCCAGCTCCACTTCGACTTGAGCAGCCTGCGCCAGTTGAACACTCCACCCGGTCGCCCATCGTCCTCGTCTTCTTGTTTGGGCGCAGGCTTCTTCTTTTTGCCCGGCTCTTCCTTTTCGGGTTCGGCGATTTGCACCGGGGGCGGTGCTTCGACGCCGCGGCAGAGGCAGGCGTGAACCTTGCGCACAAGCTCCAGCAGCTCGTCTTTGGAGAGATCCATCAGACGAGTGGGAACCATGTTCAGCGCTTCGATCACTTGCGGGTCAGTGGCGCCGGGAAGGTGGCGGCGCAAGTGGTAGATGAACTCGTTGAACCGACTGACGTAGTCCGGCTGCCTCTCCTTGTCCGGTTTTCGAGCTCCTCTGAAGATCCATGCCACCATGGTTTGAACGCACTCTCCAATCTCCTTGTCTTCGGAGCGCAGGCGCCGCTCGATTTGCTCGTCGTCGAGCGCGTTCATCAAGTCCTTGCAGCCTTCAGACGCCGCAATCTTGTACTGTTCGTCGGCAGGCCAGAGATGGTGTGCCAGCTCATGGAATCCGATGCCACGCCAAACCTTGCGCGCCCGTTCTCGACTTTTGATCAGGAACAGTGGCGACGGATTGATGTAGACATCGATGAAGTTGGCATCACCGCCGGTGTCGACGGTAAACGCAGTCGGAAAGCCGGTGAAATGAACTCGGACTGGCCGGCGTGCTCGCCATGCCAAGTCCGAAGCAAGCCGCTTGGTCTCGTCGATGACGAACTGCCTTTCGGCGTCCGTCAAATCTCTTTTGAGACCCGGCATGGTTCTGAGTTGATCAGACATGGCAGGTTGTTCCTTTGTGGGTGCTCTGCTCGCTCGCTTTCGCTCGCTTGCTTCGCACGGCGTTTACTGCTTGAGCTTCTCGCTGATGATCTTCACCACGCGACCAGCTTCCGAGTTGACATCGGTGTTGTTGCCTTCGAACTGGTTGACCACTGCCGTTGTCAGCGCGGTCTCCAAGTCGATGCCGTTGCCCAAAAACATGGCGCAGTTCTCCGCGGCGCGTGTGGAGATGGTCTTGGACAGGCGCATGTTCACGTTGTGGCGAACGACGCGCAGATGGTTGATGATGGTCAACGCCTTGTCCAGCTGACCCTTGGGGCAGGAAGGATACTTCCTGAGGCAGTGCGCCAGCTCTTCCTGCTGGGGCATGTGTTCGATCTTGACGATGACCCAGCGGTCTTTCGCCGCCGCGTCCGCCTTGCGAACGACGAAGGCGCCGCCTTCGTTTGCCGCCGCCATGAAGCGCACATTGGCAGGCACCGGAACCGGTGTGCCGTTGGGCAGATGGAGTACGCGAGTCTGCCCTTCGATGAGGTCGAGGAGGATGTCGCGGGCATCTTCATCAATGCGGCTGTACTCGTCCACCATGAGCAGGAAGATGTGCTCGGGGGTGCGAGCGGCTTCCTCCAGGAAGTTGACGAGCGGGGAGTTGACCCAGGTGAACTGCTGCTGACCGTTGACCACGGTGGGAAGCAGTCGGCCGAGCATGTACGCGACCTTCTTGATCGAGCCGCCGGAGACCTTGCGGAACTTCCAGCCAAGCCCTTTCGCGATCGCGTGCGAGATCGTCGTCTTGCCGATGCCCTGGTCGCCGACAAGCATCAGGTTCTTGTTCTGCTCTTGCAGCACAATCGCCATCAGTTTGGCCTTGAGCGGGTCGACGTAGACGTCAGGGAAGTGAGTGTTCACCTCTTGTGTGAGCGGGCGCACGATGATGGCTCCATGAACCTTCGAACCTTCGTTCGTGATGCGCTCCACTCTGCACACCCAAGACTCGCCGGCCTGAGGAGTGCGTCGAATACCAGTCAGAATCGGCAGAACGATCTTCTTTGTGCGATGACCGTTCACCTTGTTCGACTTAATCGGCGATGAGCCTTTCGGGTTCGCCTCGAAAAAAACCACGCAGTTGGTACCCACGACCAGGTCGGTCGGAGCAGGCCCCGCTGCGGGCGGTGTAGTAATTCCAGGCATTGTAAGCTCCAGAGTTTCTGTCCGCGAAAGCGGGAATGTGAGTCCGAATCGAAGTTGAGTGAATCCGTCTTGGCGCGCGCCCCTTCGGGTTACTTGCGCTTCGACTTCTTCGACGAGTCCGACTTTTTCGGCTTACCCGAAGAGTCGTTGTCGTCGGCTTCCTTAGCCTTTTCGGCCTTCTCAGCTTCTTTAGCCTTCATGAAGGCATACATGCGATCCCAGTTCTCTTTGAACTTTTTCGCACGCTTCGGAGAACGAATGAAGTTGAGGTTGTTGTCTTGGTCGTTGGCCGCTTTGGTGTAGTTCCAGCTGCCGTCTTCAACCCAGAGCATGTCCACGATCGTGCACTTGAGGTGCATGATGTCGCCGGACTTGGCGGATGTTCCAATCACAACCTCGATACCGGCAGCACGCAGGCGGTCGATCAGCACTTGCTCGTGCGGACCGGACCAACCCAGCGTCTGCGACTTGTCCAAAATGACGCGAATCTCTTTGACTCCGCCCTTTTTCAGCTCGATCAGCTTGTCGGCGATTCGAGCATCGGTGAACGCGTACACAGAGATGTACACGCTCTGCCTGGCGCGGCTCAAGAACTTGAGATAGCTCTCGATGCCATTATCGACCGGTGTGAACACCGTTTCGATATAGTCTTGGGGATCCACCTCACCGCGCGGGATCTGGTAGCCAACCCAGGTTCCCGTTGAAAACAGTGCGATCGCGGCGATCAGCACCGATATGATCTTGGCTTTGAGAGACATTTTGAGGTCTTTCGGTAAGAACAAGAGAATTGCGGGGCAAAGCGCGCGCAACCGCGCACGAACTCCTTGGCCCCGCGTGCGGAACTGTGCTTCGCCGAAATCGAGCCTTAGCTCAGAGTTTCGTCGAGCAGCTCGATGGCGAGAATGTCGTCGTTGTGCACCTGCGCAGAGACAAGCTTGTTGAGCTCGGCCATGTTGAGGTGTGTGTGAATGCGCACTTCGATGTTTGCGCCGTTTTTCACAGCACGGTCGACGTGGCAGTCATCACCGAAGAGATCGCGAACTTCCGTCCACTTTGCCAGTGGGCAGGTAACAGCCACGACGTGGCCGCCATGCTCATCGGCGTGGTCGGGGAAAATCTTGTAGCTCACCTGCAGGCAGATGAACATCAAGACCGCGGTAACGGTGGCCATCAGGAAGAACCCAAGACCACAGGCGATGCCGACTCCGGAGGAGAGCAGGATGGTCGCCGCCGTCGTGACGCCTGACGTGTTGAAGCCACGCTTCAGAATCACGCCTGCGCCGACGAACCCAATACCAGCCATGACCTGACCGGCAAGACGAGTTGGGTCGCCTGCCACGCTAGTGCCGATGGCCAAAGCGCCGCAAAGCGTGATCAAGCAAGCGCTGGCGGAGAGCACCATGTGCGTCCGGATACCAGCGACCTTGCCACGCTTACGGCGCTCGAAACCCACGATCGAACCCAGAAGAATCGCCAGCCCGATGTGGCTGATGAATGGGCTCATGTCTTGGAAGATAGAAAACAAGCTCTGATACCAGTCCGCGACGGACGCGCTGGTGGAGCTTAGTGTAATCATGTCGAACATAGAACACGTCCTTTTGACGGGCGTCATTCAGCTTGTCGCTGCGAGCGCACATTGTTTGCACATCCAACAGGAGTCACCTGTCTGAATGCGAGCCGACCACACCAGAAGAGCAAAATGCTCTTCGTTGGCCTTGAGTCTTGCGTGGCGTGGGGGGCTTGATGAAACTTAGATTGAGAATTCCTGGGGCAAAAGATCTGTTTACAACCAGGTACACTAGGTCATTGAGTCTTAAGAACTAAAGAGTTGTAGTCATTACACATGTATAAAAATCTGTAATTAGTTGATTTCACTGAGACTCAAAACCTTATCTTTAGCTTATATGGTGCACTGAGAGCTACTGAACAATGGGCTTTTCAGAGGTGGAACCTCTGATTATCGAAACGTTATCCAAGATATATAAGCAAGAGTTAGGCTAGCGCTGCTGTACTATGCTGCGCACAGCCGCTCTATCTGCGGAGTTGCACAGGTGTGATCTGCGTGGGCTTTCGAGTCATTCAAAATTTGGTTTGTTGTGATGAAATTGCAGTCGAGCCTTGATTGGTTTTGTTGACAGAGATCAAATTGTTGACGATGGTCACTCAAGATCGGCGGTTTGACCAAATCGTGAATTTGTGGCGTGTGTCCGAATTGCTAATTTCGAGTCTGGTGGGTTTGTTGTGCTCCAGCCAATGAGAATCTTCCGTCCGATGGTAATCGGCTACCTGTCTGCCTTTCGATGAAATCCTTAGAGTCTTTTTGATTTTTCCGGAAAAATCTTTGGAAATCTCGAACTGGAAAAATCAAATCCTTCATGACGCCAGTGATACCATGCCGCACCGCTGGTGGTATTAGTCAAGGGTTGTTCTGCAACATCGATGTGCCACCAAAAAAAGTGCCAGCATGCACGATCTATATGTGAGAGATCCTGCAACGCAAAAAAGAAGAGAGGACCGAAGTCCTCTCTTTATGGGCGTTCTATTGCTAGATGGGCCCGGTTACTGTGGGTTGTTATTACAGTACCTTACCTAACCTAATCCACCATGAGAAGTCTTACCTTCTCTTTCCACCCTTCTTAGCAGCTTTCTTAGCAGGCTTTGCGGCCTTTTTCGCTGGTTTGGCTGCAGCTTTCTTAGCCGGCTTGCTGGAAGCGGCTTTCGGTTTCGCAAGGGTCAACATTGGTTGCTTGGCGCGACCATTGACGATGTCCTTGAGTTCTTTTCCGGCGCGGAACGCAGGAACGCGAGCAGCCGCGATCTTGAGCGGAGCAAGTGTTCTTGGGTTGCGACCAGTGCGGGCTTTCCGGTTGCGGCGTTCGAATGTTCCGAAGCCAACCAACGTGACCTTGTCACCCTTGGCGAGAGCGCCAGTGATGCTGTAAATCAACGCGGAAAGTGTGCGTGTTACTTCAGATTTTGGTTGTCCCGTAGCCTTGGCCACGTTTTCAACGAGCTCTGCTCGATTCATTCGTTTTCCTCCTTAATGGAAAAGCTGATTCCAACCCACACGCAGGGATGATATCACCCGCACTTTGAATAGACAAGTGATTCTGACTGCAATGCGCAAATTTTTTTTTGCACGTGATTTTGAAATCGTGATTCCATCAAAGTTACAACTAGTCAGTGTTTTCAGCGTTCGCTGAAGCAGAGATGCTCAGTTTTTTTTCTTCGATCACTGAAAATTTTTCGTTGCGGAATGTGTCAACGGTCAATGTTCTGTTCATCACCAAGAAAAAATTGGGAATGAAGATGGAAGGTGCATGAACAAAAAGTGCCGAATTTTAGGGGTTTTCAACAACATGCTCGAATACGCTCTATAATGCACAGAGATTATTCGCGAACTCAAAATGGGAGTTCTGTCTCATGACAACCATCAAAAAGCGGCAACCTGTCTTGGTTTCGAAAGCACTATCTTTGACGCTGTCGAGCATTGCAATCGCAACTGCGTCCTTCGTGTTGTTAACAACAGAAGCGACTGCAGATTCGAAAACGGCGCAAAATCAAGTTTCGAATGAGAGCGATGGGAAATGGTCTCGTGTTGCTTCCCAAATGGACGGAAGCATACTTATAGCTCAGACCGATCCCGCCACTGAAGGAAAGAAAGCTCCGGTGCCGGACCCAAGTGGTGTGCCTCAAGCTTCGTCGCAAAATGGTACGGTGGGTGACCATGCCAGCTCATTAAAAGGCCAAGCCACCCAGACACAGGAAGCGGCAGCCCGACCCAATTCGGAACAGTTCCTCAAATCCGCTGCAAGTTTGATTGGAAAGTACCGCGGTAGTTGGTCGATGTTTCTGCAAAATCCCAGTCACACCGCAAACGTCAGTCTGGATAAGCCTTTCACACTTCAAGGAAAAATGCTGTGGCGTTTCCCAGCAGAGGGTCCGATCGATTCGTCTCCCGCAATATATATGGGAGTGGTATATGTCGGCTCTGATGATACCTATTTATACGCGTTGGACGAACGAAACGGACGAATGCTTTGGAGAGTGCAACTGGGTGACAAAGTGAAGTCGTCACCTGCCGTATCCAACGGCATAGTCGTGGTTGGCTGCGAAGACAAAAAGGTTTATGGAATCGATGCGAAGCGCGGAAAGGTTTTGTGGTCTTACGAAACAGCCGACCGTGTCTCGGCTTCGCCCACTGTTGATGATGGTGTGGTGTATGTCGGCGGGTGGGATGGATATCTGCACGCACTTGACTTGAAAACAGGAACACCGAAATGGAAATTCCCGAACGCCGGTCCTGGACTGGGTCGTATCACAGCGGCTTGTGCAATGGGCCCGGGAGTGTTGTTCGTTTCAACACACAGCGGACTCGTGTGTGCTGTCCATTCTACTGATGGTGCGCTGATTTGGCAGTTCAAGACAGGCAGTAAGGTTTACTCACCGCCGTTGCTTATGGATGGAACACTCTTTTTCGGCGGCTGGGACAAGCAATTCTACGCGCTTGATGCTTTGACTGGTCGTGTGAAATGGAAATACACAGCAGCGGAGTCATTCAGCATCGCACCGGTGGGAGCCAACGGTCGCGTGTTCATCGGCAATGACGATCTAAAAATGTATTGCTTTGATGCTGCGACTGGAAAGTTGTATTGGAAGACGCAGTTTAATTCTCCCGTTCCTCTGCTTGCTTCTTCGCCGGCACTCGTGGGTGGAATGCTGTATTGCGGAAGTTCTGACACGAATCTGTATGCTGTGGATGTCCGCAACGGTTTGATCAAATGGAAGTACAAAACACAAAGACCGGTCATTAGTTCTCCTGCGGTCTCTTCATTTGGAGTCTGTGTCGGCAGCCAGGACGGCAATTTGTATATGATCAATTAGATAGTGATAGATAGAGCGATCGCATACTGCGATAACGCGGACTATCCCAGAATGATCATCGAGCAATCAGTCAAAGCGACGAGTTGCAATCGATTAGAGCGCTCACTCAATCGTTCAATTAGAGCGACCAATTAGAGCGATTAGAGCGATTAGAGCGGTCGATAAGGCGATCGCGTTGGAACCAACAAGTAGAGCGGTAAACAAGCTAGTCGGCGGGCGGCTTGGATTCTTTCTTGGACTTGTCTTCCGGGAGGTCTTCTGTTTCAGTGTCGACCGGCTTGGTCGAAAGAGCGGTTTTTCGGAAGTTCTTCATGTTTTGCGCCACAGCCATTTGAGCTCTAGCTGTGCGAAGCGCTGAAAGATACTTGGGAACTTCCTTGATGTACATCAAAGGTTCTATGTATTCCTTTGTGTCTTCTTTGATGACGGTGTAGTGAACGTGCACACCAGTAGAACGCCCAGTTGAGCCCGCATATCCGATCACCCGTCCTCGTTGGACGAATTGTCCAGGTAAAACAGCATACGCGTTGAGGTGCCCGCAGATTGTTCGAATGTTTGGATAGGGATGCCAGATCTCCACTGCTACGCCCAAGTTTCCACGGTAGCCGACGCGTGTGACGATTCCATCAAGCAGATTGAATACTTTGTCGTTCAGTTTTGCGCCAAGGTCCACACCGCTGTGAAAGTCACCCTTTCCGGTGACCGGATGAACACGAAAACCGGCTTTAGAAGTGACGATGCCTAGACCGACCGGTGTATATACCTGATCTTCTCTCATCGGCGAAACGAGTGGAGTGGGGCAATAGTAGCCTTGGAAATAATAGGCGTGAGATGGATTGCTTGCGAAACCCATAAGATAGGAAGCGCATACAAGAGCAGCCAGAGCTGGGACCTTCAGCCTCATCTGAATCGTTGTTCCAAGACTGCTTCTAGTCATGTGTCTCCGACATCGCTCGAGCTTCAGGCATTGTTGCCGAACGGCAAAAAAACTGCCTTACAAGACTCATACCACAATTGATTGTGGCTTAGATTACAGGGGCTGTGTGAGATTTTTCCGGAAAAATCTCTGATTCACAACAACTCGTCAAGCAGTTTGTTTATGACCTGCGGATTGGCCTTGCCTTTTGTAGCCTTCATCATTTCGCCAAAGAAAAACTGACGAACCTTTGTTTTTCCCTCACGAAACTCTTTGAGTTGTTCCGGAAATTTTTGAATCGTTTCGCTCACGATGTTTTTCAAGCCCGATTCGTCGCTTATTTGAGCCAGTCCCTTTTCAACAATAACCGCTCTCACATCTCCACTTTCGGCCAGCAGGTCTGTCAGCACTTGCTTGGCTGTTGTTGAACCGATGGTTCCTTCCGAAACACAATCCACCAAGTCTTTGATGTTTTGTGGCGTGATTTTCGTTTGGCTGAACTCGATTTTGTTGTCTTTCAAAAACGCTGTGGTGGGTCCAATAAGCCAGTTGGCAGCTGCTTTTGCTGAGGTTCCGAGTGCCAAGACCTTGTCGAAGAAGTCGCCGAGTTCTCTCGACTCGACCAGAATACAGGAGTCTTCCGAGGACAGCCCGCATTCATTGGTATATCTCGATCTTCGCTGCTCGGGAAGTTCAGGAAGAGTGGCGCGCACATCTTCCACCCACTTCTTCGTAATCTTCAGAGGAACCAAATCAGGCTCCGGAAAGTACCTGTAATCATGCGCTTCTTCCTTTGAGCGCATAGGATATGTTTTTCCGTCGGTGTCGTTCCACAAGCGTGTCTCTTGCTTAATCGATTGACCCTTGCTGACCAGATCCTTTTGCCTATCAATCTCTGACTGAATGGCTCGCTGAACGCTTTTGAAGCTGTTCATATTTTTGATTTCTGTCTTTGTGCCAAGTTTTGATTCGCCTTTAGGTCGAATGGAAACGTTGGCATCGCAGCGAAAACTTCCTTCTTCGAGGTTCCCGTCACAGACTTCGAGATATCGAAGGATGTTTCTCAGTTCAGTTAGATAGAGTCTTGCTTCGTCCGGTGTCTCAAGATCTGGCTCGCTTACGATTTCCAAAAGTGGAACGCCCGCCCTGTTCAAATCAACGAGACTATAATCCGAACCGTGAAGCCCAGCGGCTCCTGCATGAACGAGCTTTCCAGCGTCTTCTTCCAGGTGAGCTCTGTGGATTCGAATCTTGCGGCGATTGATTTCGAGAAAGCCGCCTTTGCAGATAGGTTGGTCGAATTGGGAGATTTGATAACCCTTCGGCAAGTCCGGATAAAAGTAGTTCTTTCGATCGAACTTGGTGGTTTCGGAAATTTCGCAGTTGAGAGCGAGTCCGGTCTTAATCGCAAACTGAACCGCCTGCTCGTTCAAAACAGGCAGCACGCCAGGCATTCCGGCGCAGATCTGACAAACCTGATCGTTTGGAGTATTGCCGAAATCGGTTGGACAGTTGCAAAAAATCTTTGTTTTCGTCTTGAGTTGTGCATGAACCTCAAGCCCGATTACTGCTTCGTATTCCATGTGAGTCTAATGTGAGTCAGTTGTGTTCTACCGTCGCAAACGTGAAAGTCGCGCACAATGCATGATTTGCGCAATGACTGATTCTTCCGAGTTATTCCGAAATGCCATACCGCAACCTGCAAGCCGCAGCAAAGCATTATAACTGTCAATCGAGTGTCGACTGACAGTCATCAATACTTTCTGGCGAAACTGCGTTTAGTAGCGTCTTCCGCCGCCGCCGCCACCGCCACCACGGCCAGATGGCTTAGGCTGCGAGACAACTACCGAAATTTGGCGGTTGCCGAGCGTGTGGCCATTGAGACCTTTGATCGCGGCTTCAGCTTGTTCTTGAGATTGCATCTCGACGAAGCCGAATCCACGGGGTTTGCCAGTCTCTCTGTCTTTGGCCACGTTGCAGGAAACTACATCGCCGAATTGGGCGAAGAGCTCTTGCAGCTCACCATCGGAGGTGGAGTAGGGAAGGTTTCCAACGAAAAGTTTGTTGTTCATAATCTCAACCTTTGACCGGAGCGCCTCATCGAAAGTTGAGAACCAGGTCAAAACACGTAACGACGGCTATTGTCCTACATGTTTGCGTATTAGCAAATATGTTTTGCGATCAAAATTGAAGTCGATTTGTTGTTGTCAAGTGGTCCATTTTGCCCAATTGGTAATGGTTTTGGGGAACGATCTCAACATTTCGAACACTAAGAGATTTTGAGGTTTGTTGAGCAAACTGTAATTGGAACTACTGAATGGCGCCTCTTGGCAATCTCGTCTTTGGGTAGGTTCCCCCTCTAGAAGCGTTCCCGAGATCGCCAAAGATTTTTCCGGAAAAATCTCTGCCAATGACCGAACCCTAATTGGGCCTGTGTCCGCGAGCTCCAAATCGGTTGAAAAGCGGTGCGCTATTCTTGAATACTGTTGCCCGGCGCAGGCGCGTTGGTTGGAACCGGAGTGGTGGTAGCAGGTGGGGTCACCTCTGGTTCCCTCTCTTTCTTTTTCGCATTTGCCGTCGGAACAGCCTTGGGCTTCTCATCGGGAACGTATCCTGGTCTGCCGAACATCAAATGGAATAGCATGAACCGCTTTCCGAGGACTTGGTTCAATTGTTTAGCTGCCATGTCCATGTTTGCTGATGCGCTTTTGAAGTTCTTAATAGCACCAGGAATATCTTTGGCGGTATCGACGCTGCTTAACAGCTTTTTGGCTTCTTCTACAGTCTCGCGAGCTTCGTGGATAGTCGATCTAATGTCGCTCTTTAACTCGCCATCGCTTGCCAGTTTGTTGATCGCTGAGACAGACTCGCGGACGTTCTGAGTGGATGCGCTGAGTTTATTCAACATCTCATTGAGTTCCTTCCGGAGCTCCGTGTCTTTGAGAGTTTGATTGATTTCCTGCATCGTCGATTGAATCGCTTCGGCAGTTTGTCTCGCTTGAGTTGCGGTTTCTTTTAGATCGCCTGACAACGCCGGGTTGTCCAAAACTTTGCTCACTTTTTGGAACGCTACTCTCGAGTCTTTGGCCGCGAATTGAATGTCATGCAGGGTTGAAGAACCGTTTCCGAAGAAGGCTCGTGCATTTGAAGCCATCGCCTTTGCTTGGTCGGCAGCGTCGCCGATTTTCTTTGAAGTTTGAGTCAAAGAATCTGTGGTCGTTTCCCACTTGTCCATGTTCTTGTTCAACTTTTGTGCGGCTTCATTGATATGTCGCACGGCTTCGCCTGAGTGTTCGAGCGCTTCTTTCAAGCCGCTTCCGGCCTTCTCGTCAGAAATGTCTCCAACCACGTTATTCAATTTTGTTGCGATTTTGTTGATGACAAGTTCTACGCGTACAGGATCTTCACCACTGACAATTTCGTCTGGCTTGATGTCCGGAGGCGGTTGATTTGGGTCGATCTCAGGCAGTGTAATTTCGATGTATTTTGCGCCTACCAAACCAAGAGTTTGAATGGTGAAACGAGAGCCCTTCGGCAGCGTGACTTCTTCAGTTTTGATACGCAATGTCACATGCACCTGGCCTTTTCCTTTTAGAGCGATCTTCTCAACCGTTCCTACCCTGACGC
>CAYZJR010000015.1:0-67700 GCA_964478655.1 uncultured Candidatus Obscuribacterales bacterium
GCTCCGCACCACGCGCTCCGCACCACGCGCTCCGCACCACGCGCTCCGCACCACCAAAGCTAAAGAGGTACCGCGTGAACGCAGTACCTCTTTAGTTTTACCGATTTCGCGTTAGTTGAGCGCTGTCGCCGAGGCAGTGCGATCTGCCTTGTCGAGCGCTGCTACGCGCAGAACTCTCGAGCGTCCTGCTTCGAGCACGAAGAGCGCTCCATCAGGACCGAATGCGATGCCGGTCGGGTTGACCAAGCCGGTAAGGAAGAACTCTGTTCTGCCTTCGCGATTGACACGAATACAGCAGCCGGCGCGTCCAGCAGTAACGTACAGACGACCGAGGCTATCCATTGCCAGGTTGCCGTCGTAACCATCGGCGAAGTTGAAGCTTTCAGATTCAGCGACTTGAATTCTGGTTACTTCACGACCGTCGAGCGAACGCTTCACGACCGAGCCGGTTGCATGTTCCAAGCACCACAAGAAACCATCGGGATCGAGCAGCAAGCCTTGGGTTCCGTGTCCGGGACCACCGAGCAACACTTCATACTCGCCGGTTCTGTCGATTTTGAAGATGCCGCCGGTGTTAGACGGGAAGTTGGAGACGTAGATTTCTTCACGGGTTCCGATTGCCAAATCGGAGAGGAAGGTACCGCCACCAGTCAGAGTACCATCGAGTTGAGCGAGAATTCTGCCGCTCTTATTGGGGTCTATGCGGTAGACCGTCCCTTGGATCGTCGCGACATAGAGTACGCCTTTGCGATCGAAGCGCAGACCGGAGATGGTGCTGTTGCCTCGAATACGCGCGTACTCACTCAGTTGAGCATTGTTGTCGATAAACCATACGCTTCCGTCGCACGAGAAGTAAATTCCGCCAGGGCCTGCGGTCATGCGGGAGAAACGATTGGAATATGATGCATTCAGTTGCGAAAGAACTTTGACGCCGTATCCGCGAGGTGCATCCGGCAGGTCGATTACAGAAAGAGCTTGCGGCGGAGCGCCCGCTTTACTTTCTTTTTGCTCCGGAGCTTGAGCGGCTTCATCATCTTCCTCGATTTCCGCCGAGGTAATGTCAATGTGCAATATGAGATGCAGCGGTATCAAAATTCGGCGGATATGAATTTGACCATCGCTCTCGTGAGAGTACGATTCGACGTCGATGTGATCATGATCAACTGTCAGTACGCGGCCGGTGACTGTGTTATGGCAGCCCATTCCGTACCAGATCTGAATTTTCTGACGACTTTCAACAAACCCTTGTAATCTGGTCCTGAAACTCATACTAAAACCTAAACCCCCATCGCCTTGAATCCCGGTCGCTTAACCGCTCTGGACTATATCCCTCATTTTATTCTCTTACCCAATCTGCTCGATCAACAATCAGGGCATGATTCCAGAATTGCTCCATTTTGTAAAAGTTACGCTCCTTCTCGTGAAGAACATGGACGATGATATCTCCATAGTCCAGAAGTACCCATCGGCCCTCTCGCTTGCCTTCTATTCGAGCACGAAGACCTCGTTTGGTTAGCGCTTCTTCTACGGCTTCGACAATCGCCTTGACTTGCGCTGTTGAGTCCCCCCCGGTAATGACAAAGTAATCAGCCAAGTGAGTGACTTGTCCTACGTCCAAGACTGTCGTTCCTTTTGCCTTCTTGTCTTCAGCAGCATTTGCAGCCGCAAATGCAGCTTCTTTCAATTCGGCGGATTGGGTCGCTGGTTTTGTACGCGCCAAGTGCTTCTCTTCTCTCGCTTTCGCCTTTGCCGCTCCTACATAATTAGTATTGTAGTTGTTCCCTTTTTGTCCTTGATTTCACACTATAAAATCAAGATTTCGTCTCAATCTTATGGAAAAGATCCGAGATTGATCTAGTTACGTCACGTTCTTTTATCAAGAGCCACATTTTATGCTTAACTCCCTTGTTGAAAGTCCCGCGGTGCTGTATTCTTCCCGGTTACGTGGTTTTACAGACCCCAAGCGGGACAGGAGGAATCTCAGTGAATAAAGCAGAACTGGCTGCTGAAATAGCTGCGCGCACCAACAATACGAAAAAAGCAGTAGAAGAAATGTTGGCTGCATTTACCGATGTAGTTACTGAAGTCGTTGCCAAGAACGATCGCGTAACCCTCGTTGGATTCGGCACCTTCGAGCGTCGTCAACGCAACGCGCGCGAAACAAACAACCCCCAAAAGCCTGGCGAAAAGATCAAAGTTCCAGCGAAGAAAGTACCGGCATTCTCGCCTGGTAAAGAGTTCAAGGAAAGAGTTGACGCTGCCAAATAGTGGTGCAACAGCACTTCGACTGTTAAAAGGGGAGGGGAAACCCTCCTTTTTTGTTGCTTGTAAAAACTCCAAACCTTGCACCCACACGCAGTTTGCGCGGACAAAGTTTAGAGATGAAACAACCAGTATTGGGTGTTTTCTTTTCTCTTGTCTTTACCTGTAGAGGTTCGGTATGTGCAGCAGTCCATGGCTGCAGACGCAGTTGCAGCAAGTCTTTTGAGACTCGCATTTTTGCGCATACCGAGTCCACACAGGCATATTCGATTCTTGAATAATGGGCGGAGCATTGTCAAAGTTGCCGCTGCATCACAAGAGCGGAACGGCGCCCGATAGTCGCCAAAGTCCAATCTTACTTCTCACCGACAAAGACGCACTCGACACGCACTCCCTCGACCGCGTCCGGGAGCTTTTCAGAATCTTCAAGTTTGTCAACAAACACGCGCAAGGTGCCGGGTCCGATTGCAATTCCCTTTATGACGAGCCCATCTTGAGCAATCGAACTCATCAGCTTGTCACGCGCAGATACAAGTTGTTTGATTTTGTCGCTTCGATCACCCTCTTGCGATCTGGTGCTCACGAAAGGATTAACTCGCGGTTCTTCCTCAGACTGCGTCGGCGGCACCAAGTGATGCACGGCGACATCTACTGGGCGTGAGTCACCAACCGATCTGCCCGCCAACAAACTTTCTGCTTTCTGAATCTCTGAATCAGCTTTTTGTGATTCTCCCAATTTTCTGAGCACCAAAGCAAGCAGCATGTGCGCCCGCGGCTCGGTCGAATCTCGGTCTGCAGCTTGTTTGGCCCATACAAGCGCGAGCGGAAGCTGCTTGTTACGAGCAAGCAAAGTGACAATTCGAACCGAAGCATTTATGAAATCAGGTTTGACCTTTAAACAACGCGCGTAAGAATCGCGTGCTGTCGAAACATCACCTGCGGACTCTGCAGCACGGCCCATTTCAAAATGCACCAGATACTCTGAAGTCGAAGGAACTCCACGAGATTGATAGCGCCTTGCATCCTCGTACAAACGCCTAGACTCATCAAGTTGTTTGACTGCAGACGCGCTGGAACCATTAAGCCGTCCGTTTAATCCTTGATCGTAAAGTCTGTAGGCTCTGCTTAAAACACCCCTGACATTATCGGCTTCGACTCTGTCCTTACCGACAGCAACCGGTGGTTCGATCACCTGTGTTTTGTTGCTTTGTGCCTTGGCTGACGTCGGGCTCTTTTTTTGAGCCACCGCTCCGCGCTTTCTACCTCTGGCAGAAGTAGCGCGCGAAGCAGTCGTCCGCCGCGACCTGCTCGATCTCGCGGGAGCGACTGCGCGCGAACGTTTCTTGCCACGTCTGACGGATGTGGAGTGATTTGTCGTCTTCGCCGACTTACTTGAGCGCTTTGCGATTGCCGGCTCAGTAACTCCGCACATGAGCAAGATTGCTGATATGCCAAGTGCCTGAGCAATACGCACTAGGAGCCTTCTCCTTCGAATTCGGCGCGTTCTTCAGCAGAGACGCCTTTCATTGTAAGGTTGACACGATTGCGATCGTCGATTTCGCGAACTTTGACGACCACTTTCTGCCCGACCGACACAACGTCTTCGACTTTCTCGACACGTCTGTTTTCGAGTTGGGAGATGTGCACCATACCTTCTTTTCCAGGAAGCACTTCAACGAAACATCCGGCTGGAATGATTCGTGTTACGCGACCGTGATACACACCACCGATCTCGATGCGCTTTACCAATTTGATGATCCAATCTTTGGCTGCTTCGCCACCTTGCTGATCGACGCTGCCGATAAGAACCGTTCCGTCATCCTCAATATCAATAGTGGCGCCCGTTTCTTCAATGATTCTGCGAATCATCTTGCCACCAGGTCCGATGACCGTTCCGATATCTTCAGGATTGATTTGAATGGTGATAATTCGTGGTGCCCACTTGGACAGCTCGGCTCGCGGACCCGGCAGCGCTTCTTCCATCTTGTCGATGATATGAACGCGACCTCGTCTGGCTTGCTCCAATGCTACGCGCATAATCTCAAGCGAGATGCCTTCGATTTTGATGTCCATTTGAAGAGCTGTAATGCCTTCTCTTGATCCGGCGACTTTGAAATCCATGTCGCCGAGGAAGTCTTCCAGTCCTTGAATATCCGAAAGAATCGCAAAGCGATCGTCTTCCAGAATCAAGCCCATGGCGATGCCACCAACGGTGTACTTTAAGGGAACGCCTGCATCCATCAAAGAAAGGCTGGATCCGCAGGTTGAAGCCATGCTTGTCGAACCATTCGATTCAAGTACTTCAGACACAACACGAATGGTGTAGGGAAATTCTTCTTGTGGAGGCAACACAGGCATCAGCGCACGCTCAGCCAGCGCACCGTGCCCGATTTCGCGCCTTCCCGGACCACGCATCGGTTTTACTTCGCCAACGGAGAAACCGGGGAAGTTGTAGTGGTGCATGTATCGTTTTTCGGTCTGTGGATCAATTGAATCCAAACGCTGCGCATCGCTTCCGATGCCGAGTGTGGCAATGGAGAGAGCTTGCGTTGTTCCACGAGTGAAAAGTCCGGTGCCATGAGCGCGCGGCAACAAAGATGTCTCGATCGTAATCGGTCGAATCTCATGACACTTTCTGCCATCTGCTCTCAGACCTGTGTCGAGCACTTGAGCTCTCATCAGGTTCGCTTCATGGAGTTCCAGATACTCTGCGATCATTCCAGACGAAACAGTTCTGAGTTGATGATCTTCGGGCAAGTTTGCAATCGCTTCCGTCAAAGCGAGTTTTGCTGCATCGATGAAACCGCTGCGCACAGTTTTGCATGTGACATGATCCATCGATTGTTTCAATTTTTCTGTACATACGGATTCGATCAAATCCGCCAGCTCTTGGTTTTTCGGCGGAGCTTCGAAGTCTTTGCGAATCACACCGAGCGACTCAAAGAAATTCTTTTGTGCTTCAACTTGCTTTTTGATGTGTTGATGACCGTAATCGATTGCGCCCAGCACATCGCGCTCGTTCACCAGCTTGCAACCGGCTTCGACCATCATGATCGAGTTTTCTGTTCCTGCAATTACGATGTCGATGTCTGACTCATCGATTTGTGCGAAGGTTGGGTTGGCAATGTATTTACCACCAACGCGACCGACGCGCACTGCGCCGATAGGTCCGTTGAAAGGCAAGCCGCCCAGTCCGATTGCAAAAGATGCTCCGAGCATCGCCAGTGTGTCTGTCGGATTTTCTTGATCGGCGCTCATCGCAGTCGCGACAATCTGTACATCTTTTCTGTAGCCTTCTTGAAACAGTGGTCTAATCGGTCTATCGATCAAGCGGCTGATCAAAATTGCTTTGTCCGGTGCCTTACCTTCGCGACGTCCAAAACTCCCAGGAACACGTCCTACTGCATAGAGCTTTTCTTCGTAATCGACGAGCAACGGGAAAAAGTCGATGCCTTCTCGGGGGTTCTTACTTTCAGTCGCTGTGACCAACACCATTGTGTCGCCGCAGTAGACTTCGCAAGCACCATTTGCTTGCTTCGCCAGTCTGCCTGTTTTGATCACAATTTCTTTGCCGTCAATGCTCAGACTTATGCTCTTAATGTCGTGAGTCGCAACACTTTCCACTTTTCTGTCCTCAAAACCTACTGTGTCCATCTCTTCTCCAAAATCAAAAAATTGAATCGAATCGAACTATCCGTGCAACAACAGAACAGCTCTTCAATACGAGTTACAAATACTTCCGACCAAAAACAACTTCGAGGATTCCTCGAAGCATAGACGCCAAGAAAGGGTCGAAAAAAAAGCGAGCTAAAGAGCCCGCCTTTTGAAATTAACGCCGCAATCCGAGCTTTTCGATGAGGTTGCGATAACGCTCCAGGTTTTCGCGATTGACATATTGCAGAAGACGGCGTCTTTTGCCGACCATCATCAGCAATCCTCTTCTGCTGTGAAAATCTTTGGGGTGACTGCGCAAGTGCTCGGTGAGTTGGTTGATTCGTTCAGTCAACATTGCGACTTGGACTTCAGGCGAACCTGTGTCCTTCGCATGCGAACGATGCGCATCGATGATTTCTTTCTTCTGTTCTTGTGCAAGTGCCATTTATTCTTTCCGTTTCCTGTTTTCTATACGTCCTATACTTTTTGGCATCATAGAATAATAGCATAAAAGCACCCCTAAGCTTGCGCTGCGCGGGGGTTTAGGCACTTGATATGCTCTTTATTTGATACTAATTTGAGCGCCCCCATGACAATGACCGGGTGGCTGTCGAGTGCGCTAATATTAAGCCAAGCCAGGCCAGGCGGCGTTTGCCAAAACCTAGCTCCTTGTTACTTTCAGCGCCGGTCGCCCGCCGTCAGTATGAAGAAATGAAACGACTGAGACTGAGAGACGTCTTTTTACGCTTCCCTGCACTCGACCGCGCACGCGTGCTTTCACTGGCTGCGTTCTTTCGCCATGGTATTGGAATCTTCGACCGTGCCTACGAATGGATCGTCGTAGCGACCGACGCCGCCCTACCATTTGCCGTCGCAGTTGGGGCGAAAGAATGCCCAGATCTCGAATCTGTGCCTCCTGCCATCTATCCGTTTTATCACGGGCACATGGTTCAGCTGCTTGCGCTCAGGCCAAGAAGCAAGATGACGATACTTGTCAGTAACAGTCGCGACGGAGAAATGATCGCAAGAGCCGCCCGCGATCTCGGCTTTTCCATTGTCAGGGGATCGCCCGCACATGGTGGTACGCGCGGCGCACTCGAGTTGGTTTCGGCAAGCAAAGAAGGCAAGAGCCTTTTGTTTACGGTCGACGGTCCAAGAGGTCCTATTTACTCAGTAAACGACAGCATCATGCGCCTTGCAGAGATGACAGGCTTACCTATTGTTCCTTCCGTTTGTCACGGGCGCGTTCTCTGGTACTTCAATACTTGGGATTGCTATATGGGGCCATGGTGGCACACACCAGTCGTTTGTCTTTTCGGCGATCCCATTTATGTTCCGCAAAATTGTGATGACGAGGTTTTCAAACAGTTGAAAACCAGACTCGATTCTCAGATGACCGCACTTCGAATCAAAGCAGCAGAATTTTTTAAACAGGGCTGAGTTTGTAACATCTAAAAAGCAATTGGAGCCATGCAATGCAACTGCATGACTCCATTATGAATTCACGTCCGAGTTGACGTTCCTATGGCTTTTGCAGCTCAGGCTTCCACTCGTCCAAAATTGCACCCTCAATTGGGCACACCGATAGACATGCACCACAGTCAATGCAGGTTGCATCATCGATATATGTATATTTTGTGCCTTTGGTGTTGGTCTTACCATCGGCCCAATGGATACATTCGACTGGGCAAACTGGAATGCAGTCTGCAATCCCTTCGCATAGGTCAGCGACAATTGTGTACGACATTTGGCAAACTCCTTTTCAGATCTCTAGTAAAATCCTGACTCAAATTACATCGGTTCGATCGTATCGTTGTAAGTTGTGATCAAGACGATCCTTCCATTTATTAACACATTTCGTGCGACAACTAAATACGTAATTATTACCCTTGTCGACAAGTAACTAATCAAGCACCAGGAGCTGAAAATGGCGGACATTAAAGTCAATATCTACTCACCCGCAGGCAAGCGTGTTGGATATTTCCTCAACCCAACCATTGACGCATTTCCGGAAGGTGACTATGAAATCTCCGGCGCTTTTTACGATGAAAAAGGAGTCGCGGTTACCAAGCTGGAATACAACCCGCAGGCACTCCCGTACACTGCCGATTTGTCAGAAGTCCCCGGCGCTGCACATGAAAAACTTTCACGCGTGTACGTGCAAAAAGGACGTGCACCATTCAAAGTGAGCTGCAACGCAAATCCCTAAATTGTTGGTTTCCCAAAAGTTTTTACACAGCTAACTGCGATTGATTCGCATGTAGTGCAATTCAAAAAAAACCACGATTAAGTTAAGTTCGATGGTTGGTTGCAATTGCAAAAAAAAGAGCAGCCAGGAGGGTTGGCTGCTCTCTTTAAATAAAACCTCGCAGGACCGTGGCAGAGAACCTCACATGAGGTTGGGGGGCTTGGTGAGGGTTAGAGTTAACTGTTGGAAAGCCCCACGAGGGAAATAGGCCGATAATCTTCGAACCAGCACTATTGCTTTTATAGCAGTTCCGATCAACGCTAAGACTATAGGCTGGACGATAAATCTTTATCGGGTTGCCTATGTTATGACAACCCATTTCGGACAGAAAAAATAGATTAGAACCAGTAGTAGAGCGGCTATGACCGAGACAAGCTCCGACGATACAGATAGAACTGAAACCATGGAAAACAGGGAGCGCCTAGTGCTTCTGGTTGAGCACGCTCAGCCCGATCTGGACATTTGCAAGAAGGCGATTCTTTCGCAGTCGCCGCTTTACGGTGTCGATGTCGCAAGCAGTGGTCAGGAAGCGCTCGAGAAAATCAAAGTCAACGCATATGATGTCGCCGTAACCGATTACGACCTGCCTGATGTTGACGGAGTGGAAATCGTTCAAAAGCTGCATGAAGCCAATCCAAACTGTCCAATCATTGTTATTACAGGAAAAGACAGTCCTGATCTTGCTCTTAAGGTCTTGCTCGCTGGAGCAAGCGATTATCTTCCAAAAATTGGAGAGTATCAAAAGTTCCTCCCAAGAACAATTACGACGAATCTTCAGAGAGCCATGCTTCTGGAGAATTTGCGCGACATGTATAAAAGAGTAGAGCAAGCATCTCGTGACGAAGCGCTGTTAAACCGGCTCATTGTCAGCATTCACGGTTCTCTGGAGTTGGATCAAATCGTCGAAAAAGCGGTGCAAAGTTTGTTGGACGAATTCAACAGTTCGCGCGCGATCATTTGTCTCACTTCTGATCCCGATAACACGATGCGCATTGCTCGGCAGATCACGAAACCTCAGTACAATGCGGTTTCCGAAAAGAGTGCGTTGTTTGCGAGATATCATGATCTGCTGCTCGACGTTGGAGAACGCAGACCACTCGTGGTGATGCAAGACGATACATTTGCATTTGCAAAAGACGTTAGAAGCGAGATGGTGGGCTACGGAATTCAGTCGATGATCATGGTGCCGCTAGTCTATCGCGGCAGACTGATGGGTCTTTTGCATATGGATCAATGCAACGACTCACGCCTGTGGACTCTCGGTGAAATCAACCTTATGACGCGTATTGCGAACCAACTGTCGATTGCACTCAGTCAGGCGAAGCTCTATCAAATTGTGGAAACACAAAGCAACAGCATCAGCAAATTGACTGACCTCTGTTCGCAGCTAAACGAGGTTGTTAACTCAACGCGTGAGTTGACGGAACGCACAGAAAGCAGAGAGAAAGTCAGAGTAAAATTGAGCAGTCGAGAAATCGAAGTGCTGCGAAAGGTGGCACAGGGTCTGTCAAACAAAGAGATTGCAGAAGCATTGCACATCACTGAAGGAACAACCGAAGTGCATGTGTCACGCCTGAGAAAGAAACTCACACTAGGCAGTCGTGCTGCATTAGTGCGCTACGCCTACGAAAATCATCTTTCTTGATTAGTTTGCGGATTTACTCTTTTCGAGTTTTTCGAAAGAAGCAGCCAAGTTGAGTGCTTGAGCCGTGTCAGTTGCGCATCATCGTTTTCAATCCACATCGACTCTTTCTTGCGAGAGCTCAAGTCGCGGCGCTGAAAGCGATACCACATCTCCGTTTTCAATCGTCCTTCAGCTAGGTCCAGAAGACGTTGATAATCGTCATTGTCCGGATACTTTTGCGTAAGCTGCCGCAAACACTGGGTTCCCTTTACTAATGACCCTGATTTAAGGTGAGTCACAATTTCAGTCAACATTCGATACTCATGGCCGCGCTTGTAACTGTCGTCATCATCTGCGCTTTTCGAGCTTTCGTCAGCTACCTTTCTTGCATGCTTCTCAAACTCATCGTTCTGCTTGCCCTTTTGAGTCGGTTCTTCAACACTTTGAGTCGGCACAGCGACATGTGGCGTTTCAGCCTGGAGCCCCTCGGGCGCTTTCAACGATTGAGTTTCGTGACGGACAGTTTTTGCAAAGCAAGCATCTGTGCCGACGCACCCCGAATTGGACGCAGAATTGAGGGAACATTGCAGCCAAAACAGTGGTCCACTGGTAAATGGAGCGACCAGACATATGGTCAGCACACATAATGCTTTTGACTTGGCGTTCGTGGCAAACTCCACTTGTGAGAGGAAGAAAATATTCTTTTCAGGGTGTACCTAGCTTATCATGAGGCTGGGGGCAGAACCAGAAAAGCAGAATTCTAGTAAATCGTCGTAGGCGAGCAGCCCGGAGACGCCTTGACCGCACAAACCCAAGAACGTGAGACCACAACTCCACAAAGCTCACCGAGCTTGCGTCGGATTATCGCGAAGTTTCTTCTCATGTGGTTTTCATTTGTGCTCATTTTGATTGGTGTGGCACTTATCACCAATGTGGACTGGGCGCGCAGACAGGTTCAGGAAAAGTTAACCGAGATATTCCATCGCAATGTGCGCGTCGGTCACATCTGGTGGCACCTAGGATTAAACGGATTATCGGTTGGGTCGAACAAACTCAAGGTCTATGGGGCAGATGGCAAACCGTTCCTCATATCAGACAAAGCTGAGGTAGGCATCGCATTTCGGGCATTGGTACAAGGCAAGCTCATCATCAAGCACATCGCATTGGACAAGCCCGAGTTGTGGGCGGTGAAGGAAGGCAAGAACAAGTGGAACTTCGACGATCTTCTGACGCCAGGTCTGATTATCGAATATGTTGAGACCAAAGAGGGTCTGGTGCATGTCAGAGATGGGCAAGGGGCAAAGCCGGCGTTCGAGCCGTTTGATGTAAATGACCTGGACATGAAACTGGTGTGGCCGTCGAAGAAGAAGAAACGTCCCTTCTATTTGTCGTTCGAGTTGCCCAAGGCTAAAGAGTCGAAGAAACCCACGGCCACTTTCGAACTTCTCGGAATCGGCGTGGGCGAGTTGAGTGAAGATTGGAAGCACAACGACTACCAATTCGATGTCACCGTCAAAAGGTTCGATCCTTCAGATCTTGATTGGTTGGTGCATGTTTTTGATGTTCCGCGCGATATACTGCCGCCCCAAAGCCAACTGCCGACCGTGAATGGTTTGGTCGACATGAAAGTCAAGGGTGCGGGCACACTTGCAAAAGGAATCGAAGGCTCTCTTAATTCGACGATTGCAAACCCGAAGGTAAAAGCTCCATTCTTCCGCGAAATTGATGCAACAGAGGCGGTTACATCAGGTAAGTTCGTCGTTAGTGAGAAGGATGTGAATTGGAAGGAATTGGATCTTCGCATCGGCGATATCGAGTTGAAATCCGAGGGAAAAGTGTTGGGCTGGGGTGAGACCAAACGCCAATACATCGTAAACTTGGATGCTGAGTTCAAAGATCTTGGAACTCTCGGGAAGCTATTAGAACCGTTGTCGCCGGAAGTCCGCAACAAGAGCGGTCTCTCGCTTAGTCCCGAACAGTTGAACGGGCGCGCATCGATTCAAGTTCAGATCAACGGCTCGTCAAATCAAAACAAAATTTCTGCAATCATGAAGGCTGAAGATGTCTCGCTTAAAGACGTCATCAGCGAGCTGGCGCCGGATTCGGCACCCCTTTTGGCATTGCTGGGGCTGTCGTCGACATCGAAGATGAACGCCGACATCAAGTTGAGCCCCAACGAACGAATCGATATAAAGAATGCGAAGGTTCAAGCGACGGGAACAGTTCTAAATGTAGACGGCTATGCCGACCTGAAGAACAACGTCTCGATGTTCAAGCTAATCGCCAATGATTTGTCTTTGAAAGCGGCATGCGACAGCCTTACACAAGAAGCGAAATCATTTCAGCAATTGACGAAGTATGTCACCTTGCCTTCAAAAAATAGTTTGTCGATGAGCGGCAAGGTAAATCTCAACGCAACTATTACAAGCAAGGGCGCATCAAATGCTGTGATTGGAACAGCTGACATGCGCGACGCCGGTATTCACCTCAATGACCGCACTTTGTCAGCCAACAAGATCAATGGACGCGTGGAATTTTCCGAACGATTCATGCAGTTCAACAACTTGACCGGCACCATGGGTGATGGCACCTTCCAACTCAACGGAAGAATATTTTTGAAGGGCGACCCAGAACTCGACATCAAGATGCATGCGACAAAGCTTGACCTGGCGCATTTGAGCGACTTGATGTACATGTTCAAGATTCAGATTCCCATCTTCAAAGAGAAACACCTTTACGGAAGAGTGAAGGATTTCTCCCTTACCGTAACAGGACGAGCATCAGCCCCTGTTATTGCCATGACGACCTATCCCGACAATCTCTATTATCAACCACCAGGCACATCCAGAGCTCTTAAAGGTATTTCTGGTTCGATCATTTACGAGCACGATCAACTCGAATTGAAAGAAGTCACTCTCGTTTCAAAAAACAATCAACTCGTCACGAGCTTGGCAATCGACAATCTCTCAAAGACAGCCGATTTGCGACGAGTCAAGATCAAAACAGTCGGTGTCGACATCACCGAGGTTAACTACTATCTCGAATCGCCTGTTCTTCCTCCGCCTTTGCGAAAAGCATATAAAAGGTTCCTCGCCACCTACCAACTCAAAGACCTTTACGGTCGGCTATACGGCGATATTTTGTGCCAATTGACCGGTCCAAAAGTAGAACTGGACGGCGTCATCGGCTGCTTCAATGCAGGCGCAAAGGTTGCCGGCTACCCGGTAGATAAGGTGGCTGGCATCTTCGCGGCCTCCGGCGACGAATTGCTTATTCAAGACCTTTCGGGCAGCTTGAGAAAGCAGACGAACTTTGTTCTCGACGGCCACGTAAGCAACTACAAATCAGACAAACCGAGCTGGAAAGTGGATTTGAGAACGCGCATAGGACCTCAAGAATTGGTCGAGCTGTCACCCAAACTCACAGAGCTTCTCGACAAAGACAAAATCGAAGTGCATTCATCGGGACCACTCTCGATCAAGGCGAAGATCGAAGGCAACGCAGATCGCAACGCAATTACATTTTCTGCGGTAGCTGCAAAAGCTGATGCACTGCGCATCTCCGGGCCATTCGGACAATTGCATCAACCACTCAACGAACCACTCACGGTGGATGGTTCCGTCATAGTAGACAAGTACGGAATGAACGTGAAAGACTCTCACGTGCTTCTCGGCTCATCGGTCATACAAGCGCAAGGAAGCTGGGTTTGGGACCAGTCGCAACCGTTAGAAAGCAGCAATGCAGACACCCACAAAACCCACGGTGCGAAGATCACTATCGGTCAGAATGATTCCAATGTTGATGCCGGCAAAGTAATGGTTGAAACCATCAAAGCGACCGCTGCAGCAAGCAAAGGAAGTGAGACAGGGAAGGTTGCAGTCGAGGTGCAGAAGCCTCAGCACATTGACTTCAAAATTCGCACACCAAATCCAGTATCAGCTAAATCAGTTGTTGCAGTGCTTGATCCTGAAACAGCAAAAGGACTCACGGCAGGAACAGTCTTTGCCGATCTCTCGATCAAAGGTAATCCGGAAAGACCCGTCATAACTGGAGAAGCGCGATTCGAGCACTTGACCAGCCCTTCGATGAATCTGAAAGATTTGACAGGAAAAATCGTCGCCGCCGAAGGAAAAGTAGCAACACCAGAGGGACTACCTCAACAGATAGCACTCACGGTCGACAAGTTCACTATTATGGCGCTCGACGTGACCGATGCCCAGGCCAACATTAGCTTTGAGCCAATCTCTTCGACTCAGAAATACCCGTTGGTCAAATTGAATCAAGCCACTGCAAAGGTCGCCGATGGCAAGATTTCTTTGGACGGCTGGTACGACTCCGCAAATCGCAAGACGTACGTGAAGGCTGCACTCGATGGACTGAAGGCAGATACAGTGGCAACCAAGTTGCTCAGTCAACCCGGTGAGATTACTGGCACTCTCAGTGGTGAAGTGTCGTTGCAGACAAGCGGCGCGGACTATCAAGATTTAGTTTCCAATTTGAATGGAACAGGCAACATCGTAATTGCAAACGGCCGAGTATCTAGATTTGGTCAGCTTCAAACGAAGCTAACGCAGTTCAATTTCCTGACCCAAGGTATTCTCGGATTCAATTTGAACAACCTGCTTCAAAGCATGGTGCCGGTGAGAACCGGCGAGTTCAAACAGACCACGGTGAAGCTGCAAATCGCCGAAGGCGTTATCGGGTTCAAAGAACTTCGCTACAGCGGGGACGATATGCGGCTTTGGGGTGCAGGAAACATCAATGTTCCACTGAAGACAGTCGACATGGAAATTGCCGGCAGCATTCCTCGCGTATCGTCTAGTTTCCTTTCGGGAAGTTTTGGTGAGGTATCGAGAGCATTTACTTTCCAAAAACTTCTAAGTCTCGTAACCTTCAAAAAGCTGGACACACTGCCCGGTTTGCCGATACTTGGTGAAATCGCAACCGATCGTCCACGCACCTTCTCGTTCAAAGTTATTTCGAAAGTCGATGATGCCAAAATGCTTCAGCAATCGATCGAAAAATCGTTCAAGTGGCTGCCACCAAAACCAAACGCGAGTGCCCACCCGATTCCTGGTATGTAGTCGCAGCTTTCAATCCGTTAAAACCAAGGATTGTCCGCACAGCCGTGCGACATACAAAACGCGCCTTAAATAGATCTAGACTTACCCCTGAAGACATGTATCATATGTCTCATGGAAAAAAGTCGAAACTATTCGCCGGGGCGAAAGCTCCCGGCTCCCGCCGACTCCGCCTTTCGGGCATCAGACGGCAAGGGGACGACGCCACCACCGGCGATTGCCGGCTCGCAAAATTCCAAAATTAATCAGACACTTCCGACGATGCGCCGAGGCAAGAGCACTAAGGCACCGCAGGCGGGGTCACCCGCAGCACTGCTGCAGAAGCTAAAGCGCACGTACCTCGACTATGTCAGGCTGGAGCGCGGTCTCTCAGACAACACGGTTCAGGCTTACCGCCGAGATCTAGACAGTTTTATCGCGACACTGACGCCAGATACGGTGACGCCCACACGGCAACAGATCGCAAGGTTTCTTTCGCAGCTACGAAGCGAAGGTCACAAGCCTTCGTCTATAGCCCGCACGCTGGCAAGCATTCGCGGGTGGTTCAACTGGATGAAGCTGGTTGGAAAAATCGAGCAAGTTCCCTCTGATAATTTTCAAAACCCATTGAAGGCCCAAAAGCTTCCACAAGTTCTTACCCAAAGTGAAATAAATGCGTTAATTGGCGCAGCAGAAAAGCCACGAGACAAGGCAATCGTCGAACTACTGTACGGTGCCGGACTCAGAGTGTCCGAGCTCGTCGGGCTCGATCACAAGGATGTGAATCAGTCACAGGGTTACGTACGTTGCCTGGGCAAAGGTTCGAAAGAAAGAATCGTGCCAATTGGGACTCAGGGATTAGAAGCGCTGAAGCTCCATCTTCAAGATGTTGAAGAGGCGCAGAATGCACCACCGGTGGAGGTAGTCAAAAAGCGCGGACGACCTAGATCGAAAGCAAAGAAGAGAAGCGATTCAACGTCCATCGGCAACAGAAAGACCAAACCACTCTTTGTAGACAGTGACGGAGACAGGCTCAGTCGGCTGGTTGTATGGCAGATCATCAAACGTTTGGCCACCAAAGCAGGAATAAGAAAACAACTCTCGCCGCACACCCTCCGCCATAGTTTCGCAACACATCTTCTCGAAAATGGTGCAGACTTGCGCGCGGTGCAAGAATTACTAGGGCACGCAAACGTTGTCACAACGCAGCTTTACACTCATGTAAGCAAAGCGCACTTAAAAGCGGCGTATATGAACGCACAAATATGTTCCACAAAATCCATGGCTGCCGAAAACTCCTCCATGGCTCCGGCGAATTCTCCAATCGTTCCTCCCAACCTCCAGATTGGCCACCCCAACACTCCCGGGTAAAGGACATGGGCCTAGACACTTTGCTGCGGTATAACGGTTAAAGGTGGCCCACGCAGTCTATTTCGAGGTTCAACTATGGCAATTCGCACAAGAGGCGATCAACCCCAAGCGCAGAAGCCGTCCGCCCAGCCGGGCATTCGCTTTATCGGGTTACTTATCGCCGTCTGCTGTGTTGGTGCCTGCATTTGGGGGATTCTGGCCACTTTCCAGGACGCCCACGCATGCAAAAGCTACTTCCAAGGTCTTGAGCTGAAGCGCCAAGGTAAATCCGAAGAAGCCAACAAATTGTTCCAAGAAGCCGAAAACACGATGCAATTTGCGCTTGAGGCGCGCAAAAAACAGAACAGTGACTTCGATGCGACTGTTGCCAACGATATTCGCAACCTTGGAAGATGCCGCGTAGAACTGGGAAAGACGGACGAAGCGCTCAAGAACTTCCAGGAGTCTGAAAGTCTGTTTGAAAAGCTAAACGCCCAGAGCAACATTGACTACGTGGCTGTGTTAAGCGATCATGGAGATCTTTTGCTGGCCAATCAGCGCTGCGAAGAAGCGCTAAAGGTCTATCAACAGATTCTCAGCACGCTTGAAAAGACGAAGAGCACGGATAAGCTGGCTTGGAGCTACACATATGAGCGCCTGCGCAGAGCCTGCGTCAAACTCGGAAAACCGGAAGAAGCCCGAGCATATGAAGAAGCCTCAAAGAAATACGCCGCAGGCTAGCGCCTACAAATAGAGCTATATGTTTCATATAATCAAGATTTAACCCGTCTATTGGGTGACAACCACCATACATGCGCTAATTTTATGGAGGTTCTGATCGCCAAGGCATCAGAGACCAACGCATTCGCAGGTTCATCAGTTACTGCGGGCCAGCCAGGTTGTTGAAACGGCGGGACACGTCCATCAATTAGTTCACTCCAAACAACCCACGGCTGTAGTGCAACTCAAAAGTCGCTGAGCATCAATTCAGTTGCAGCGTCTACCGAGCGAAGCGTCGACATCACACACAACAAATAGGCAAAGATTCAAAATATGAGCAAATCAAAGGTCGAAGGCACCAAGATAGCCCAGGCCGCCAAGGACCTGAACGTCACGAGTGTCACCATTCGCCGGTATTTGTCTGAGTTCAACATTGAAACAGCCACCGACGAAAACGGCATCAAAGTCCTTCCGAAACATGCGATGGATGAACTGCAAGAAGTTCGACGCCTGAAAGAGGATGGAATGACGAATCCAAAGGTGTTGGAACATCTGGAAGAGCATCGCAAGTCGAGAAAGTCCGACGCTAAAGACAAGCCATCCAAGTCCAAAGAAAAGGATAAGGATAAGGAAAAGGAAAAACCGAAAACCACTTCTCGCGCAGCCGCCAGAAAGGTCGTCGAAGTCGAGCCCGAAGATGACGAAGAGGAAGAAGCACCAGCTGCGCCAGAGAAAGAGAAAAGACGTGGCGGCAAGCCTCACAAGCCTGCTGTTCAAGAAGAAGAAGCCGATAGCGATGCAGAGCCAGCTTCCAGTGAATCTGAAGGAGCGGAAGGCGATGTTGAACTCGCAGGCGGTGACACAAAACTCAAGCATTCACTCACTTGCCAAACCTGCGGCAAAACGTTTGAACACTTAAATCCCAGACTGAGAGACTGTCTCGACTGCTACAGAGCGAAGAGAAAAGAACGCAGACGTGGTGGATCCGATCGCCATAAGAATGTAATTCAGCATCCGCTTGCTCAGCAAGTTGCAAGCAAAGCTCAAGCCAGCCAAGCCCAAGCTGCAAGAGATGCGGAACCGCTGCCGATTGCACGTGAAGGCAGAGAGGGCAGAGAGGGCAGAGAAGTTCGGGAGGGTCGAGATCGCCAAGACAGAGATCGTGGCGGCAGAGACAGAGACCGAGACCGAGATCGAGATCGTGATCGTGACGGCGGACAAAGAGAAGTTGCAGCACGCGAATCAGCTCCGGCTGTAGCAGTTGCGATGGTTCCGCCGGCATCGGTTCAACGACCGGTAAGAAGCTACAGAAAAGCAATTGAAGAAACACGCGTGATCACTGGTTCTCTCAAGAGACGCCTTGAACGCCCAGATTTGCCGGAAGGCGAACGCAGATGGCTAGAGCAGATCTATGCTTATCAGTTGATCCTGCACCAAGGGTGGAGGCACCTCGCTGAGTACAAAGCAACCACTCAAGCCCAGGGCGGCGGTAAATCCAGCGACGACTAGAACGGGTCAGGCAAGTCTATCTTGCCCTGCGCTCCAATCGGTTGATTGAAGACTGGATCGTTAACCATTCCGGGGACGCTGGCTTGTCCAGGCACAGCACCTCCTCGCATGGCACCGGGCACTAGCCCGGGTACAGAGCCTTGAGCCATGCCAGGCACCATTCCCGGTGCAGCCATACCTGGCACCATTCCCGGTGCAGCCATACCTGGCACCATTCCCGGTGCGACCATACCGGGCGGCACCATACCGGGCACCGCGCCTCCAGGCACCATCATCGCATTTGGTCCGACAAGACCGGGTGCAGTTCCTTGTGGACTATATGGGGTATTGCCGGCTATTCCAGGTACAAATCCCTGCGCCGCAGGTGCTTGCAATGTGTTGAGATCCAACGTCCTATTGACTTTTAAAACAATCGGTTCACCCTTCTCCAATAGGAGTTCGGGACCGATCTGGCGTTTTGCATAACGAATTCCTGTGCCGCCGAGGATTGAAGACGTAAGTCCATGAGTGACTGACCGCCCGTACTTAGCGACAGTCGTGGCCGGATTGTAGAAGGCAGAACGTTTCGAATTCAAAAGCGGATTGTGTTCCATAAACCCATGAAACTGCATATGCCGCCCGTCAGGCAAAACGAGTGTTTGAAGGCTTATACCTATGTTTCCTGGCATGCCTGGGCGCTGAATTTTTGCTGAGAGGACTGAAGTGACCGTTCCTACAATTTTTGTCATTTTGGGCAGCAGTTCTTGTCCTTCGCGCTGCAACCCCTCAGGCAGAGAGATTGAAAAGACATCGCCGACTTTAGATTTTTTCGAGGAAACATCGTCATCGAGAACGCCGTTTAGGACTGTACCCGCTTGTATTCGGCTGCCGGTAATTTGCTTGACCAGTTCCATGGCGTGGTCCTTCGTCATGGAAGGCTGCACCGATCCTGGCGGCGGTCCTGGCGGGTCCTGCCCCGGCATGTACACCTTTCGGGCTTCCGCAGGTCCCAAACCGGCAAATGCGGTCAGGATGAGAGTTAGAAGCCATTTCGAGTTGCGCATAGCGTGTATATATCCTCTAGTGAAAATTCATTTTATGTCACGTTATGGCGCCAGTCCATGTGGAGACTACGCACGCGGAGGGCTGAGAACATGTTAGAATCAGCGTTTCGTCCCAGCATCCTCACATCACAAGAGGATGCACTCGGCAAAGATACTCGGTATCTGAATCCGAGAAAGGACGGGCTCGCACAACGCGTTGCGCCGCTGCGAGCTCAAGAGTAGTAGTCCCTTGCCTGTGAAAGCAGGACGCATTAGGACCAGAGGGGAGAACCAGTGCCTAAAGAAAAACAACTCAAAGAGTACGAAGTGCTCTACATCGTCCGCCCCAACTTCGACGAAGATGCCGTAGACAAGACGGTTGCAGCAGTCGAAGACTACATCAAGGGGTTGGAAGGAACAATCGAATCGACCGAGAAAAAAGGTCGCCGCCGTCTGGCATACGAAGTCGACAAAATGCGCGACGGCTATTATGTGCTCACAGTTTTTAAGGCCAAAACCGAGGCCGTTGCTCAATTGAAGCGTATGATGACCCTGTCGGAAGACATCATCAGATCGCTTATCGTTGTTCATGAAACAGAGACAGTGCGCGCATAACAAGCCAAATAAGTAGGTCAGCAATGAGTTTAAGCAAAATCGTAGTGTCCGGAAGAGTGATTAGAGCCCCTGAGAAGCGGTTCACGCCTAACAACAACGTGGCCGTCTCGGAGTTCACAATCGCTGTTGAATCGCCGCCGCGTCAAGACGGCAGCGTCGAAAGCAGTAACGTAAAGGTCATCACTTGGCGTGATTTGGCCGAGCGTGTCGCTACGGACATCAAGAAAGGCGATTTGGTTGCCGTTGATGGAAGACTGCAAATCAACAACTTCAGCACTAACGAAGGACAAAAGCGCCGAGAAGTCGAAATCGACGCTATTGCAGTCGACAATCTCACCAAACTCGCAGGCGGAACCTCCGCTTCTAGCGACGCCGGTGAAGAAAAGTTTGCAACCAGCGCTGCAAGAACTACATCAAAACCCGCACCACAGAAGGAAGATTTCGACGCAATCTTCGCTTCTGACGACGAAGTGCCATTCTAAATTTGACAAGGAGATAAAAGATTATGGTTCGTGGAATGTCCCATGACTCACCACCCAGACGCCGCAAAACATGCGGATTCTGCGCCGACAAAGTTGATTACATCGACTACAAAGATCCAAACAAACTCAAGAAGTTCGTCACCGAGCGCGGCAAAATTCTTCCTAGAAGAATTAGCGGCAACTGCGCTTGCCATCAAAGAAGTCTCACCGTCGCCATCAAGCGCGCAAGAGACATCGCTTTGATGCCATACATGGCTGACGGCTAAACATCAGCTTCAAGGCCTAGGCTAAACACAAGCCAACGCTAGCTCTGCACGACCAGTTTCTGAAACTGGGACGAGAACTGTTGCACGGAAATGCGGGTCAATCCTGCTGGAGTGCCCTCCAATCCAGCCCATGGATTTCGGATTGTTATCGTCCCGCCGTCCGGCCCGTCAGGATCGAAATCGAGAATGCTGTAGGCGTGGTGAGCGGCGAAACCATCTATTGTGCGTTCCACTCCATTTCTTGGAGTGGTTGCCACAACCGCTCTGCCGTTTTGCTTAGCCAATAGGAGTTGCTCCCGAACAAACTCCACATCCGATGAGTAGATTTCCCGGGCATCGGCTCCTGTCATCAATCTAAAGACGTCTTTTGGTTGGCCTCCGCCATCTGCGCTTTCGGCAATGGCACCAGATCTGGTACCTCCCGTCATGTACTTGTACTCACCAAAAGCCTTCTCCATTACACAGGCCCAGATACCATTCTTGCTTCCTTTGTTAAAGAGTCCCATCTCGGTTTCAGTTGGTGCCATCACAAAAACAGGAACGTCGAAATCCGGAAACTTCACGGAAAAAAGACCGTTGCCATGATCGGTTATCATGCGCGCAATCGAAGCGGGATCAACGTCCGCAAGAGCCGCCAACGTTGCTTCGAAGTAGCAGTTTCCGATTATGCCTTGCGCAATTGCATTTGCTCGAATCGACTCCAAGGGATCAACGGCGTTTGCATACAAATCACGTGAGATATCAGGTTGCTGGCTCTCAGCGGTTCGTTCAATCGCCATTTTTGCTTCACTTATGACCAGATTCGCAATCGCGGTCTGCCTACTGCTCTCGGTACTGCCATCGGAGTCGACGTTTGTCATTACTCCTTTCAAGACCTCTACATCTGTTGCAGATACGGAATTTGGGTCGCCACTCTCATCGTTGTACAGCCTAGCAAGGTTCACCTTTGCCCTATATAAGCCGGCAAGCGCTTGCGCATCCTTACCGGTGAAGCTCGCATCACCGACAGCATCGGCCAACTCTTGCGTGGACAACACCTTGTCATTGTCCGCATCTACTCTTGCAAAGACTCGATCAATTAGTCCTGGCAGCTCTTCAATCCGGATGTAGCTTTGTTGCGGCTCTGGTCCTTTTGACGGATTGGCCGCCTGCACTCTCATAGCCAAGTAGGACTCCCAATCTGCAGCCGATAATGACTGAAACAAAGTTGTCGATGAGTTATCGGTGGATTTCGCGAGCCCGGCAGTGCCGTCGGCAGCGCTCAGGGCGTCGTTTGGTGTTGGCATGTGTGGGACCTGGTAACACGGACAATTGCCAATATAGAAGTCTGTTTCTCAGTAAATCCTGAAAACCAATGCCGCTGCCCCATAGGACACTCTTTATCTAGACGCTATAAATCCGATTAGTGTAAGATCACTATCCACGCGCCGAAGTGGTGAAATGGCAAACACGCTACGTTCAGGTCGTAGTGAGCGAATAGCTCTTGTGGGTTCAAGTCCCACCTTCGGCAGACTTTTGGTTAGGAAATTACGAGGTACGCTTGACCGACTCACGACGCCCAGAACCCAGGAGAGACCTGCCCTTACTCAACGAGCGCATCCGCGATCGCGAAGTTAGGTTGATTGACGAAGATGGAACCCAAGTAGGTATCGTCAGCACCAAAGAAGCGCTTGTCACCGCAAAAGACAAAGGACTGGACCTCTATCTCGTCCAGCCAGACGCCAACCCGCCTGTCGCAAGAATTCTCGACTACGGCCGATTCAAATTCGAACAAGAGAAGAAGGCGCGAGAACAAAAGCGTAAGCATCACGTCGTCGACGTGAAAGAAATCAAGATGCGCTACAAAATCGAAGAACATGACTATCAGGTCAAGTTCCGCGCGGCGCAGAAGTTTCTCACCGAAGGCGACAAAATAAAAGTCATAACCATGCTGCGCGGCAGAGAAATGCAGCATTCCAATATGGCAATCGATCTGATGAATCGTTTCGCAGATGAACTGAAAGATTTAGCAATGATTGACAGAGAGCCGAAATTGGAGGGGAAGAGTGTTATCATGATTCTTTCGCCCCTTCCAACGAAGAGGTAACGCCTTAACGGCGAGTACACAACTGCCCTTAATTAGAGGGCTTTAAAGGATCACTGCCATGCCGAAGATGAAGACTAACAAGGCAGCCGCACGCCGATTCAAGATCACCGGAACCGGTAAGATCTTGCGCACGCAAGCCGGCACCCGCCACATCAACGAGTGGATGGCTCCCAAAGTGAAACGCAACCTCAGAGGATTCACTGCGTTGACCAAGGACCAAAAACAAAACGTCCTGGAGCTTTTCCCCTACCGTAAGTACATCACATAGTCACATAACCACCTTTCGCGGAGTTCCGATTTTGCGAAGGGTTGCGCTTTGTCTAAGGGCCTCCTCTCCGATGGCTAGCGCTGCAAGGACCAATTTATTGGCCGAGCAAACGGTTAGATGGCAATAAAGTAAGAAGGAGACAGAAATGTCAAGAGTAAAACGTGGCAACGTACTGCAAAAGCGCCACAAGAAGATAATCAAGTACGCCAAAGGTTTCCGCGGTTCCAAATCAAGATTGTTCATCGCTGCCAACCAGGCTGTGATGCAAGCCTTCAAGAACGCATACCGCGATAGAAGAAAACGCAAACGCGATTTCCGCTCGTTGTGGATCACCAGAATCAACGCCGCCTGCCGTGCAAATGGACTCAGCTACAGCAAGTTCATCTGCGGACTCGCCCGCGCCGAGATCAACCTCAACAGAAAAGTGTTGGCAGAACTAGCTGTCCATGATGCTGAAGCCTTTGCAAAACTCGCTGAAACAGCGAAAGCAAAAGTCGCAGACATGCCTCAACCCAAGAAGGCAAAAGTAGCTGCTAAGTAATCGCCGTCGCGACCTCCAATTGAAAGAGGACGCCGGAAGATGAAAGTCAACTCGGTAACAAGCCAATCGAACCCGCTGCTGAAGAAGATTCGCAGCCTTCATGATCGCTCGTCCAGACAGAAGCTGGGCGAGTTTATCATTGAGGGACCTCGTGTCTTGAACGAAGCGTATGCAAAAGGCGTGGACATCGAAGAAATCGTCTCAAGCCAGTCATATTGGGCAGAGGGCATGCCTCAATTTGATATGCGGAACATCGAGACAATCACCGTAGTTGAAGACAAACTGTTTGCGGAGTTAGTAACTACGAATACTTCATGTGGTGTCGTCGGCGTCGCATCGATTCAAAAGCGGAAGTTGTCCGACTGTCCAAAGGCAGGCACCATCGTGATTTTGGACTCAGTTCAAGACCCTGGAAATTTGGGAACCTTGATTCGTGTCTCTCTGGCGTTTGGCGCAGCGGGAATGATCCTCTCAAAAGGATGTGTCGACCCCTACAATCCAAAAGTCGTGAGATCGGCTACGGGAGCCCTCTTTACTCTACCAGTGATCACCGACGTAGCCTTAGAGGATGCGATTTCGTTTGCGAAGGAACACAAGTTCGAAGTAATCGCACTCCATCCTTCCGCTGAGAAACCGTTTCATGATCTCGACCTCTCCAAGAATGTAGCGCTTCTACTTGGCGCGGAGGGACAGGGATTGAGCAAGACCAGTTTGGACTCAGCCGATCATCTCGCGACCATTCCTATGCATGATGCAACAGAATCGTTGAACGTTGCTCTTGCTGGCGGAATTGTTCTATTCGAATGCATGCGACAAAGAGATCGATCCTAGCAAGAAAAACTAGGTATTGAGCCTTTCAAGAATTCGACTTCAGAGTAGAATCAAAAAAGCTCTGCAGAGTTCGAAACATGAAACAGGCACTGCTAACGATCGGTCTCTTGCTTGCCACTGCTGCACCAGCTTGGGCTGATGACACGAAGGTGATTGAACTGAACAACGCCGGCGTTACTGCACTAAACAAATCAAATTTCAACGCAGCGGTCGACTATTTCGAAAAGGCGCTCGCCGTAGATCCCGCGTACAAAATAGCAAAAGACAATTTAGCCATAACGTTTAACAATAAGGGATTGTCAATTGCCAGAGCAAACCCTAACGAAGCATTAAAGCTTTTCCATCGCGCGCTGGCAATTGATTTAGCCAACACAACCACAAGACAAAACCTTGATGGAATCATCAGAATGCTAGGAAAGAATCCAAAGTCTTTCGAGGATCGCGCGGCACTTGGAGATCACGCGCTCCAAGAAAACGACCTAGACGGCGCGATGATAGAGTACGAAGCCGCTTTGATGATCAAGGACGACGCGGAAGTGAGTGAAAAGTTGGGTCAGTTAAAACTGCATTCAGGAATGATGATTCCGCAATTCGACGACCGCGGTGATAAACCTGAAGAATCCAAATCGGTGCCAGACCATCTAGCTGAGGAACATGGTTCGCTGATTAACAGTGCCTTGGCGCATGAAATCATCGCTCAGCAGCGTTTGAAAAGCGGAATGGCGGTATACGCTCTGAAGGAATTTCACCAAGCTGCTTATATCAATCAATTCCTAGATCGCGATCAACGCCTAAAGGCAAACATCGAGGGACTTGAAGACGCTATAAGGAGACTTGGAAAGGATCCGAAAAACTTCGGTGACCGGGTCGAATTGGCAGAACAAGCCAAAAAGAATGGCGACTTCTCGGGCGCTGTCATCGAATACGGCGCGGCGCTTCTAATAAAAGACGATCCTAAGATCCACAGAAAACTTGCCGATGCCTACCGCGCAAAGAACGAACCTGATAAAGCGGCTACTGAAGAAGAGGCAGCTAGATTTCTCGAAGGGCAATTGACTACCAAACCAACCGAAAACGCAAAACCGTTGCCATAATCAAGCAACAACAACACTCTCGGATGATTTCTTTCCAGTCCTTTTGGTTTTGGCTCGCCGGCTCATCCATGCATAGACTGATGGAAGCACGCACAAAGTCAGAAGCGTGCAGGTTACAAGTCCGCCGATTACGACCGTCGCCAAAGGACGTTGAACCTCGGCGCCAACTGAGTTTGCAAAAGCCATCGGCAAAAAAACGAAAGAAGCAACCAGGGCCGTCATCAAAACCGGGAGCAGTCGTTTGCGGGCAGCCAGGATTGACGCTTGTCTCGGTGGCACTCCAGCCATCTCCATCTGCCGAATAGTTGAAACTAAGACAACCCCATTCATAACAGCAATGCCAAAAAGTGCGATGAAACCAACACCGGCAGTCACGGACAAATTCATATTCCTGCAAACAAGCGCCAAAAGTCCACCCGAAAGAGCCATAGGCACATTCAAGAACACCAGCAAACCAGGTTTAGCCGCATCAAACATAATGTACAACATAGAAAATATCAGGGCTAATGCAATTCCATTACTTTCTCTGCTTCTCGCGTTCTGCTTTAAGACCTTTCAATACTGTCAGCAAATCGCTATCGAGCACGCCTTTCTCGTTTTTATAGCGAAAATTGATGAACGTGCACTTGCCGTCTTTAATTGCCACTTCTGGCACCACATCTGGTGCGGCATTTTTCTTGCCATTCCAAAGCCCAAACACTTCAACCAAGTAGTTTGAGTTCTTCGGCGTCACCTTGCCCACCGTATATTTGCTACCCATGTCTTGCGAGTTCAAGACTGGATCGAAATCCAACCCTACTATCTCCTCCGGGCTCTTCTTGGCTGCTGCCGAATCTTCATCCAATGCCTTCTTTAACTCAGCACTCAGAATGCCAGGTCTTTCCTTCGTCGCGATATCGAGAGGATCATCTTTCTTGCCTTCCCTTTGGCATAGCTTAAGATAGTAGTTATAAAACTCTTGAACGAACTTCGAGCACTTAGCAGCATCGCCAGTCGCTTGCGCACTGCAAACCGGCGCAGAAGCAATTGCAAATAGAATACTGCCGACAATAATGACTGCTCTTTTGAACATAAATAAGCTTCCTTCACGACGTACGCACGCGATCATATCGCAAGCATTGCTATTCGTAGTACTAATTGTGTGTTGCAGTCCTGCTGAATGCAGAGAAAAAAGTTATGACTGCTTGTCGATCGAACAAAAAAATGTTTACTACGGGACTCTGAAGCTCTTCCTTGCAACGGACGCTATCAGAGTCGAAATCAGCAATTCAAATACAACGATTGTCAGCAAAGCACCAACGTGGAGAGTTAGTGCCTTCAACAAGGAAGGCAAGGTCGAGATGAGCAAGTCGCTCAATCAGTGGTGCACCGAAGGAGGCTTTGGATTCGGAGGCGATCCAAACGCGAAGAGCTCATGGAGAAAAGATTTTGCCAAGACTGCAAAGAAATCGTCATCAAAATATATGGGACTTAGTGTTTATGAACTGAGGGTGCCGTTTGAATGGATGGCGCGAATCGAGAGATTACACAAGAAAGTACTGCAACGTGGAGCACTAAAGGTATTGATCGCTTCAGATTCTTTAAACATGTCAGAACCGCAACTCCGTTTTTTGCGCACGCTGTACGGTACTCCAGCCGTTGGCTCATTGCCTCTCTACAAAGTCCAGGAGAGTGTAGCCGTCAAGGAAATTCAATACGAAACGACGAGCATAAAACGAGTGCCTATGCCGCAAACCGCGTTCGAGTATCCAACCAAGTTTCGCCAAGTCAAGTCGTTTGCACAACTCGCAATTGGTATTTTGCAATTGCAAAAGGGCAATATAAGCGACATCGTTGATGGTCTTAGTGGAGATTTTGGGAAATTGAAGAAGTAGCTAGAGGATTTCAACGATGAGGATCTACAAACTCCTAAATCAAGGAACAGTAGTCGCAAGCGTAATTACTATTCTGCCAGTCATGGCACAAGATTCGGATTGCGTTGAACTGAATAACCGAGGTGTTGCTGAGCTGAATCGAAATCACTTCGATGAGTCCATAAACCTCTTCCTTAAGGTACGGACCTTAGATCCCAACTATGAACTCGGAAGACAAAATTTAGTCGTTGCCTACACGTATAAAGGAAACTCACTCTCCGATGCTCCGTGGAAAGCCTTGAAATACTTTCACCTGGCGCTTTTCGTAGCCACTAATAAGGGCGGTGGACTCAAAAACTTTAGACACTATAATGACGACCCGGAGAAGCTGCTTAACGCAACAATTCGGAAGCTGAACAAAAATCCGAAAAGCTTCTCGGATAGAGTTGCGCTTGGAGACCAATTGCTCAAAGAAAATGATCTCGAAGGGGCCGTCATAGAATACGAGGCAGCACTACTGCTAAAAAGTGATAAGGACGTTGCCAAAAGGCTTGCAAGTACAAGAGCTAAGTTTGATGGGATGTCCCTTGAAAGCCTTAAAGACTAGGTGTTTTCACACTTTAAGAAGTATGCCATTGTCTAGCTTTTGAACTGCTTTTTTCAGCAGGTTCGCGATCGCATCAAACGGGATCTCGGCTAAGTCTTCCGTATTAATGACCGCCGTCAATCTGATCACGGCGATTGATTTTCGGATAGAGCAATAGATGGTGTAAGTCGAGGGAGAATATTCAGAAATCTCTTCAAACCCAACGACAATCGACTGCTCACCGAGCGGTCCGAGATCATCTATTGGAGTTCCAATTTTAAGCAATCTCTCCTGTTCTTCAGACAAGAAAGCAATCGCAAATTCTTCATTCGGAAACGATACGACCAGTTCCTCAACCGTCTCTACTGGCTGGGTAGACTCCGAACTCTGCCAGGCTACGAGCGCACGAAAGCGTCCATAGTGAGCGCGAAGATCGAAGAATACATTGAATGACCTATTCAATCCGGACAACTGGTCAACAGGAAATGGAAAGTCGTTCGCCTCTAGAAGGAAGCTCGCTGCAAACGCATCAGCATGAGAGAAAAATTCCATTACCTCAGATACCCCTTCTGCTCCATTACCTTGAGACATTCAGGAAAGTTCTCCTTCATCATTTGAGACCACGGATTCTTCGACGTAAGCCCTTTCGAATGAGCAAACATGTCCGCAAATACTTCATCCATTGCTTCGTCGATTGAACTAGCTTCTTTCTTCTCCATTCCAAGCTTTCGCCAAATCCCGACCGCATCTTCGTTGCTCCCAGCTGCTATTCTTTTGGCTGTTTGAGCATCTTTTAGAAGAATAGCCGCTTTGTCCTTTTCAAAGGCATCCCGAAACGCCTTCACTTTACTGGATAAAAATCCACCCAATGCAGCATTGTCATTGAATGCGTGCCCGATCTCGTGCTGCAATGCAAAACGCACGTCATCGTTGGGTACGAACTTACGAAGACCTGGGCTCCAAACTTCTTGAGCAATGCAAATTTTCCTCGAAACCGGGTCGTAGCATCCTCCAGTCCTTGCATCCACATGTGGAAACCGGTCTGTGATACGGCGAACAGGCACAACTTCGATCTTGCTTCCAAAGTTCGGTGGCTTCTCAAGAAACTCCAATTCTTTCTTGGGTAGGCAACGAACTTCATTTTGGACTTCCGCTACAAACTGCTCGAATGTCTTTGGCGGAATAACGTCTCCGGAATCGTGCTTCTCGACTGTCTTTACTTTGTCGTTATGTGGTCCGGGCTTCTCGACCTTGTTACTGGCAGATCGAAGGGCATCTTCTGTTTTTTTCCAACCTGGCATGTGCTGACCAAGCCACTGTTCCGCACGCTCAGCCAGTTGCGGCGATTGAGCTCTAAGTTTTTCAAGTGATGCAATGATCTGCGGTGCGTGCTTCTCGACTGCGCTAGCACCGCGCATGGTGGCTTGCCCGGCCAGCTGCGGCGCTTCGAGAGATCCCTCCGGATTTACCATCGCAAACATAAATTTGCCAATCACACGTCCCTGCTCTCTGGGTGTCATGTGTGAATACTTTTCACTCGAGTCTTTGAGATGTTCGAAAGCCTTATTCATTAGCTTATCGAATGCATGAGGGTCATGTGCCATCGCATCCAGTGCTTGCGATGCCATATCCGTTACTGTCGCCCGGATGTTGTTGGAAAGCTCATGAATCGCTTTCTCGGCGGCTCGAGGATCTTTGGACATCGCGTTTAATGCTGAGTCGCCCGCACCCAACGCGGCAAAGAATCCTTCAGTTGCAAATTTTTTGACTTCCTCTTTTGCTTCGTTAAGTCCTTCTCCAATTCCAACTACTTTCTCTTGTATTCCAGAGAAGTACGCCTGCTGCTGTGAGGCGTCAGTGAAGAAATTAGTCGCCCGCCGCATTGCTGCATTGAAGAAATCACCCGCCTTTTGTTCGACCGTGCGATTATCGACATGCGGTTTCGAAGTCGCCATACCACTTATGACACTCTCGGCAGGAGGGAGCGCAGACTCGACTCCTTTGGTATTGCTCAAAGAGCGCGCATACTTCGGCGCTTCCGAAATATCATTGCGAACAGGGGTTTGCCCTTTAGTCTGGGTCGCACCATCCGCGGTATGCACCACACCAGTCTTTGAGTCATACAGTGTCAGCGGATTCTTTGCCTGTTCCTTACCAGCGGCATTCACCCTCGCTTGATACTGCTCGATGGTTTCACCCGGTTTGATGCTAAGTAGATCTGCAGCAGACTTTAACCGACCATTCGACTTACCCTGCTCAGCAATCTTCACTTCCTTTGCAGTGACCAGCCGTTCAGCAGTGAGTTTAGGCTTCTTCGCGTTCTCAACTTCAACGTGCTTGTCTGGAGCATCGTTATGGTTTTTCGGGTCACTTGCCATAGGTATTAATTTCGGCAGGGATCTCAATAGATTCTATCAAGCTTTCTCATCACATCTTCCTCACAAAGCAGATCTAAGGTCGTAGCGTAGAAGAAAAAGGAACGCACGAAAGCCGCAAAGGCAAACCGGAAGGGACATACGAAGAAGGGACTCGTCGAGCACGAGGAGGAATTGTCATGTTTAGCAAAAATGAAATTCAAAAAGAAAACAGCAAACTAATCTCAAAGAAAGCACCATGCCCGAAACTGAAACTAAAAGAGTTGTCGAACACAAGGAGAATGAAGTCGATAAGAGGAGCTGCAGGAAACAAAAGACCGACTAGCTGCGCTGGTTGCATGGCTCACGCATAGCTCTCCGTCACTTTAATCACTCTATTCCATTCTCTTCCATTCCATTCCACGGGCTTGGGAGGGCACAACTATGAATAGCACGGGATTTAAACAACGCCAGGCTGATAGAATGGGGCTTGTTCTAGCGGAAACAGCACATTGACTGAAGGCAGACATCCAGATTTGTCAGCGGCGCCGACGCCGGAGGCTGAGAAAGAGCCCGGTCTTGTCGTGAATTTCGAACCAGAGTCACAACAGAATCAGCTATTAGTCAGCCAACAAGATATCGGGTCGGAAAATGAAGACTCCGAGCCGACGACGCCGCTAGACGTTCCGGAAGAAGATCTCAGCGATAGATCAATGACTCTCGTAGAGCACCTCGACGAGCTCAGAGTGCGCATCGTTCGAGGTATTGTCTACATTTGCCTGGGCTTTATGGCATCGCTTTTCTTCTGCAAAGATGTGATGAGGTTTCTGCAGGTTCCGGCGGGCAACATCACGTTCCAAGCCTTATCACTCGAAGAGCCTATCGTTGTCTTCTTCAAAGTTTCGTTTTACATGTCGCTTGTAATTGCTTCTCCATTCATCCTCTTTGAAGTCTGCAAATTCGTTGGGCCAGGGCTCACCCGCAAAGAGAGAAAGATTCTCACGCCATTCGTGCTGGGCAGCCCAATTCTTTTCCTTTGTGGAGCAGCATTTGCATACTACTGCCTGCTTCCGCCAATGTTGCATTTCTTCGGCTCCTTCGGCGCCGGCGTGACCCCAATCAATCAGCGTCTCGACTTCTACATCTCGCTCGTCACGACGATCATGATGTACATGGGGCTTTGTTTTCAGCTTCCTATCGTCATCTTCGCCCTATCTTTCACGGGCTTGGTCACGTCCACTCAGCTCATAAAAATCTGGCGCTGGGCTGTCTTTGGATCCTCAGTCGTAGCCCTGGTCATCACTCCAGACCCGACTGCATTTTCGATGCTAATGGTCATGGGTGCACTGATTGGACTTTATTCGATGTCGGTTCTTCTGCTCAGGTTGTTTGGTCGCTAAACCAAGGGAAATCCCATACTAACTTATATGGGTGACGGTACATGGCGCATGCAACGGCAGCGTAAGATGAATGACATATTGCTAATCTTGTGAACGATGGCGTTACAAACGGCGGAATCCATGGGCTCTATCACTGATATAGAGATGATTTATTGCGATCTCGATCCTGACTCGCGCAGACACACTGAGTCAATTCTATCGAGCGCCGGGTTGCCAGTTTTGGCTACAGGCAACCCACAAATCGCTTCTTCTCTAATTGACGAAAAGCGCTTCAGTTGTCTCATTCTTTGCTTTCAAGGAATGGACTTGGCGCTTGCTTGCGTTGCTGCAAACGCGCGCCGCGTCTGCCCTCACACAGCAATCGTTATTGTCTTCAACGGCAAAGACACGGCAAACCAGGCAGCGAATTCGGTTTGCACCGCAGTTCAAACCGCCGAGTTGGCAGACCGTTTCCTTTTACGGCCAACTTCGCACGAACTGCTGGAAGCTCTATCCGCTTTGGTGCCTATAGAAAGAAGATATCTGGCAAGCACCGCCTAGAATTGCCCCTTGAACCAAGACCAATGCGCCTCAGGTGTTGTATTCTCTGAGAATGAACTCGAACGTCCGCTCAAACGAATGGCTCCTCATTTTGCTCATTCCGCTCATGATCATCACGATCAGGAGCGTAGCCAAAAATTGGAAAAGTCTTTGGGACAACGACCTCACTGCAAACGATCGCAAGTTGTTGATGCAAGCAACCTTCATTCTGCTTATGCCTTTGGCTGTGCTGGTTCATGAGTTCGGACACATGGCGGCAGTAAAGTTTTTCGGCGGCGAAGTCGTCGGTTTTTACTACGCGCTGATGGTCGGTGAGGTGCTGCATACTCAGTTGCCATCGCCGGAGCAAAATGTACTTGTAGCTTTAGCTGGAACGATTGCAGATGTTGTATTGGGATTAATCGCTCTCGTCGCAGCATATTTTTCCAAGTCACCGCCAGTGGTGGCGGTATGTGTTTATTTTGCATTATGGTGCATCGGTGGAAACACGATCAGTTATGCACTGCTTTCTGCCGTCAATGCTTATGGAGACTGGCGAAACATCTATCTTTCACCGGCACGTCAACTGGTAACTGCTATTGGAATCGCTCACGCCACCGTTGTCGCTCTCTTTTTCTGGGGCATTTTTGCAATCACACCAAAGGTTTGGTTTACTTCCAAAACACGACCTGTCTGGTTCAAACAATTCACTCAATTGAAAGAGCGCATCAAGAGCGAGCCGACAGCCGTCAATTACCTCAATCTTGCCTGGTCGTACTACTTGGTTGGAATTGAGGACGGCGCGAAACAAAGCTTGAAGATGGTGGAAAAGCTCGATCCAAGTTTGCTTGATCGTTGGTTGCTTAAGGGCTACATTCAACAAAGCAAAGGAAAACTCGATTCAGCAATTGAATGTTTCGAAGAAGTTGCGGAGTCACAGCAAGCGTCCCAAACCCTCCGCTGCCGGGGGCATATGGCGATCGGTCATTGCATGATGGAGCAAGCTCATCAACATGAGGCAAACAATAAGTCGCCTGGAGCCGAAATCTGGGACGATGCAATTCAAGCATATACACAAGCATCACTCACAGATCAATCACTTGCAGATCCTCGTTTTTATTTAGCCACTGCTCTAAACAAAGCGGGAATGCACAAGGAAGCAGAGAAGCAGCTTTTGACGGCCAGAGAGTTGACTTGGCTAGATCCAACACTGAGTAGTCTCGTCGCGAACGAACTTGCAATCACGCGAAAACGCGCTTAGCAAGCGGTAAACAAGTCTGTTGGAAATCACAAAAAATGATGCGATATACCGCGTGATACCAAAGAAAAATTCGATCGTGAATCGCACTCGAACGTTACCGCATATAGAATAATGGAATACATCTATGGTACAGACTGTGTTGCACCCGATCAGTTCTGTGCACAAAAACTCTATAACTGCGGAACGTACGATGCAAGAACAACGGCTCCTGGACTGGTTACATGCACATCCCCAACAATTGGTTCGGCAACTCGCGCCAAAGTATGACAAGCGATTGGCAACGCCCATACAGTGGTGTGGAGACACGCTTCAAGCGGCTTTCTTAATCGCAAACAATCCGGACTCAACAGCACATGCACTCGAATGGTTGCTCACTGTCGACTGCAAGTCACTACTCGAACGCATCGCAACAAATCCTGCCACACCGTCGGCGATTTTGGCCAGGCTTGCCTCACACGACGACGAAGAAGTGCGCGCCGCCGTCGCAGAAAACGAAAATCTTCCAATCGAGCTGTTGGAAATGATTGCTGCCGACAGCTCTCCAAATGTTCGATATGCGCTCGCGGAGGGTTATCATGTGCCTTTCCGCTTGCTAGAAGATTTATCTGCCGATACTAATCCTTGTGTGGCGATGCGGGCGAGTAAAACTATGACAAAGTTAATGGAGACATCACATCCCAAAATTCGCGTGGTGATCGTCGATGACGATGCATTCGTGCGTTCCTATTTACAGATGAAACTATCTGCATACAACGACATTTCGATTGTAGGAGAAGCTGTCGATGGTGAATCTGCAATTGATTTGGCCACAGAGCTCAAGCCCGATGTCGTACTCATGGATATCGGATTGCCGGGAATGACAGGGATCACTTCCACCAACAAGATAAAGAGCGTAACACCGGCCACGCGAGTGTTAATGGTCACGTCGCGAGACTCATCGGAAGACATTTTCAGTGCATTCGAGAATGGTGCCGAAGGATACTATCTCAAAACAAATTCGAATAAGGCGCTGATAGATGCGATACGAACTGTATATAAACGTGAGGCGTATATTGATCCAGGTATCGCGAGCACTGTTCTGCGGAGATGTCTATACAACCTAGACCACGACAGATTATCACCACCCAAAGAATCATCTGCGATCTCACTGCTGCTTTCGAGAGTCGATCACTATATAGAACACGATCAGCTGGAGGATGCGATCACTTTGGCTGAAGCTACTGTTGTTTTATCAGAAGCAAACAAGCTACAGAATCCAACAGGGCATGCCGCCGCCCTGGCGCGTCTTGCCGATTTGTATTACATGGAAGAAGAGTACAAAAAAGCGGAACCGATTTACCAGTCCGTATTAGAACTCAGACAACGCATTCTCGATTTTGATGAGGTAATGTTCGACGACAACGTTTTCCATCTTGCTGAATTTTATTTGTCTCAAAAGAATTACGAACAAGCTGAGCTATATTATTCATGGTCACTTAGAATTCGGGAAACTCTCGGCAACGAATCGATGTTGGAAGAAGTCAGAGAAAGGCTTCATTACGTTCTTGAGCAACAGGGGAAACGTGATGTTTGCAACGGAGAAACCACTCACTAGTTTCTTAGAATCGCGAAGTAAGAATGATTGAAGCCCTGATAGAAATATTTGGGCATGGAAAGTTCATGCCCCATGGATTCTGTCTGAAGTGGGACCCGGCGCTGGTTATGCTAATGGTCGGGGCGAACATCGGCATAGCCGTTGCATATTTTGCAATTCCGCTTGCTCTCATCATTTTCGTCCGTAAACGAAAAGACCTGGCATACCCCTGGATGTTTCGGTTATTCGGCTCATTCATCATTGCTTGTGGTCTCACTCATGTGGTCAAAGTTTTGACCATTTATTACAGTTGTTATTGGCTCGAAGCGTGGATTGATGCAATAACTGCATTGATTTCCATCGTAACGGCGATACTGTTGTGGCCGCTCATTCCGCGAGCCCTATCGTTACCCAGTCCCAAAGACCTCGAGAACCTCAATCAAGAGCTGAGGGTCGCGCGCGACAATGCACTCGAGGCCTCAAAATTGAAGTCACTCTTCGTTGCAAACATCAGTCATGAGCTTCGCACCCCCCTGACCGCACTTTTGGGAATGAATGAATTGCTGTCGTCGACTGACTTGGACGAAGAACAAAAGCTCCTGCTTGATACATCCAATAGCGCGGGGAAATCTCTTCTGACTATGGTGAACGACCTTTTGGATTTGACGCGACTAGAGGCAGGCAAGCTCGGCATTGAGACATCGCCAATAAATCTGGAAACCCTGATCAACGAGGCGGTGAGAGCACCCAGAGCCGAATGCGAAACGAAAGGCGTAACACTCACAACAAATTTTGACAGACAAGTTCCTGAAGAAGTTTATGGTGATCCAGTTCGAATCAAACAAGTGCTTTCCAATTTGCTCACCAACGCGGTGAAGTTCACAAGCGCAGGAACTATCGAAGTTTCGACACAGTTGATATCTTCTACGGATGAAAGTCTCTTGGTGAAGTTCACCGTCCGCGATACCGGTATCGGATTCGGTGAAGGTGATTCCGAAAGAATTTTTGAACCATTTGTCCAGGCTCAATCGGGAAGCACGAAACACCCCGGAGCAGGTCTCGGACTGGCAATCAGCAAGCTTCTTGTGCAACTGATGGATGGAGAAATCGCAGCATCCAGTCAGGGGAAAGGCCTGGGTGCATCCTTCTGGTTTACGGTTGCGCTATACAAAAAGTCGGGTATCACGCGCAGACACGAAGAGACAAACCTCGCTCCAGAGAAGTCGTTCAACGGCAAGTTGCTAGTAGTCGAAGACGATCGATTGCTTGTCAAACTTGCAGAGCGTCAGTTGGAAAAACTAGGCGCGACATTCAAGATCGTTCAAAACGGAGCCGATGCATTGTCTGAGTGGAAGACAGGTCAGTACTCTTTGATCTTGATGGATTGCAACCTTCCGGACCTCACAGGCTATGACATCACTGCAGAAATCAGAAAGCTCGAATCTGATTCGAGAATCCCGATCGTGGCAATGACCGCAGGAGCGATGGAAGGAGATCGCCAGCGATGCATTGCATCGGGCATGGACGATTATCTAAGCAAGCCGTACACGATAAAGCAGCTGGAGGAAGTACTCACTCGATGGCTGTCACCATCTTCTGATTCACCTCTGCCGGTGCAAAACGACAGCCCCGATGCCAGCCTCGCGGCAGGATCAACTTCAGGAGCATACGCATCATGGTCGACCATGAAATCGGAGGCCGTAGACCTGCCGAGACTAACGCGCGCAATGACACTTGCGGAGCTGGAAGTGCTGCTGCCAATTTACGCTTCAAACTCGGATGAACTGATCGCCAAGCTTGAAACGTCCTTAAAGAATACGGACGCAGTCGCAATATCAAAACTCGCGCATCAACTGAAAGGTTCAAGCCGCATTATGTATGCTCGCCGCATGGATGCACTGTGCGTTGAAATTGAGCACTCTGCACAAAAAGAAGACTTCGAAAGAGTCAAAGAACGCATTAACGATCTCAAACTGGCTCTAAAAGAAACTAAAGAAGTGGTGGCGACCCTTATCCACAGCCACCAATCAACATAGTTCCTGCCATTTTCGTCTTTACGTTCCTTCCAAATAGCTCAATTCATAATTTTGTCTCAGGCTTGCCATGATTTGGCTTTCTATAATTGTCAAGCCAATTGGAAACAACGGAATTCTTAATGCAGTTTCATTTGAACGATCTGTATCTCTGGTGTGTAACCGCTGTCGCAGCACTGGTTTCGGTTACTACCGTTGTGAAGCTCTGGTCCGACAGAGATCGACTTTCGCGCGAAGACCTGACCGATGAAGACAGAACCTTTGTATGGAGAATTGTCTTTTTCCTCGTATTTCCACTTCTGGTTCTGCTCGATCTGCGAGCCACGAGCGTCTGCTGTGAACTCATGGGCGGATACATTCGCAGTTGGAGTTATGGGTTTCTCTGGTATCAGATAGAGCCGGCCGGGCTGTCGTCAGATTCGATGATCATTCCGGTTCTATTCTCGGGAACCATCGCCCAGTGCCTTCTATCGCTTTCATTGATGCCGGCTCTGTTGTTCAGACCGCATCCATTTTTGGCAACACTGATCGGTTACACAATTGCGTTCACCCTCGGGTTGAATCTCATTGCAGATCCAATCATGTCTCTGTGCGGGCTTGGCGGCCTCAAATGGCAGCTGGCATTTTCTGCCGGCAGCCCCGATCAGCGTTTGCCACTAGTCGTAGTGCAATCGGTCTTGGCCGTGATTTACATCATTGCCATTCGAAATAGTCACGTGCGCATGTGGTTTTCCAGCTTTGCACGCCCAATGGTGAGCGACGATCTCAAACAGGCGATTCACGACTGGAAGGTATGCCCGGAGAGTGCAAGCATCACTTGCAAATTGGGTTTGATGTTCGATCGTGCAGGAATGCGACGAGCGGCTAAGAAGAAACTCAACACGCTCAAGAAGCTCAGCGGCTTTACACTTTACCCACACTTCTTGGAAGCGGTTTTGTCCTATCGCACAAGAAAGTACAAGCAAGCTCGCAAATCATTTATCTACACTTCCGATTTTCCGGGAGTGGACGGTGAGCTCAAGGCTAGCCTGCTTGCAGCTGCTGCCTGTGCGGCGTTTGCTGAGGGAGATACCACTGGCGCACTCAACTTATCCGAGCGAGCCCTAGAGTTCGAAGATGCATGTCTCATTGCACGCATGGTCAAAGTGGACGTCTTTTTGAAGCAAGAGAAGAAGCAGGCTGCGGCTGAAGAGATACTCGTGGCGATGCATATGGGACTTAGTCTCGAGTTGGAAAGCAAAATTCCTCTCGATACCGAACGAGCGTTCGAGCTCATAAGCGAACTGGAAAGCTCGCGTTACACGCGGCTTCACCTGGAAAACAGCTTGAGACGATAGTGTGTTCCGTCACCTTACAATCAGCTTCAATTCAACTAAATTAATACGTGTTTTCCCACTGAAAGCGCATCATTCTGCGTTGCATTGCGTGAAATTCCCTTTTCCTTTCCAATACAAGAACTATAATCTTGGCAAGATCTCGCGGTCCGAATCCAAACTGGACCTCCAATCGGGCGACAGCTACGAAAGCGCCATCCTGAGCAGTTTCTTTCCCAACCATTTAACTCAAGGAAACCGAGCTCCCTTTCCGGAGACGCGATAGGTGCAACTTCCAAAGCTCACGAATCTATCGAATCTGAACATACGCACCCGTATGCTTCTCCTTTGCCTGGGTGTGGCTGCACCGCTTCTGGCCATCGGCAGTTTCGCGCTGTGGAAGGAATATCGCACTTTAAGACACGAAGCGGAACGTGCCACGACATTCCAAGCCGCAATTTCATCAAGAACACTTCAGCAATGGACGGAGGCGCAGCTCAAGACTCTCGGCGCCCTTGCATCGCTTCCCGATATCCAATCAGCAAACATTCAGTCCACACAAAATATTTTGACGACCGCTCTTGCCGCGCAACCAGACTGGTCGGAAATCGACCTGGTGACGGCCAAAGGGGTCTCAGTCGTTTCGACGACTCCACCTGCAAAACGCACAGTACTGTTCTCTACCTGCAGCTTTTTCACCAAACTGATAGACGGCAAAAAGCCGATGATGTCGGACTATATACGGTCTTCTCCCCTGAGTGGAAAGCCGTCACTTTTAGCCGGTGTTCCGATAATTCGCGACGGACAACTGAAGGCCGTGCTTATAGCGTCAATCAAACCGCGCGCCGTTCTCAATTTATTTAGTGGACTCGGCGAGGCGAGTGCCGTAGGTGAGTCGAACGGTCGCACTCCCAATAGCGGAACAGTAGTCGCAGTTATCGACCAGAACAAACGAGTCATCACTCGCACGCTCCAAAACGAATATTGGGAAGGCAAAGACTTTTCGCACGCAAAAACCGTGCAGGCGTCAACCAAGAAGTATAGAGGAACCATCGAAGGCGTAGGAATCGCAGACCCAACCCCCCGTGCATACGCGTTCGATCGAGTTCCATCCACAAATTGGTTGGTGGTAGTTGGAGTTCCCACAGATTCCATTTATGGTGCTGCGCACGATTGGTTGATGATCATGGTGGTGCTCGCTTTGTGCGCCATCAGTGTGTCGGTCGCATTGGCTTGCTCGGTGACCAATCACTTCACCAAGACCATTCACGGCTTGGTCAAAGAAGCAATCGCAATCGGAAAAGGCGACTTCTCCAAACGAGTCAAAGTGCCGGCTCGCGACGAGTTGGGATTGCTCGCTCGTGCGTTCAACGAAATGGCAATGATGCTCGAATCGGATAGAGAGCATAAAACAATGGTCAACGGAATTTCCGAATCCATTCGCCAATGCCTGGATCTCGAAGACATTTTGAACACCGCGGTTCGTGAGCTGGGGCAAAACCTGGAAGCTAGCCGTTGCTGCTTGGCACTTTTAGACACCAAAGACACCGCCGATGTTGCTGATGACGAGTTGATTTTCAACTACGTTTGGTATGACGAAAATCTCGGCGGCAGCCCACTCAAGCACCGTTCCATTCTGGTGACAGAGCACAGTGAATTGCGGCATATTTTGCAGCAAGGAACAGTCTTGTCTATGGACATTCGCGGAGAGCAAGGTCCAACGCCACTTTTCGAGAATTCAAAAGGTTCCCCCAATGATTGGAAGTCAATTCGATCATTGATCGCTTGCCCAATTAGCACTAGAGAAGGTCCACTCGGAATGATTCTCGTGCATCAATGCGACAGTCTCAGGCAATGGTCTCAATCAGAACTGGAGCTGGTCTCAGCAGTCGCGAGCCAAGTCACTCTCGCGATGGAACACTCGCGTTTGTACAACTACACCAAGAAACTCGCCGATCAAGAAGTACTGATCAATCACATTGTGCGCTCAGTGCGCAGCTCGCTCGATCTTGATACCACACTCGCCAGTGTCACCGGCGAACTGCTTGCTGCCCTCGGTGCCGATCGCGTTCAAATCGCGCAGCCCAGAGCGGAAGGTCCGCTGGTTATCACGCATGAAACACAGACCGAGTTCTATCAATCGATGCAAGGGATAAGCATGTATCCCGACAATTTGGATTTCCATCCGAACATGTCGTTCAACAGCCAAATTCCAGGACGCAACACTGTGCTGGGCATCAACCTCGATCGGCTGACTGAGCTCAACTCAAATGAACAGCAAAATCCTGAGGACGGCGACAGCACACTGCGCGATGCACCGATTGCAATCATCAACAACGTCTTTGCAGACAGCCGCGCCATTCCATTCAAGGACTTCTTGGACCACACGGCATCACAGTCTTTGATCGCAGCTCCTCTGCTCAACGAAAATCGTTTGGTCGGATTGCTCATCGTGCACCAATGCCGACAGCTGCGCAATTGGCGCCCTGACGACATTAGACTCGTCGCCGCCATTGCAGACCAAGTCGCAGTCGCAATTACACACGCCCACTTATTTGCCCAAGTGAGACACCAAGCGATCACAGATGGCTTGACTGGTTTGTTCAACCATATTTATTTCAAGAACAGACTGAGCGAAGAGCTACGCTTGGCAGAAAGAAAAAACACACCTCTGTCGCTCATCATGATCGATCTCGACAAACTCAAATACATCAACGACAACTTCGGACACCCTGTCGGCGACGCTGCAATCAGACAAGTGGCAGCTATTCTAAAAACCCTCTTGCGAAGCGGCGACACGGCAGCTCGATATGGTGGAGAGGAGTTTGGAATTATTCTTCCTGAAACTTCGCTGCTTGAAGCCGCACTAATTGCAGATCGTCTATGCAGTCAGATTCGCAACTCGCATGTGCCTGGCTTGGGACGCATAACTGCTTCATTGGGAACAGCAGCATTCCCCAAACAAGCTCGCGATATGGCGGACCTCATCGATAAAGCAGACAAAGCACTCTACGTCGCAAAAAACAGCGGTCGCGATCAAGTCCGAATCTACGAAGAAGAACAAGCCATAATCGAATGGCCGTCCCTCAGCGAGATAATAGACAAAGATCTGCCCAAGAGGATATCGCAGGACATTCTTCTCGATCAGATACGCGAGCAGGCGCGCGATCAGGTACGTCGCGACCATATCGAGTAAAATTCAACAAGTTCAACAACAGAGTTCTATCCGACCTGATTTTGCAGTGAAACGACTTATTCTTTTCGATATCGATGAAACCATGATCTCCTCTGACGGAGCCGGCAGACGAGCAATTGGGCGGGTCTTGGCGGAGCGATTCAATGTTCCTGCCGAAGCTGCCAACATTCCGATGTCTGGAAAGACTGACCCCCAGATTCTGACTGAAATTCTGGCTGTTGCTGGCTGGAACGATGCTGACATTGAAAAAAGAATGGGGGAACTGCTAGACATTTACCTCTCAATTCTTGAGGATGAGATCGCTGCATCACGCTATTACATAATTCATCCAGGTGTTGTAGATCTGCTCAACAACTTGCATACACGCACCGACACGTATCTTGGTTTGCTCACAGGCAACGTCGAGCGCGGTGCGCGCATGAAACTCAGCCGCTTTGAACTGAATCACTTCTTTCCAATGGGCGCGTATGGTTCGGATTCCGCCAACCGCATGGATCTCCCAGCCATCGCAGCAAAGCGAGCCCACAAACACTTCAACATTGAATTTGTTCCTGCCGAAATTGTCATCATCGGCGATGCCATAAACGACGTTCTCTGCGCCAAGGGTTACGGTGCAAAATCAATCGCAGTGAACACCGGCAGAACCTCATGGGAAGACCTAGAGCGCCACGAGCCGGATTACTTGTTCAAGAACTTGGGCGACACCAATATGATAGTGCAGGCGATTTTCTCGTAGAGATCAACCTTGCAGCAATTGCAAAATCTTGCGATCGCGGCTGGCCATCTCGTCGTTTCCGATTGCCTCATAGGCAGCCGCACGAAGCAGAATCGCCTCGATGTGATTCGGCGCAAAAAACTGTGCCTTGTCACATTCCGAAATCGCGCGCTCAAAGTCGCCATGCTCGATAAACTCGCGCCCACTCTTTATGTAGAAGTCGCCAAGACAAAATCTATGTGGGGGCGTGACTTTGCGTCGCGACGCCATGTAAATCCCAAGGGAAAGGACCATTAAAACCAGAAATATACTGGCCGCGGCCAGAATGAGCAGATAGGACATCTGATTAAAAAACGCCTGACACCATTAGACGGTAGTCCGCCAATCATCTAACTAGGTGGTACCGGGGAGACCGCCAAGCACTCCCAATTGCATCTTAGCAGGCGGATCACGTCCTTTGTAGTACCAGTTAAGACATACGATTTCAGAAATCAAGCAGCAGACGATTGAAAGGTTGACTGGATATAATGTCTGAGCTAAACATCTCAGAAGTCCCACAGTGACAGAGCCGCAAAGAAAAGTAAGAGGAAATCATCGCCAGGTGCGGGCTTACATTGGGCTTGGTTCCAATGACGGCGATAGAGTTGGTTATGTACAGCAGGCTATGCAGCTGCTGAAAGATATATACGGCATCAGAGTTGTCGAATGCTCGAGTCTGTATGAAACCGAACCAGTGGGCGAGGAGTACGACAAAGAGTGGTTCGTCAACGCCGTCGCGGCAATCGAAACCAACATGTCTGCCGAGTCTCTGCTTGAAGCCTGCCTTGACGTCGAAACCCGCCTGACGAAAATGCACGCATCCGATTGCACGAGTTCGCGACGCCACAGTGGAAAACGCAAACGCATTATCGACCTCGACATCCTTGTATTTGGTGATGAAACGTGCGATACAGCAAGTTTGCATATCCCGCACCCACGAATGCACAAACGCGCTTTTGCCCTGGTTCCACTTCTAGAGATCGCACCGGATTTGGTTCACCCTACACTGCACAAAACGGTGACTCAACTGCACGAAGATTTGATTGAACCAGAACTAGTCTTTTTGTACGGAACGCGCACAGAAGGTCGATAATCTGTGGAATTGAAAATTGGAACCGACATTTGCTCAGTAAAACGCATCGAGCAAACTTATGAAAAGTACGGTCAGAGATTTCTCGATAAAATTTTGACCGAGAGCGAGCAAGACTATGTTTTGAGTCGTCCTGCGCATCGCGCAACGACACTTGCTGGGCGGTTCGCTGCTAAGGAAGCAGTATCGAAAGCCTTGGGCACCGGCTGGCGCACAATAAGTTGGAAAGACGTCGAAATTGTGCGGCACCCGTCAGGTGCACCTAATGTCGTTCTCCACGGACGCGCGAAAGAATTGGCAGCACGACTGGGACTGACGCGATTCGAAGTCAGCGTAAGCCACGAAAAAGAATTCGCAACTGCATTCGTGGTCGCTTACAGCAACGCTTGATCGAAAAAGCAGATCGTGCGAAAAGCGCATGGCACCCCTAAGTCACAAACCGAAAGGAGCATTGAATGTCGCCTCTGATCACATTTACCAGTGATTTCGGATCAAAGGACAGTTATACCGGCGTCGTCAAAGGAGTGATTTTGTCGATCGCTCCCGACGCGACAATCGTCGATATCAGCCACGATGTAGAACCGTGGAACGTCGCAGCAGCAGCCTGGATCATCACATGCGCCTATAAGTATTTTCCGGAGGGAACGATACATATTGTCGTAGTCGATCCTGCAGTCGGCTCCGATCAAAGACGAATACTCTTATACAACGACAGGGAGTATTTCATTGGCCCCGACAATGGAATCTTCTCTCTGGTAATGGCGGAACAAGCGGAATGGAACGCTATTGAACTAAACAAAAAAGAGTATTGGTTGCCATACGTATCTCATACTTTTCACACGCGAGATATCTTCGGACCAGTTGCCGCACATCTTGCAAATGGTGTAGAACCGCATAGGCTTGGCAGTCCCATCGAAACGGACTCGCTGGCAAAACTTGCGGATCATCAACTCGAAAGCGAGGACGGAAAGATAAAAGGCAGTGTCATTCACATCGACCGCTTCGGAAATTTGATCAGCAACATTCCAAACGACAAGGTGAAAACAGGCGGACGCTGCTACTTGAAGGGAAAGTACGTCGCTGACATTCGCGGCACTTATTCATCGGTAGAATCAGGAAAACCTGTCGCCTTTCGCGCGAGTCACGGCTTTCTCGAAATCGCAATTCACAAAGGAAGAGCAAGCGAAATACTCAATGCCGCGGTTGGAACTTCAGTAAGACTCGAAGGACTCTAGCTTTCGGTTCTCGTCCGGTTTGCCTAAGTCGGGGGTAGTTCGTCCATTGGAGTGCCGGCCGGACCGATTGGTCTTCCTATCGCCATTGCAATCATCAGACACTGATCGACTCGTTCCATAACCTCTTGAGGAAACGCACCGATCTTACTTACCAAGAGTGTTTTGGGAATGGTGGCAATGACGGTGCAGTCGATTACGCTATCCAAACGCAATCCGGCTTGTTGCCCTTCCGGAGTATTCATCGCCACAACTACTTGTGTCGGCTCTCTGCCGGCTCGAGTTGTGTTGCTTGTCAAAGGAACGAGCAGCACATCGTCCAGCCTTGAGTTGTTGTAGTCGTTCGAAATCAACACAGCTGGTCGCCGTTTTGTTTGCGTCTGTCCGTCGTCCGTCGTGTACGGAAAAGACACCAAAACGACATCACCTTTACGGAACTGTGTAGGCTTTGTAGAGGACATTAACGACGATAACTAGTAAGAAGAGGACAACAAAGCAATACAAGCAAATACAAAACGTATTGCCTTAATTGTACCAGCAGCTTAGCGGACCCAAAAGCAGATCAAACAAACCGTACCAACACGAAAAGGGCTCTTTCGAACCCTCACCTTGGGATTTAATTGAAATTTCCTATGATTCGATCGGGTATAGCTTGTCCCACTCATCGAGTTCAGCAGAACCGCAATTAGCCATCGCATACACTAGATTGGTCTTGGCGACCGTATCTACTGCTTTCTTGCGACTTGGCAGGTGCGAATCTGCGACGATCCCGAAGGCTTCGCCTATACCTTCCCAGAACGGTCTTTCAATTGGTTTTTGTTTAACGTTGAAATCTTCCACGTTGCGGGCCCCAAAAGGAGGTGAATAGTCCATCACACGAGAAGTATACCAGGCTTTCAAGAGATGTCTCGTTGATTTAATGTACGAGTATCAAATTTAAGCTTCGCGTTCTACTCCTAATGGGATATACCCGAGCTGAAAGCCCAAATAGACAAGCCCTAAGGGAATTTAATCTGGTTCCATCCTCATCGAAACTTGCTGAGATAGAACGCACTGGGCGCCGGACCGGCTTCAACTCTACTCTTTGATGCGGTCGCCGAACCGATTCTTGAGAAACTCGATAGTCTTCTGCGTCCCGCCCCCTGGCACAAAAACCTCTGTGATTCCGCGCTTAAGGAGCTCCTGGCGATCCTCATCCGGAATGACACCGCCGCCAAATACAAGGATATCGTCGGCACCCTGCGCCTTCAAAAGCTCCACAACCTTCGGCAGAAGGGTCATATGAGCACCTGAAAGCACCGAAAGCCCGATTGCATCCACGTCTTCCTGGATGGCGGTCTCCACGATTTCCTCAGGAGAGCGGTGCAGCCCGGTATAGACGACTTCCATACCCGCATCACGCAGCGCCCGCGCCACTACTTTTGCCCCACGGTCGTGCCCATCGAGTCCGGGCTTACCTATAAGTACGCGAATTTTTGCCTTTGCCATCACTAAACTTGCCATTGTCTGTCCTGAGTCGCAATCGAAAGCTGCCGCTTCGCAAGCGGAGCGCCTACATAGTATAAATCACCACTTTTAGGTGGTTGAGTCGACTTCCGGCTCGTTAGATTTATCTGTTTCGGACTTTGGTTTGACTGTGTCTGCAGCCGGTATTTCCGCTTCAACCGCAGTCTTTGCCTGCGTCTCGGCTGTAACGGCGGGCGTTTCAGGTCCCGGCTTTCCGGCTCGAGATTCAATGATTGCAGCCAATATATCGAAGTCGCGGACATCCTTTTTGTTTATCAAATAAAAACATCTTTGCGTCTTGATAAGCGCCAACTTTAGATACGATGGACCGCGGTTGAATTTGACTATGTCAGTCCACTTATATTTCTTGCGCCAAAGCGTAGTGCCGATGACTATGCCTTCCAAGCTAACCTTTGCCGAATTGATCTCAAAAATTATGGGGAACAGCATGGTGGCATCGATCAAAAGCAAGAACAAATAGCAGACGATTTCTTTTGTGACGTCTATGACTTCACCCTTTTGATGATGTTCTAGATTAGCCATAACCATGCTCACATTGAGCACAATGATCACGATCAATCCAAAGTATCTAACGAAGTGAACCCATAGCGGGCGCTTGAATGCGGCTTCGGCGGGAAGCTCAACAGTGCGACGACGCGGCTGTCTTCGTCCTGGTTGAACTGCTACTTCCTGCTTCTCATTCTCGTTTTCATCAAGCTCATCATCGCTTTCCGCATTCGGCGGTTGGCGGCGAGCTCCCATTCCTTTTCGTTTTGATTTGGGCATTCGAACTAAGTAAAGCTTGCTTAGGAGATAGTTAGTAAGCTTACCATTCCTCCCAAAAATAGCAGCGATCCGATACAATTTTGTCGCGCGGATCATGGCTTGCCAGCCCATGTTGACAGTATCTGAATGTTTGTCGGCAACTGCTGAAACAGCCAATATCGCTCAGTATCGCCATCCGACTAGGGTGCGATCGACGGTTGTTCCGCCACTGTACTGTAACTACGGGTGATCCATCCATGGCAAAAACCAAGCTGGCCGACTACATTTTCAAGCGCATCAAAGATTCCGGCATCGATACGACGTTTGGAATACCAGGTGATTTCGTTCTGCCTCTGTACGCTGCACAAGCCAAAACAGACTTGAAAACTGTGGTCTTAACTCACGAACCATCAGTTGGATTCGCTGCAGACGGTTATGCAAGATTGCGCGGATTGGGCGTTGCCCTCGTCACTTACGGTGCCGGCGGGTTGAACATGATCAACCCAGTCGGTCTCGCTTACGCAGAAGAGTCGCCTGTGGTGGTCATTAGCGGAAGCCCGGAGACTCGCTTCAGAAACCAAAAACCACAGCTTCACCACTGCGTCAAAACGTTTGACACACAATTCAATGTGTTCAGAGAAGTGACTGAATCTCAAACGATCTTGAGCAATCCGCTAAACGCGCAAGAAGAAATCGACAGAGTTTTCGACACAACCTTCAAGCAATCGAGACCAGGCTACATCGAAATTCCCAGAGACATGGTCAACTGTGAAATCGAAACAGTCTCGCGCGCACCGGCGTCAGTCGAAGGAGAATCTCCGGCACTGGAAGAAGCGGTAAACGAAATCATCGATCGTCTAAAGAACGCCAAGCGACCCATTCTTCTTGTCGGTGTCGAAATCAGGCGATTCAGCTTGAAAGAAAAAGTTATTGCTCTTGCAGAAGCACTCAATTTGCCAGTCGTCACTTCAATTCTAGGCAAGGCGTGCTTCCCGGAAAGTCATCCGAATTTCATCGGCAACTACTTCGGTCAGTTCGGCAATCCCAAAGTCAAAGAGTATGTTGAATCGGCAGATTGCGTAATCTCTTTGGGTGCAGTTCTCACCGAGATGGAAACCGGCGGATACACCGCCAAACTACCTGCACCAGTGCTCATTCAAGCTACAGCCAAAGAGCTCACAATCGGCTATCACACGTACCACGGGATCGATCTCAAATCGATAATCGAGCAACTTCTTGATTCCACAACAAGCAAGATAAAGCCTGCGGTGCGCTTCACAGTTCCTTCCATTGAGCCAGAGCAGCTAAATCCGACCACTGGAGACAACCCGCTCACAGTCGCAGGAATCATCGAAGATCTCAATTCATTGCTGTCAGAAAAATTCTCAGTCATCTCTGACGTCGGCGACTGCCTGTATGCCGGAATGAGCTTGAAGACAGACATCTTCATTGCTCCTGGATACTATTCATCGATGGGCTTCGGAGTGCCTGCGGGCATAGGCGCACAAGTTGCAAATCCAAATCGAAGAGCAATCATTCTTGTTGGAGATGGTGGCTTCCAGATGACCGGAATGGAAATAAGCACCGCCTGCAAGCTGGGATTGAAGCCGATTGTGATTGTGTTCAACAACGCAAGCTATGCAATGTTGAGATTCATCGATCAAAAACGCGACTACTACGATCTGCAGCGCTGGGACTACACGGCAATTGCAAAAGCAGTCGGCGGCAACGGTGCACAAGCAACTACCAGAAATGAGTTTCAGAAAGCACTAAAGGAAGCGCACAAGAGCGATCAATTGTTCTTGATTGATGCTGTACTTTCCGAAGATGATATCTCACCAACGCTCAAGCGGTTGACCGATCACTTCGGCAAAAAGGTCAAAGCAGCGATCTCCTGACCAAGATCGGAAGAACTCGAAAGGAGGTCGAGCATTGAAGACGAACTCCGCAGCCCTTTCAATTGCAATTTTGACAGCGGCAACAATCGCTTTGGAATCTCCAAGCGTTGCGAAACAAGCCGGTGATGGACACTTCACAGGTGGCGATCGCATCGCCTGGAAAAAGAGTTGCGATCTGATTGACGCCGGCAGAGTTTGGATGCGTGACGGCAAAATACACAATGCTATTCGCTGTTACAAAGAAGCTGTACGCATCTATCCCACCTCATACCTCGGCTTCTATCAGCTCGGCAACACATCAAAGACTCTCGGTGACATGAAAGACGCAGAGGTGTACTTCAAAAAATCGATTGCGATTGAACCGAAGTTTCCCGACGCTCATGTCGCTCTTTCAGATGTCTACATTTCGCTCAAGAGATACAAGGAAGCTGAGATATCAATTCGCAAAGCGTTGGAGCTGAAACCAAACAACTTCGACTATTCATGGACTCTGGGTGACATACTGTGCCGCTCAGGTAAATATAAAGAGTCATTCGAAATCTACAAAAAGGTTTCTATCCGCCCGGAAGCGCGACAAGTGAAAGGCGAATTCGATGCCTGGCATGAAGAGTTGATTGAACGATTGCGTTAGTATTCGCTCTCGTGGGCGAATGTGTCCTCAGCATCAGAATCTTCTTCTCTGCGCACGCCTTTGCCGGATTTTTCCAGCAATCCTAGTTTTTCGGCTTCCGCTTTAGCCTTCTTCACTAGCGGCATCGCGCGGCTGGTGTCCGGCATGCCTTTCGATCCGGTAGTCCAGCCTTGAGTCAATGCGACGTATTCGGCAATTTCTTTCAGGGAGAAGCCGTCGATCAGCTGCTGCAATATTTCACGATCTGTTTCGCTCTTTTCAGAAAGCACATCTTGTCGCTTCTGCTCCACATCGACGTCGCGTTCTTGATCGTATTTCGGTTTATCTTCTTCAAGAGGACCTTTTGCGTTATCTTCTCTTTCCCAGATCTCTTCGGCGCGGTCCTTGCCGCCAATGATCGCTTGGAGAGTTTCGTTCGTCCCGGCTTTATCAACGCATGGATAGTCGATCAAAACCAACTCTCCGGTTTCGCGGCTGATGCCGACTTGCTTGGTTGGATGACTTCCTGGATCTGTCCATTCTAATTGCGCTTCTTCAATTTTAGCGAAGAAGTCGTTGAGTTGATCCGGTGTGTAGCGCGGCATGACATCGACGAGTTCTTGAACATATACGTATGCGGTTGCGCTTGTGCCTTCAACGTCCACTTCGTGAACCTTGGTCAAAAGTTTTGCATCAAACGAGCGCTTGCCCCAGTTTCTTTCGAAACCGCCTTCCGGGATTGTCACCTTCAAGGCGCCGCCGTGAGGGAATTCTTTGCTGGGAGCCAGTTCTACGACGAGCGGGCTGTCGTTGCCATTTCCCAGGTCGCGCACAACTCTTTGATCTCTTAATTTCGGATTGTGGCTGACGAAGTCAGCAATGTTTTCGAATCCTTGATCGATAAGAACTTCCTTGAGTGTGAGCAGTTGTGCTCCACCTTCGCGCTCGCTATCTCTTTCTCGTTCGCTATCTTTTTCGCGTTGGCGTGCTTCTCTGTTTCCGCGACCGGATTTTCTTCCTTGAAGCTTGCCTTCAGGAGTAACTTCCATTGCGGTCCCGTTAGAGCCTTCACTCTTGGCTCCGGATCGATCACCGCCACCACCGGAGATACCGGTCGAACGGTCGGCAGGCATCAAGCCGGGTTCTTTAATCGCTGCCATTTGCAGCGGTTGATCGAATCTCACTTCAGGTTTAGCTTGCTTCATGCCAACGAGATCAGCAGCGCCGATTCTTCCGCCGCCTACCAGGGCAAACGCAGGCTGCCCTTGCAAAAGAGGATTGATTGAAGCCATAAAGCCATCAACTCTTTCGCCGAGACCTGTCAGTTTCGTCTTAGCGGACTCCATCAGTGTTGAAACTCTGGTGGGATCAAACTTTCTCAAATTCTCGGCATGTTTACCGGGTTGTCCGGCCAACTGGTGCGTTCCTGCCAAGGCACCGCCGACAAAGCTCATCATGTATGCAGATTGTGCCAAGTCTTTCGCGCTTGCATGACGACCATGCGTAAGCAACGAGTTCGACTCTGCCGCAACCAACCCTGCAGGCACGCCGGACAGCGCACCGATAGCCACTTCGTTACGCAACAATCCTGTTGCTCCGGTTGCTTTTGCAAGTGCGCTCGATCCCAATCCTCTTAGACCGATACTAGATGCGGTGAGAGTGGAGAATGTAGCTGCTCCGGTCAAACCATGCTTCAATCGCGCTTCCCAGAAGTTTCCTTCACCGGGTGCGACCGGCTTCAGTGCCGCGTCATAGATAAAGCCGCTGATACCGCTTTCGGCAATTGCCAGCTTAGCTCGCGCGTTCCACAAACCTTCCGCGCCCACTGTAGACTCTGCGGCAGTGAGACCCATCTTGTTCATGCCGCCACGAGTCAGCTTCGTCACAGCCATGAAGGGAATCAGCATGCCTGCCGCTCCGCCGACTTGCTGCGCGTGCCAACTGGCGCTTCCAAACTCCGCTTGCGTCGGCGCATCGATCAACTGCACTGATGGCAGAAGTTCGCTGTCGGCCGTGTGATTGACCAGCTGTGTGATGCCGTCAATCGGAGTTTGCACGCCGGCATATAGCGCGGACTGCGCAAAATCTTTTATAAGGGAAGAATCTTGGTTTTCGATGCTTTTCATGGTTCCGGGCGAACCAAAGCGACGGAGGGGGCTCCGATACCTTGTTCGATTGCGTCGGGGCTGACGGCTGGATCAATATCTTCTATTTTTCCGCCAAAGATGTCATTGGGGAAACTACGAACGTTCCCCACACGCCATTGTTCAAAAAAGGACGTGAATTATGCGTGTAATGACAAACTGTGCCGACGCAGTCTTTAAGGACTGTTTTTTGGCTGTTCCAAACTCATTGATTCTTTGGAGAACGGTTGCGTCGAACCGTACTCGACTGCTCGTTGCGTTCCTTGTATAGAACCTTTGACCAGTCCACTCATCACCCCATAGGGAACGCTCAGAGATGAAGCTACCACTTTCTCCTGAAGCGTCGGTGCCGAGTCGCTGAGATCCTTTTCGATCACAGACTGCATGCGTTTGGTCTGCTCGCTGATATCGTGCGCAATGCTGACAGGAACGCCGATGGTGAGCCCGCACAAAATGCTCGCGGCTGCCTTTGGCACGGCAAAGACTTTCGAAAGAGTCGACCGCGCGGGGCTGGGCTCGTCGCCAGGCAGAGCGAGGGCAGCGTTTCCGGCTAGTAATGAGGTCAGGGCAATCGCTAAGCTCAATGTCAAGCGTGAAGACATAATTCAACCTCTATTCAACAGGCAAGCGAATGCATCTTAGCATCAGATTCCCAGAAAGAATCAGGCTATTTGGCTCATGCGGGTTCTAATTCCGATTAGACCTTTGCTGTTCCGGCTCGAACAAACTGATCCAACATCGCCCAAACCAGTTCGTAAATTGTTTTGAGCCGCTCGAAATCATCGACTGCTCCCTGGCAGCGAACGGTAAGAGTGCCGTTGTGATCGTGCAAAGCCCTCGAGCTTGGCGCTTTTGAGTCTTTCTCAGTGGACGCCGACAGTTGCAAAGACGGCTCATCGAGCAAGGCGCGGCGCATTGGCTGCGGCTCGAGTATCTGCTTGACGACCTTTTCGTCGTTTCCTTTAATGATGAACTCAGCATCGAACTCGGGATCACCGATTTCGATGTCCTGCATGCCCAGCAATTTTCCGACACCATCGACCCACTTCTGGCGATGCAATGCAAATTTGAAGTCGGCCTTGGCTGTGAACGTCGCCTCGACCGTCGTGGTGGCAGAGCCGCCCTTTTTCGCCGGCTGCATGGTGAAAACGATTGTCCATGGACGGTCCTTAACCGGAACCATGATACTCATGCGCTCGTGACTGGAATCAGGGTTCGGATCATCTACCGACGCCTGGTACTCTTCCGCAAACTCCATCCACACATATTTCCATCCGTAGATTCTGCTGTGAAGTTTCACGATTCTCTCCTTGCATTCAACGTATTCACGTATTCGCGGCGAAACATATATAACAGACTAACAAGATGCGCCCAAGATCTTGTTGCTCATATTTACATCAAAACGTCTGTCACACTGCGTCTTTTTGTAGATGGGAGGACGCATCTGACCTACAATTGAATAGATGGAAACCAAAGTCGAAGAAAGCTCCGAACCTGCGCAAAATCCTCAGCAAGCGGCACCACTAGTTCAAGGCAGCCTATGGCGTGCAATTTGGACTATGTCCTGGCCGCTCGTTTTGACCACACTAGCAAGCTCGCTAGTCGGGCTCACAGACGTTAGCGTCGCGAAATATCTGGGACCCGCAGCTCAAGCCGCTGTGGGGGTATCGGAGCAGATTCTGTTTTTGTTCATGGTATTTCTCATGTCGATTGCGGTAGGAACCACCGCCCTCGTATCTCGCGCAACGGGCGCCGGCGACAGGCAGACGGCAATCAGAGAAACGGGCCAATCGATTTGTTTTTCATTCGGCTTAGGTTTGTTGCTCACCGCTATCGCGCTCTCAGGCGCGCGCTTAGCCCTGTCTTTCCTTACGGACTCGCCGGAAGTCGTGCGGGCAGGCACCATTTACATTCAAAACTACAGTTTCTTTCTTATACCGTTCAGCATCGTTTGCATATGCAACGCGGCTTTTAGAGCAATTGGAGACACAAAGACACCACTGCTGACAGTGTCGATTATGACTGCCGTGAATGTCGCCGGCGACTATCTCACTGTTTTGGGAAATTGGCCGGTGCCTGGTTTAGGCATGCTCGGAATCGCCTGGTCCGGAGTGATAGCCAGCGCTGTCGGAAGCATCATTGCATTGTCTCGCATCAAAGCATCGAGCCTGGGACCATGCCTCAATCAACTTTTGCCGATTCAAAAGGAGAGCATCAAGAAGCTCATTCGAATAGGGTTTCCATCAGCGCTGCAACGAATGGGTTGGGCGCTCAGTGTTTTCGTTTTGTTCTACATTCTTGGAAAATGTCCCACTCCCGATCGTGCTTTGGCATCTTGGGCAATTGGCATGCGTGTCGAAGGTCTAGTTTTCATGCCGCTTATGGCCCTCAGTCTGTCGGTTGCATCAATCGTCGGACAGAACTTGGGAGCGAAAGAAACTCAGCGAGCATATCAGGCTGGTTGGAACGTCACATTGATAGGCGTTGCGATGATGACTATTTTGGGAACCGGTATGTTCATCTTTGCAGAACCGCTTGCTCACGCCATGAGCCACGATCCGACAACCATCGAATATACGATGCGCTACCTCCAAATCAACGCCTTGGCAGAACCTTTTCTGGCACTAGGGATGGTGCTGTCCGGCGCCTTGCAAGGAGCCGGCGACACGCGCACACCTATGTGGATAACAATCTTCACCAATTGGATAATCAGGCTGCCTTTAGCTTACTATCTCGTCGTCAACTGCGGACTGGGCCCTTCCGGTGCATGGATTTCCATGACTACTTCAGTCACTATTATGGGGCTTCTCGCCGCTTGGCGCTTCCAATCCAGAAGCTGGATGAAGATTCGCCTTTGATTTGAAGAGATTCGGCTGTGACCTCAAAAGCGCTGCCAAGACAAACCACAATGTCAGCCGTACCGGCCCAGTTTTGAAGTTGTATTCGAAAAAGCCTGCCACCATAAGCGATACTACAGCTCCGATAATACCCAGAGCGATCGCTGCATCATCGATGTTTGCACAATAGCGTCGCCACGCCGTAAACAGGATCGCGCCGTGCAGCAAAAGATAGCAAGCCATCCCGATTAGTCCAGTCGTAGCCAAAATATGCAGATAGTTGCTGTGCGCGTGATCGATGTGAGTAGAGCTTCCTGGAACGATCGCCTCCGGAATATCGAGTATCGGAAACTTTCTGAACCCCAGCCCGGTCACAGGCGCCTTTTGAAACTCTTTGAACGCCCTGTCCCAGATTTGAAGTCGAACCCGTACGCCGATATCGCGGTGAGGTTCGGAGATGAGGGGCCCTAGCCGTTGCTGAAACACCGGAATGGAAAACCAAGCAATTCCACCAGCCACAATGAAGACTGCTATCAATGCCATAGTAGAGCGCCACGAAACAATCAAAGAGATAATAAGCGAAGCCGCTATCACTCCAAGCCAGGCACTTCGCTCACTGGCGAAAATAACTCCAAGAACGTTCATCAACACCATCATTTCAAAAAATGGTGCCGCCAAAAACCATTTGCTGAACGCCCCCTTCTGCCCTTTCTTGAGAAACAGTGCAAGAGCAAGCATGCTCAACACACACATCTGCCCTGCAAACTCCATGGGACCGCTGTGATAGCCGGTGCCTTGCAGCCATGGGTACGAGAACGGGTGAACATGACAAAGCTGTTGAATTGAACCGTACAAGCCCGCGGAAGCACCAGTCGTTAAAAGCCACTCAATCGCTCGAAATATCAGATGCGGCTTTGTAGCGAACATTTGATATGCCCAGAAATAAACCACTGTAGTTCTGAGCGCCCACACCGAATTGAATGCCTCACCGACTCCACCGGCGAGAAATCCCGATAGAGCAATTGCGGAAGACATAAGCAAAAGCGGCACAGCAAAAGGCGCCGTGAAGAAATGAATTGTTACTTTCTTGGTGGTTGCGAACTGCAAGATCATGCGTAAGACGGTCAAACAAAGACCGACGATCATCGCCACTTCCGGAGGCGACGTAGCAAAAGGCAACAAAGCGGCAAAAACTACAACTGCAAGTGCCTCAAGCTTCTCCAGCTTTGCAATCAGCTCTGCCAATTAACGAGTCCCATGATCTCTCTGACTTCAGAGATAGTTTGCTTGGCGACTTTTCTTGCTTTAGTGTTGCCGTGCTCCAAAATTTTGCGCACGCGATCGGGATCTTTAGCCAGTTCCAGCCGCTTTTCTCTAAACGGTGCAAAGAATTCGTTGATCATGCCGGAGAGGCGCACCTTGCAATCAACGCAACCGATTGCGGCCGATTCGCATTCTTGTTTGACCATACCGAGCTTCTCGGAGTCGGCGTAAACTTTATACCAAGGCCACGGAACCTCGCACAGATCCACATGACCGGGGTCAGCTTTGGCAATGCGAGTGCGATCCGTCACCATCTGCTTGGTTTTCTTTACGGTATCGTCGGCAGTATCAGCGATTTTGATGTCATTATTGAAAGACTTGCCCATCTTCTGTCCGTCTAAGCCCTTCACCAAGGGGGTGGCGGTGAATTCCGGCTTCGGCTCAGGGAAATACTCGACGCAATAAATGCTGTTGAAGCGACGTGCAATCGCTCTTGCGAATTCCAGATGCGATTCTTGATCCTTGCCCACAGGCACTAACTCGCCTTTGAATGCGAGGATATCTGCGGTCATCAGAACAGGATAGCCAAACAAGCCATAGGTGGCTTTGTCTCTGGCTTCTTGCTCGTTGGCCGCCAGCATGCGAAATGTATCTTTCAACGTAGGTTCGCGCTCAACCCAATTTTGCAAAGCAATCATCGACAAGAGCAGATGCAACTCAGCGATCTCGGGAATCGCAGACTGCACATAAACTGTTGCCACATCAGGATCGATTCCGACTGACAGCCAATCAAGTGCGATTTCCCAGATATTGTTTTGAAGTTCGGAAGTGTCCTGGTACTTGGTCGTTAGCGAGTGCCAATCGACAATGGAGTAGTAACACTCAAACTGGCTCTGAAAGCGAACCCAGTTGAGCAGCGCTCCATAGTAGTGACCGAGATGCAATCTCCCTGTGGGTCGCATCCCGGACATGATTCGCTTGGAGCCTTTGCCGGCTGTCAAAACTACTTAGTACCTATCTATTTGCTCTACTTGCCGAAAACAGTTTGGAACAAGCTTAATTACTTGGCTGCTGCTGCTTTGGCGATAGCTTCGCGAACGCGTGATTTCTTTCTGTTAACTTTCGCCAACCGTCTTTTCTTCTTTTCACGCGCATTGTATTTGTTGGTCATGGGTTGCCCTCAACGCAATCTAATGTTTCGCACCTGATGACTTCTCAGGGCAGACTAGGAGGGTGAATATATCACAAATCTATCTAGGCGTACTTTGATACGTTTATTGTCCGCCCCGCACATCAGGTGCGCGCAGCGAATCTGCCCTTCTCGGCCGTCCATCGTTCGAGGTCGCCTTCAGTGAGGAAGCCGTTGGCTACCAGCAAATCAGGGAGGGCTCGTCCTTCACTGGTGGACATGCGAACCAGAGTTTGCAATTCGTCACCAGTGATGCGCCTGCGCTGAAGCAGATACTGCTCCAGTTCAACCCGACCCAATAAAAGATCGCACGTTACGATGAGCACAGGGTCAGGCTGGCTCACATAGCCACGATCGAAGCAATAACGGAACGTAGCCAAAGTCGATGGATGAGGCCGCGTCGATTCATTTACGGTGACGATGAAGGACTTTCCTGACTCCACAGCAGAAAGAACCTGGCGAAGGAAGGAGTCCAATGATTGATTGGTCAACGCCAGCTCACCAAACTGCGTCAGTGTAAATGTTGATTGGAACAGCCTTTCAATGTCGATTGTAACCAGAGGCAGTGGATCTGTTCTGCGAATATTGAAAGGATTGGCAGGCATCGTATCCGGTGCCGAATCCGGAGCCGCAGCATCGCTCGATTCCTTCTTCTCAACAGCAACGTCGGTCTTCTTTTCTCCTGCTTCAGTCTTTACTGCAGTTTGAGCTGCCTCTGTCTTCTCAGCCCGAGACACGGTGAGGTTTCCCGAAATCTGATCGCCATCCGGCGCCTTCACCCTTCCGCCCAAATCAATCGGAAGTGCCTCGCCCTTCGGCTTCGCTGTCTCCTTCGCAACCTCGGTGGTACTCGCGGCGGAAGTCACCGCCGCTTGCGCTTCTTCCAGCTCAAGTTGGGTAGCTAACGACTCCATCACATCGAAAAGTGCAGGTGGAGTGAATGTCGGTCGCACTGCCACTACTGACTTTGTAAACACAAGGCGATAGAGACTGGCTGTGGCTTCGGTGATGTTGAGAGTAAACTCGCGCATGGCATGTCGCATGGTTCTGCCGTCGCTCACCCAGCCGATAATAGCGAAATCGTGCTTTTCCAGCGGTTGCGTGCGCAGCGCTTGGTGCCATTCTTGCGTACCGAATGTATCGGACGCAATCAACTCAGTGTTCAATCCGACATTGCTTTCAATCAGATAAAGACAGTGATCCGCGAACGTGTTTCCGGGATGCAAGGAAAGAACGCTGAGGTTCCGCTTCACTGAATTCTTGGCAAGAGTAGGGAGACGCTCAATAATGAAGTGCCCTTCTTTCCAAGAAAGGTACTCGCACAAGGCATCATCACCTTCGAGCAAACCGAAATTAGCTTGCATCAAATCGCCATTGCAAATGTTAATCTCGCCACGCTGCCCGCCTCTTGTGATGCGCACAGAGAAGCACTTATCTACTTCCGTAGCAAGAAACTGCAAAAGTCCGGCAAGACTTACATCGCTCAAACTGCCTTCGATCATGTATTTCGGCGTCCCTGGCTGCTCTTGCACATGGTGAAGAAGTCGGTCGACAGCATGTCGAATACAATATCGAAACGCCCGACCAATACTGGTGAGATTGTAGCCTTCTTAGCAAACGGCTTACAGCCCCTTTGCCCCTGCGCAGTTCATGCCCAAATTTCCAAGTGAGAAACATTCGGCATAGCGCGAGAGCCCCGCCGCAGCTAACAAACCACGTACTCGCCAATACAAATTTACAAAACTTAATCTACATCTTGACTGCTAAAGAAACGGATGAATTGGGTAAATACAGAGTAAGCAAAACTTGCTTACTCACTCAAAACGGGAGTTGAAGTAACTTGGCAGCAAAAGTCACTGATGATGTAGCGGACGACTGGTCGGCAGACGCAGCAGCTCTATTCGAACAGGAAGAAGAGCTTCTCGAGGAAGAGGCCGAAAGCTCGAGCAGTGAAGGATTCACAGAAGACTCAGTGCGTCTCTATTTGCGCGAGATCGGTCGTGTCAAAATGATCAAGCCCGACGAAGAGATCGAGCTTGCTCGCCGCATTGCAAAAGGCGACTTGGACGCCAAGAAGAAGCTCATTCAAGCCAACCTCCGCTTAGTAATCTCTATTGCAAAGAAGTACGTTAACCGTGGATTGCCGTTTCAAGATTTGATTCAAGAGGGCAACCTCGGACTCATCCGTGCCGCAGAAAAGTTTGACCATACAAAAGGATTTAAATTCAGCACGTACGCTACGTGGTGGATAAGACAAGCTATCAGCCGTGGACTGGCGGACAAGTCACGCACGATAAGAGTGCCTGTCCACATGGTCGAATCGATCAACAAACTGAAAAAGACCAGTGCACGCCTGGCTCAAGAGTTGGGACGCAAGCCCAACGAATCAGAGCTCTCAGGCGCCATGGAATTATCGGTCAACAAGATACAAGAAATTATTCAAGCCGATAGAGAACCAATCTCCATGGAGATGCCTCTCAATCGCGATGAAGAGACGTATCTCGGCGATCTGATCGAAGACAGCATTTCGTCGCGACCGGATTCGACCACCGAAGAAGAGCTGATGCGGCAAGACCTAAGCCGCATGCTGAGCCAATTGACACCACGCGAACGCGATATCATGCATCTTCGTTATGGACTGGAAGATGGACGCCAACGCACTCTTGAAGAAGTCGGGCGGCTGTTCAACATTACGCGCGAACGCGTAAGACAGATTGAACACAAAGCCTTCAGAAAACTGAGACAACCCGCTTGGTCCAGCAAACTCGCAGGCTATCTCGAAGACTGATTCACGAACTTTCTTTTATACAATTAGACAATTCGCCTTTCTGCCAGGTTGCTCGACTTGCTAGGGTATTGTGACGAGTTCTAAGAACTCTCCGATTGGCGTAGCGAAGTATTGGGGACCTATCGTGACCGAGAAGCAAGCCGTAGCTCTGGATGAGCTCACGACTCTGGTAGACCAGGGGCAACGGCAAAAGCTTAGACTTCTTCTCAACGATCAGCACCCCGCCGACCTGGCGGAGTGTTTTTCGGAAATGGACTTGCCTCATCGCTTGTCCTGTTTTCGCTTGCTGGACCTCGACAATGCCAGCGCAGTTCTTGCTGAGTTAGAACCAGACGATCAAGTCGAGCTATTGAAAGAACTTGGAGACATCGGCGTCGTCCCGATCGTCTCGCGCATGTCTCCCGACGACGCCGTCGACCTTCTGTCAGAACTCCCGGAAGAAAAGGCGCGAGCCATCATCAGCCAGATGACTGACTTAGAAGCGATTGAAGACATTCAAAATCTTCTGACCTTTAAAGAAGACTCCGCCGGCGGCATCATGTCGACCGATTATCTCGCACTCAATGCAAAGATGAGTGTTGATGAAGCTCTCAATTATTTGAGGGAACAGTACGAAGACATCGAAGATGACATCTATGACGTCTACGTTGTCGACGAAGACGAGCATTTGGTGGGTAAAGTCACACTGAAAGAACTCCTCACCGCCAGTGGTGAAGCCCTCGTCGAAAGCAGAATGGAAGACAATGTCGTTTCAGTTACGACATCAACCGACCAAGAAGAAGCTGCTGAAAAGCTGAGTCGATACGACTTACTATCACTTCCGGTTGTCGATGAAGATGGATTGCTCTGCGGTATCATCACCGCCGATGATGTCATCGACGTTTTGCAGGAAGAAGCAACAGAAGATATTTATCAATCTTCAGGTATCAACACGACCGGAGGAGAGCAAAGCGAGAACATCGGGCAAAACGTTCGCCTGGCGTTCGCTGCCAGACTGCCATGGCTGCTTGTCACGCTGATGATCGAAACCGGATCTGCAACAGTAATTACAAGTTTCGATGATGTAATTCGCCAGACCGTCGCGGCAGCATCTTTCATGCCGCTGCTTTCAGGTGTTACCGGAAGCGTTGCAACACAAAGCACTTGTATCATCATTCGCGGAAGTTCAAAAACACAAAGTTTGAGGACAGGGCTGAAAAACCTTTTTCACGAATTGAAAGTGGGAATGCTGCTCGGTGTCTGCTGTGGTGCCTTGACCACTGCGGTAACCATGTTCTTTCATCGCGGAGATCCAAGTCACTACAACCTTGGATGGATTGTCGGCATTAGTTTGTTTGTGACGATGACCTGCGGAGTCGTTATAGGAACGGTGATGCCGATGATTTTCCAAAAGGTCGGAATCGAACCGGCACACGCAAGCGGACCCTTTATCACGAGCGTTCTGGATGTCTCAACTATGACCATCTATCTCACTATCGTTCATTTCTGTTTGTCGCATTTTCTATAAACCGTGTTTAACCAGTAAGCAATTATTTGCAGGAACAAAAAGATGGAAACAAAAACAGACAACAATACACAGCTGAAAGAAAAACGCGCAGCCATCCAAAAGAGTCGCGAGACTCTTAAGGAAAAACGGCATGAAAAGGGGCTTTTCCTAGCCCATGAACGCATCGAGCGTTTGGTCGACCCCGGCTCTTTTGTTGAAATAGATCGCTGGGCACTTCATCAGTGCATCGAATTCGGAATGGAGAAAAAACGAATCGATGGCGACGGAGTCATCACAGGTCAAGCGACAATTGATGGAAGACCGGTCTATATTTTCGCGCATGACGGCACCTTCCTTGGTGGCGCCCTCGGGGAAGTGTTCGCCAAGAAAGTTTGCAAGATAATGGACATGGCCGCTCAAGCCGGTTGCCCAGTTATTGGGCTCAACGAGAGCGGCGGCGCCCGCATTCAAGAGGGCGTGAATTCACTGGCGGGCTACGCAGACATTTTCTACAGAAACGTTCTGAGTTCAGGAGTGATACCACAGATTTCAGTGATCTATGGTGCCTGCGCCGGCGGTGCCGTGTACAGCCCTGCAATGACAGACTTCACGATAATGGTGGCCAATCAAAGTTACATGTTCGTAACCGGACCAGAAATAGTAAAGACTGTAACCGGCGAGCAGGTCACACTCGAAGAACTCGGTGGAGCCGCTGTTCACAACACAAAAAGCGGTGTCGCTCATCTGATGGCCGATGATGAAGAGGATTCTTTCTACCTTACAAGAAAATTGCTCTCGTATCTGCCAGCCAACAATTTGGAAAGCCCTCCTTATATAGAAGTTTCCGACGAAGCTATTCCGTCTGATATAAGCGAGCTGAATAGTGTCGTTCCATCAGATCCCACAAAACCTTACGACATGCATGACGTCATTACACGCATTTTTGATTACGGTGAGTTCTTTGAAATCGCTCCACTCTGGGCAACCAACATCATCACCGGATTTGCAAGGTTAGGTGGTTATCCAGTCGGTGTCATCGCAAACCAACCCAAGTCCCTTGCAGGAAGCCTCGACATAAATGCATCTATAAAAGGTGCGCGTTTCCTTCGTTTTTTGGATGCCTTCAACATTCCAGTGATTACGTTTGTCGATGTGCCGGGATATCTGCCTGGAACATCCCAAGAATTCGGCGGCATTATCAGACATGGAGCTAAGCTCTTGTATGCATATTGCGAAGCCACTGTGCCGAAACTAACTGTGATTACAAGAAAAGCTTATGGCGGAGCCTTCGATGTGCTCGGCTCGAAGAACGTCGGCGGCGATCTAAATATCGCTTGGCCGACAGCCGAAATTGCAGTCGTTGGTGCCGAAGGTGCAGTGAATCTCCTGTATCGCAGAGATCTTGAGAAAGCCGAAGACAGAACCAAGGCACAAAAAGAGCTTGTTGCTCAGTATCGTGATTTGTTTGCCAATCCCTATATTGCAGCGCAGCGCGGGTACATCGACGACGTAATTCTGCCGGAAGAAACTCGCGACGTGTTGCTAAAAACTTTGGAGATTCAAAAGAACAAACGGGTAAAGCGGCCGAATCGCAAGCACGGCAACATTCCGCTTTAATAGAACGCTTTAGATAACGCGTGATTTTTGCTCTTACTTCTTCTTAGTGAGATCTGGTTGCAGAAGCCTAAGTGAGTTATCTGACAGGTCGATTTCCATAAGAATGACAGTCAGACCGAGTTCGGCAAGCTTAGATTCAAAGCGCGCCACAGGATCTTCGCCTGCATTAGTCAGGGTCTTAACTTTGTTCAAGATGCCTTCCGGAAACGGCTGCGGAAAGACCAAAACCACGCCGGAGAGCGCATTTTTGGATTGCAGTTTGCCCGCACGCTTCAAAAGAGTGGCAAGTATCTCTTTTGACTTTCCCTCCGAGACCGGCTGCTCGACTACGCGTGCATAAAGAAGACCTTGTCCGCGGGCATCTCGAAAGAGCATGTCTACAAATGGCTCGTCGACACGTTTCCAGAACCCTGTTATCAGCCGCGTGCACACGACTTCGACTGATTTCGCAAGAGACTCCCACAGCTGCTTTTGTCGGTTGTACAAACCGCTCGAATGCGACGTCGCAAAGTACTCGGTAAGCAGATAATTGACAACGCTTATCACAGCTTCACTCGGTCGCTTGTCGTTTGAAAACTCTAACGCGACGTTGGAGCAAGCCGATTGAACGTCTACCGGCGTCATAGTTCTAGGCGAGTTTGTTACAGATTGAAGATTGAATGCGCCTGTGCGAGCCGTTTTTATCAGTATCTTCTGTGGGTCTTCCAAAAACATAGTTATCAATTGCTTTACTTTTCGAGATGGTCTAGTGGGAAAAGAGATCTTTTAACACTGCGTGGTACATCTATGTTATCGGCTTTGCACGCATAAAAGAATTAAGGAGGGTATAACAAGTCACGTCACAAAGCCCGGCTGGCCTTGGCGCCAGCCATATTTCATGTAAACTGGAAGATAAGGCGTCTTGGCGGTTTGCAGCTTGCTTTCGGTGTTGGGGCCGATAGAAAGGTAAGCAGCGGGTGAGGGTAGTAGAAATTCCTGCTTGCAGGGCGGTAATTTTGACCTTAGCGCGCGTTGACCACGGGGCCCGTCAATGGGTTCGCCCAGTTCATGTCAATTTGTCGGTCGATCTATATTACTCGTCATTGAGCACATAATGCCTCTTTTGCCATCTCGCAATAGTTTCCATCAACCAGCGTCGGCCGTTCTAGCCGAGCTAAAAAAGGGCGCCAAAGAGAAGCGCAACGAGTTTATCTATCTCCACCAGGAGCGCTTTTATGCCATTGGGCTGCTCGCCTCTGGCACTCCTGAAAATGCAACAGAGATAGCAATTTCCGCTTTCAACAATGCCTTAAATGATGCAATGAAGCAGCCTGTGCCCAAAAACAGCGACCAGAGCATTTGGGATTGGCTCTCCAAGTTCGTTGTTCAAGCTTGCGGTGAGTATCACGCGACTTACTCAGACGCTCCGAACGAGAACAACGCAGACCCGATGCAAGATGGTTCTTCCAACATGGACTGGGAAACCACAGTTCTATTAGGCATACAACGGGTAAAAAGATGTTTGAGCACCCTTCCTGAAGATCAACAGAAGGTGTTCTTGCTACGCCATCATCTCGATTTGAATTACGACCAAATCGCAATCGTCCTCAATCAGTCCCCCGACACAGTAATGGCATCCCTGTTCAGGGCTCGTGTACAAATAGTCAAATGTCTAGGTAGAGGTTAGAGCTCGTGAACTGCACCCGGTTTCGTTTTTTGATTCAGCAGCGGTTCGATGTCGACCTAGCGACCCAGGACGCGCGCGCTCTCGTCAATCACGTAGAGTCATGCGAGTCTTGCGCCAAGTTCGATCACCAGCTCGACCAGATGATTCAGGCGGCACTTGAAGTTCCACTTCCTGATGAACTCCAACCCCCAAGCAAAGAACAACTAGCCCGCACCATTCAACAACAACTGCCCGAATCGAAAGGAAATGTCTTCGCCGCATTGACGAAGATATTTGCTGGCGGCGGTGGTGCCGAAAAGGGAAAGAAAGAAAAAGGCGGCGCAGGTGGCGGTGCCAGAGGCGCCGTCGACAAGAACAAAAACAAAGACATGTCCACGGCTGAGCTATCGACCTATAGCTCGGCGTTTCCACATAGATCAAAGTCCGGGAAGCAAGGCTCAAAGGAACAGAAAGAGGCAGAGGAAGAAGCCGCCAGTCAAATGAGCAGACTGGAAAGGACCTCATCGCTCGAAAAGACAAAGCGAAAAGAAGAAATTATCGACAATCGCGAGATGCAGTCAAGGACCGGCTCTCTGGGGGAACGCCTGAATGTGCCCGTGCCGTTGGCAGGCGGCCCGTTGTCGGAAGATGCTCCTCTTACACTTGCGGAATCAATTCGTCGCAAGATTTCTGAATCTCAAAAGATGAGCGCCGCAGATATGGAAAGCGCCATGCCACCTGAGATGGGCGGAATGCCGATGGGTGGACCCGGCGGTCCCGCCACGGGCGGCGGTAATCCGAACGATGGTTGGAGCAAACCGATCAGCCTTCCTGGCGGCAAGCCAGGTATGGAAGGCGCACCCGGAGGCGGCAAACCTGAAGATGGTTGGGGTATGCCAGGTGGCTCTAAACCGCAAGGTGCTTGGGGTGGTTCGTGGGACAACGACGGACGTCCTCCGAGAGGCACTGATCCAGGAATTCAAGAAGGAGACGATTGGGGGCCTCCTCCGCAAGGAGGTTCGTGGGACGAACCTGACGAGGACGCACCGCAACAAGGCGCCGGTACCGCCGGTGCCGCTCCTGGTCAAGGACAATGGGGCGCAGCACAGCAAGGTGCTCCCGGGGGCGCGGTTCCCGATGCCTGGGGTCAGTCTCCTGCAGGTGGAGCGCCAGCACAAGACTCTTGGGGCACGCCGATGCCTGCTCAGTCTCCTCCACAGAATCAATCTCCTCCTCAAATGCCACCAACACCACCGACAAAGCCGGCAACAAGCCAGCCGGCGTGGGGCTCACCACCGGAAGGTGGAACGCGCGATTCTTGGGGCGGCGGCTCAGGCCAACAAGATGCCTGGGGTGGCGCGCCAAAACAAAATGATGCCTGGGGCAACGCACCTGCATCCGGCGGAAATCAACCCGGCGGAAAACCTGGTGACTCCTGGGGTGCACCGCAAAACTCACAAGATGCATGGGGTGCACAACCTGGTGCGCAGCCCGCTGCACAACAAGGACAGCCGGCTCCAGCTCCTGCTGCACCCAAACAAGACGCCTGGGGTTCGCCCGGACAATCCGGCGACGGATGGGGAGCCGCTGGAGGCGACCAGCCAAAGGACGGTTGGGGCCAAGCTCAACCGAAAGATGCCTGGGGTCAGCCTGGTGCCTCCCAAAATGCATGGGGTCAACCACCCGGAGGTGCACAAGCACCCGCACCGGCTCAACAAGCACCACAACAAGCACCACAACAAGCACCTCAGCAACAGGCACAAGCTCCGAAACAAGATGCTTGGGGTCAACCTCCGGCGCAAGACGCCTGGGGTCAGCCACCACAAGCAGTGCAACCTCCTCAATCGCAAGTAACCCAAGCACCATCTGCGCCACCACAGAACAACGAAGGATGGGGACAAGCTTCAGCGCAAAACGATGCTTGGGGTGGTCAACCTGCAGCGGCACCGCAACCGGCACAACAACCGGCATCGAAGCCGGCGAACGATGCATGGGGCCAACCTCCTGCTCAAGGTGATGCTTGGGGTCAGCCACCTGAAGCTCACGCTCCGACAGATGCTTGGGGAGCAAATCAGAACCAACAAGCACCAGCTGCACAAAACGTTCCGCAACCGGCATCGCAAGCACCTCAACAAGCTAAAGACGCTTGGGGACAGCCAATTGCTCAGGGTGCACCACAGGATCAAAACCAGGGCTGGACTCAGCCCGGCGCCGCCGCTGGAGCTGATGCTTCAGGATGGCAAGGTAAGTCGCAAAAGCAAGATTGGGAACAGCCAGCACCAATTAAACCCGGTGAACCAGCAAAAGACGCATGGGGACAAACTCCACCGAAAGAAGCTTGGGGACAACCAGGCGGTGCAGAAAAATCAGGCGACCCTTGGACCACGCCAGCGAACAAGGAAAGCTGGGCAGGAGCAGGTTCTCCGACCGGCGGCACCGCCGTTGGTTCTTGGGGACAAAGCTCTAAACCTGAATCAGAGAACAAAGACTGGGGCGAAGGCACATGGGAACAAGGCAAACCGAGGCCAGCCGAACCAGCGCAAGCTCAAACACAACAACTCGACAAGTCAGCCTGGGCTCAACCCCCTCAAGGTCAGCCAGCTGCACCTGGAGCTGCACCTGGAGCTGCACCTGGAGCTGATGCATGGACTCAACCTGGAACTCAGACTGCCTGGGGAAATCCGCCCAGCCCTCCCGGCAATCAACCGGCTCAAGGCACACCACCAGCACCTCAAGGCAATCAACCTGCGCCTCAAGGCAATCAACCTGCGGGTTGGGGCTCGCCACCGGCAAAAGCAGAACCTGCCACCGGAGGCTGGGGTGAACCAGCCGCCGCCCCCGCCGCCGGAGATTGGGGTGGACAACATAAACCAAGCTGGTCTGCCGAAGCAGAACAGATTGAGACCGGCACCTGGCAAGCATTTACTCCTTCAACAGACGCACTAGCTCCCAAGTCTCCACCGCCGAAACCTGAGTCATTTGCTCCCGAAAGCCAGCAAGCAGGCTGGGGTCAACAGATGCAAGGCAATCAGGCGCAAGGCGCAGGATCAAACACCAGTCAACAACGTTGGGATGTCCCGATACAAGAACGAACCGGCGGAGCACCGGCACCGGCACCACAAGCATCTTCGTCGGCAGCAGGCGTGCCTACGGATC
>CAYZJR010000015.1:67800-69977 GCA_964478655.1 uncultured Candidatus Obscuribacterales bacterium
GCACCGGCACCGGCACCACAAGCATCTTCGTCGGCAGCAGGCGTGCCTACGGATCGAATCTTCGAACGACTCGGGGAAGTTCTAAGCGAAGAAGGCAAGAAAGCTACACCCGCAGAAAATCGCTGGGACATTCCTATTCAAGAACGCACAAAAGCGGCTGCTCAAGAGCCGGCACCGGCACCAGCGACACCACAACCACAACCGCAAGCACAAGAGGCACCGCATGCACATGCGCAAACCGACCCCGTTGCAAGCGGCTGGGATATTCCCGTGACTCAGAAGGCACCAGAAACTCTTCCTGCAGCTAAGGATTGGACTAACAAACAACCGACAACGCCTTCTGCATGGGGTTCGGGCGGTCAATCTCCAACTTCCGCTTGGGGCTCTGAACCAACTGTCCAAGCACCTCAGCCCCCAACCGGATGGGGACAGCCACCGGCTCCGCCGGCAGAGTCCGCACCACCGGCGAAACCATCTCCCTCGGCATGGGAATCGGCACCATCGTCAGGAGCGGCTGCCGGCGCCTGGGGACAAGCTCCTGGCGGAGCATGGGGCAGCGCTCCGGCACCACAACCACCATCGCCTGAACCAGCAGCGCCATCAAACGGCGCCGGCGCATGGGGTGCGGCACCAACACAACCAGCATGGTCGGCTAGCCCCTCTCCGGCACCGACTCAAGAAAGTAAGGGTGGTGGTCTGTTTAACATCGATGACAATGCCATCGACAAACTCTTCAGCGAAAACCTCGGAGTCAAAGACTCGACACCAATCGGCGGCAAAGCCCAGGCGCCTCAACCGGCTCCTGCACCGACATCAGCTCCGGTGCCACCAATGCAACCAATGCAACCAATGCAGCCGATGCAACCTCCTCAACAACAATCTTATGGCGGCGCGCCGGCCGGTTGGGGTGCTCCACCATCACCACCAAATGGCGATCAATCTCAGCAAGAGCCAAGAATTTCGGCAGTTCCGGCAAGAGCTCCAGGTTCGCCACCTGAGCCTCCGATGCCAATGGGGGCACCCATAGCGCCACCAACTCCGGCACCACCTCCGCAAATGAGTCAAGCGAAATCAGGCTTGTTTAGTCTCGATGATAGAGAGATGGATAGACTATTTAGCCAAAACCTCGGCGTCAATGAAGCCACCCCTGGTGGTGCACCAAATAACACACAATGGGCACCGGCAGGAGCACCAGGCGCAGCTCCACAACCAGCGATGGCAGCGGCAGCCACGCCTGCACCCCCACCACAGCCGAGCACCATCGGTGGTAGCGGATGGGGGACTCCAACTCGCTCCACAGCCTCAGGCACTATGCCGGCGGTAACACCTCAACAAACAGGTTGGGCCTCCGGACCAGCAGTCGCTTCTGGCGGCGGAGCACCCGGATGGGGAGCTCCGACACCTGGACCAAGCCCATCACCAATCGCTCAATCACCAATCGCTCCATCACCAATCGCTCCATCACCAATTGCTCCACCACAGCCACAGCCACCTACCGGCGGTTCAAACGGACCTGGAGGTCCTGGCGGCGCAAGCGGAAGTGGACTATTTTCCATTGATGATGGTGTAATCGATAGAATCTTCGAAACCAACCTCGGCGTCTACGACGCGGGAGCTCCGAAGAAGAGCGTTAACTCTATCGTTCAATCGATTTCAGATGCTGCAAACAATGCATTGCCTCCTCCTAAGATTGAGGGCATCGGCCGACTCGATCCTAAGATGGAAAGCCAAGACAGCGGCTCCGGACGCATCGCATCTATTGGTAAGTTCTTGCTCGACCAAAAGGACTTGGAAAAGATCGGCAAGATCACAGCCACAGATCTCAACGACTCCAAGATGCGCATTCTGACACTGGAAGCATCACAAGAGTTACAATCATTGCTGTTGCACATCGGCGCTCAACCAGGAGTTGTCGGCTCGGTAATCGTCGGTCACGACGGATTGCTGATTGCAAACACGATGCCTCAAGACATCGATGCGGAATCAGTCGGCGTCTGGGCGCTAGGTGTGTATATGAACACAGAGCACGTGATTCGCAAGATGGGTCACGAGCGAGTGCACCAAGTAGTGTCGAAGACACCGCGCGGCTATCTAGTAATCGCCGACTTCGGCGGCGGATTGCTCGTCACCGTCACGGACGGACGCGATACCGATACGCTCATTCCTTTGATGCGTTC
>CAYZJR010000015.1:70077-89832 GCA_964478655.1 uncultured Candidatus Obscuribacterales bacterium
TAGTTTCAGCTACCCATCCAGCAAGTAGTGGCAGAGGGTGCGCACACCAAATCCGGTGCCACCTTTATTGCACTCGTCACGGTCTTTATCCAGCCACGCAACACCTGCGATATCCAGATGGGCCCATGGTTTTCCATCGACGAACTCACGAAGAAACATGCCTGCGCTCGAACTTCCCGCCTCGCCACGCGACCCGGCATTTTTCAAATCGGCGATGTCACTCTTGAGAGTTTCTTTGTATTCATCAAACATCGGAAGCTGCCAGAACTTCTCACCGGCACGTGCTCCCGCAGCGATTACACTGTTGATGAGAGCTTGATCGCTGCCCATTACACCTGCGGCGACACGGCCTAGCGCTGAGACGACAGCCCCCGTCAGCGTGGCGACATCGATTAGTTCATCAACACCTTCACGCACAGCATATGTCAAAGCATCCGCGAGAATGAGCCGTCCTTCCGCATCAGTGTTATTCACTTCGATGGTCTTGCCGTTCATCGCCACCAAGACATCTCCAGGATGCAGAGCGCCATCTCCTGGCATGTTCTCGGTTGCTGCCACAACACCCAGCACCGCCACTGGTGGCTTGATGCGCCCGATCACTTGCATGGTCGCAATTACCGCCGCTGCGCCGGACATGTCGTACTTCATATGTTCCATACTCTGAGCCGGTTTCAGAGACAAGCCGCCAGAGTCGAATGTGATTCCTTTGCCGACGATTGCAATGGTCTTTTTCGGTGTGCCTGCCGGCTCATACCGCAAGACGATGAACCTTGGTGGTTCCTTCGCTCCACGAGCAACACCGAGAAACGAACCCATCTTCATTTTCTCTATCTGCGGAGTTTCGAATACACGACAGCCAAGCCCTGATTCACGAGCAACGCGCCTGGCTTCCTGCGCCAACATCGTCGGCGTCATAAACGATGGCGGTTCAGCAATCAGTCTTCTTGCTAAACACGTCGCATCGCCGATTGCTTCGCCGCGCGAAACTGTTTTCGCGAAGTCTTTTGCAGGCAATTTAAGGCCCTGAAAGGAAAGAGAGTCCCACTCTGCTTTCGGCACACTGACTGCTTTTGCTTGCGCTCTTGTGGACTGCTTCGCCGGTTCGGAACCATTGTGCGACGACTTGTATTTCAAGAATGTATAGGAGCCAAGTTTCCACCCTTCAACAAACGCTTGCAAATGGCTCTTAATGGAAGTTCCGCTTGCTGAGCCGACTTCAGTCGATTTGACAGCCTTCGCGGACGTTTTTGCAGCTTGTTTTTTCGATGGAGCAACAATTGGTTCAAATCGAAATGAATACATCACTTGTGGTTTAGTGCCGTTGCTTGCCAAACGGCGAGCCAGATTAGCAGCCAGTTTCCGCGTAAGATGCGCGGTGAAGTCTTTAAAAGGTCCAAGTCCCACCAGATACAACTTCTTGCAAGGAACAGCACCATAAGTGGGAAGCGATAGTGTCTGCCCACTCTTTCCTTTGAATCTTTCGAGTTCAATGGTCTGCACTATGTTGTGCAAGAACGGCTTCGGAAAGGCAGGGTCGAGTTTTCTCAATACCTCGCCGACATCCTCGCCTTCAAAAATGCCAATCACCGATACATCGAATTTCGCCTTCGACAATGCTTGACTTTCGATTTTGAACTTCATCGCTCACCTTAAATAACAGACCCAGGCAAATGCAGCCTCTGAGTTTCAACACCACAAAGATTACACTATTACGCGCCATCGCCGGATGTGCTGTTTACAACGGTTGCGACAACTCCATCGACTACAAGAGGATCGATTTGGCGTCGGCAGAAGGCAAGATAAGCCTCCATCCACCTTCTCAGTTCCAAAAGTACAGCTGAGACCGGCGCTCCTGACCGTTTGACTTGGCTTAAATTTACACTCACGCGTCCTTCGTGATCGATGTGAAACCGATTCGAAGCAGGCGACTCACCATGAACATAGTGCAGGCTCGCCTGCAGAATTGCACGGTTGTCATCTCTGCCAATGATCTTCTGCAACTCGGCTGCGATCTTCTGAAACACTGACAACGGGCGGAATAAGCTAGCTTGTTGGATGTTGACCAGTTTGTTCTCAATGAGCAGGTGAACAGATTTGATGATCATGTACACTGGCCAAGAATCGAACGCACGAATGACTTCATCAAGAGTGGACAACCCATCTACATGCATCGCTAGTTCTGAAATCACCTGGCGATCGGCATCCTGAACCGGTGTTTCATCCATGTACTTGATCGGTATGTTCGCAAGGCGACTCCAAAGCGCTTCAAAGTTCCACACTCTTTCAAGTATCGTATTTCGTCCGGATGGCAACAGCGAAAGGATTTGATTCACTTGATCTTGATACAACGCTGAGTCCAGAAGCATCTTGTCCAGCGGTTCTTTCAATGTGCACCCGTCATCGAGTTCTTGCGAAACACCTTTGTCTCGAAAAACGAATATGCCTTCAGTCCAGCTCACGAGAAATTCAGTAATCGCTTTGTAGCCCTTCAAACGGCTCATACGCGCGTGCGTCGGTTTGCCTTGAGAGAAAGCCACGCTAATGACCTTGTCTCTGTTTTCAACGGTCAACAGACCGGTTTTCTTTGCCGTTGAAAGTGATTGCAAAAGTCCTGCGGTATCGATTGCACCCAGGCTTCCAATCATCGAGTCGCGCATAGTTTCTATGTTTCGCGAACTCGATGGCGAATCATCCTCCGCTTTTTTGTGATAGCCGCCGTACAGATATTGATCGTCGAGCAAGACTTCCAGTTCGCGCGTGTTGATGTAGCCATGCTTCACAGCAAGCATTCCAAGGAATGTCTTCTGCGATTTTCCCCAACCTTCTTCGGACTGCTTCTCAAGCAAATCTTGCAACTGTGCTTCAGACAGGATGCCGGCAGCCACCATGTAACGCCCCAGCCTAAACGGTTTTCGATTGTGATAACAGTTAGCCAAGAATTGAATGCGTGAGAAGATCGAGAAGATAAATCCGCCGCCTTCCAGCTCCTGCAGAATTCTCAAAGTTTCATCAGACGGCAACTGATTTCGCGTTTCAAGGGCTCTTACGATCGACTCAACAGAGGAATAATCATCGATGCTTTGAATCACCCAGTTTTGGGGGGCAGGCAACGAGAAATCGCCTTTGACGCGCTTTCCGGCATCGGTCAACACTGGTGTGGACGTAAACAAAATGTGGTTTGCCAGCGTGCTTCCGCCACCTCGCAAACGGCGCCGGTCGATTCCGGAGACGGTGGCGCAAACATAATCCGCAAGAAGCGGATGGCGAGCAAAAATGCCAAACGGGCTGTCATACACATTGAAGGTGAGACCACCGCCTGGATCATCTCTGGTCAGTGTAATTGCGCCGTCAGCTTTGACGAAGAGCAAGACGCCTTGAGGTTTCAAAAGACGTTTCGCGTAGAGGCTGAACTTTACCAGCACCTCAAGCGGCAACGAAAAGCCTGTTTGCATCAGGTCGATGATCAAGCCGTCCAGAGTTTTGCCTGTTTCGATCAGGCGGTCGAGCTGCGCAAAAAGGTTTTCGCGGTACGAGTAAGTCAAAAACGACAAAGAAGACGCAAAGTAACTCTTATCGTCCAGAGCACCAGCCTCTCTGGTCTTCGGCGCGCTTTGACTGAAGTCTTGTTCGGAAGAAGTCACTTGAATCTCATTTGGCTCACGTGGTCATTATATGCCCCGCACAGCGCATTTCTATTAGCCTCATGAGGTTATGACGACCTATTCTCAGTGTGATTCTGTGGGCACTTGCGTTGTTTCGACCGTTCCTGCCGAAACTCCGAACAATTTTTGAGCCAATGGGTCGGGTGGAGCAATGAACAGAGCCTTAATCGCCCATTGCTGTTTAACCTTTGCCACATCGATAATCAGGTCATTCTTCAAGAACGTGACCATGCGATAACGCACCCCGCCGGTGGGCGGCAGTGTCATGGCTACCAGTTTGGTTGGTGCAGAACGCCCCAGCAAGCCTAAATACTTGGGAATGCTGATTAGTCTTGGGTCTTGAAGCCAAGCTTTGGCTAAATCGACCCTACCTAAAGCCAGTGCTTGAGAGAACTGCAAAACTACAGAGAGCGGAATATCGTTGGCCTTCTGACCCTCAAGCGTGTATTTGCCGTCCACTAATTTGAGTGCAATCCGATAGCCGGACGATGGGGCGGATTTGGCGCTTACTTCGGTACCTTGCGGCTTCGATCCTGCAATTGTAAGTATCAGGTCGTTGCCCCAGAAGCTCGCTTTGCCACCAACGTTCTGCAGCAAATACGGCGGAATTCCGGAAAGTACATCACTGGTTTCAACCCAAGCACTGTCTGCCAATCTGAATGACTTGAGCCAGAGAAGTCCGGTTGATTTGTCGTTTCCGGCAATGATCAGATTGCGAGGTCCTTCGATTTTTACTTTCTTTTTCTTGACCTCTTTGAAGGCAACGGTTCGCACGATTCGCGCGTCGGAAAGTGCTACGGATGCAGGAACTTGCACCGCCTGCACCTTGACTTGAGCGGCAGAAGGCACGCCTGGTTTCGCCGCGGGTGCATGATTCCACTGTATCCAAGCGGCTTGCGCTTCGGGCACGGAAGGAAACGCAAAAACGCGGGCACCACCTGCATCTACAATCTTGACTCTAAGATCGGTAAGGCAAGGGTTTGCCTTGAGCAAGGCAGTTCCACTCTCTTTAACCAGCCGAGCATCAGATAGAAAGTCGCGCAACGTCGACCAAACCCTATCCCATGTTGAGGTATCAGGTGTCAGTCTGTACTCTTTCACAGCCGCTGCCAGCGCAGGACTGGTCAGGTTTACCGGTTGAGGCGCTTCTGCTTGAGTGACTGCAGCCGGAGGTTGAGCCATCACTTTCGGTGCCGCAGCCAGCAACAAACCAAGAGCGGACAGTGCAACGCACAGATTCACTTTCAACAAGCGAACAGAAACACTTAAAAGCACGGCTTATTACCTCGCCTCGCGGATCGTCTCTACGAAACGTACATTATAAGTCTTCTTTGGCTTCAGGTGGCTCTGGCGGCTGATTTTTGATAACCCAGTGTCTGAGATAGAAGAGGCCAATGGCGTTATTGACTATGTGCGCAATGATTGGAACCCACATGGAGCCGGAAAAATCTTTGAGATATCCAAAGACGAGCCCGGCAAATGTCGCCCACGCCGCATAGTGCAAATATCGCGGATTCGGACAGTGCATGAGTCCGAATATCAAACTGGACCACATCAAGCCCCACTGGACTTGCATTACGCCGCGAAAAAGAACTTCTTCACAAAAGCCTGACACCATGGCGATTGCAACCAGATCTATAGCCGTTGAATATCTAAACATCGGCGCTAGTTCATCGTACAGAATCTTGTGGAAAGGTTCGAACTGCAACACTTTGAATTTAGAAAACTTGCTCAGCCAAAGAAGCGAAAACCCGACAAAGGCGATGGCAAGTCCGGCTGCAATCCCCATCAGTGCGATGCGATCCGAAAAGTTGAAGGCAGGCAACAAGTCGATGTTTGAAAGCAAACACCAACCGGTGGAAATAAGAAGTAGAACTGCGTAAACAACGAGACTGAAGTTCAGTATCCACGATCTTTCGTACGTGGGACGCGGCTCGAACTCGAAGTCAGACGGCATTAGTTAAGACAACCTCGGGTTCGAGTTTCCGACTATCTTCTGCAACTCGTTGGTGTCTGCACACTGCAATCGCTTTACCTGAAAAAGTCGTGAGGACCATATCACTCTCTATTGTGCCACCAGCATGATTCGGCGATTGCTCGATGACTATGGTCTGCCCCTTGGTCAAGCGCTCCACATCAGCCTTTTCGAGATTCACGACACTCAAATTTGCCAGTGCGTTTATCGGATCAATGAGAGCCGAAGACAACTGTTCGCTATCAGAAAGTCCTTTGAGTGTATCGAGAGTGATTGCATTTCTCAGGTCGAAAGGACCGGCTTTTTCTCTTACAAGAGATTTGAGCGTTCCGCCACAACCTAGATTCTGACCGAGATCGCGGGCGATCGATCGAATGTACGTTCCGCCGCCGCAACTGATTCGGGCAGTTACAATCGGCGTTCGAAAGTCCCGCATCTCCACTTTCTCTACATGTACGGTTCTTTTGGGAACAATCGAAAGATCGTCGGGCACTTCGCCTTTGCGAGCCAGCTCGTAGAGCCGTTTTCCACCCACGTGAATGGCGCTGAAGGCAGGCGGGATTTGCTCGATGTCGCCAACGAATTTCGACAATTCAGAACGAATTGTACTTTCATCCGGAATCTTGCTTGCGTCACCCCCGACGATATCGCCTTCGAGATCGTCTGTTGTCGTCACCGTGCCCAACTGTATTTCAGCAAGATAAACTTTCGAATCGTCAAGGAAACGAAGCAATCGTGTGGCATTTCCCAAAGCGATGATCAAGACTCCTTCAGCGGCAGGGTCGAGGGTGCCACCATGACCGGTGCGTTTGATGCGGGTAATGCGGCGCACCTGATTGACAACGTCGTGCGACGTCGCGCCACGCTGTTTAGCGATATTGAGAAATCCGAACATTTACCTAACTAACTTCAAAAGCAGCCGGACTTTGTCTCTAAACTTCGCCGCGTGAAATCTTTCCGAGCAACTCGGAAACTTTGGAACCACGTTCGAGTGAGTCGTCCAGCTTGAAGAAAAGCTCAGGAGCAAATCGCAATCCAAGACGCCGGCAAACCTCTCCACGGATCTGGCCAACGTGATCGTTGAGTGCTTCCATCGTACTTTCTTTGGCTGAATCTTCGCCAAACACCGAAATATAGACCTTTGCAGAACGGCAGTCAGAGCTGCATTCCACTTCGGTTATGGAGACCAGTCCGGCGATGCGTTCGTCTTTAAGGTCGCGCTGAATGATCGTCGACAATTCTCTCTTTATGGATTGTGATACCCTCTGCGATCGCTCGGCAGGCATAGCTAAAACCTCCTGTGCATCTGTTTTCACAGATTCGGAAACGTCATGAGTGACAAACTACGACCGCGGTTGATCGCGACGGACCTCTTGAATTACGAAGGCCATAACTTTGTCGCCTTCTTGCGCATCGTTGAACTTCTCGAAGCCCATTCCGCATTCGAAGCCTTGCTGCACTTCGCGCACGTCGTCCTTGAATCGCTTGAGGCTGTCGAGTTTGCCTTCATAGACAATCTTGCCGTCGCGATCGACACGGATGATGGCTCCACGTTGGATCTTGCCGTTGGTTACATAGCTGCCTGCAATGGTGATTCCCTTGCCGACTTTGAAGATCTGTCTGATCTCCGCCGTTCCGATTTGCACCTCTTCCTTGACCGGTTTGATCAAGCCTTGAATGGCGGCTTGCAAGTCATCGAGAATCTGATAGATGATGCTGTAGGTGCGAATGTCGACACCGCTGGCATCTGCAACCTTCGTGGCATTCTGGTCGGGTTGTACGTTGAAACCGATTACGATTGCTTCGGATGAAGCAGCAAGGTTTACATCGTTCTCCGAAATGTCACCGGATGCGGTGCGCAGCACTCTGACTGCAACTTCGCCGCTAGACAGCTTGCGCACGGATTCGCCGATGGCTTCGGCTGTTCCTTGCACGTCAGCCTTGACGATGACGTTGAGTTCTTTGACTTCGCCCGTCTCCAGCATATCGTGCAATGATTCGAGAGTGACGTGGTGTCCTCTCTTCTCTTGCTCGCGACGCGACTCGACGAGAACGCGTGCCTCTTGCGTGCCTTCGACGACTTCGAAACGGTCGCCGGCTTGCGGCACTTCATCGAGTCCCAGCACTTCAACAGGCATTGATGGTCCTGCAGCTTTAACACGCCCGCCGCGATCGTCAAACAGAGCGCGTACACGACCCGAGGCGCTTCCAGCAACAATAAAGTCGCCTTCACGCAAGGTTCCATTCTGTACGAGCGCAGTTGCAACGGCACCGCGTCCGCGGGAAAGTTCAGCCTCAACAATGACTCCGACCGCAGAGCGATCAGGGTTGGCGCGCAAATCTAGAATGTCTGAAACGAGAAGAATCATCTCGAGAAGTTCATCAAGGTTGGTGCGCTTCTTAGCCGAGACGTTAACGGTAACGGTTTCGCCGCCGTACTTGTCGGGGACAAGTCCGTGTTCCATTAGTTGCGTAAGGACGCGATCGGGGTCGGCGTCAGCCTTATCGATCTTGTTTACGGCAACAATAATTGGAACGTTCGCAGCCTTCGCGTGGTCGATTGCCTCAATTGTCTGGGGCATCACACCATCGTCTGCAGCAACGACGAGAATGGCTACGTCTGTTGCGCGGGCGCCGCGGGCTCTCATTGCAGTAAACGCTTCGTGACCCGGTGTGTCGAGGAAAACGATCTGGCGCATCGTGCCGTCTTCGTGTTCTACCTCAACGTGATAGGCGCCGATGTGTTGCGTGATTCCGCCTGCTTCGGCATCGGTGAGAAGGAACTTGGTTTGTCTGATTGCATCCAGCAAACTGGTTTTGCCGTGATCGACGTGACCCATGATTGTCACCACGGGTGGTCTCAACACCAACGCCGCTCTGTCTTCTTCAGACATGTCGGCTTGCTGCACGCGACCATCTTCAATCGGCGCTGCTTCGTGCTCGACGAGTTCGTATTCCATTTCAGTAGCGAGTTCTTTCGCCACTTCCAACTCTACGAGTTGGTTGACGGTGCGCATGATTCCTTTCATGAAGAGGCGCTTGATGATTTCGGTTTCGGAAACCGACATCTTTTCGGCAAGCTCTTGCACCGTGAGGCTGTTTGTCAGCGTGATCACTTTAGGAACATCAATGGTGGCTGCAGCCGGCCGCAGTTTTTCTTCTTTCTTTGCACCGTGCCTATCGGCAGGAGCATGGCGATGCGACTTCGGCGGGCGCGGTGGAGTTGCCCGAATTGACGGTGCAGCGATTCTGTACGGTGTCGGCACCGAGGGTTGCATTGGTCTTACCGCTTGCCCTTTTCCAGTGTATTCGCCGCCATCTTCAGGTTCCGAAGGGCTGAAGTCTTCAACCGGTGTTTCAGCTTCGGCAGGTTCTTCTTGTTTGTCGGCTTCTTGCGTTTTGGGCGCGCGCTCAGGCGGGCGATCTAGTTTGCGAATAACTCGAGGACCGTATCTCGAATTGTCCGACCATTCGTCACCGGTTGACTTCCCGGAAACTGGCTGGAAGGGAACTTCTTCTTCTTCGACTTCTTTTGGTTCTTCGACATCCGGCGGCGGTGGCTCAGGTGTGCGAGCCGCTGGCTGTGCCGGTGGTTGTTGAGGCGGTATTGGAACTTCCTGAGTCTTGGCCGGTTTTTCAACTGGCTTTTCAGAAACTGTTGGTGCCGGTTGGGCAGGTGGTGCAGTTGTTGCAGCCGGAGGCGTGACCGGTTGAGGTGTAACCTGCGGAGTGAGTGGAGCCGCCGGTGGTGGCGAGACTTGCCCTTCCTGTCCGGGTTGCACTGCCGGAGTCGGTCTATAGCGTGACAACACTCTCGGTTTGACCACAGGTGTTTCGGGCGGCGGCGGAATTTTTGTTGCCGTCTTCCCTGCCGTCTTGGTTGTGGTGCTTCCGGTGGCAGGCGCTTTGCCTTTGCCTTGTTCTTTCTTCTTTCCTAAATGTGCGATCAATAACCCCACTGCATGTGCGTCGACGGTGCTCGAATGGCTCTTGATGTCGTAGCCGAGTTCGCGCAGAGCTGTGATGATATCCCCGTTGGGAATGTTCATCTTCCGCGCTAGCTCATAGATTCGAACGCGATCGTCCATGCAAGCTCCTTTTGTACCTCACAGTATTGTGGCACGTTTTTTATGGTTCTGTGCACATTTCAGATATAACCTGTATAAAGTCGGGCTTCAAAGGCCAGCTGATTGTCCTGTTTGGCGCTCGCTTATTACTTCTTCGTCCCTCCAGTGCATACCGTAATCGCCCGCCCTTCAAGGCATTCGCGACACAGGTGTGTGAGCGGCAGAGGTAGGCAGACCTGCCCAGCAAATCACGTTGACCAGTGTTAAGACGAACCGTTCCATTCGTCCAATCAACGGTCAGGCGTATCAGCTCGCTTCTGGGTTTCTCAGAGCGACATGTTACGCAAAGTCTTGAATTTTGGCTGGGCAAGCCCGCTCCGCAAATGTTGCAAGTATTGCTCGATCGATCTCGTGTTTAGAGTTCGTCAAGGGTTTGATTGAGACTCTTGAATGAACCGCCGGCTTGGCTCTCTGACTTGATATCGATCTTCCAGCCGGTAAGTTTGGCGGCCAATCTCACGTTTTGACCGCCGCGACCGATCGCCAAACTGAGCTGATCGTCAGGAACGATAACTTCTGCACGCTTGCCGCCCATTTCGGGTGGATCGTCATACAGAGCCACGGTTGTGATTCTCGCCGGGCTGAGGGCGTTGGAGATATAGTCGACCGGATCATTGGAGAAACGGATGACATCTATCTTTTCGTTGCGCAGTTCGGCAACCACGTTTTGAATGCGAACACCTCTTGTCCCGATGCAAGCACCGACTGGGTCAACGTCTGCATCTTCGGAATGAACGGCGATCTTGGTGCGATAGCCTGCTTCTCTAGCAATTGATTTGATCTCGACCGTTCCATCTTCAATTTCAGGAACATAGAGTTCAAACAACTCTCGCACCAGCTCAGGATGCGCTTGCGACACAATGATTTGCGGCACGCGTCCGGTTTCGCGCAATTCAAGAACGTAAACTCTGACACGATTGCCGACGCGATATGTTTCGCCGGGCAGTTGCTCGCGAGTAGGCATGCAGCCTTCCACTCGTCCGAGGTTGACGATGACGTTGTTTCTGGTGTTGCTGATTACTTCGATACGCTCGATTTGACCTGTAGTGCAGGTGCCTTTGCGTGCTTCGAACTCTTTCTTGATTAACTCTTTTTCGGCTTCGCGCAAACGCTGCGTGATGAGTTGTTTGGCGGTTTGTGCCGCAATTCTTCCGAACTCAGAGAAGTCAGCAGGCGTAACTTCGATTTCGAGCACTTCACCTACCGTAACGTCAGGAATGAGGTCTTGGGCGTCGGCGAGGCTGATCTCGTGATACTCGTTTTGAACTTTGTCCACGACTTCTTTCGGAGCAAAGATTCCGATTTCGCCGGTTTCGTTGTCGAAGATTGCGCGTACGCCTTCTACGTCGTGATCTGGCACTTTCTTTTTGTACGCAGCAACGATGGCGTCGCACACGTAGCTGATGAATTCCTCTTGCGGAATGTTGCGCTCGCGTTCGAGTTCTTCTGCTGCTTCGAGCAGTTTGTCGCCGATTTTGATCACTGGAGGTTCTCCTGTTTTTTCTTATTTAATTGTCATGTTTGGGGAGGGCAAAGTGGAGTTTCACCGTGGTGAGCCTTTTCAACTCCAAGACGAGTTCGCAAGCAGTGTTCTTTTTGTCCACCTCTTTCGGCTCATCCTTCGCAGCTTTGTGTTTAGCCTTTCCTTTGGCAGACTTCGAATTCGGGTCAGGAAGCGTTTTGCAATCCGTCAGGGTTACTTTGCCGTCTTTCATTCCGACTAGTTTGCCCATGAAGTGATAGCCGAGTGAGTCAATCAAATCCTTCGATTGAACTTCGACCTCTTGCCCGCTGAAGACATCAAATTCTCGCTGTGTCACCAGCTTGCGATCGATGCCGGGGCTTTCCACTTCCAGAATGTACGACCCCTCAATTAGGTTCTCCGCTTGTTGAACCTTTTCGAGCAGCTCATCCAGCTTTCTGCTTACGGTTTCGCAATCGGAAAGCGCAATTCTGCCACCACGCTTATAAATCGTTACTTCCACCGCTCGGCGCTTGCCTTGTTGTCCGATTCGAACACCCACCAGTGAAAGCTCGAGTGGTTCGCAAACGCTTTGCGCCAGCGCCTCTAATCTCGCTATCAGTTCGTGGGGGTTTTTTGTCATCTATTGAACACGTCATTGTTTAAATGCGCTGCATTTCGGCACCGCTGGGGGTACCGTAACCCACTTTCTCAATCCTGATGAAAATGGGCTAACAAACACGAAAACGCCGTAGACTACTGTTGCCTACGACTTTCACATTTGCCATGGATATCCTACCAGGTTGCATGCTACATATCAAGCAATCGAACTATTACAACTGCGTCAAAGGAAGCCAACGTGCCTGTTTCAGTCACAAATCGTCAAAGAAAAATCGAAGTAAATCTCAAGAAGATTGAGGCGACGGTAAATCGTCTCTGGGAAGCGGTTGCGGCGAATCTCAGCGAAGAGCCGGCCAAACACCTCTCACGCAAAAAGGTGAAAGACATTTATCAATCTGGTGAAGTTTCATTGACGATTGTTTCAAACAACCGCATCAGAGAAATCAATCGCGAGTGGCGAGACAAAGATGCGGCCACTGACGTGCTTTCTTTTCCTTTGAGTTGGGAAAAACCGGCAGTGCCGGAGATGCCTTTTGAGGTAGGAGAGATCGTAATCTCGATGGAGCGTTGCCGCGATCAAGCCAAAGAGCTTGGGCATTCTCAGGACAGAGAGTTCGCCTTTCTATTCGTTCATGGTGCATTGCATATATTAGGTTTTGACCACATTACAAAAGAACAAGAGAAAGACATGTTCGGGCGGCAAAGCAAAATCCTTGATGCAGCAGGGTTTCCACGACGTTAGCCTGGCAATTGGTTCGATCATCAAACTTGAACACCTTGATTTGTGGTGTTATCGTTTGCAGGGCTCAACCGACCTTATGTTTGCGATTTCTAATCTGAGGAAACAGCTAAGTTGTTACAAAGTCTAAGGAATGTTCAGGCTCTGTAAAATTGCGGGCTCGAAGCTTCTCAGATAGTGTCGGTTGGGTTGAGATAGATGTATATCTGGTATCAGGAACAGTAATTGCATGGCGACAATGGCAACGACAGATGTTGAGGACAAAAGAAACGTGAAACGTGTTCACACCTCGACTTTTGAAACAGCAGCTCCCGCCCAGACAAAGGACAAGTATGCCGATAAGCCTAATCGCAGGTCCGGCAGGGCAACTCTGGTTCCCCGTTCGTGGACCAGAAAAGCGACAAGAACCACCAGCATGATCGAATCGTTCTTTCATGCGTTCAACGGCTTGGTAGTCGCCTTCAAGCGCGAAAGAAACGTTCGCATTCACTTCGCCATCGCCTTTTTAGTCGTTGGACTGGGGATATGGCTGAAAATCGATCCGCAGAGCTGGATCGCGCTGACACTATCGATGGGGCTGGTGATTGCTACCGAGCTGGTCAATACATCGCTCGAGCATCTTGTCGATATTTCTGCAGACGAGCAATATCACAGCGCCGCCAGGCGCGCCAAAGACACAGCAGCAGCCGCTGTTTTGATGACAGCATTGGCAGCAGTGGTGGTTGGATCGTTCATTTTTGTTCCACCACTTATGGTTGTGTTCGGAATCAAATAGGCAGTTCGAACCAAGCCGGCAAAGCACCACATGCGGTGCAGTATTTTTCGGCACCCCCAAGACTTCAACTAGGAACAATCTTCGTTGTATTGCAACGAAGAGTTTCGCCGTTCCCTTCCTCCTTATATGCGCTGAAATCAGGCGCCAATCCGCCAAAGCGAACCCCAGTGGGACTTTCCCCATTGACCATAACCCTTTTGATATTTAAATTACCGAACATGCAGGTGAGCGGCGTACGCTCAAACTCTCCCCCCCGCCGAAAAACATCTTTTAGAGGTTTAAACACCAATGTCGACAGACTCACGTTTTGAGCAACAGCGACAACAACAAGTTGTCGAAGCTCAGCCAAATGCATTTGTTGAACAAGCATGGGGTCCTCAGGGGCGGGTTCCGCAAGAATTCCAAAGACGCCACCACTCAGGCGGCGATACGGTCAACATCTATATAGACCATGCGAACATCAATATGGGAAATGGAAGACCTGAATTTGCAGGCTGCGATCCCCATGTCCGTCGCGTGCAAGACATGCGTCGTATTCAGTATTACGATGACATGCAAAATCACTATCGTAATCGAGACAACTATTACTGCCACCAAGACCGCAGGCAGCAATGGTGCCCACCACCTCGCTACGAACAACCACCGGTCTATGTACGCCCTCCAATAGTTCACGTCGAGCCACCGCAAGTCTATGTAAGACCTCCTCAAGTCTACGTTGAGCCTCGGTATTACGAGCCGACTCCACGGTATTACGATCCGGGTCCGCGATATTATCCACAACAAAATGTGGACGTATATCAAGACTCCGTCCACGGCGGAAGAGACGGTTACACGTCATCTCGCACAAGAATTCAAACCAATCCCGGCTATCGCACCTACGACCCGTACGGCGGTGGATACAGCCAGCGCGATGACTTCGATCGCATGACTGATCTCGGATTCGGCATTCTCGATCGCGTGTTCGCAAATGAAGCGAACAAGCGAGCGACGAGAGGGCAAAGATAAGCGCAAAGGTTTTTTCTCCCTGGCGTGGGTAAGGCTAAAGCGGCAGACTTCGGTCTGCCGTGGCGCTTTTTATGGGAGGACTTAATTGCAAAACTTCGATAGCCGAGCGATTTGCCGCACCATGGGAATTCTCCCATTGACTTACCTTCCAGCGAAGAATACCTTGTAGAACGCATGGCTAGCTGCCAACCCCTCACTTTCTAGGACTCTAGGAGAGACTTTATGTCTACGAACGGCCGTTTTGAAGATCCAGTCGATCAACGCCAACAGCAACAACCGCAAGGTCCCAACTTCTTCCCCGAAAGGTGGAACGGTGGAGACAGTCAGGTTGCCCAGCCGCCGCAACAATCAACGCAGCAGCGCCTGTATGATTCGGCGTATCAGGGTGTGCCAGATCGCCAGCAGTACCGTCAGGATGTTCCGCAAGAGTTCGGAAGACAGCCGACATTCTGCCAGCATGATGGTCAGGGCAATACCTATAACTTCTACATTCGAGATGCCTATATCAACATGGGCAACCAGACGCCCGGCTACGATTACCGCCGCCAGCCGCAATACGACTATCGGCAGTATGACCAGTCCTACCAAAACATGAATCGGCGCATCAGTTATTACGATGATCCGTATCAACAGATGTATGAGCAACAAGCTCGCATGCAGTACATGCGCCAAATGCAGTATGAGCAAGCGATGCGCCAGCGTCAAATGATGTACGACCGCTATTACGGTCAACCGCAGTATTACGACTACTATCCGCAGCAAAATGTAAATGTCTATCAAGAAGGCATCCACGGCGGAAGAGACGGCTACACGTCATCTCGCACCAGGATCAACACCGGCGGCGGCTATGATGGCTATTACGGCACACCGCCTTTCGTTCCTGGTGGTGACAGCTATGGACGCAATGATATGGATCGATTCATCGATCTCGGCTTCGGCGTGCTCGACAGAGTCTTCGCCAATGAAGCGGCAAGAAGAGGCCAGAGAAATGGCGGCGGCGGTGGCTACGACAACCGCTACTATCCGCAGCAACGCCCGCAATATAACGCACCGAACTATTATCAAAACGATGCCTATATGCGTGGTCCGCAACGTTCACCGCAGTCTGCAATGCCTCCGGGATACGCCGATGTGATCAGAAGAAGAGGCTACTAAAGCCGGTTTCACCGTCACAAAACGATAAAATCTAAGCGCCAAACCCAATATTTGAGGGTTTTGGCGCTTTTCTTTATTTGACAGTCCAACTTTTGGGGAATATGTATAGATACGGGCGCTCGCCATAGATACGGGCGCTAGCCACGAAACCCCCTTCATTCGGTTTCATTACCAGGAGAAAACCATGTCCACCAATGGTAAGTTCGAAGATCCCGTCGATCAACGAAAGGGAAACAACTCTCCATCAGGTCCAAATTTCTTTCCAGAACAATGGAATGGCGTAGGCGACCAGCAGGCCGGTCAACCGCAGCAGCAAAGGTCTACCGACCAGCAGCTCTATGATTCTGCCTACAATCGTGGCAACATGCCTCAGGACACTCGCCGACAGTATCAGGACGTTCCTCCGGAATTTCAACAAAGACCAAACTGGTCGACGACTGACGGTCAAGGCAACACATACAACTTCTTCATCCGCGAAGCGCACATAAACATGGGAGATCGAACAGGCTTCGATTTCCGCACAAACCCTGTTTATGACTATCGGCAGTATGACCAATCATACCAAAACATGAATCGGCGCATCAATTATTACGATGACCCGTACCAAAGAATGTACGAGCAGCAAGCTCGCATGCAGTACATTCGCGAGCAGCAGCGCTACCAAGCCGAGATGCAACGCCAGTACATGTATGACCAATGGCAAATGCGTCGAGGTGGATACGACTATTACCCGCAGCAGCAGGGACAAGTCTATCAAGATGGTGTACATGGCGGGCCGGACGGCTATTCGGCTTCGCGCACACGCATCGGTTACGGCAATGGAAATAACTGGCCGGGAACGCCACCGTTTGTACCAGGCGGCGGCGGGCAACGCGACGACTTCGATCGTTTTGTCGATTTGGGCTTCGGAGTCCTCGATCGCGTGTTCGCAAACGAAGCGAACCGCCGAGCCCACAGAAACAACAACGATAACAACTACCGTCCGCAGCCTCACTACCCGAGACCGCGCCCGCAAGCGCCACCGTACTACAGCGGCGGACAAGACTGCTACGGCAACAATAATCAAGGAAACCGGCGCCCGCAGTTCCCGCCGGGATACAACGACGTTATTCGCCGACGCGGCTACTAAGCAGTCGCAGAGTGCAGAACGTAAACGGGTGTGGATGACTGCGGGTCATTCAAGATCGCCACGTCTACTTGAAACACCTCCAAGATCTTCTCTTGCGTGAGGATTTCGGCGCACGTTCCTTTAGCTGCAATGCGGCTGGGACTAGCCTCTGCTTTGGCCAAGAGCACCACTTGATCGGCGATTCGGGCAATGAGATTCAGATCGTGCAAAACAGTGACTATGCACAGACCCTGCTCCTTCAGCTCTTTGCATAGTTGCATCAGCTCCAACTGATAGCGAAAGTCCAGGTGAGCGGTCGGTTCATCGAGAAGCAAGTACTTCGTCTCTTGAGCAAGAGCGCAGGCGATCAATGCCCGTTGCCGTTCACCACCCGAGAGCTGCGAGAGATACTTCTGCTTCATCGAAGCAACCCCCGTGCGCTCCATAGCCTTTTGCGCCACAGCCAAGTCGGCATCGTTCACTTGCCACGACCACCACGCCTGGTGCGGATTGCGACCCAACATCACCATTTCTTCAACGGTCAAGTGCGAAGGCTCTACCGATTGGGGAACATAGGAGACTTTGGTGGCAAACTCTTTTGCTGACAGATTCCAGATGTTGGAACCATCAATCGTGACGTTTCCGGAAAGTGGCTTGAGCTGCCGGGCCAAGCATTTGATTATGGTGGACTTTCCTGATCCGTTCGGTCCTGCAATAACTGAAATTGTTCCAGCCTCGAAAACCGATGAGAAATCGGCGACCACTGCCGCCGTTTCTTCATAACCAATTGACAGTGATTGGGCGTCCATTACATGCCTTCTCCTTGATGACGAGAAATCTGCCACAAGAAAAACGGACCACCGACCAATGCAAGCAAGGTTCCAAGCGGCAACTCTTGTCCGTGTCCAAGAGTGCGCGCCGCGAGATCGCTGAGCAAGACGAGGACGACGCCCAGCAAGGCGCTTGTCAAAAGCTGCATGCGCTCGTCGCGTCCGAAAGATTTTCGGGCAATGTGCGGCGCCACCAAACCGACAAACCCGACCATTCCGCTGATGGAGACTGCCGCTCCGCAAAGCAAGACGGCAGTAGAAAGAAGAATCCATTGCGTGCGAGCAACGCTGACGCCGAGCGCCTGCGCTTGAGACACGCCAAGCGACAGCAATCGCATCTGCTTCGACATCAAAAACGCAGCCACTAACCCAGCCACCGTGTAGCATGTCGCAACCGGCAACTCACTCCACGTGCGCCCGCAGATGCCGCCGCCAAGCCAGAAGGAGATGCCCTGACTTTGCAGCGGACTCGAAGTGTTTGTCAGTAAAAGCGTGATGATTCCGCTGCAAATCGCAGAGAGCGCCACGCCACCAAGCAACAGGCGCGTGACGGACAAACCATATGGACTCTTCGCCAAAACAGCCACGGTCAGGCTTGACGCAAGCCCTCCTAGAAATGCGGGGATGGGAACAAATTGAAAATCCAATCCGCATATCATCGCAAAAGCCGCTGCCAATCCGGCTCCACTAGATACACCGGTAAGGTACGGATCGGCCAAATTGTTTCGTGACAGAGACTGCAATATGTAGCCGGATACGGCAAGACAAGTGCCTACAACCGCACCAATCAATATGCGCGGCAAACGCAGCTGCCAGATCACCTGCTGCGCACCGCCTAGCGAGTTGCTTTCAGGATGCAACAAAATGTTGACTGCATCTTGCGGGCTGTAAGGAACGTCTCCCAAACAGAGATTCAACAAGAGCACAGACAATACGAGCAGCAGAAGCAGTATCAGTCTTACATTCACCGGTGCCATTATAGGTTGTTGAAAACAGTTATAGTTCGCCTGCGTCAGGCGATGTATTAGAATACAGACTCTCCCTATTCAAAAAAGTAATAGAAATGCCACCAATTTACTTGGACAACAGCGCGACCACACGCGTGCGCAAAGAAGTACGCGACGCGATGCTTCCATATCTTGAAGACAGTTTTGGAAATCCGTCTTCGATTCACGCAGTCGGTCGCGATGCGCGCAAAGCCATCGACACGGCCAGAGAGCAAGTTGCACGCTTGCTCAACTGCGCTCCGCAAGAGGTTTATTTCAGCCCCTGTGGTACTCTCAGCAACAACATCGCTCTTCTTGGTCGCGCTCGATTTGTAGAAGCAAATGGCTACGGTCGCCACATCATTACCTCATGCATCGAGCATCCATCAGTGTTGGGGCCGGTGAAGCATCTGGAAGCACAAGGCTGGCAAGCTACTTACTTGCCAGTTGATTCTGAAGGAGCAGTTGCGTTGGATGTCCTTGAACAGGCAATTCAAGACGACACAAGCATCGTGTCGATAATGTGGGCAAACAATGAAATCGGAACAGTGCAGCCGATTCCCGAAATCTCCTGGTTGATTGAACGCCTCAACAAAACTAGAAGAAACCATATATTTTTCCACACCGATGCTGTGCAAATCCCCGGCAAGTTGGAGATCGACATGTCGTCAATCGCGGTTTCAGCGCTGTCTCTGTCTGGTCACAAGTTTCATGCACCAAAAGGAATCGGAATTCTGTACGTTCGCTCGCTTTCGAATTTGATGCCGATATTTTTTGGCGGCGGACAGGAAATGGGACTTTTTGCCGGAACGGAAAGCTTAGCCAATATAGTCGCAATTGGAATGGCATCACAACTCGCATTTGAGGAACTGGAAGAGACGCAGAAGCAGTTGAGAGTGCATCAAAAACGCTTGATGGAACTTATCTCGACCTTGGACGAAGTAAAAATTACCGGAGCAAAAGACATAGAACGCAGGTTGCCTGGACATGTAAGTGTCACCGTATCCGGTGCCGAGGGCGAAGGCATGGTGATGAAATCGGATCTGAAGGGAGTCTGCATATCAAGCGGCTCCGCATGTCACCAGGGAATAATCGAACCATCGCACGTGTTGCGCGGGCTCGGGCTCCCCGAAAACGAAGCAATGGGTTCGTTGCGCATAACCTTCGGAAGAGAAAACACGGAAGAGGAGTGCAAGAAAGCACTCGCCTTGTTGGCGAACATCCTTTCAAAGAAGAAAGCATCCGCCAACACATAGCGTGGTGCGGAGCGCGTGGTGCGGAGCGCGTGGTGCGGAGCGCGTGGTGCGGAG
>CAYZJR010000016.1:0-23089 GCA_964478655.1 uncultured Candidatus Obscuribacterales bacterium
ATGCGTCCGTAGCTCAGCCGGTAGAGCACTCGGCTTTTAACCGATTGGTCGTGCGTTCGAGTCGCACCGGACGCAATCTTTTTTGGAACATGTTTGATTCGTCGCACATTTATAGATGCGGCCGACCAACAGACATAAAACCTTCCTGCCGGACTTCGCAGGGGGTGGCGAGAACTGCACGCCAAATAGCAGAGAATTTAATATATATAACCAATCAATATATTCGACAATAGTAGCGCCGTCCTGGCTAGCGAAAGGATTGGCTTGGCAATCAGGGTCATGTTCCGCCCTAAATTCTCAGGGTTGTTCGTTACGCTGATATCAGTGACTGGTAGGCGATTATCGTTTGAATCGGCGTGCCCTGCCAGTCGTCCCGCAGTTGAGGAGCAAGTGGAATGGCACCACAGCAACAGCAAGAAGAAGTAGACAAGAAGGTAGAGAGTGGCGAAAGCACTACTGCTTCAGTCTCAGAGAAGACCTCGCGAGAGGCGGAATCAGGGAAACAAGATTTAGTCGAGTCGGCCAGAAAGGTTATTGAAACCCTCAAGGCCGGAGGCAAGAGCGGAATTACCAGCGACTTTGGAAAGCCCTTCCTTATTGATGAATCGCAGTCTCTGACCAAGGACGCTAAGAAATATACCAGTGGCGAACTGCCATCCATAAAAGGAAAGATCACCGGCGAAGTCAAAAAGCCGGGAGCCGATGAATCCAAGAGTGGCGTGTTCGGCAAAGCCATCGAAGTGGCTGGTGAAGCGGTCGGCAACATTGGTGGCAAGATTGGTGGCGTTCTCGGCGAAGCCGAAAGAGCAATTGGTGAAGGAACAAGCAAAATTCTTGGCGAGGCCGGAAAGGTCCTCGGCGAGATTCTTGGCGATGGAACTCCAGGACCAGTGAAAATGCCTGAAGTACCGACTAAGCCAGGCGATGTTGGACCTGTGCAAATGCCTGGTGGCGAGCTGCAAGGCGACGACAAGTCAATTCGCATGCCTTCAGGCGAAATGCCCGGCGACAAGGGAATTCGTATTCCGACCGGCGAGCTTAAGCCGATAAAGATGCCTGATGTCTCGATTCCAGGTGGCGAGTATCAACCTGGCGATCCTGGCTTCACCGTTCCACGCGGCGAAATGCCCGATGTGAAAATTCCGACTGGCGAAATGCAGCCCGGTGATTCGCTTCCTCCAAACGATGACGCAATCAAAGGTGGTGAAGACTCCGCCATCAAAGACCGTGGCAAAGACAAAGGCGACAAGCCCGCCGCGCAAGTCATTGAGATGGAACCGATCAAGATCGTCGGCCACTACAATGGCGAAGAAATCCATAAAGACGTTGAGCCCACAACTCACACAGTGAAGAAGGGCGACACTCTGAGCAAAATTGCGAAAGAACACTTGGGCCCGGATGCGACCAAAGAAGAAGTCGCCAAGCACGTTAAGGAAATCGCTCGATTGAGCGGTATTGAAAATCCTGACAAGATTCAACCAGGACAAGAACTGACAATTCCCGGTCACACCAAAGATGGTGGCATGGTTTTGGATGATGCCGCAGGCAGTAGATACACTCGCTGGCAAGATGGAACGGTTAGAGTTGAAAATCTGGACCAATCAGGTTACGTTCAAAAACCCACGGGAGACGGCGGCTATACCGAACATCACTGGGGACCGCACGCAGATCAAAACTACGAAATCACCAAGACCGGCGATGGCAAGTATCTCGTTGCGGACAGTCCTTGTGATGTTCCTGAAGTTGCTGATCCAGGAGATCCCAGAGTCGCTCGCGCCAAGTTGGAAGAAACGATCAGCGAGAAAATTACGAATCCGCAAGAACTTGCTCAATTCCGCGATGACATGCGTCGTTTCGAAGATCGCGCTCGCGAAGAAGGAATGTCGCCTGAGCAGATTGCGAAGACTTACGAAAACCTCGACCGTCTGATCAATCACGCAGGCGATCAGCCGATTCCTCACGATCAAAAAGTTGCAATCGCCGAACAAGTATTGAACCAAGCTGCTGATCCCAAGACGATTGACCAGGGTTATCACAATACTTGCAACGTGACCACGGTCGAAGCCCGCTTGTACACAAGAGATCCTGCAGAGGCTTCACGCATCGTTGCAGACATCGCGACGACCGGACAATTCACATCTAAAGACGGCACCACTGTGACCATCCCGGCGAACTCGATGGCACCTGACGGCGAAGCAACCAACAATCCAGCTGGTTACGGCGATCGCAGCCATGCAAGCCAACTTTTGCAAGTCGGTGCTGTCAACCTCTACTACCAGACGCATCCATACACTTACACGGATGCCGCTGGGGTAACTCACAACGTTCCAGCAGGTGGAATGCGCTACGAACAAGTTCCTCCAATTCCTGGACAAACCCCGACAGACACAGGCGAACGTTTGGTTGACACAACCAATCTCGATGCAAATGGAAATCCTGTCGTTGCAACCAAGGGTGGCAATGAAGTTCACTCACCAGACCTTCCCGACCACGGAATTCAAGACGTCAACAATCGTCTGACTGGCGACACGGGAACCGATACCTACATCTGCCACGAAGACTACGTCGCCGGTGAGAAGAAAGGTTTGGACATGATCAAGTCCGAACAAGAACTCAACGAGCACATCGCCAAGCTAGCCAAGGAAGGCAAACTTCCGGTCATCATCGGTGTGCATACAGGCAACGAGCCCTTCTTGCATGACTCCGGCGGTGGTGCCGCTGGTGGTTCAGGTGGGGGACACGTTGTCACCGTCACTGGTTACGATGCCGGCCCGCCCGCGAAGGTCGAGATCGACAACCAATGGGGAGAAGGCAACGATCATCAAGGGGAAAACGCGGTCTCCGTGCACGACTTGTATCATGCGATGCGTCCTCCAACCAACGAGAAGCAACTCGCTGAAATCCAAAACGACGTCACCGAAAACCGCAAGCCCGGACACAAGATTGACACGTTCCAAGAGTTTGAATTGCTTCGACTCCAGAACAAAATGCCTGGCACTTCAGCCAACAACATCTCGGATGCGACATTCGATCAACGCATGGGGCAACAGATGGAAGCCGCTCAAAAGCGTTGGGAAGACCAGCAGAAAGCGAATGATGGTTCTTTCGATCAGAAAGAACAAGATCACGCCAAAGAAAAACTCACCGACATCATCTCCAGCCTGCCTCCTGAGCGCCGCCTGAAGATGCTTGAAAAAGCCGGTGACACTAAGATGTACACACAAGAAGAATACGATCAGATGATCGCTGATTCGATCAAGTCGATTCGAGCCAAATGGAACGCAGAAGATGCCGCCGGAACGGCAAACGCCACCGAGCGCCAAAAGACTCGCGATCAGTTGAAGCATATGGTCGAAGGCATGTCCGAAGAACGCAGAAAAGCGATCGTCGAGAATGCAGCTTCGTAGCGATCGCCGTAAGCAGTTTTTTTACCTTCTCAATCAACCACTCAAAGGAGAGAATCAATGGGAACGGGTGATGTACCTAGAGAAACAACAGCAAAACCAGCGCCGAATCCAGCTGTAGAAAAGTTCTTGGATGAAATGTTGGGCAAACCACAGAAGGCTGGCAAAAAAGAAGGAACGATTGTAAGTCAAGGACAAGTAGCTGAGATGACGCTCCCCAGCGGATGGCAGGAAGGACGGACTGAGGGCGCCGTTTCCGGCACGAGTTCGTACCGCGAATTCACACCGGAAAATGAGAAAGACGTGAAGGTGTGTTTCTTTTTCCGCGGACGCAGAATGAGCAAGGATGCATCAGAAGCATTCTCGAAATTGCTCAAAGAACCTGCACACATGTTGAAAGAAGATGAAGCCAAAGCCCTCTTCAATCCTCCGATTAAGGAGCTATTGAGAGACAAAGCAATTCCTGGCGGCTTTAATCTTGAATCTGCAAAGACTGAAGTCATCAACGGAAAGAAAGTGCTCGTGCTCGAAGGCTTTTTCCCTGGCATTCAAGAACGTACAAGAGCTATGTACATTGATGCTGATGGAACTGGAAGCGCTGTGCAAGAAGTCTTTTATCAAGCACCGAAAGACAAATTCATGAAGCACCAACCAAGCGCAAACGCCGCCTTCAAATCGATCAAGTGGCAATAACAGTTTTCGACTTGAGCTGCGTGTGCGGAGTGTCCATGATCAATTTCGATTGAACTACCAGGGAAAGTTTACGCGCACAAATAGCGGAACACTACCGGTGGTGAGTCCTTGTCTAAAGTCGAGTACGCCGACTTGCACACCGCGATCTTCAAAAGAATCAGGATAGAGGTAAAGAGCTGCTGAAAACTGCTCTACTCTTCCTCGGTTTGTTGCACCAGGACCAAGCCAAAAAACAACTTCGAGCCCCCGTGGCGATCGAATTGGCGTATCCAACTCAAAATACTTTTCGAGCATCAAATCTTCGCCATACGGCGGCGGCTCATCATAATCGATGGGGTCGTCATGAGTGGTCCATTGCCACAGAACTGCATCAGAGCCCGCGCGTTTCAGAGTTATGTTGAGTCGCGGAAACCAATGGTCTGCTCCCTCAGACTCGCGATAAACGCTTATGCGGCCACGTTTAAGCGCTGGTCTGTCGACCAGGAGCTGCCGGCCTTGTGCATCAATTTCATCCATCTGAGCTTCCCCTTGTTCTCGCAAATTCGAGATTCAGCTACACAGAATACCAATAACTCGAACTTGATTCTCCTTTGCAACAAAAAGGTTCTTAAAATAGGTGCGCATTCACGCAATAATGATGCGCATGTCGATCGGTAAAACAATTAGGTTTCCGCACCGCCACTCTATTGGCAGCCTCTACGTGGCGCATGAAACGCAGCCCGACGAGTATGAGCTGCTTAATCAAGTGCGTGGGTTGGTGACAACGCCTGAGAACCAGCCGATTAATTGGGAATGGCTGGATGAGGCGCGGGGGAAAATAAATGTTCCTCCCAATCACAAGCTCAAGCTCAAGATAAGTTCTGCCGTGGCGACAAGTTTGGCTCCTCTTGCGCAACTAGACCCCGACTCGCTCCATGTTCTCGACTTGAGCCGAACCAGGGTTACTGACAGAGCGATGTCAAACATTGCTCACTTGAGCGGATTGAAAATTCTTGAGCTCGGTTACACAAACGTCAGCGACGAAGGATTGTCCGAGATTCGAGGGCTCTCTCAGTTGCTGTCGCTTGGGCTAACGCGCAGTTGCATCACAGACGAGGGACTCGCGGCTGTAGGTCGACTTACCGGTCTTCGCGAGTTGTGGCTAAACGGCTGCAACATCACCGACGAGGGTGTCGCGCAGTTAAAACAGTTGACGCAGATGATTCAGCTTGGTCTTAGCAGCACCGCAATTACCGATGGAGCATTGCTCAATTTTGAGAACTTGAAAGAAATGCTGCGCCTTTACCTTTTCAGCACTCAGGTGTCCGAAGAGGGCGTGAAGAGTCTTGCCGACAAACTCTCAAAGTGCCGAATCAAATGGAAGCGTCAAAACCATGCACGCCCCGACTTTCGAGCCTTCGAGGAAGAGGACGACAATGTCGACCTCGACGAAGACTTCGACTGGTCTGTCGATTTGACCTCCGCCGACACGCCGTCAGAGCCCGATACTATGACCGAAGCCCGTTTCTGGGAAATCATCGATTTACTCGACTGGGACAAAGAGGGTGACGACTCAGCCATAATCGAGCCCGCAGTGTCGGCACTTGCGAAGTTGAGCCAGTCGGACATTTATCTTTTCAAGGAGATATTGAACGAGAAGCTCTACAAGCTCGACACCAAAGGCTTTGCCAAGGAAATTGGCAAAGATGCATATAAGGGATCAGCAGACTACTTCTCCAAAGACTGGTTTCTGCAGGCGCGTTGCTGCGTTATCGCCAATGGACGGGAGTTTTTCGACGAAGTCGTCTCCAACGCAACTAATATGCCAAAAGATCTAGGGTTTCCAGCATTGCTGAACATTGCCGCAAGAGCCTATAAAAGGAAAACAGGCAAGAATCTGGTTTATGTCACAAAATACTCTTGTGAAACCTTCAGCAATGAAAACGGATGGTCCGAACATGAGTCCTAAATCGGGTGGTTTACACCCTACACTGAGTACTCTGGCGACTGTTGCTTTGATGATGTCGCTGGGGTTGTCGTCATGCGCAAACTTGAATTCGGCTGACTTGCCGCTTCCCAAAGAAGCCCTTGAGGCCGCATGGCAGAAAGAAATCACCGAGGGTGAAGAGTCCAATCAGAACTCAATGTTCAAGGACTCTGAGGCGTCTTTGTTGCGTGCATTGTCCTTTGCCGAAAAGTTTGGAGAGAACGACCCGCGTCTTGAAAGAACATTGCGTGCTTTGTGTCTCGCGTATGTCGGCAGAAACAAATTTGCCGATGCCGAAAGTATCGAAAAACGACTGCTGAAGATTTACGAAAAAGCAGGACCCGGCAGTGAGGAAAAGACTGCTGATGCTTGCCTCGAAATCGGTCGCGCATTGGCTGAACAGAAGCGTTTTGCCGAAGCTCGAACCTTTTACGATCGCGCGCTTTCAATCTATCAAGATGTGCGCGGAGATGAGCATAAAAATACTGCGTGGATAATGCACGAACTCGCGGTGCTCGATGAGATGGATGGTAAATATTCGCTTGCTGAGCCGCTCTTTAAGAAGGCTGCGCTATTGCACGAGGCTGCTGCAGCGAAATCCGGCACGAACGATGGTGAGAACGAACGTTTTCAATTAGCCATTGCAGCAAATCAAAGATTGGCGAATTGTTTGATTATGCAAGACAAATTTGATGAGGCTGTTCCGCTCATAAATAAATTGCGCGCGCAAAATGAACGCCGTGCTAAGTCGCTTACCGGCGAGCAAGAAGAAGCTGCAAATGTGATGGCAGTTGAGCTTGAACTAAGTGATCTTATGCAGCAAGTTGCGGATCATTGCGTTGCCAAAAACGATTTGAAGACGGCGGAGGATTTTCTCAAGGATGCACTCAGGTTGAAGCGCAAGTACTACAGCGTCGATGACCTCGAGTTGAGTGCCACGATTAATGCGCTTGCTGAGCTGTATTTGAATCGCAAAGATTACAAGTCGGCTGAGCCATTGTTGACCGAAGCGTACGACATTCGCGAAAGAATTTGCGATAAGAACTCGTGGGAACTCGCCGAACTCGCCGATGAAAACGCGCGTTTGATGCAGGCGAAGAAAGATACGAAGCATCAAAAAGAGTTTGAGACTGTTGCCTACAAGGTTTGGCCGAAAGAGACGTTCACAAATAAAGTGCCGTGGCGAGACTATTTGTTGAAAGGAACAAAGTCCCAGCAAATGCAAGAGTGGGATGATGCCGCGACCGAGTTCTCTAAATCTGTTGAAGAAGCCAGAAAATATGGTGCAAACGATGCACGCTTAGCCGAGTCACTGCTGCGTGCTTCTTTTGTATACTCGCAGTTGCAGCAAGATCAAAAAGCGATTGATGCATCCAAAGAAGCTTATGCGATTCGCAAGAAGATTCCTACCTTGGCAAAGTTAGATGCCGAAGCAGAGAAAGCGAGTGAAGACGCGCAAGCCGAAGCAGAGCGTGAAGCTAAAGAAAGCGAAGCCGAAGCGGGTGGCGATCAATTTAGTTCAGAGCCGAACAATTAGAGTCTGGCGCGTAGTAAACTGTAGCTCTTGAGTTTCTAACTGGAGCTGCCATGGCTGTGACTCTTCACTATTGCCCGTTCGACTCTTCTTTGGGCAAGTGTGTCATAGCATGGAGGGAGCAAAGTCAGGGAATTGCGCACTTGCAACTTCCCGACGCGAGTGTGAAGTCATCGGTGGACAGAATCGCGCACATTGCGCAGCAAGACGTGGAACCCTCTCAATCGCCTCCGGGATTCGTTCTTGATGCAATCGAAAAAGTCGTGAGTTTTCTCGCGGGCGAAGACAACCGATTGAATACGATCAAAATCGATTTAGATGGAGTTCCTCAATTTCATCGCAAAGTGTACGAGGCGTTGAGGGAAGTCTCCGATGGGGAGCTGGTTTCGTACAAGCAGCTGGCTCAACTTGCGGGCTCTCCACTTGCGTCGCGCGCAGTAGGTCAAGCGATGGCGAAGAATAGACTACCGGTGATCGTTCCTTGTCATCGCGTTATCAAAGCAAGTGGTGAACTCGGCAACTTTTCAGCGGTTGGTGGAACTCCTTTGAAAAGACGTTTGTTGGAAATTGAAACTAAGGTTCGAGGAAAGGAAAAATGCCACGCGTAACCGCGAAGTCGAAATCCAAAGGGAAAGATGTTCAGATTCTAAATGGTCCAGTCGTACGCAACAGATCGAAGGGGACGGACGCGCCCTTCGCGAAAGACTTGACGCCGGCACTGTGTGGAACAGTCAGAGATGCCAAACACGTCAAAAGCGGTGTCACATTTTTATGTGCATCTGACAAACTGATGAAAGGATTGATTGAAACGGTTGGACCATTTCGAATGACGATGCAAGACGAAATGAATCCATTCGAATCGCTGTGTGAATCTATTGTTTATCAGCAGTTAACCGGCAAGGCTGCTGCCACAATCTATGGTCGCTTCAAAGCGCTCTTTGGTGATGACGCGTGCCCGACGCCGAAGCAAGTGCTTCAAGCGTCTGACGAGCAGTTGCGTTCTGCCGGATTGTCTCGTGCGAAAGTGGCGGCGATAAAAGACTTGGCTGAGAAGACGCTGTCCGGTGTGGTTCCCGATCTAGACGAATTGCATTCTCTGAGTGATGAGGAGATCATTCAACGATTGACTGCGGTGCGTGGTGTTGGAAGATGGACGGTAGAGATGCTTCTGATTTTTAGAATGGGAAGATCGGATATTTTACCTGTCAACGATTACGGCATACGAAAAGGATTTGCGCTCGTTTATCACAAAGGCAAGCTAAAAGAAGAACTGCCGACGCCCCGACAATTGGCTGAATTTGGCGAGCGTTGGAGCCCCTACAAAACGTTGTCGAGTTGGTATCTTTGGCGCTCATTGGAACACAGAGAAAAGTTCAAATAGCGCGCATTATTTTGCAGCCAAAACGATGTTGAAGTTTCCGATTTCAGCACTCTGATCGCCAATTTTCTTTTCCGCAAATTTGACGATTAGTGATTTCTTGATGAACTGATCTTTGGTATTGTAGGGGTCACCATCAAAATAGAGTTGTGTCACAAGAGACTTATGGCCTGCCGCTTGCACCATGTAGTGAATGTGACTTGGGCGCCACAGATCTTGTCCAATCTGATACCGCCCCGGGTGAATCGATTCGAATTCGTAATATCCTGTTTCGTCGGTAATGACTCTTGAGCGGTTTAGAAAGACTCCCGGCTTTGGAGGGTGTGCTGCATCATCGTTGTCGTATCGCCCTGAGGCGTTAGCTTGCCAGATGTCGATGGTGGCATTTGCAATCGGTTTCTTGGTTGCAATACTCCAAACGCGACCTGCAACCACAACTACTTTTCCCTTCTCGAAAGGTGGTGTGATCTTCGCTCTAAACGGTGCTCCCGGTCGGTAGAATGGTCCCAGGATGTTGTCTTCGGTTATTGTAAGAGTCGCAGTCGCCGGCGCGGAGGGCTTTGCAGTGTCTCGTTTGGGCTGTACTTTTATAGGTGCACCGTAAGAAGCATAGTCTCCCAAATCACCACTTGCTTCGGTTGGTTTGGCGAAAGCTGGCAGCATGAGCTCTTCGATTGCAACTCCAGCTGCGCACAAGAGGATTCCTTTAAAAAGTTCTCTCCGACCAAATGAAGAGCCCTCTCCGTTCGTGACTATTCTTTGGGACTCGGAATCGTCCAAATGAGTCGAGTGCCGATCCTTTTCCATTGGTCAATCCCCTCAAGTTTCATCATTGGCCTTTTACCCCCGGTGTATCGCGGTTAGGCACCTCGCGAGCAATAAATGTATTAAGATCTGACTGAAGGTAACGATAGGGGAGTCGCTGTGTACTCAAAGAAGTACGCGAAGAAATACATGCAAGAGTGGCTGCAAAAGCTGGGTTTATGCTTGGCGCTTGCGCTTTGCATTGGTAGCTGGACAGCAGCAATTGCGGCACCTGATGGCGATGACGAGGATTACGCGCCTGAGCCGAAACAAAAGAGTGTGTATAAACTTGCGGTGCGGAGCTTTGTTTCGTGGTGGTCGCACGATGCCACGGGGTACCACCCGACCGTTCTCATTCAGGTGGAGAACGTCAGTGGCAGAGACCTCACCGGCATCCCGATGAAGTTTCAAGCTCGCTTCCAAGACTTGCGAAATGGGTTTGTGACGGTAGCTCGCAAAGAAATTAGATACGAGCAATTGTTTGTCGAACGTGCACCGAAGTATTTGATGCTCAAGGGTCCAAGGGCTTTCGAGTTGCCTATCGATACAGACATGTGGCCGACAATCGAGTTCAAAGTAATGTGCAGAGTCGGAGACGTCAGTGATGAAGGAACGCAGACACTATTGGTTGCGCGCCTGGATTCTGTCACCATGACCGATGAAGATTCCATGTCTCGATTGAGTAAGCAAGCTCGTTTCGACAATCCTTCGACTCCTGCGGCTGCGCGACCGGCTACTCCAAGTAAACCACTGGTGGCAACTGCCGGTTCTCTCAACCCCACAAAGACCACTGCTAATGGTTCGGGCGCGTCTCACCATGGGCAGCCCGGCAAAAAAGCATCGCTCACTCAGTTCATTGGAGGTGGTGGTCTCCCCGGTTTGGGCGACGATTTCTATGCCTTTGAAAAATTGTTCGGCAGACCGGTGCAGACTGAAACCAGGGACAAGACCTGGGTTTGGGCTATCTATCGCAAGAGTATGCCTAGTCTCAATGTTGTCGTAGGGTCGCATGGCAAGACAGGAAAGGCCGACATCATTGTCGTCACTGTTCCTGCCGATCAAGTGCAAAACGAGTCACAGCTTGTTTCTTTGGCGCGTTCGATGTCTGGTCCGTTTAAGGGAGAACAGCCCAGCCAGCCCAGTCATTCGGTGCGGTACTTGCCGAATGGGCGGTTAGAGGTGAGCACGATGGCGGCCAGGAGCTATCGGGCAAGTGTCATGACTCCTGAGATGCCCAACATTGAGAATTGCTTTGTCATGGCAATAAGCAGACTTCCGGGCAACATCCAGCGTCTGTTGAGCACGGAAAGCCAACGGCGCGAGGTTCTCAGGTTCTTGGCGCCTATGTTGAAGGACGAAGGCGAGAGTGACGGATAACGTTTTTTGAGATACCTTAATAAAAAATAGTTCGTGACAACCTTCACATTTTCTGGAATTGACCACTGTGCCCAAGATTCTGGAGGCGGCGACGCTCTATAATTTGCCATTGGTTTCCGAGTGTTTTGGGCCGAGGTCTCAATGCCAGTACAATTGCCAGTAAAGGAAAAAGAAAGCACTACAAGTGTAGGAACGCATACGGGTAACTCGGCGCTATCAGTTTTCGATACCATTCCAATCAGCCTCGTGCTGTATCTCGCTGCTCCATATCTTGCCGGCGAGACGGGTGACGAAGCGATTGAGCTTGCTCACAAGCTCATGCAGGAAAGCAAGTTTTGCTCGACGCTAGACATTCTTGGCGAAGACGCCACCAATGCTGATGACTGCGAAGCGTCGGTCGAGCAATACAAACAACTTATCGATGCTGTTTGCGCCAAACCGGTTAAGTGCGCAAAAGCCAGACAACAAATGACGATCTCGTTTAAGCCGTCGATGTTTAGCACGACCGCTCCTGGCGAAGGACCTCAGAAAGAGCTTGATGATGCTTACGATCGCATCAAGCGAGTCACCGATTATGCAAAACAAAAAGGCATCAACGTAACATTGGAAGCGGAAGATCATAGATGGACCAGCTTCCACCTTGATACCTATTTCGCGTTAGTCGATGCCGGTTATACAAATCTAGGAACGGTTATACAGACAAGACTGTTCCGCACCGAAAGAGATTTGGAACGGTTTGACGATCGCATGCGCTGCCGCATCGTCATTGGAATCTACAATGAGCCGAAAGACATAAGCTTCACCGATAAACCGAAGATGAAGCAGCTCTTGATTGAGTACGCAAAAGAGCTGTTGCTCAAAGGCGTTTATGTGGAACTTGCAACGCATGATCAACACACCATTGAGCAATTCATGAAGGAAGTGGTCATTCCACACAATATCTCTTCGAGTCAGTTTGAGATTCAGTTTCTGTTGGGAGTTCCACGCAAGAAGTTGCAGCAAGAACTAGTGACCGGAAACTATTTCAAAGGTTGGACGCAAGAGATGTCGTGTTCGCAGTACGACCACATCAAGCAACTTAATCTAGACGGCGTGACGATAAGAATGTACTTGCCGTTTGGTAAAGACAAAGTCGCCGGTGCGTATTGCCGCAGAAGATTGAAAGGCAATCCGAATATGGTGAGCTACGGCATCAAGAATCTGTTCGGCATTCAGTCGTAGTCAGCCGGCTCTAGCTTTGTGCTGCACGTCTTACAAATGGATCTTCATCCGAGCACAATGCTTGTTTGAGTGCTAGTGGAAGATATCCGGTGCGTGCAACCAAAAGGCGCACGTAGGGGTCGCCATCGCCAGCCAGCATGCGCAGTGCGACAAATGGAGCGTAAGGATTGCGTGCCACCCATTCCCGCACTCTAATATCATGGTCTTTAGAGAGGCGCACCAGTATCGGTGGCGGCGTGCTGATGTTTGCAGCAACTTGAATTCGCACTTGCACATCAGGATCTTCGCTCAAAAGGCTGAGTGCATCGGCGGGAGTTCTGCGTTGACCTGCGATAACCATTCGCATGTATTGACTGGAATTGCGCACCAGTGTTTTCACATCGTTCTTAGAGATAGGTGCGATGTTGAGTGGTTGTCCCGGTCTTAATTCAGGTTGAGAACCTGTTGACTCCTGTGCTCTCTTGCGAATTGCCATGCGAGGAGAGCTGGGGTTCTGTGCAACAGCGTGTCTAACTGCATCAGTGCAGTCGAATGCAAGAGTTTCAAGAACATAGTCGGGCGAACTTTCGTTGCGTGCAACCCAAAGTCTCACTTCCAGGTCTTCGTCGTCAGCGAGAACGGCAAGCACATCTTCCGGCGCGTCTTCGCATCGAGCCATCATAGTTCTTATGGAACGATCGAGATGTTGATGAGATGCAATGATCTCGGACAACACGTCAGGTGGACGTCGCTCATTCATGATGACGAGCGCTTTGACCATGAAATCCGGATCTTTGGCGAGCAACATGAAACCATCTCCATCCATCGATGGGTTGGATGCCAGATTTCTACGCACGAACAAATTAGGGTCGGTCGCAAGTTTCCTGAGAAATGGTGTGGGGCAAGATGGGTTTGCCGCAACCATCTGTCTGACTGCCACTTCGCTGTCGGAGCTTAGTCGAGCCAGAGTTACGCCAGGGCACTCAATATTTATTGCAACGGATTTGCGAACCGCCATTGACTCGTCAGATGCCAGTGTTTGCAACGTTTCCATGGGTGCGGCGAAGTGTCCCGCCACGACTTGCCTTGTGGTCGGGTCTTGACTGAGCGCCATCATTGCCAAGGCGGCAGGCGGCGTTGCCGGGTTTGCTGCAACGCGCAGACGAACTGTATGGTCGGAATCCTGTGACAGTCTGCCGAGAGTGGATGGCAGATTCGATGGGTGTTTGGCAACGATGCGCCGAATTCTTACCGAGGAATCCGTGGAGAGAATTGACAGAAGTGAATGCGGACAACCTGGGCTGCGCGCGGCTTCTTCTTTTGTTGATTCGTCGGCGTCGTCCGACATGTACCAAAGAAGTTCGGGTGCAACTCCTATCAATGCCGCAACGTTTTCGGCAGAGCTGGTGAACTCCTTCAGTGCCTTTTTGAAAGGAAATCTGGAGGTCGGAAGTGGAGGCAGTTTACGCGGCTGTTCTTTCTTTCCGTTATTGAAACGCGTTACTTGGGTCGGCGGCAAATCGATTGAGCGCCAGATCCAATACTTCTCCGCGTCCTTCAGGTGCTGAGCTTGAGAGTCGGCATCGACCATCGGGAGAACCGATCGCGCTACCTTCGAGGATACTTCGTTTATATTTCCGCTTGCTGCCATGGGTGGTTATGTTGGTTCCAATGACCACAGGCGCCAGTCGCCTGAATGTCAAGAGAAATTGTGAAATATGCCGCCATACTAGTCTAGCGAAAATAAATTCAGCTAGAAGCGTGAAACTACGCATGAGGCTGATCAGATCTGCACCATAAGAAGCTCAGATTACTTGCGGGTCGCATGTCCCAAAAGGCTCTGTTGGAGCTGTTCTTTGAGTTCTGCCTTGGGATTTAAGTGGCTCAATTTTATTTGCGCATCCGGTACTCCCTTTTCGGAAAGGGCGCGTCTGATCTTTTCGTAAGTTCCGGGGGTAAGGCGTTCTGCTATGACGGGACCCAATCGGCCTGACTCTCGTTTCGTTTGATATTCGGAGTTCACCTTTTGCAGGCTGAGGTCGAACTCCGAGGCAAACAATGCATCCGTGGCTGCGCCTTCATCCGGGTGCGTTTCATGCCGTCCATCAAGTTCCATCCAGAGTCTATAGTGCGGCTCCGGCTTAAACTGCGGAATGACGGTAAAGAAGCTCATGTGCTGCTTGCCGGACAACTTTCTGACCGTGTCTGTTGCAGCTTGCGTTACTTGATACTCAGTCAATTTTTCGCCTGTAAACGAGCTGACGTTTCCGCCCTTGTATTGAAACTCCAGAAGCGGTGCCTTATTGTGCCGTCCTACGACTTTGACGACATCGTTTATGTGATATCGGTATAAACCACCGGATGTGGTGAAAAGAATGAAGTAGTTCTTTCCAGTCTCCAACGAATCCAAGTCTACAACCAGACTGGAGTCGCCCTTGAGGCAGGCGTTGATGTTGTCTTCTTCAACGAATTCGAAGAAGTGTGAGCGCAGTGCTAGTGCCTGTTTGTCCGGTCCGAGAAAGACTGTTCCTCTTCCTTCGCTGGCACCATATGTGATATCGCACACAGGTGTGTTTCCGAACAACTCGGGGAAATCTTCTAAATAGTATGATGCGGCAGCTCGCGTCCAGCACGACACGAATTGAAGCAGCGGCCATATTGCAATTGGTGTGAAATTGCCTGTGGCGGCAAGGTTTCTCAACTCCTGAGCGCGCTTGGGATTAGGCTTCAACAGTTGCGCGAAGGCGACGATTGTTTGTGCCGGAAGGGGCTCGGGTGAACTAATGGTTCCTGCTTCGATGTCAGCGATGAGCTGATCTTTGTATTTCTCCAGGCGCTTCATCAGAAGGCAGATCGTGCTTGGGTTTAATGTATATATGCAACTGAGAGGCAGATCGACTGCCAATCGCAGAAGCGCGTAGTATCGCGATTCATAGTTGCGAATCAGATATACCTCGTATGGAATCGGTGCGATGTATTTCTTGATCAGTTTCGGCTCGTGCTGAAATAGGTGACCCGAGATGGCTCCGTATGGGATGCCGCCTGGGGTTCTGCCTTCTTGCGCTGGAGAAACGACCGACAAAGTCACACCATTTGCAACCTTGGGAAAGTTTTTGAGCAGGTTATAGCCTGATACGACCGATGCACGGCGAAACTCTTGAATGTATTCCGTGGTAACGGGAATGAGCTTTTGCGCGCTCGTGGTGCCACTTGTGGCTGCAAACATTAGGGGGCGTTCAACAGTCAAAATGTTGAAGCTTCCGGCTGCCGCCTTTCTTATGTAAGGTTCGAGCGAGTCGTAGTCATTTATAGGAACAGCTTTGCGATAGTCCTCGACCGATCGAATTGCCGAAAAGTTATGACGCTTGCCAAATTCGGTCTCGGCGTTTCTGGAGATTATTTTAAGCAAATGGTCAGCCTGAGCTGCTTGCGGGTCAGCTGCTGCTGCCTCGAAGCGTGCTACTTCCCTGCGACCAAGTACCGAAAAGACTTTGTATAGCAGGTTGCGGAACATGGGACAATTTGCGCGGGACTTAAATCAACTACGTTTGCCCAGTTTATCAGAGTATCTGTGATGGACCTCACGACACCAATTTCTCTGACTCTAGGTTTGATTGCCGTCACGGCGGGGGCTGCCTTCACTCAGGCGGGAGCCTTTCGCAGAATGTATTGCTATGTGGAAGAAGAGCTGCAGGTAACGGCGCCTAACTACACACCTAAAGTCACTGTAATCATGCCTTGCAAGGGGCTTGACCCTGGATTTGCAAAGAATATCTCGCAGCTTCTGTCTCAGGACTACTGCATAGAAGGTACATCGAAGAAGAATTTCGAAGTCATCTTTGCCGTTGCGACAGTTGAAGATCCGGCATATTCAGTGCTTGTCGACTTATGTGCGAAGCACCCTGATGTTCCATCCAAAGTAGTCGTGGCCGGCTTAAATGCACGCCGTGCGCAGAAAATTAACAATCAACTTACCGCTCTAAAGCAAGTGTCTGATGACACAGAAGCGCTTGTGTTCGTGGATTCGGACATGGTCGCTCGCGCAGATTTTTTGCGATATCTCGTTTTGCATTTGCAGGATGCCACTGTTGGTGCCACAACCGGCTATCGATTCTATATTCCGGTTAAAGGAGATTGGCCGTCGCTGATTCGAGCTTTGTGGAATCGCATGTCGGCATGGGAGTTGGCGAGTCCTCTTTATTCGTTCGCCTGGGGCGGCGCCATGGCGATTCGTCGAGAAACCTTTGACAAAGCCAAGATCGCCGATCACTGGGATCAGTCGGCTGACGATGATCTGTCGCTAACATGCGCCGTCAAAGACTTGGGGCTCAGGGTCAGGTTTGTGCCGCAGTGCTTGGTTGCAAGTCACGGCGATGCGACGCTTGAAGAAGTTGTTGAGTGGACTAACAGACAACTCATATTAACCAAGGTTTATTACCCGCAGCTTTGGATGCGAGCGATTATCAGGGCGTGGGTCTTGACTGCTTGGTTGGCGGCAGTGTTAGCGGCGCTGGCTGTGGCTTTGGCGACAGGCAACAGTTCGTTCTGGCTTGCCTTTGCGGCTGGGCTCACGCTAATGGTGGTTGAGGGGTGCTTCCTGGTGAAGGCCCAGGGGCTCTGGAGGCGGGTTCTCTCATTTGATAGAGGAACGTCTGAGGCTGAAGAAAAGGAACTGAGGGAGGCTTTTGGCAAATCGTTGGTGCGCTTTGCGACCATTTTGCCGGTTGCTCACTTGGTTTTGCCGTGGATGACTCTCTATTCTCTCTTGACTAATCGCATACGCTGGAGGGGCGTCACCTACGAGCTTAGAAGCCCCTCTGAAATCGTTGTGGTTTAGGCATTTTTACAATTGGCAATAAGTCTCGCTTCGCGCACTGTGTGGAGCTTTTCGGGTTTGGGCGCATGTTGAAAATGACCTAAAAAGTGTCCAATGGTCAACTACGACAGGCCTTATATACTCATACCTTCTCTTACTAGGTCTTCAGTGGACCTGCGTCACTCATGGGGCAAAAGCATGTCGTTGTTCGGAATCGTCGCACTCACACCATTCGAACCGAGGTGCCTGAGTCCAGCGGCAGCCGCTGTCTCAGCCTGTCGCGCGGGCGAAACCGGAGTCATTGACGTTGAAGCCGTCAATCTGCACGGCGAGACAATCGCGCACACGTTGCGAACTGCGGTTGGCGACCTTTTCCTGGCGGGGCAAGCCGGCTTGCGTTGCGGTGTTTCGCAGTTTGAAGACGCAAAAGATTCACTGGATTTTCTTTCGGAGTTGACTGCAGGTGTCAGTCAGCCGCTTCTGATTTTGTCTCTGGATCAAAACGAAAAGCTTGGTCCGGTAATCGGCAAGGCACAAAAGCTCGGCTTCAGAGTTCTCGTTGAAGTCGTCAATGTCGAAGAAGCTAAGCACGCGCAAACAGCAGGCGCCAACGGTGTTATCGCTAAGGGCAGCGAATCGGCAGGACGCGTCGGCGAAGAGACTGCATTGGTTTTGGTGCAGCGCTTGGTCGCAGAGCTGAAGATTGCGGTTTGGGCTCGGGGCGGAATTGGACCAGCAACTGCAAGCGCTTGCATTTTGGCTGGTTGCGCCGGAGTCGTGGTTGACTCGCAACTTCTATTGAGCCAAGAGAGCCCGTTGACCGTAGACCTCAAGCACAAGATCGCTCGGCTTGACGGCACTGAAACAGTGCTGCTGCCGACGGACACCGAAGGTGTGTCTTATCGGGTTTTTGCAAAGCAAGGTTCTTCCGCGATTGAAACGGCGAAAGAAGCGCTTGCCGCCGCCGATCTCGAAGCATTTAGAAACGCGCTCTGGGAGCCGCAAGACAGAGTTCTATTCGTTGGGCAAGATGTTGCGTTTGCGCCACTTTTTTCGCGAAGGCTCTTAACGACCGCCTCGATTCTTCACGAGATTCGTCGCGCAGTAGAAGCGAACCTCCGCTATGCAAGGGAGTTTCAACCGATCGCCGAAGACAGCCCGCTTGCGCAATCACACGGTACGAAGTACCCAATCGTGCAGGGCGCAATGACTCGCGTCAGCGACACTGCGGAGTTTGCATTCGAAGTTGCAGATGGTGGCGCGTTGCCGTTTTTGGCGCTTGCCTTGATGAGAAAGCGCGAAGCTGAAGCGCTTTTGAAATCAACGAAAGAAAAACTGGGACAGAAACCGTGGGGCGTCGGCATCCTAGGTTTTGTGCCGCATGAATTGCGCAAAGAACAAATCGAAGTTATCGAGCGCTACAAGCCGCCATTCGCGTTGATTGCAGGTGGCAGACCAGATCAAGCGAAACAGCTTGAGGACATGGGAATCACCACTTACTTGCATGTTCCTTCACCGGGTCTTTTGACTTCGTTTGTGGAGATGGGCTCGCGCAGATTTATTTTCGAAGGTCGTGAGTGCGGTGGTCACGTTGGCCCGCGCTCAAGCTTCGTGTTGTGGGAGATCATGATCGAGGAGTTGCTCAACGTTGTAACTGAGCAAAATGCTTCGCAGTTCCACATCGTTTTTGCAGGCGGCATTCACGATCGCCTTTCTGCGGCGATGGTGGCAGCAATGGCTGCACCCTTGGCGCAACGCGGTGTGCGTATTGGACTTTTGATGGGAACGGCCTATCTCTTCACGAAAGAAGCAGTGGAGAGTGGTGCGATTGTCGACAAGTTTCAACAAGCAGCGCTTAACTGCGACAAGACTGTGTTGCTCGAAACGGGTCCTGGACACGCGATTCGCTGCATTGACTCACCGTACAAACAAACGTTTGACAGCAAGTACAAAGAGCTTCTTGATGCAAAGACCGGACGAGATGAGATTCGCGAAGAGCTCGAACTGATGAATCTCGGAAGGTTGAGACTGGCGAGCAAAGGACTCGAGCGTCCTTCGAGCGGGCATGCGTCGGCGCGAGTCGAAGCAGAGCAAATTGCCAAAGAAGAGTCTGACACCGGCAGCGGTACCAAGCTTGTTGGCGTTCAGGAAGACAGGCAATGGAACGAAGGCATGTACATGATTGGGCAGGTTGCTGCCATGCACCATTCAGTGTGCACAATCGCCGAGCTGCATGCTGAAGTTTCCAAAGCAGGCACGGAGCTACTCAACTCCAGGTGCAAAAAGTTTGCCGAAACATTGGGCGTTCCCCAACGCACTATTGTTCAAGACAGAGGCTCACAGCCGGAAGCCATTGCGATTGTCGGTATGTCTTGCTTCTTGCCGAAAGCAAATTCGATCGAAGAGTACTGGCTCAATATTCTCAACAAGGTCGACACAATTACTGAAGTTCCTTCAGATTATTGGAATTGGAAAGATCTCTACAGCGAAGATCCTCTCGCTCGCGACAAGATTTACTCTAAGTGGGGCGGTTTCCTCGGCGATGTCGACATTGAACCGACGCGCTACGGTATTCCTCCAGCATCGCTTGAAGTAATCGACCCGGTTCAACTTCTTATTTTGGAAGTGACGCGTGCAGCACTTGAAGATGCGGGTTATGACCTCAAAGAGTTTCCGAGAGAGCGCACTTCCGTGATTCTTGCAAACGCAGGGCACGGGCCAATCACGGCGTTTTATTCGTTGCGTTCGATGCTTGATTGGAAGCTGCAACATCTTGATCCTGCGCTTCGCAAAGAGATGGAAGATGGGCTGCCGGAGTGGACGGAAGACTCATTCCCCGGCTATCTCGGCAACGTCATTGCCGGACGTGTCGCCAACAGATTCGATCTGGGCGGCTTGAACTACTCAATCGATGCCGCTTGTGGATCATCGCTTGCTGCCCTGCATACGGCAGTCAACGAACTGCGGTTTGGCACCAGTGATGTTGTTCTTCTTGCCGCGACCGATACTCACAATCAACCAGGCGATTACCTCAGCTTCAGCAAGACCCATGCATTCTCTCCAGGCGGACGGTGCAGAACCTTTGATGCAACAGCTGATGGTATCGTGATTTCCGAGGGCATCGCGATGCTCGTGCTTCGCCGCTTGTCCGATGCGGAGAAAGATGGCGACACTATCTATGCTGTTATTCGCGGCGTGGGTGGTTCGAGCGACGGTAAGGACTTGAGCCTTACGGCACCGAGACCGCAAGGCCAGATGCTCGCCCTCAATCGCGCGTATGAAGACGCGAAGCTCGAACCGAACAGTATTAGTTTGGTCGAAGCACATGGCACCGGCACCGTAGCTGGTGACAAGGCAGAGATAGAAGCTCTCAATAAAGTCTTCTCTCGCTCCACAACTAAGATCCGCGAGTGTGCCGTCGGGTCTGTGAAGACGATGATTGGACACACCAAGTGCACCGCTGGTCTGGCATCGATGATCAAGGTGGCTAAGGCTCTGCATCACAAAGTGCTGCCGCCGACAATTGGTGTGGACGTCCCCAACCCAACATGCAAATTTGAGACAAGTCCCTTCTACATTAACAGCGAGACTCGTCCATGGCTCAGAAAGCCTGCTGAAGATGGTACATACACACCGCTTCGTGCAGGTGTAAGCGCGTTTGGTTTTGGTGGCACCAATTTCCATGCAGTGTTGGAAGAGTACTGCCCGCCGGGAGCAAGGCATACAGCGCCAGGCTTCACGGAGTGGCCGTGCGAGCTGTTTGCTTTCGGCGGCACAAGCCGAAATGATGTACTGCGACAAGTGCAGGCCTTGAAAGAAGCCGTCAACAAGGCGATCAAGAATGGCGAGAAGCGCAACGCGTTGCGGGATCTCGCATGGTGGCACTACATGCGCACTGCCGATCGTCTTGCAGGTAAGCAAGTAAGAATGGCAATTGTTGCCACGTCTGTAAACGAGTTGCTTGAGAGACTGGGACAGGCAACGCAAGAACTCTTCGATTCGAAGAAGATGTCCATGAAAGATCCGCGCGGTTTCTACTTCCAAGAAGCAGCTGAGCCTGGGCATGGCAAGATTGCGTTTGTGATGCCCGGTCAGGGTTCGCAACAACCCAATATGCTCAAAGACCTGGCGCTTACTTTCCCTGAAGTATTGAATGCATTTGAGTATGCCGACAGTGCTTTGAGCGGCAAGTTCGATAAATTGCTGAGCTCATACATTTTCCCGCCGCCTGCGTTTAGCAAGGAAGAAACTTCCGAGCAAGCCGCACAGCTTACGGACACTCGTGTTGCTCAACCGGCAGTTGGTGCTGCGGACCTGGCGATGCTCGACCTCATGAAGTCTATGTCTGTTGAGCCCGACATGCTCGCCGGACACAGCTACGGCGAGTACGTCGCTTTGTGTGCGGCGGGTGTGATGTCGTATGAATCATTATTGAATATTTCGCACGAACGAGGACGCTTGTTGTCTCAACGTTCTACGGGAACCATGGCCGCAGTTGCTGCTCCGATTGCGACTGTCAGCGATCTGGTTAAGGCGTTCCCCAAAGTTTCGATTGCAAATATCAATGCGCCTGAACAAATCGTGGTCGCCGGTAAGCCTGATGAACTCGAGCGGTTCGTCGCGCATGCGCAATCGAAGAACGTACAAGCTAGATTGATTCCAGTGTCTCAAGCGTTCCACACACCAGCAATGGAATATGCGAAAGACCCATTGATGTCGGCTCTGTGCGACGAGCAAATGTTTGCTCCGACAGTACCTGTGTATTGCAATTCCGATGCCGAAACGTATCCGGATGAAGCAATCGAAATCGTTCAAAGACTTTGCGAGCACGCTGTCAAACCAGTTGATTTTGTTAAGCAAATTCAGCGTATGTATGACGATGGTGCCCGCGTTTTTGTCGAGGTTGGTCCAGGCTCCGTACTGACCAATCTTATTGGAGCGACGCTTGCGGACAAGCCGCATTCAGCCATTGCTCTTGATCGACCGGGTAAACACGGCGTGAGCGCATTGCTTCACGCGGTGGCGCAGCTGGTGACAGCTGGAGTGGTGCCTAACTTGGCTCGTCTCTACGAGTTTAGGTTGAGCACCAAGGACATTTGCCGTTCATTGGCGGCTGAGGCAGCTCCTGCTTCTTCTAAACCGGAGAAAGCCAGACCGAAACTTCAGTATCGCGTGAACAGCCACAGAATAGTTAGAGTCAAACCAGATGGGAGTACCGAGGCAGTGGGACGAACTGCGAATGTAGCCTTCAGAGCTCAGAAGAGCGAGAACACTCAAGCGACCAGCGCCGCCTACGCTACGCATGCGAGCGGAAAGACAACGCAGAGCGCACCGACGCCAAGACCGGCGGCGGCACCTCAGCACCCTGCACAGTCTCAGCCAACTGGCTACCCGCAAGGTGGTTATGCAGCGCCACAGCCGCAGCCAGGTTACGGATACGGTGCACCACAGACGGTGCAACCACTGTATGCGACGCCGCAAACGCAAGCCGGCTTCGCTCGCGCCGCCGGTGTCTCTGCAGTGGATGAAGTGATGCTGCAATTCCAACGCAGCATGGTTGATATCACCAACAATTTCTTGAGCGCGCAGCAACAGGTCATGTTGTCTTACCTGCAAATGAAGGGTGGACAACCGGTCGCTCCACATGCGCAATCATTCAATTATGGTGCAGGCAACGAACAAGCGTTCTACAACCGCATCTCAGAGTTGAGTGGGCAGTTCGCTCAGAATCAACCGATACCGCAGCAAGGCTACCCAACTGCACAGCAGTTCGCGCAGCCTCAGCCTAATCAAGCTCCGGCAACCCAACCTTATACATATGCCGCTACTGTTCCAGTCAATGGTAATGGCAGTGAGCCGCATCACAATGGCTCGGAACCTGCAGGCAATAATGGCAGCGGGCATGCTCATGCGCCGG
>CAYZJR010000016.1:23189-52360 GCA_964478655.1 uncultured Candidatus Obscuribacterales bacterium
TGCGCCGGTGGCTGAAGCCAAGCCACAATACACGGATGAATACTTCGTCGAAACGCTGCTCGAAGTTGTCAGTCAGCGTACCGGATATCCGCCGGACATGCTCGACCCTGCGCTCGATCTCGAAGCTGATCTCGGCATCGACTCAATCAAGCGTGTCGAGATTCTCAACAGTTTCCGCAAACAACTTCCTGCTGAAGCTCAATCCAATCTCGAATCAGGTCTTGAACAGCTTGCCGGAACCAAAACCCTGCAAGGCATAATGGACTGGATTCGCACCGGCGTTTTGACGGGCGGCAAGGGAGCCGCGGCGGCGACTCCCGCACCACAAAGCACACAAACTGCCGCGCCTGCCCTAGTACCGGCGAGTGTCGATGCGCCTGCGACCAGCGCGGCTCCGGCCGCGGTGCCGGCGATGCAGTACCCAACTAGAAGAGGCTTGATTCAGGTCGTTGAATTGGACCCTATTCAACGCCAAGCATTGCCTGAAGGAACAATCGTTGTATGTGACGACACCGATTTTGGATACGAGGTTGTGAATCAAATCGGTTCGCAAGCCGTGATGCTTCGGCACCAAAAGGATGCCGCGAGCGCCACACGTATCGATGGTCGTTATGAAGCCAATTTGACCGATGAAGCTCAAGCAGCGAGCGTTCTTTCAATGATTCGCGAAGATCGTGGAAACGTTGTCTCGCTCGTGCACTTGATGGGAATGAACCGTCATGATGCCGACAGCGCCAATGGCAAAACGCTAAACGGTGTTGATGCGGTGATGAGTCTTTTCCTGCTCACACGCGGTCTAGATTCTGAGTTTCGCAAAGAAGATCGCAAGGGCACAGCAATAGTGGCGTGCACCAAGTTTGGTGGCACCTTCGCCTCCGGCGACAACCCTCCGACCAATTACTTGCCGGCGACCGCTGGAGTGATTGGCTTCGTCAAGTCTGCTGCACGCGAGTGGCAGAATGCACCGTGCAAAGTGCTCGACTTCGAATTCGACGTTGCTTGGGACTATGCAGCGAGAGTGATTATCGACGAACTCACCAACACCGGCGAGCGCGTTGAAATCGGCCGCAAAGGCGGACAGCGCTATGGACTCGATGTGAAGTCGGCAGAGTTTGCCGACGACCAAAGAGACCTTACCGGCAGCCTCGATCTCAACGAGCAATCAGTTGTATTGGTCACAGGCGGCGCCAGAGGTATCACTGCTGAAGTGGCGTTGGAACTCTCGCAGGTCTATCACCCCAAACTGATATTGCTTGGCAGATCGTCTCTGCCATCCGATGAAGAGCCGGAGTGGTCGCGCGATCTCACATCTGCTAAGGATTTGAAGGCAGCGATCATGGAGCAGCTTCGGTCCAGCAATCAAACAGTGAAGATTGCAGCAGTCGAAGCAAAGTATCAAAAACTTCTGCGCGAACGTGAAATGCGCGCTGCAGTGAATGCTCTTCGCGAAGCCGCTTCGCACGTTGAGTATCACGAAGTAGATGTTACCGACGAATCGGCGATTGCTTCTTTGGTCGGCAAAATCTATGAGGACCACGGTCGTATCGATGGCATCATCAACGGTGCAGGAGTTATCGAAGACGCGTACCTCAAAGACAAGCAGTACGACTCCTTCCAGCGAGTCTACAAAACCAAGGTATTCGGCGCCATGGCCCTTGCGAACCACGTGCGCTTGAATGAGTTGAAGTTCTTCACTCTCTTCTCATCGATTGTGGGCAGAACCGGAAACGCCGGACAAACCGACTATGTCGCAGCCAACGAAGTGATAAGCAAACTCTCGGTGGCACTCAACAATCAAATCCCAGGCCGTGTTGCTTCCTTCATGTGGGGACCATGGCAAGGCGGAATGGCTCAGCCTGAACTGGCGGAAATATTCGCAATGCACGGCTGGGCAATGATAGAGCGCGTTGATGGACGCAAGTCGTTTGTCAGAGAGTTGGAACGCGGCGCCAAGCAAGATGCAGAAGTGATGCTGGTTGCAGAAATAACTGCCGCACCGGCAGAACTCACTGCCCAAGGCGCAAGACTTCTTGGCTCGTCGGCTGTGGCTGATGCGTCTGGAACAGTTGAGTACACCGTCATTCTCGATCTCGAAAACGATCTCTACTTGCATGACCATCAAATAGACGGAGTGCCGGTGCTGCCGATGGCGATGTCGCTAGAGATGATGTCCGAAGCCGTGCTGTCCGCCAACAAAGGTTGGAAGATCGCCCGCGTGTTTGACATGGACATTCCGTCAGGAGTGGTCATCGACACGCCGCGCAAAGCTGCAAGCATCAAAGTTGAAACAGTCTCCTGCGACTCTGAAAAACGTCACGTGAGGACTACATTGAGCACAGGACCCGGAGCGATGCGTGCGCGGTTCTGCACGAACTTCGAGCTAATTCCGGCATCTGCAACCGCACCCGCATACACTCATTTCCCGTCTCAAGTAGATAAGGTAAGTGACTTGGGAGAACTCGGAGACATTCTCGATGAGACCTTCGATACCGAAATGGTCTACAGAGATTGGATGTTCCACGGGCCTATGTTTCAAGGAATCAAGTCCATTGAAATTATGGGCGCCCATGGTGCTATCGGCGAAGTGAAACACTCGCTGCCTGCGCGCTGCCTCACCACCTGCGGTGCTGAGTCTTGGGTAATCGACCCGATTCTCTTGGATGGCTCGATGCAACTTGCTGGGGTATGGGCACGCCGCTACCTGGACACCACCGTGCTTCCAACCGGATTCCGTACGTTGCACCGTTTCGACGTTGAAGTCGCGCCGCCTTTAACAGGTCGCGTGGTAATCGACCCGAATAGCAACGATCGCGAACTCGTTTGCGAAGTCGCAGTCTACAATCGCCACGGTCAGCTCTTGTTGGCTGTGACAGGCTTGGGCGGCGTCGGCAGCAAAGCACTCAATAGACTGACTGCGAATCGCCAGAGCGTCTCCTCCGGAGCCAATAGATGACCGCCGCAAAGCGGAATTCGAAAACGCGGAAGGACAGCCAATTTAACAGAATAGCTGTAGTCGGTCTCGGTTGCTCGTTTGACCAAAACGTCGAAGTTGCCGATTTTTGGCGGCTGGGCCCGAGTGCCGATGCGCTTTCTGATTTAGACACAGTGCGACAACCGATTGAAAAGCTTGCCTCTGCGATCGCAAACGCAGTGCTCGATGCTGAACCATTGTCCTCTTTGGTGGCGGCTGCAAGTGAGATTTCAATTTCACTTTTGGATGACACAGGCACCATAGATGGAGCCTCACTGAAGGAACATTTGAGATCTCGCATTCCATTTGAGACTTCAATTCGCAGAGTTGAAACACTTGTGGATGCTGTAGACGCCTGTGCAAGCGGTTCAACTCCACATGTCATCAATGTAATTGCAGCGGTCGATAGACGAGCCGTTGCTGTTGCGCTTGTGGAAGAGGAGTTGGTTGCAGCTTTTGGGGGAACATCTTTATCGATGAGACCTCGTATCTATGCCGTTGTCTCTAATACTCTCAACCGTTCCGCTCAGAACTCTTCGGACCAGACGACGCTCTTAAATGCAGTTGAGCAGATCACTGCAGGTGCACAAATCAGCATTTCTGAAGTCGAGATGCTGCAAGTGTCGCGAAGGAAGATCTCATCGCAAGAAGTTGCACGATTCGATGTTGCAGAACAGTCGTACGCTAAGCTCGACCCACTTCAGACAATCGGAGTTGAAGGCGGAGAGACAAGCGCGTTGGAGTGCTTGTTCTCTATTGCGTTTTCGCTCTATCACAAAGTCTTGGTGCCGGCCAAAAAGCAACGTGTTCGCGGCGAGCAAGAAATCTATCCGTGGGTGCATGGGCAGATTCACAAACTTGTGCCGAAGGAGACCAGAGATAGGCTTTTAGGAGACCTCTCCGGACCGCGCATCGCTTGTCTTATCGAGGAAACTGTCGCGTCTAATTGCAATGCGCTTTTACTCGAAGAGATTGAAGATTCTAGTGAAGTGAGTAGTCTTGGACTCCTGCACAAATGGGATAGCGAGCTGATTCTTCTTGCTGCGCCAAGTCACTCACAGCTAGCAAACGATTGCGCCCAACTAATCAACTTGCTCGAAGTTCGTCCTGATTTGACGTTGCTTGCGATGGCCGCTGAGCTTGCAGATAGGTTTAAATACATCGTTTCGAACGCTGCCGGTGAAGCTACTACGCGCGCCGCGCTTATCGTGTCGTCGATTGAAGATTTGAAGTTGAAGCTGAGTGTCATCGCCGACACTGTCGCCGGAGGATACTCAACCGCGCAGCTCAATCCGAATGTTTCCGAAGATGTCGCCAAAGACATCTACATGAGTGCTTTAAATGAAGTGTCGATGGGCAAGACAGCTTTCATTTTGCCTGGGCTTGGTGCAGCTTATCCGAACATGCTCTCCGAGTTGTGCGTTCATTTCCCTGAGGTTCGCGCCGCTTTCGACTTCGTCGATCACCTGGCAAAAGCGAGCGACCGCGAGCAAAACATTCAATCTAATCCTGACACATATCCGAGTCGTCGCATATTCTCGCAGGCTGCAGCTAGAACTAAGAAACCTGCGGAAACAGCGGCTTCGCTTGCTACCATGGACTCGGCAGTCGTGACCGTTTTGATGAGCGAGTGGGCACTGTTCAAACTGTTTCAAGATCTCGGAGTCTCTCCCGATATTCTGGTCGGTTGCAGCACCGGGGAGTTTGCGGCACTTTCTATGTGCGGAACAACAGACATTCTCGACACCGCGACGCTCTTCTACCGTCTCAGTACTGCAGTGGCTCGATCTGTTCCTCAAGATCAGCTTGCCGATCTTCGTTCAATTTGTGTTTATGCCGATTACGATACATTGAAGGAACATCTGACTGAGTTCCAATCCGTATATCTCAGCGCTGATTTTGCACCATCTCAATTTATTCTCTCGGGTGATACACGCGCAATCGAGGAAGTGACTCGGTTATTTACGGGGCTGAACAAGACTGTTCATAAGCTTCCAGTTGCAATTCCTTATCACACACCACTAGTGGAAGGGAAGATCGATTTAGAAAACAATGAGCTCGTTAGTTTGCAGTTGAATGTTCCTCAAGTCGAGACGTGGTGCTGTTCTATAGCCGGTGCGTTGCCCGACGACACCGAGTTTATTAAAGGCATAACGACTGAGTTGTTCACTCATCCAATTCAATTGAAAACTACGGTAAGAAAGCTCTATGACGCGGGCGTTCGCAAGTTTGTCGAGATGGGACCTCGCGGCAATCTCACACCTTTCGTTTTGGATACGCTTGAAGGCAAACCACATCTCGCGGTCTCAGCAAACACGTCGCGTGGTTCGGCTGTGACTCAGCTTCTTCATGTGCTCGCCGCGCTGGCCAGCTTGGGCGCTCCAGTTAATCCTGACTTGCTTTTCGTGCGCAGAAGACCGCGACTGTTCATTCCGCAGGTGCTGGAGCAAGACGTGCACGCGTCTCCACCGCCCGCAACACAATGGGCGATTTCGGAATTTGAGTCACAGCAAGAAGGTGTCGAGTCAATTCCTCTGGACGAAGATCATGGTGAAGCCTTGGTCTTGGCCAACTACATGTCCGGTCTTGCAGCAGTGCATTCGCGTATGGTCGCAGTGCAACATCAGGCGATGCAAGCCTACATGAGTGTGTTTAACGGGCAACAGCTCCACCATGAAGGACCTGATGGACAGCTGGCTTTGCACTATGAGCATGACGAATCGCAGGCAAGTGACTCTTTCGATCGCGAAGCAGATTCAGCAGTCATTGCGCAGCCTCAAACTATCGTTGAAACGCAACCCGTCGTGTTTTTTGATCAGTCTGCGGTTGTTGAAGAACCCTACATCGAAGCCTCTGCCCAGCCGGTGTTGCCTCGTCCCTTCATGCACGGCGCACGTGTTAAGCGCACCGACAATACAGTTTCTGTGGAGATTTCACTTTCGCCGAAGACTCACAAATTCTTGCTCGATCACGCAATCGGCGGCGAAGTGTTGACCGGTTCGGTGAGCGAAAGAGTCTACCTGGTGCCGTTGACAGTAATGCTCGAAATCATGGCCGAAGCTGCGGCTGAGTTTTTTCCGGGTCAGTCTGTAGTGGCAATTTCGAACGCGCGCGCTTACAAAAGAATACGTGTTGGCGCAAACGGCGTGTCATTGATTGTGCGGTCCAAGGCTCAGAAAGATAGAACCGCACTGGTCGAAATCGCAGACGAAGAAGTTCTCGCGAAATGCGAAGTGACCTTTGCAGATCAATACCCGACGCAGATGACGCCGCAAATCTTGGGAGCGCAGGACGGTCGCAAGTCAAAAATCTGTGAACTCTACAGCGAGCGAACGATGTTTCATGGACCGCGCATGCAAGCCGTCGCGTCAATTGATTCGGTCGGCTCAAGCGAAATCACAACAACGTTTGAGCTTGTGGATGCGCATGACTGGTTCAGTTTCACGCAGCGCCCGCAGTTTTTGATCGATCCGCTAATTTTGGATAATGGCACTCAACTGACGTTGTATTTCTTGCAAGAACACGACAAGACGACAAATGCCCTGTTGCCATTTATGTTGGAACGATTGAGTTTGTATGCACCGCCTGGGAAGCATTCGGGACAGCTGGGGCGCGCACGCGCGCACATGCGTCAGGCATCTGCTGTGGCGACAGAAGCAGATATCGAAATTCTCTCTCCTGAAGGAATGGTGCTATACAAATTTCACGGACTGTCGAGCCGTCGAATCTGTTTGCCTGAGCAATGGACGGAGTGCGTTCTCAGTCCCGCGACTGCATTTCTGTCGGAGCAAATTGAAGAGATCAACGCGCTAAACGACGCGTTCAGAAGCATTCGTGTGAGCCGACTGGATGGTTCTTGTTTGCCTGAAGAGGAAGTAGCGCGAACTTGGTGTCTCGACTACATTCTCAACCCGCAAGAGACGCCCGCTTACAACAAGCTCAACGGAATGCGAAAACGCGAATGGCTTTTGGGTCGAATCGCGGCAAAAGATAGTGTGCGACGCCTGATGAAGGAACGGTATGGCTTGTCGCTCACTTGTGCCGATGTGATTATCGACAATTTGCCTTCTGGTCAACCCATCGCGACGGGATCTTGGCAGTCTGACGCGATTGAAAATGTGAATCTGTCAATCTCTCACAAAGGAGAAGTTGCAGTTGCGCTCGCTGCTTTGGGCACCGTAGGCGGTGCCGGAATAGACATCGAAGAGGCATTGGAACGCGAGGATGGCTTTGAAGATCTCGCATTCAATGTTGATGACGTTGCGCTTCTCGTTCAAAACTCACCCTCCCAACTTGGCCGACACAAGATAGCAACCATCATGTGGTCTGCGAAGGAGTCAGTCGGAAAAGCGCTGGGAATGAATCTTGGACAACAACGACTCTCCTTGACTGTGAAAGCGATGAGACTATCTGCTGACGGACCCTCAAACTGCACAGTTGTAGCAAAAAGAAGTGACTCCGTAACCTCGACCCACGATGTCACATGCATCTGTCGCGGTGACCTGGTTGTCGCTGTGACAGTCGGCAATCAAGAGAAAGCGGTGTCGAGTGAGCGAGCTTAAACTCGTGTTCGCGCCCCCTTTTAGGTACAATTGAAACCGACTCATGATGCGGTATTCGTTGGAATTTGTTCGACGTCGATGACGGTTGATCCCCTTACTAAAGCGCTCTATCCAGCCGGCGATGCAAATCAGCCAGGCCAAACGACTTCTCCCTATGTGCGCCTGTGGCGCATGACAGTGGAAGATCCCGGAGATTTGTTTCTCATCATCCTTTACAGCTCCCTTGGAGGGGTGCTGAGTTTGGCGGTCCCGTTGTCAACCCAGATGGTGGTAAATACCATCGCGGCGGGATTTTTCTTGCAGCCCATAATCGTCATCGCAGGATTGGTTTTGGGGGGACTTCTATTTGCCGCGGCACTTAGACTCTTGACGATCTGGCTCGTGGAACTTGTCCGCCAGCGCGCCTTCAACAGAATCGCTTTGCGGTTGGCATATCGAGTTCCTCGAATCCGGCACTCGCAGCTATCCAATGAATATCTGCCAAACTTGGTCAACCGATTTTTTGATATCCAGACGGTACAAGGCAACTTCGCCGCATTGCTTTTGGATGTTCCTGCAGCGACTTTGCAGATCTTGATCGGACTGACACTGCTTGCGCTATATAGTCCCTATCTCTTTGCGTTCAATCTCTGCGTAATCGGATTTTTCTTGCTCGAAGTCTTCTTGCTTGGCTGGGGCGGTTACAAAACACGCAGCATCGAAACAACGAAGCGATACATTGTCGCAGAGTGGTTGGAAGAACTTGGCAGATGCGAAACCGCTATCAAACTGACGAAGTTTCCCATGTACATTCTCGAACAGACAGATCGTCTCGTTGTCGACTACACCAAGGCGCGCCGCAGCCACTTCAATGTTCTGTTCCGCCAAGCAACCGGACTTGTGTTTTTTCAAGCCTTCGCTGCAGCAGGCGTTCTGGGCATCGGCGGACTTTTGGTGATCGAACGCCAACTTGCACTCGGTCAACTTGTTGCATCGCAACTCATAGTTACTCAGATGCTTCCTGCAATCGAACGCATCGTCAGACATATGCAAACTCTGTACGAATTGCTGTCGGCGCTCGGCAAGATTGGTTACGTGGAAGATCTGCCTCTGGAGCGCCAAGACGGGCGTGAATATGAGCGCAACGCGAAAGGTGCTTCCGTTTCCATCAAAGGACTTAGCATCGCATTTGGTGCCGACAAAAAGGTCTTGAATGGTTTGGATCTTTCTCTGCAACCTGGTGAGCGAATTACGCTCTGCGGTAAAAATGGTGCAGGAAAGTCCACGCTGGCTTACATCCTCACGGGGCTCCTAGAGCCAACTTCAGGACTCGCCGAGATTAATGGTGTTGACGTTCGCGACATGCACGTTGAGAGTCTGCGCAGCATTGTTTCGCTAGTGACTTATGAGAATGAGATTTTTGAAGGAACGATTGAAAACAACGTAACCATGGGGCGCCCGGATCTTGAGTACAAAGACATGCTCTGGGCGTTGGATATTGTTGGTTTTGAGACGGATCTTGTTAGTATGCCCGATGGTCTTAGGACCAACCTTCTTAGTGCCGGCCGCAATCTTTCACGCGGTCAGATTCAGAAGATACTTATTGCGCGCGCTATCGTTCAGCGCCCTCAGTTGCTGATTCTCGATGAAGCTTTCACAGGCATCGAAGAGAAAACAAAAATGGAAATTTTGGAACGACTATATTCCAATGATTCGCCCTGGACGATTATCGACATCTCCCAAGACGCCGACACTGTCTTCCATTGTTCGCGATTGCTAGTGCTCGATGGCGGACGGATAGTTGAATCCGGAACACTCAGTGAGCTAATGGCGAAAGGTGAAGAAAGCGAGTTTGCAAAGCTCTTCCCGAAACTCACCGAGCTGGTGCGACTGAGCAGGAAGTACTGATGACTCAATCTCCACCAAGCACCAGCGAAACTTTTCCTGCCTCACAGACAGCAGCGAAAGCATCTCCAAAGAAACTGCGGTTTCAGTCCCTCGATATGGTTAGGACACCATGGACGGTGACCGTCATTGTAAGCCTGCTTATCATCGCAATTATTTGTCTGACGACTTCTGCAATGTTCCTGCCATGGCGCCAATCGGTTACGGGAACAGGCAAAGTCATCGTCTTCTCGCCGATGAACAGACCGCAGTCAATTGAAGCACAGATTCCCGGTCGCCTGATCGAATGGTTTGTGCGGGATGGACAAACCGTCAAAAAAGGTGAGTTAATCGCCACGCTTGCGGACCTCGATTCGCGCTTTTTAGGTGAAACTCAGCTCAAAACTTTGCAGTTGCAACGAGAGGCGTTGATCGCGCGCAGATCAGCGTCGGAGCTGCGCATCAAGGCATTAAAGAGCCAGGTGAGCAACTCGTCTCGCGTTCAGGGCGCTGCTGTTCCTGCTGCGAGGGAGCGAATCAAACAAGCCAACGATCGCGTATACGCAGCCGAGCAATCGCTAGCTGCCGCAAGACAAAGCTTGCAAACTGCAACTTGGCAAATCGATCGAATCACGAGCTTGTACAACGACGGATTGCGTTCTAAGCGCGACAAAGAACTTGCGGAACTGGAGAAGGTTCGCGCCGACACCGAAGTACAAAAGGCGCTCGCGGCGCTCGATGTCGCTAAGGAAGACGCTAACATCTCACGCCTTGAAAGCACTCGCATAGTCTCCGACAGCAGTGGCGTCATCAACTCTGTGCAAGCGACTCTAGCTGATGCAGACCAAACGATCGCGAGCACTAACGCCGAAATTTTCAAGCTTGACGTTGATATTCAGAACTTGACGCGACGCATGGAGCAACGCAGAGTTGTGGCGCCTCGCGATGGAAAAGTCGTTCGCCTGATGCGAGTTGGAGCCGGAGAAACAGTAAATGCCGGCGACGTTCTTGCAGTTCTTGCGCCGCGAACCGAAGATCGCGCCGCCGAAATCAACATTCGAGATTGGGACGCGCCGCTTGTTTCCGTTGGTCATCCTGTGCGTCTTCAAATTGCAGGTTGGCCTGCGCTTCAATTCATCGGTTGGCCGCGAATTGCAATCGGTACCTTTGCAGGAACGGTCGCGGTCATCGATGCAGTCGATGATGGGAAGAGTCGTTATCGTGTAATCGTCGTGCCGGACAAAGATGCAATCGACAAGAAAATTGCCGACCCTTGGCCGTCCACGGACTATCTGCGACCCGGCGCACAAGTGACCGGGTGGATACTTCTAGGTAATGTGCCGCTCTGGTATGAGCTGTGGAGGCAGTTCAACGGCTGGCAGCCAACGATTCCGCAACCTGATGTTCCCGACAAAGATTCGAAGGGTAAGCGATAGCGAATACCCATGGCATTGACGAAGGCAACTACTCATAGAGACCTTGTTTGTTTAGTCAGGCTTGCTTGTGTACTCATTCTTGCCTGTGCAATCGCAGTGCCTTCTTGTCTCGCTGAAGTGCCGGATGAACCCATAGGATTCTTGCCGAGAATTCGATTGCCCTCTGCAAACGTGGGCCGAATCATCGGTGACAGAGGAGAGCTCACGAATGTCGCGTTCATCCAAACTGTCGATGCGTTCTATCCACAGATCGGCGCAGCCGATGCGCGTCGCCGCATTGCCTCGGCGCGTCGTTTAGAAGTCCAGGGAGTGTTTGACCCCACGCTTACAACCTTGAACGGCTATGCCTGGATGCAGAATACATCCAGATTCGCAGAACTGAAAAAAGTCTTGTACAACCAACCGGTCTTCGAGTTGCCGCTTCGCAACGGCATCCGTCTGCTCTCAACGTATCGCTTCAACCCACGGTCCGCCCAGTCGCCGTACATCGAAACAGGCAAAGGCGGAGAGTGGGCTGGCGGCGTGATGGTGCCTCTCGCGCGAGGTTTGTGGATAAACGAGAGAAACATAAACGAGAAAATCGCAAAGATCGGAGAACCGCTTGCGACGCAAACTTTCACTCAAACTCGTCTCGATTTATTACTTCGAGCAAGTTTGAGTTATTGGAATTGGGTGGGAACGCAACGGAAAATGCAAGTCGCACGCAGGCTTGTTCAACTCTCAACGATACTTGTTGATGCTGCATCAAGACGTGCTGCGCAAGGCGATTTGCCTCGCATTGAAGTTACTGAAGCGGAAGAGGACTTCCAACGACGCAAAGCCGATCAGATCGCAGTCGAATTGGAATTCAAAAAAGCCACATACGATCTAGCAGTCTTTTTATTCGACGCGCAAGGAAATCCGATGCCTTTTCTAGATGAGTTCAATGTTCCCAGAGACTGGCCCACGCCTCAGGAATATAGCGATGAACAGCTTAAGAACAGTGTCAATCAGGCTGTGGCGAAACGCCCTGAACTCAGGCGAATTGCTCTGCAGAAAGATCAACAACACGCTCAACTTAAATTAGCAAAGAATGATATTCTGCCGCAAGCTGATGCGCTGTACACGCAGGGATATGACACTGGCGGCTCGGGAATTGGCAACGTTTTTCGTGCCCAAGTTCAATTCAGTCAACCGCTGTATATGCGGGCTGCAAGAGGAAGAATCAAGTCCGCGAGATTCGGGCTCGAAGCTTTGGAAAACGAATTACGTGCAGAACGCCAACGCATTATTGCCGATGTTATGACCGCCGGCGCAGCGATCAATGCAGCTCATCAAAGATTTCTTGCAGTGACGACACAAGCACAAAAGTCAGAGCAAGTGTATCAAGGAGAACGAAAGCGCTTTGAGTATGGTGACAGCACTGTGTTTCTAGTGACGCAGCGCGAGCGACAACTCTTTGATGCGAAAATCCGATTGATTGATACGCAAATTGAATACTTGCAGGCGATGGCCAGAATGCAAGCGCTTACCGTCAGTTTTTAGGCGCAGCGACTCTTTCTTGGAACCTGGAGTCGTAATCCAAGATTACATCCATGTGTGAGGAACCACAAACAACCGCCAATGTACTTACTGTTTGCGTTCGATGTTTCCGAATTCGATTGAGTGTTTTGTCCATTGTAGATTGAGCGGAAAGCGCAGTTTCTAAAAGAGGAGCACCTCTTCCCTTTTTTCGAAGTTCAGAAAGAAGAGCTCCGGTGAACAGACTGGTTTTCCTTCCAGGAACTTCCCATGCAATTTCGCGTTCGCGAGCTGAGCATACAATCATTAATGGTTTACCATTTTGTTTTCTAGGCAGTTCTTCTGAGCTTGCGAAATCGCTTATAACGTCGCTGAAATCTGCATCGATTATGGCTGCGACCGTGGTTTCAGGAAGAAGCTTATTTAGCAACTGAGCGAATGATTGCAACTCAATTCCCTTTTCATCGGGTGCATCAGGTTTGGTGTCAGACGTTGCAAGAAAGTGTTTTGGTTGGGTGTGAGACGTCGGATAAGTGCCACGAGTTCGGATATAAACAATAGCCAAATCGGTTGGCTTGGCTGACGCTTTTAGCCAATCCAGCGCTTTCAAAATATTCTTCCGTGTCGCTTCCTCGTTTTGCAAAAGGCGAATGTGTCCAGGCGAAACGTTCGCTTCAGTGATGAGATGTTTGCGGAAACATTTTGCATCCTCAATAGCGTGTTTGAAATTCCAACTCTCATCTGCAAACTTAGAGATGCCGATGATTACTGCCCATTTATCGGAAAACTGCTTGATGTTGGAGTGCGAGTCGAAGCTCAGAGCTGTCTGTGCGCGGCTGAAGAGGAACATCATAGCGAGCGCACTGCTGAGTATTTCTGTTCTGATTTTCTTAGTCATTGTATCCGCCGATTTTCCAGTCTTTCACTTTTCCGTTGGCAAAGGACAGTTTTAGATACTGTGAACCTGCGATGGTGGTGATAGCGTAGCGAACGGACTCCAGGTCTCCGGTGTATCCAATTGGTTCACGCAGCATGCCTTCGCCAAGCAGCCTAAAGAGCTTGTCTTCCGGCATGCCGATCAGCTTGTATTCCTTCAAAAACCGATCGAACATTTCTTTGGAATGAGTGCGTTTCCAACTTATAGAATCAAAACGCCCTGTATCGACATTGATCATTTTGCGCAGTCTCTCTCGTGCGATCAGTTGGAAGACTTCGTTTGTCTTGCTGTGCTTTAGCTTTACTTCGGGGCAGTAAGCGTGAGAGCTGTAACCTCGAGTTGGACTAATTGATTTTAGAAGAGCTTCTGAATGAGCTTCAGGTGCATAAAGGAGTCTCGTCGATCTGAAGTTCGGTAGTGAGCGGTGTTCGAGCCTCAGTGTTGAGGAACTTAGCAGGTAGCTATGATCGAACCGATCTACAATTTTTCCGCGTTTGTCGCAGAGCCCATAGCCGTAATAAAAGAATCTGAACAGTGTCTCTTTCGGAAACCGTTTTAGCTCAAGTTCTTTGTTTGAATCAGCGATTATTCCTAAAGATTCGAGGTTGTCTATACAGCCCTTGACTGGACGTTTGAATTTTAGTTCTGCCCCATCTCTATTGAAAAAATGCATATCGCAATTGTCTTCGCCGGTCATTTGAAAGATGCCGTTCCCGCAATAAAGTATCCGGGTGTATTTGCAAGGAACGATCTCGTTTCCGTCGAGATCTGTCAAACCATACCGGTAGTTCAGTTCTCTTCCAGTTGCAGAAGCAGGCCGTGACCGCAGGCTTCGGTCCGTATTGCTGCTTGCATCTGCTTTGGCTGGGCAATGCATGCATCCAAAAAAGCTTATAATTACCGCAATCAATTTCTGTTTCATAGAAACCTGATTGAACGTTGTTGGTCGGCTAAAGTGTTTCCTTGCCGGTCGAAGCAATCGGCCACTCAAACGACGGGTCCTCATCATAAGTCTTGCCACAGACTTGGCTCAGCTTCATGAGGCTCAAGTGCATTTGTGAAACGACCGATCGCAATTCGGACAGCATCGCCATTCTATCGTCGAGAAGTTGAGGCGTAATTCGAGCCAAAGAAATGTTGTTTTTGACTGAACCGGTCTGCAGTCTAGCCGCCTTGTCTCGTCGTGCGAAGATTCCGCGTTTATCCCATTCTGAAACGAGAAATTGTTTTCTAGAGAGTGCTGCCGAATCTCCCGATGGTGCCATATTTGGTTCATTCAAATAAGCCCAAATTTGTTGTGGGTAAACGCCTGAGGGGTCCTTATTCGTGTGCAGAACATTCAGCACGTCGGGCATGCGTCTCACGACATGACACTCGTCATGCAGTTCCTTCAACGTAACTCCCATCAACGTGCACTGAATTACACCGTCGACTATTTCCAGAATGTTTGTCGGTGTATCCGTTCCTCCCAAAGCAATTGAGTACCCCACAATCTTCGTCACACCGCCGCTGACAAAGTTTATGATGGTGTTGCGACGCAAACTTCTTGCCCGTTTCTCTACCATTGTGGCTTGCAGTTCGTGAAGCTGCGCCATTTCTGCTTCAATCTGACCACGAACGGCGTTGACTTCAAGGTTCGCGGTTCCAAGGGACTGACCCAATTTTTGGCGAAGGTAGAGCAGTTTTTGCCGTTTTGCCAAATACTCTGTTGACGACGGAGAAAGGCTTCTGCTCTTAAACTCCTCTTGCTGTGCATGTATTTGCTCAAGTATCGGCAAAATGCCTGTGATGCTTGCCATTTGTGTCAACTCTGGCGACAGCTCAAACACCGACGCACTTTTGTAGACTGGACGCAACTGAGGTTCTGCCGACTCTTGCGCAAAGGCTCCAATCGTTCCGCCAAAACCTAAAGTCAGCGAGACGAATGACGCTAGAATCGATTTGTAAGTTCTTGACTGCACACTGTTACCGGTATTGCCGAATAAGAGTATCAAAGACTGTGTACCCGAACGTTTGCTGCGCTTTAGGTAAGGCTATCCACTGAATATCTTTTGAAAAGATTCAGGGAGATACAACCTTTTCGATCAGGGTTTTCCCTACACCTTTGCTCTCAATAGAAAGGAAGAATTGGTTCAGAAGGGAAGGAATCGCATTTTTTACTGAGGACCGATTCATGCAGAAAAACAGTAGGTTGTCTGGTTCGCAGCGTGCGTTTGTATACATCTTGGCGGCGTCCACCGCCATTGCGCCGGGCGGACTGCCGGCTCAAGCGAAGCCAACGGAGCCACCTCGGCGTGTGCCGGATTTTTCCAAGGGGCGCATTGAAATTCCGCTGAAGGGGATACTTAAAGAGCAAATTGTTCCTCCAATCGCTACTCCTCCGGCACCAACCGGCAGCACGCAGCTGGCGAAGCGAGCTTTCCCCGACATGAGCAAAATGGGAATTGAACGCCCGTTGAAGAGTCTTGTGCGTGAGGTCCCTGCGCCGCCTGTTGCATTGAAGGAGCTGGAGGACAAGACTTCGGCCGACGCAAACAAAGTTAAGCCTGGCCTCGTAACCTGGCATAAGAACTTCGCTTCAGCGAAAGTTGCTTCGGCGAAAAGTGGTAAACCGGTTTTGATGTTTCACATGATGGGTCAGTTAGATGATCGCTTCTGTTGAACGAATGCACGTTTAGCGAGAACCGTGTTGTTCTCCCGGGATGATGTTGCAAGCTACGTAAACGAGCACTTTGAGCCGGTTTGGGAGTCGGTGCGTCCTGTCCCAAAAGTCACGATTGATTTTGGGAACGGCAAGAAGATCACTCGAACGCTGCATGGGAATATTGCCACTTATGTGTGCACCGCCGATGGTGATGTGGTTGATGTGGTGCCTGGAATCTATGTTCCAAGCACGTACATCGAAAGACTTAGTGAGATTGCAAGAATTGCGAGCTCGCTGCCTGGTAATCGTGATACCGCACTGGGTGTCATGAGGAATTACCACGAGAATCCAATCGAGGCGGTAAAAAATGCTCCAAAGGACCACAGTTCCAAACCATTAGTGGTGCCATATACGGTGCCCATGCGTAAGCTCACAGGACTCTATGCTGATACCCAGCAAAACGAAAAAGAGCGCCGCGATCAGATACATAAGTATCTAAGCGATGCCGGTGGAGTCACTCCCGATCAAATGAAGAAGTGGCTTTATCGAGAGATTCTGCACGCAGACCTCGACGACCCGTATCTTGGAGTCGACAAGGCTTTGTCTGGCACTTATCCCTTCGATGACTCGCATAGCTAGTCTGCTTCGAGTGCCTCATGTCGTGCGTTGCGCTGCGTATTGCTGTTCTTCGGCATGATAGCTGCTGCGCACCAATGGTCCCGAGAAGACATTGGTGAAGCCCATTGCCATTCCTTCAGTTTCGAAGCGCTTGAACGTTTCGGGCGTAACCCAGCGCGCGACAGGCAGATGGTTCGGAGTCGGTTGCATGTATTGACCGAGCGTGACGAGGTCGACGTTCGACTTTCGCCATTCTCTCAAGACTTCGATGACTTCTTCATCTTCTTCGCCAAGCCCGAGCATCATGCCGGACTTGGTGACGAGTCCAAACTCTTTGGCTCTGGCGAGAAGTTCTAGACTGCGTTCGAATTTTCCTTGTGGGCGCACTTGCAAGTATAAGCGCGGCACCGTTTCAACGTTGTGGTTGAGCACGTCGGGTCTAGCTTCCATCACAGTTTGCAGTGCATCCCAGTTGGCGCAGAAGTCCGGAATCAAGACTTCGATTTTTGTCTCCGGGCAACGCGAGCGAATCTGGGTGATGGTTTCAGCCCACACTTCGGCGCCGCCGTCTTTCAACTCGTCCCGGTTGACTGAGGTGATGACGGCGTAACGAAGCCCGAGCTTCGCGACTGCGTCGGCGACTCGGCGAGGTTCGTCGAGATCGAGTTCGGTCGGCCGACCCGTGATGACGTTGCAGAAGCCGCAGCTTCTGGTGCAGATGTTGCCTAGAATCATGAAGGTCGCCGTCGATCTCGACCAGCATTCTCCGCGATTAGGGCACGCGGCAGATTCGCACACTGTGTGCAGTTCGTGCTCGTCGATAAGACCCTTGATGCGTTTGTACGGCTCGCCGGTGGGCAAGCTAACTTTGAGCCACTCTGGCTTTGAGGGGCGTTTATCGCGCGGGTTTTCAATTTGTTTTGACGACGAGGCGCCTTTAGCTTTCATTCAGATTTCCGCTCAACAACAGCGATTTAGCAATTTCTTCCACTGTCAATTCGTAGACCGCGGGGCGCACCTTATGACATACTTTTGATCATCAACCTGAGATCGTCAAGCAGGGTGCATTCTAGCAGGTTACCCGATTTTGACCGATCGCAAGATGAGCGTGTCGTAAGGCACACCAACGACGTTACAAATATGGCTGCCCAGCGCAGTCTTTTGCGGTGACAACAAATGCCCAGAAAACCGATTGAGCTTCCGTATCAGTTAGAGTACCTGTCCATCCTGGACGAAAACGCCAACCTGGACAAAGCGCTTGAGCCGAAAATTCCGGCTGAGACACTCAAGAGCATGTATCGCTACATGTTGTTGGGACGCCGCACGGATGAGCGTATGTTAAACATGCAGCGTCAAGGACGCTTGGGCACATTCCCTCAAGCCTCCGGGCACGAAGCGCTCTGCGTGGGTTCGATGATTCAGTTGGACAAGAAAGACTGGTGCGTTCCCGCCTATCGTGAACTCGGCGGCATGTTGTATCGCGGCTGGAAGATTGAGAACATTCTGCTTTATTGGAACGGCTATGAAGAAGGCGCAAGACCACCTGAAGGTGTAAACGATCTGCCGATGTGCGTTCCAATTGCCAGCCAATTGCTGCACGCAGCGGGTATCGGTATGGCAATGAACATCAAAAAAGAGAAGCAGGTCGTGATGACTTACTTCGGTGACGGCGCTTCTTCTGAAGGCGATTGCCACGAAGCCCTCAACTTCGCATCTGTTTATCGCGCTCCGGTTGTGTTCATCTGCAACAACAACCAATATGCAATTTCCGTTCCAATCGCCAAACAAATGCGCAACGAAACACTGGCACAAAGAGCCATTGCCTACGGCATGCCTGGCATTCGTGTTGACGGCAACGATGTTTTGGCTGTCTACCAGGCAACTCAAGAAGCAATCGAAAGAGCGAGAAAGGGAGAAGGTCCCAGCTTGGTTGAGTGCTTGACCTATCGCATGACGCCGCACACGACCGCTGATGATCCAAAGCGCTACCGAAAAGATGAAGAGTGTGCGCTGTGGACGAAACGTGAGCCGCTGGCGCGCTTCGCGAAGTACCTCGAAAGCAAAGGCATCATGACTGCGAAAGACCTCGAAAAATTGGAAGCTGATGTCGAAGCCGAAATCAAAGAAGCTGTGAAGAACGCAGAAGCGATGTCGAAGAGCGAGGAGCTGATGAATCCGTTGCTGATGTTCGATTATCTCTATGCAGACATTCCGCAAGACTTGCAAGAACAGCGCGATCAGTGCGCCAAGACTCTCAAGAAGTCGAAACCCGGCGAGAAGCCCGCGGCTGTTCACTAAGGGTGAGCGGCAAGTTTTAGATCCTTTTTGCAAATTCACAGGAGCAAAAAAAAATGGCAGAGATGAACATGGCGAAGGCGATCAACCTCGCGCTGTATGAAGCGATGGAGCGTGACGATCGCGTCGTAATCATGGGCGAAGACGTTGGACCCGACGAAGGTGTATTCCGTATCACCGAAGGATTGCACTCAAAGTTCGGTGATTCGAGAGTACTCGACACGCCGCTTGCAGAGTCAGGCATTGTAGGAACAGCAATCGGCATGGCAATCTACGGAATGCGCCCGGTTTGCGAAATTCAGTTCTCCGGATTCGACTATTACGCTTATCACCAACTCGAATCGCATGCGGCGAGATTCCGCAACAGAACTCGCGGTCGCGTGACAGTTCCTATGGTAATGCGCGCCCCTTATGGTGGTGGTATCAGAGCGTTGGAGCACCACTCGGAAAGTCGCGAAGCAGTTTACGCGCACACTCCTGGACTGAAGGTCGTGATTCCTTCTGGTCCACGGAATGCGCGTGCTCTCCTGCACTCGGCGATTCAAGATCCTGATCCTGTGATCTACTACGAACCCAAAGCACTGTACCGTCTGTTTAAAGAAGATGTGCCGGATAAGATGGAAACACTTCCAATCGGACAGGCACAAGTAGCGAAGAAGGGCGAAGACGTTACGCTCATCTCTTACGGTGCCAGCCTCAGAGCAACGCTGGAAGCAGCCGAGATGTTGGAAGAAGATGACGGCGTCAAGGCTGAAGTCATCGATGTTCTTTCCATCGCGCCGCTCGATACTCAAACGATCGTGAACTCGGTTCAAAAAACCGGACGCGCCGTCGTCGTGCACGAAGGTCCGAAAACCTGTGGATTGGCGGCAGAAATCATCGCTCGCATCAATGAAAAAGTGTTCCTCTATTTAGAAGCACCAATCGCTCGCGTTACCGGTTACGACGTTCCGATTCCTTACTTCTCGAAGGAAAGAGCGTACTTGCCTGATGCCGAGAGAATCTATAACGCTTGCAGAGAAACGCTCGATTTCTAAACACGCAATTTACGCCGCGCATGAATGCGCAGAGAACTTGCATATGGCGATTCGAAAGAGGTAAATCATGTCCGTTGAATTCAGACTTCCCGACCTAGGCGAGGGCATTCACGAGGCTGAGATCATCAGCGTAAAGGTGAAGGAAGGCGACCAAGTCGTGGAAGACCAACCGATCTTTGAAGTAGAAACTGACAAGGCGGTGGTCGAAATTCCTTGCCCTTATACCGGCAAGGTGGAGAAGGTTCTTGTTGAAGCAGGTCAACAAGTAAAAGTCGGCATCGTCATGATTACATTCGATCTCGGCGGTGGCGCAGCATCCTCTTCGTCATCTTCAGCAGCAAGCGCTAGCGCGAAGAAAGAGACTGAAGCCGCTGCTTCAGGTTCGACGTCAGGCAGAACCGCGACAGCCGCTCCTCCTTCAGCGCAGCACGCAGCTGACAATGGACGTGCGCAAGCGCAAGGAAATCGTTCATCATCGAAAGTGGTGCCTGCTACTCCTGCCACCAGAAGATTGGCAAGAGAGTTGGGTGTTGATCTCCACGCCATTGCTCCATCCGGACCACACGGTAGAGTAATGAAGGAAGACGTAAGAGCGGCAGCCGCAGGCACTTTGGAAAGCAGAGTGAAACAAGCACCTGCGCAAGCTGGTTCTAAATCGGCCCAGCCTGCTGCATCACAGGCAGTATCACTAAAAGATAAGTACGGCGATTCGAGTGCAGCTCCGCAACCACTGAATGCAGATCGCGGCGCAATGGGTGGAGGCTCTCCAGCTGAGCTTCCCGACTTCAGCAAGTTTGGAACGATTGAGCGGGTTCCACTCAAGTCCATACGCCGCAAGATTGCGCAAAATATGACGCAATCTTGGACGCATATTCCGCATGTCACTCACTTCGACGAAGCCGATGTCACTGACTTGGTCAACATGATCAAGGCTCACGAGAAGCGAGCCGCTAAGACCGATCAGCAAGCGCCGAGATTGACACTTACGGTGTTCGCGCTCAAAGCTCTGGCGCAGGCACTGAAGAAGTACCCGCAGTTTAACGCCAGTCTTGATGAGGCTCGCGGTGAAATCGTGTTCAAGCATTACGTTAATATAGGTGTTGCAGTGGCCACCGAACGTGGTTTGATCGTCCCGGTCATAAAAGATGTGGACAAAAAGAATTTTGCGGAACTTAGTTCTGAATTGGCTGAAATAGCACAGAAAACACGCAGTGGCAAGATTGAATTGGAACGTCTGCAAGGCGGAACATTCACGCTCACCAACATTGGTGCCATTGGTGGAACCAGCATGTCGCCGATGATCAACTTCCCTGAAGCTGCAATTCTCGGAATGGCTCGGGCTGCGGAAAAACCAATCGTCAAAGATGGCAAAGTGGATATCGGTGTGATACTGCCGATGGCACTATCATTTGACCATAGATTGGCCGATGGCGCCGAAGCTGCATACTTCGTGCAGCACGTGGTCAACAAACTCTCAGATCCGCTCAACTTTCTTCTGGAGGGCTAAGCCATGGTAGTTGGCGAAATGGTTCAAGAGGTCGAACTCGTTGTTGTTGGTGGCGGGCCTGGTGGCTACACCGCGGCACTAAGAGCGGCCGAACTCGGCATCAAAACACTGCTTGTGGACGCTCAACCTAAGCTTGGTGGCGTCTGCCTCAATATGGGTTGCATTCCTTCCAAATCACTTTTGCACGCAGCGGAAGTAATCAACGGCGCTAAACATGCAGCCAAAATTGGAGTGCAGTTCGGAGCACCAAGAGTTGAACTCGACACACTCAGGTCGTGGAAGCAAGGCGTGATCGACAAACTCGCCCAGGGTATTGCCGGCATGTGCAAGAGCGCCGGTGTCGAAGTGGTCACAGGCAAAGCTATATTCGATGATTCGCGCAGCCTGCGCATCGACAGAAGCGGTGAAAGCGCGATTCGCGTGAAGTTCAAACACGCAATCGTTGCAACCGGCTCACGCCCGACAAAATTGCCGCGCCTCTTCAAAAAAGAGGAAGACATGCAGAGCGATCGCATTCTCGACTCCACCACTGCGCTCGATTTGAAGGATGTTCCGAAATCGCTTCTGGTAGTCGGAGGCGGTTACATTGGACTTGAAATGGGCACTGTTTATGCGGCTCTCGGTAGTGAAGTGACTGTCGTTGAAATGACCGACGGCTTGTTGCCCGGCGCTGATCGCGATCTCGTAAGACCGCTTGCTACGCGCCTCACCGAAGATTTTAAAGCAATCTACCTGAATACCAAAGTCACCGGATTGAAAGTGGTCGGGTCGCAAGTCGAGGCTGACTTAGAAGGCAAAGATGTTCCTGCCAATGCCAAGTTCGATCGCGTGCTAATCGCTGTGGGCAGGCAGCCGAACACTGACAACATCGGACTCGAAAACACCAAAGTTGAAATCGACAAGTTCGGATTCATCGGTGTCGACGAGGCGATGCGCACAGCCGACAAACGCATTTTTGCAATCGGTGATGTATCGGGGCAGCCGATGTTGGCTCACAGAGCCATGAGGCAAGGAATGGTCGCAGCGGAAGTTCTTGCCAATCGTCCATCTGCATACGACAACCGCGCTGTTCCAGCCGTCGTATTCACCGAACCTGAATTGGCTTGGTGCGGCATAACCGAAACCGAGGCAAAGGCAGAAGGTAAGGAAGTATCTGTAGCCAAGTTTCCGTGGTCAGCCTCAGGTCGCGCAATGACCTTAGGTGAACCAGTCGGAACCACCAAGATCATCTTCTGTCCTGAAACAAGCCGAGTTCTTGGTGTCGGCATGGTCGGCCCGCGTGCCGGAGACCTTATCTCTGAAGCTGTTTTGGCAATGGAGATGGGCGCGGTACTTGAAGACTTGATTGTCACGATTCACCCGCATCCAACATTGTCAGAGACGGTTATGGAAGCTGCCATGGCTGGCCAAAGCCGTCTAGAGCGCCAACGTCAAAAAGAACCACAAACTTCGCGAAGCTAACAACACTTCTAAGAGCAGCTTGATAAGCCCGAGAAGTTTTAACTCGGTTATCGGTCGTTGATCTTTATTGCGCCCTGCTTAGGTAAACTACAAAGGGGGCATAACGGACTCGGTGTTTTGGGTTGGCAACACCCTGAATCCCGTTTGGGGGGGAGTTGCCTGGCGCAGGAGCGGCAATGTCAGACGAGAATATTCCGAAGGCCGAGAGTTTCGGCTCGGCACTTAACCTGATGGCAGAGGCGGTCGAGAAGGCCAGCCAAGAATTTGAGCAGATTGTGAAGGACTGTGTCAGTGAAGTGAAAGACTTCAATGACACTCTAGAAAAGACTTTTCTGACTCGTTTGCAAAAGGTCGTGGAGCAGTCCACTAACCTGGTCGACGAAAATATCGACACGATGTCGTCTCGCAGAGACGAGCTGCTGGAAAAGCTTTCCGACATCGAGCGCTCAGAGATGGCAAAGATAGTTGCCGAGAGCCGTGACGCCAGACAGCAAATTGCAGATAAAGGCACACAAGCTGCGCGTTCTCTCTCGAAACTGGTTGAGGAACAACTAACTCAATTGAGAGCCCTTGTGGAACATCCCGAGGCTCATTACCAGGACTTTTCGGCAAACAATCGCGCAGAAGTTCAAGCCATTGCAGCGGAAGGCAAAGAGCAAATCGAATCCAGCGAGTCTGATGCTGAGCAGTCCATCTCCACACAATCTCGCGACATCGAGCAGGCTGCCCAAGCGGCAGTTGAGAAACAAAAAGCCGGCGTCGATTCCAAGCTCGAAGAATACAGCCAAGAGTTTGAGGAAAAGATTACTGATGTGCTCGGCGAGTTAAGCGAGTTTGTCGATGAAATGCTCGACGGTCTGATGGACTTCTCGAAGAAGGGCATCGATAAAGTAGAGCAGGCAGTTGAAGACAACAAGGCAAGAATCGGCGACCAGATCGAATCGTTTAAAAAAGATCTGTCGGTCGTTAAAGAGAACTTTGAACTCGGTTTGTCTGAAGAGCGTGAGTCGGCGGAGCGCACGCATTCCACTGTGCTCGATCGCAGAGTTGCCGAAGTGAAAGACGAAATCAATCAAATTTCGATCACTGCCGATGCGAAAATCGCTTCCAGCCACAAGCAGTTCTACAACACGCTCAAGCGGCTAGAACGCAAATATTATGACCGTCTCGATCGGCTATTCAATAAGTTTGAGACGACAATTCTGGATGAGGCAAGGCTGTCGAGTGCGCCGTCGGCACGTCGCCTGCAGTCGAGCCACGAATTGCGCGAGAAGCTGCATGTGAGATTGCAGAGCCGAGGCAATGAAATCGTCAAGACTTTCAAGAGACAAGTCGAACAAGTCGAGGCTGAGTTTGCGAGGTCCACAGCCACCTCTCATGACCAAATCGAGAGTATTAGAAGTCAAGCTGTAGAAGCGATGGAGAAGCAAGTGCGAGTGATGCGCACCGACCTCGATCGTACACATCGCAACTTCAACAACGAACTATCGGAGCTGGCTTTGCAACTTCCTCAGATTGAGGAAGCGGGAAGAGCCGCAGCTCTGGCTGTAATGGCTTATCGCAGCGCAATGCTTTCTGACACCGATTAGCAGTAAAGGACCGTGAGCATGAGTTTCCCCGGTAAAAAGCTACAAGACATTTATGACGATGCTTCGCAGAAGCTTGCAGAGCTAGAAGGCGACGCATCTACTCGATTGAAAGATCTCGCTGATGCGCATCAGACGAATCGCAAGAATGTGGAGGCCGACTCGCTTGCGCAGATGGAAGATCGCGCAAGAGATGTTGAAAGCGAGCTTCGCACTCAGTCCACCCTTTGCGTCGACAGACTGAAGAAGCTGATTGAGCTGGAAAAGAAAACAACTGACCAGCACGTGAAGCAACAACTGCACGATCTCGATGGTCTCGCCGATCGTCTGAGAAACTCGATTGCGGATTTGAAGCGAGTGTATGCAGACAGCCTTGATGACTTGTACGACTCGTTATCCAACGACTATTCAGCCACAGTCGAGCAAGTCTCGTCAGAGATTGAACGACAAAGCTTCAGTTCTCAGAAGAATCTGAAAGCGCATGGCACGTTCCTCGCTAACGCGCTTCAGCAAAAACTCGACCACAATCTGTGGGAGTCGCGCGGTGGTGAAAAGCAGATAAACAGCACGCTTTTGAAGACGTACATGCAGAAGGCAGGAAGCATCGAAACCCATTTCTCAATGCTCACTCAAAAGATGTCTTCAGAGTTTCAAAATCAATATAAGGATCTGGAGCAAGTTTGTCGCCAATCCGTAGCAGGCATTGATAACGAATCGCCGGCATGGATGGAACAACTTGAAAATGTTGCAGGCGAAGCAGAGAAGAACATCCAACGGTTCTTCAAAGAGACTCTCGACAGGCACAATAAGACACTGAATGGACATCTTGGCTCGATTGCCGAAGACTTGGGCAACATGCACGTCGGAGCTACCGCCAACCTATCGCAGAAGACACAGGAATACAGTTCGAATCTTGTTGCAGCTGCCGAGGCAGCACAGGATGCGCTGAAGGAAAAATGCGAAGAAGTTGAATCGAAAGTCGACGCAGACATGGAAGCATTCAGTTCGCGCATCGAGACGAAAGTGAAATCATCTTCTGCTCTTCGCGAAGATCTTGAGAGCACCAAGAGTAGTGTTATCAACGATATTCGCAAAGAGCTGGTGGACATTCGCAATGGGTTTGAAGAGCGGTTGGCGGCCATGGTCAAGGAAGCTACCGATCGAGTCAAGAACATCACCAGAGAAGCTGATGCCGACATAAAGAACGCACAGCAGAGGTGCATGTCCAAATTGAATACTGATGGCACGAGTGCAAGAACTGAGATTGAAGAAGCCACGCAGAGGCTCCTAAAATCGATAGAGGAGCAACGAGAAGCGGCACTAGCCGAAATAGGCAGGCAAGCCGGCAAGTAAGTACATCAACACAGTCTGATTCCTGATTGCTACTAAGAAAGAGATTTAAAAGGTCGAAGTAATATGAACTCAATGCTCAGACAACATCATGTGAGGCTACAGGATCTAAAGCCATTCGTTCGTGGCTACGACCCGACCAAACCTCAAACCGCCGAAGAATGGGCGAAGATTGAGGGCACTCTCTATGAGCCCGGCATGATGATCTTCTGCCTGGATGCCGTGAGCGCGCCTCCCGGATTGACCAACTTCGGAAAGAGAGATGCGGAGAGCGAAACATACCGCGTAAAAGACTTATGCGTAGTGGTCGGAAAAGAAGATGGTCGCTCGTTGGTCGTCAACATAACCGCCAGTGCATACGAGCTTCGTTTCCTTGAAGTCTTGATGTTGGAGAAGGCTCGCAAAGCCATTCTTGACGGGAAGGATTTTATCTTTGCGGTCGCATCTCCACGCGAAGCTGTTAACGACACAATCAAGCGAGAGCTGCACAACCTGGGTGGGATGTATGCCCAAGGCGGCAGCCGCAGAAGTCTTGCAGTAGACGGAAGTGGACCGCAAGAGCCGGCCATGGCCTTAATTAGTTTGCTAGGAGTCAAGCTCACAGCAGGTCTCGGCAAGCAGGTCTTGGATATCGGGTCTATCTGCCACATGATTTATGCTCCGGATGGGCGGCAGGAAGATAAGAACAAATCGTTGGTGCGTTCGGTTTTCGCAGGGGTCACAAGCGCGCAACTTCAAGGTGAGGAAGGCGCTCAACCACCGGAACCATACACACCTCAAGAGGCGTACACTCCACAACCGACATACACGGCTGAACAATCGTATCAACCGGCAGGATTTGCTCAGGAACAACCGACGTTTACGCCTGAAGGTTCTTATATGCAAGAGCCGGACTTTCAACCCGGTTTTGCAGAACAGCAGCCCGTTGCAGAGCAAGTGGCACCGGAGTATGCAGCGCCTGTAGACCAGCCAGTGCAACAAGTTTATGCAGTGCCAGAAGCAACCTTTGTACCGGAGCAAAGCTATTCACAGCCTGAATTTGCACAACCTGTTTCCAGCGCACCAGCGCAAATGGAAGTGGCAGCCTGGTATCAGCTCGCGCATATGGTTGAAATTGGAAATCATGGTGTTGCAGTTGCTCCTCCGCCTGTAACTCCCTCTATTGCCGCTGCAGCTGCTGCCGCTGCCGTTCAATCTGGTTCGCATCCTGCGGTTTCAGCAGAGCAAATGTATAAGAGTCATGCCGCTTTGGTGGACGAGTACGCGCAGAAGATCGTCAATCAGTACAGCGCCGAGGTCAAACCAGGCGACGGTCAAGCGCCGTCTGCGCAAGCTGGAGTCGAACAACAGTACTCATTTAGTGAGCAACCGGCACCGTTTACGGAGGTCCAACCTGTAACGGATCCGTTTGCGCAACAGTATCTGCAACAACCAGGCGCAGAACCTGCACAACCGCAACCGGAACAGCCGCAGCCGGATTTCACTTCTCAGTTCATGCAAGATTTCGACGCCGGATTGGCGGGACCTCAAGCCATTGAATACGCGCAAAAGTCTATGGAACAAGAGCGCGAGATGTTTCCGCCCAAAGAAGTTGCGCCGGATCCATACGTGCAACTTGCTGCTGCTGCCGCGCTGCAAGGTACTGAACCACAAGCGCCAGCAGCTGAACTTGGTGAAATTTTTGAAACAGCCGGTCGTGGAACTCTCGAGTACAACAGCACCGGACCTGAAAGCCTCAGCGATACCACTGACTGGTCTGCCGCTGTGCAACCGCAACAACAGCAAGCTGTTGAGCCTCAAGCGGAAGCAACCCCCGTTGCTCCATCTGAAGTGCAAACCGCTAGCGCAGAGTTGTTTCGCCAAGAGACGAGTTGGCAGCCGCCGGCGACTGAAGCGCCTGCTCAGCCAGTCGAACCGACTCCTGTCCTCTCTCAGCCCGAACAGGTAGAACCACTAGTGGTGGCAGCTGCGGAGCCGGCACAGGTTGAAGTACCGCAACCAGAAGCCGTCGCTCAACCGCAACCAGTTTTTCACTCAGAGCACGCTTTCCAACCAGAACCTGTCGCCCAAGAGTCCCCGGTTTCTTCGACAGCAGAAGCGACTGTAGAAGCAGCACCTGAAGAACAGGCACCAGGCACTGAGTCTTCATCTGACGCTTCAGCGCAGTCAGAGGGAGGCACTCTCTTTGAGCGACTCGGTCAACAGCTCAGCAAAACCCCACCTGCATCACCGAGCCCAAGACGCTCTTCAAGCAACCTTAAGGCACTGCCAGAGCAAGTAGTAAACGCAGAGACGGCGCCGCAAATTTGGACGCAAGAATCGGGCGGCAGTCTGTTCGAACCAACGAATACAGAAGAACCGCAACCAGCGGATGTCCAAACCGCTTCGACTGAGACCAGCCCGGTCGTGCAATCAGATATGGTGGCACCAGCGGCATCGACCGAAACAACCGCAACTCCGGAGCCTTCTCAATCTGCGGCTTCAGTTGAGCCCACTGCACCAGTCGAACAAACGACTCAGACTCCTGAACCACCTCAATCAATTTCGACCTCGGCGCAAATGCCTGAGCCATCGAGAACTGAAAGCTCGTCTGGACTCCCGGTGCGTAGACCACGCCCGAGACGTGGTGTCGAACCATCGACTCCTCCGACCGTGCAACCTGCTGCGCCTGCTGAAACGCCTGCGGCTGAAGTGCCTGTCGACATGGCCGCACTAACAGAACCGTTCAGTCAACCAGAACATCCCCCTGCACAAGCGATCGAAACATCGCCGCCGGAGCCCAGCGAGGCTCAGGTGCAGCCGTCTCAAGCAGAACCAGAAGGTGACTACAAGCATCTTGCTGAAGCTCTTTCAGGTCTACTCGATTCCGACTCAACTGCTTGGGCTGGTACCGAAATGTCAGCAGAGCCTCCGACATCAGCTTCTGCCGAAGAACCCGCGTCATTTACGGCAGAACCGCCCACAGATGAAGCGGCGGCAACAGCCGAACTTTCTGGCAGCGAAGAATCGAAACAGGATGATGATGTCACTGCCGCGCAAGAGCTGCCACCGTATACAGTGCCATCGACCGGGTACGAGCCATCGACTTTACAGGCTGCAAGTCAAGACACAACGGCTCCGCAGGCTGCAGAGCTACCATCTGCTTTGACCCCCCCGCCATCTGTAATCAGCAGCCAAGACGTTGCGCCGATTGGATCTCCGTCGGGTAGCGAGACGCAATCTGCGCCGCCACCTCCGCCGTTGGGAAGACCACATTCCTTCCAACCGGCGGCATCAGCAGAGCCACCTGCAAGAGAACCATTCTCCAATCTCACCGACTCTGGTGTAAGAAGAGCACCCGGCGCCGACATGACCGACTCCGGGGTAAGAAGAGCACCCGGCGCCGACATGACCGACTCCGGGGT